>ONIL01000034.1 GCA_900317835.1 uncultured Prevotellaceae bacterium | reverse complement strand
GGTACTGCGAAAGTGGGAGAGTAGGTAACCGCCCCCTAAAAGGGAGTCACTGCCAGTGGCAGCGGCTCCCTTGATTTTTATTGCCCCCAGCCCTGGACGAGCTGGACGGACTGGATATACTAGAGGGACTGAAGGGGCTGGAGATACTGGAGGGAGGATGGGTGGTTTTTTTGGGAAAAAAAGAAAAATTTCTTTAAAGGTTTGTTTGCTCCGAAAATTAGTTATAATTTTGTTGATTGATTCAAAACGATGAGACGTCTGTTCGCCATATTGACGATGGTGCTTGTACTGGGGCTGGCTAATTTGGCTCTGGGCGAGATTCAATGGCATGAAACTAATCGGGATATTCAAGGCAGGACTTGGAATGACCCTAAGACTAGTGATGGCATTGAGATATATGGCAGGAATGGCACGATCACGATAGTGACGCCCAAGCGCATTTCGGTGCGAGTCTATACTATTCTTGGTCAGGTGGTTTCGCAGGCGACACTACAACCAGGTACCTCAGAGTTGCGATTGGGGTCACGTGGGATCTACTTGGTGAGAATAGGTAATTTGACCCAGAAGGTCGCTATCTGATGTCAGTCTCAGCGTAATGAATCTAATGAATTGAAATATACTTAACCATTTAATAACCTTAACTAAACAGAGTATGACAAATTTAGAAATCATTGATTGGGCACATCTGCCTTTTGGTTACATGAAGACCGATTATAACGTGCGCTGCACGTATAAGGACGGCAAGTGGGGTGAAATCGAAGTCACCCAGGACGAGACCGTTACTCTGCATATGGCAGCCAGCTGTCTGCACTATGGCCAGGAGATTTTTGAGGGTCTGAAGGCTTTCCGTGGTCAGGATGACAAGATCCGTTTGTTCCGTCCCGACGAGAATGCCAAGCGCTTGCAGAACAGTGCTCTTGGTATCAAGATGCAGCCGCTTCCCGAGGATATCTTCTTGGAGATGTGCAAGAAGGTTGTTAAGCTCAACGAACGCTTCATCCCGCCTTATGGCAGTGGCAGCTCGCTCTACCTTCGTCCAGTAGAAATCGGTATCTCGCCCCGCGTTGGTGTGAACCCCGCCGATGAATATATGGTAATCATCTTCGTTACCCCCGTTGGTCCGTACTTCAAGGAGGGTTTCCATTGCACCAAGGTCGCCGTCTTCCGCGAGTATGACCGTGCAGCTCCCTGTGGTACCGGTCGCTGGAAAGTGGGTGGCAACTACGCCGCAGGTATGGGTGCTACCGCTCGTGCCAAGGAGGCTGGTTTCAGCGCTGCGCTGTTCCTGGATCCCAAGGAGAAGAAGTATCTGGACGAGTGCGGTCCTGCCAACTTCTTTATCGTGAAGGGTAACACCTACATCACGCCGAAGTCGGGTTCTATCCTGCCCTCTATCACCAATATGAGTCTCCAGCAGATTGCCCGTGACCTGGGTATGGAGGTTGAGGCCCGTCCCGTTCCCCTTGAGGAGCTTGCCGAGGCCGATGAGGCAGCCGAGTGTGGCACCGCAGCCGTTACTGCTCCCATCAGCGAGGTTGTTGATATGGACAATGATGTACACTATGTTATCCGCAAGGACGGCAGTGTCGGTCCCAAGGTAACTGCTCTGTATAATCGCCTGCGCGCCATCCAGATGGGTGACTATCCCGATGAGCACGGCTGGGTAGTCTTTGTTGACTAATGCTGGATTGCCTATCCATTATTGAACGATACTACACACCCGGTAATGATGATTACCGGGTGTTGGTTATTCATAGCCGGCAGGTTGCCGACTTGGCAGTAGCCCTAGCGCAACGGCTTATCAATAGCCATGTGCCTATCGATATTGAATTTGTTGAGGAGGCGGCCATGTTGCACGACATCGGGATGTGCCGCACCGATGCTCCAGGAATTTTCTGTCATGGCAGTGAGCCCTATATCCTGCATGGCGTGTTGGGGCGCAAAATGCTGGATAGTATGGGCTTGTTCCGTCATGGGCGCGTGTGTGAACGACATACTGGAGCGGGAATCACTGCCGATGAAATTGTCAGCCAGGCCCTGCCGATTGTGCCCGTGCGGGATCTGCTGCCAGAGACCTTAGAGGAAAAAGTCATCTGCTATGCGGATAAATTCTTCAGCAAGAGCCGTCCAGGGAATCCGGCTAAGACTCTGGATAGAGCAAGGGCGTCCTTGTCAAAGTTTGGAGATGCCACCTTGCAGCGCTTTGACGAATTGACCTCGCTTTTTGGCGATCCTAATACCTTGTAGATCACATGCCGATGGCCTTGACTTGTGCCTCAAAGGCATCTCGGTCACCCAGGGCCCCGTTCTTGATTTTAGCGCGGTAATTATAGATGGTATTGACCGAGTAGTGCAGGAACTCGGCAATGCGGCTGCTGTCCTCAATTCCCAAGCGGATGAGGGCGAAGATGCGTATATCGGTATTCAGGGTCTTGGGGTCGGGTAGGGCAATGCGGCACTCGGGGCGCAACAATGCATTGAAGTCGTTGACAAAATTGGGGAACAGGTGCAGGAAAGTGCTGTCGAACATCCCATACAATTCAGCCAGATTATTGTCCCTCAACTCACTGTCATTTGTGAACTGGTGCAGTGCATGTAAATCCTTGCTCTTGACCATCTTGTTGACTCGCTTGCGCATCTCATCCAGCCTGTCGATGTAGAAGGAGCACAGGTGAATGAAGCGTCCCACATATTCATCCTTCACGCGGTTTGACTCGTTGAGTTTGAGATTGGTCAGTCGCATCTGGTTGTTCAAGTCCGACAGTTGAGCGTTCAATTCTCCCAGTTGGGCATTGCTGTCACTCAACTCATTACGTGCGCGGGCAAGTTTCTTGCGCTGGCTGTTGCTATAGAACAAAATGACAAGGAACAAGGCAGCCAGCAGGCTCGAGACTATCGCTAGCACAAGAAGCAAGCGGTTGGCGTGCTTGAGTGACGCCTCATAATTGTCACTGATGGCAGTCAAGACGGGTGAAATCTGGTTGTTGCGCTTCTGTGTATTGAATTTGTTGGCACACTGCCAAGCAAAATGGATGTAGCGGTAAGCACGGTCGATGTCTCCATCATTCATGAGCATATTGGCCAGTTCCCATAATGCGCCCTGGTCCATGACAGCGTTCTTAACGTCGTTCAATGCTGACTGGGCAACCCAATAACGTGTCTGCACTGAATCCCTGAGCAATCTGTAGTCCAAATGCCGGTAAAAGGCCACGATGGCAAACTGATGGGATTCCTCCTCCACCTGCTTGAGCCGCAGGTCACTATAATACAGTGCACCGCTGGCATCACCGTTGCTATAGCATTCAAGTTCCTTGAGCTGCAGTACATCGTCAGATGTGAGTCCGGTTGTATCGATAAAGTGCTTGTAGTGCTCCCCCTTGGCATAATACGCCAGTTGCAAGCGTGGAACCTTGCAATAGTAACCCAATTCATTATAAAGGTGGCTAATCGTGTTGTAATACCGACGCTTGTTCTTGGCATCGTTCAGTTGTGAGACATCAATGGAATTCAGGATGTCCATCGCTTCCTGATACATTCCGGTCTCGGAACACTGATAGGCAAGCAATAGCGTGAACTCGTCGGTGATGGTTTTATTGCCTATTTCGGTTGCGAGCGTGATGCAACGGTCGATGTAATGGATGGCTGAGTCATTCATGTAGGGCTGGTATTCCTCATACAGGCGACGGCACGTCTCAAGCTGAGCCTCGGGCGAGTGAGCCATTTCCAGAGCGTTCTTGAGTTTCAAGATGCGTTTTTCGCGCATTTGGATATATTGGTCGGTCTGCTCGATCGCCTGGTCCAACTGGCCGTAAACCTGCACCAAATCAATATCACCGGCTGATACCTCAAGAAAGGACAACAACAGAACACAAAATATACTATATTTCATCGAAATCATTGGTCTATTAGGTAAGCGCTGCAAATATACGCGTAAAATCCAAGATGAACAATTAAAAAGGAGAAATCTAGTGAAAATCATGATTTTTGGGACTTCATGCCATCCATATTTTAACCACTTTTTAAAGAATGGCAGTCTTTTCTAAATGATTGTAAATAAAAAGTTTACAGATTTTAGGTATTAAAAAACATCCACTTTTTTGTTTTTAGGGCAAGTAACACATATTTATATTATATATTTTTGCACTGCAACACCTAAATGAGCAATCATTTGGCACAAATCACAAAACACCGATTACCGAATGAAACCAGCAAATAAATGGTAACTAAAATTAATTATTATAAACCATTAAACAATGTGACATGAAAGAAAAAAGATTACTTTCACTGTTGTTGACAGTCATGCTGTCAATAGCGGCTTTTGCACAGAATCAGACCATCACGGGTACCGTCGTTGATCCCAACGGCGAGCCTGTGATTGGCGCAACGATTGTGCAAAAGGGCACGTCGAACACGGTGGTGACCGATTTCGACGGCAATTTCTCAATCAACGCACCTGCAGGTGCCGAATTGGAAATCAGTTATGTGGGCTATGGCAAGCAGACCGTGACTGCCAGCCAGGACATGCGCATCACCATCACCGAGGATGCCGAGTTGCTCAACGAGGTAGTGGTGATTGGTTACGGTGTGCAGAAGAAGAGCGTTGTGACCGCGTCTATCGCCAAGGTTTCGGCTGAGGACTTGGCCGGCAAGACCCGCCTGCGTGCCGAGGATGCCCTCAAGGGTATGGCCGCTGGTGTTAACGTCACCTCCTCATCGGGTCAGCCCGGAGCCCAGTCGATGATCCGCATCCGCGGTATCGGCACCATCAACGACTCTAACCCTCTCTACATTATTGATGGCATGCCCACCGACCAGTATGGTATGGAGAGCGTGAACCCCAACGATATCGAGAGTATCGAGGTGCTGAAGGATGCCGCATCGGGTGCCATCTATGGTGCTCGCGCTGCCAACGGTGTCATTCTCGTGACCACCAAGAAGGGCAAAATGGGTAAGGCCAATATCAACTACGATTTCTCCTATGGCTGGCAGAGCGCCTGGAGAAAGCGTGACGTGACCGGTGCCACCGACTATGCTATCCTGCAGAACGAGCGCCGCGTGCAGAACGGTCTGTCACCGCTTTATCTCGATCCCTACAACCTGACTGATGCCAACGGCGACAAGATCGTGGGCTTCGGTACCAACTGGCAGGACCTCCTCTTCAACGACAACGCTCCCATCATGCAGCATGATATCTCGGTGAGCGGTGCCTCTGAGAAGGTGAACTACTACCTCTCGCTGGGCTATTTCACCCAGGACGGTATCGTCGGCGGTAACTATGGCCAGTCCAATTACGATCGTCTGACCATCCGCGCCAACAACCAGTTCAACCTCATCGATGCCACCAAGGAGCGCAACTTCTTGAACAAGCTCGATCTGGGTGCCAACCTTTCTTACATGCGCGTGCACAGCACGGGCATCGATGCCAACTCCACTTGGGGTTCTCCCCTGGGTTCGGCCCTCTATCTCGCTCCCACACTGCCCGTCACCCTGAGAGGCGCTATTGCCCAGGAGATGATTGACCGCTATAGTGCTTTTGACCTTTATAAAGATGAGAACGGCAATCCTTATACGATTCCCGGATTCATCGGCAGCTATCAGGAGCAGAACAACCCCATCGCCTTGATGCAGGGTACTCCCAACAAGAACTGGAGCCACAAGTTCATGCCCAAGTTCTCGATTGACCTGCAACTGTGGGATGCACTGAAGTATCACTTCACCTACAGCGCCGAGCTCTCATTCTGGGGCTACGATGGCGCAACCAAGCAGGAGTTCTACCTCTCGGGTAACAACAATGCCGACCACACTTCGGTAGTCGCCTTTAAGGGTAACAACAACACCTGGCAGGTGGAAAACACCATCACCTATGACAAGACCTTCGGCAAGCACACCATCGGCGTCGTGCTCGGTCAGAGTGCCTTGAAGTTCAAGGGTGATGAGCTGGGTGGTTCGCACTGGTATCTCGTGAACCCCGACAAGCCCAGCATCAACTACACCACCGGTGGTGACTTGGAAATCTCCACCGATGCCGATGGCAAGATGACGGGAGCAACAAGCCTCGTCGGTGTATGGGGTGGTCCCTATACCGAGCACCGCCTGTCTTCACTGTTTGCCCGCGTGAGCTACAACTATGACGAGCGCTACATGTTCCAGGCAACCGTGCGCCGTGACGGTTCGAGCCGCTTTGGTTCAAACCACAAGTATGGTATTTTCCCCTCATTCTCGCTGGGTTGGAACATCATGAACGAGAAGTTCATGGAGGATCAGCGCGACTGGCTGAGCAACATGAAGTTGCGTTTCAGCTGGGGTAAGAACGGTAACGACAACATCGGTGACTTTGCTTACACCACGTTGACGACCATTGGTAACACCAGTAACTACTACTTTGGACAGACCGCTGCCATGGTTTATGGTTCTAAGGCTAACCGCCTGGCTAACGAGGACCTGAAGTGGGAGGAGAGCGAGCAGACCGACCTTGGTATCGACTTCGGCTTCTGGAACAACAAGTTGACCTTCAGTGTTGACTATTATATCAAGAAGACCAACGGTATGATCATCGAGATGCCTATCCCCAGCTACGTGGGTGAGGCCCGCCCGCTGGCCAACGTAGGTGACATGGAGAACAGCGGTGTTGAGTTTGAGCTCGGTTACCGTTGGAACGTCTCAGACGTACACTTCGCTTTGAGAGGCAACGCTTCTTACCTGAAGAACAAACTGAAGAACCTGGGTAACGACACCGGCTTCCTGAACTACGGCATCAGTCAGTTCAGCGACGGCGGCACTCGCGCCGAGAATGGCCAGCCCTTCCCCTTCTTCTACGGTTACAAGACCGACGGCATCATCCAGAATATGGCCGAGGCCGATGCTTACAACAGCAAGTATGGCGCCTCAGTTAATCCTGGTGACTTCCGCTTCGTGGACACTAACGGCGATGGAACGATCAACAGTGACGACCGTACCAACATCGGTAACGGTGTGCCCGACTGGTTCTTCGGTCTGAACTTCGACATGGACTGGAGAGGCTTTGACTTTGGCGTATTCTTCCAGGGTGTACATGGTGCCGACGTTTTCGACGCCACCTACCGCCAGGATATCGCCTCGGGTAACTATCCCACTTGGGTGCTCCAGCGTTGGACTGGTGAAGGCACCAGCAACACTGTGCCCACCCTGGGCGACTCCAAGAACTGGGTATGCAGCGACATGTACATCCAGGACGGCAGCTACCTGCGTCTGAAGAACATCACGCTCGGCTATACCTTGAACCCGAGCCTCACCAGCAAGATCGGCATCAGCCGTCTGCGCATCTACGGTCGTGCTGAGAATCTGTTCACCTGGACCAAGTACTGGGGCTTTGATCCTGAGATCGGCTCTGGCGCTACCAGCCTCGGTGTCGACTACGGTGTCTATCCGCAGGCCCGCACCTTCACTGTCGGATTTAACCTCTCACTCTAAACTATCCTAAAAGAATTTTCAATATGAAAAAGCATATTTCAATCATAGCAGGCCTGTGCGCAGCATTTCTCGCACTGACTTCTTGCAGCGACGATTTTCTTGAGGTGAAGAACCCGACGGGTGAGCCTCTTGAGGAATATTACACCACCGAGGCTGCCCTTAATGAGGCGCTCACTGCAGCCTATGCTCCCCTGCACTGGCCCGATTGGGACGGTACAGCCTATAATGACCTGACGGTTGACGGTGAAATCATGGGTGATGACTTCTGGGTAGGCGGTGCCGATAACACCGACAACCAGCACTGGCATCGTCTGTTCAATTTCGCTGCCGACGGCAACAATACCCTCGCCACCCTGTGGGGCGACTTCTTCAGCGGCATTAAGCGCTGCAACGATGCCATCAAGTATGCTTCATGGGAAGGTGAAGCCAGTGCTGACTTCCGCCGTTCGATGGAGATGCAGGCCCGTTTGCTTCGCGTGTACTATTATAATATCCTGTGGCACTACTATGGCAACGTTCCCTTCTATCTGGAGAACCTCTCGTTGCCTTACACTGCACCGCAAATCAGTGCCGATGAGATTTACAACCAGCTCTTGCCCGAGCTTGAGGAAATCATCGCCTCTAACGTGCTGCCCATGCGCTGGCCCAATGCCGATGCTGGTCGCGTGAGCCAGGCCTTTGCTTACATGCTCTATGCCGAGATGGTCATGTACCAGAACGACAACAGCCGTTATGCTCAGGCCCTGGGCTACATGAAGCAGATCATTGCTGACAGCAACTACAAGCTCAATCCCAGTTTCTATGACCTGTGGCAGGAGAGTGGCGAGTGGTGTGCCGAGAGCATCTTCGAGATCAACTACAACGATGACCAGGCCCAGCGCGACTGGGGTACGGCAATGGCTGCCGGTGGTACCGTATTCCCCACGCTGTGCTCACCCAACGGTTGGGGTGGCGGCGAAGGCTGGGACAGCGGCAACGACGGTTGGGGCTTCCTCCCCATGCGCTTAGAGGCTTACAACATGTACAGCGAGGGCGACTTGCGTCGCGACGTTACCTGCTGGGATGTGCGTGGCTACAGCTACACCGAGCGCTATCAGGACACCCACATCTGGCACGGCAAGTATCGTCCGCAGTCTGCCAACAATCAGGATTGCCCGACGTCCAAGAACCTGAACTATAACAACAACAAGCGCATCTATCGCTATGCCGAGACCCTGTTGAATGCAGCTGAGCTGATTCTCCAAACTGGAGGCAGCGCCGCTGAGGCTGCAGGCTATGTTAACGAGGTTCGCGCCCGTGCAGGTCTTGCCGCACTCAATAGTGTTACCATCGACGACATCTTCACCGAGCGTCACCTGGAGTTCTGTGGCGAGGGCAAGCGTTACTTTGACCTCGTGCGTGCCGAGGGCATCGCAGGTGCCACTCAGAAGGCTTCTACCGTATTGGTTCCTGACAGCTACGGTTATCGCACCAACAGCTGGACCCCCAGCAAGAAATACATCCCTCTGGCACAGTCTGAGCTGGATGCTGATCCCACGCTGGTTCAAAATAACTATTAATAATCAATAATTTAGAGACTAAAATTATGATTACCAAGATAAATAAAATAAGCTGCGCAATAGCAATCATGTTATTGGCTATGGCTTTCACGGCCTGCTCGCCCGAGGAGTTTGAGGGTGCAGATCCCAACGGCCTCCCCACCGTGAGCGGTGTTGACTTCAACATCTCGGTTGATCAGGAGAACAACCAGATGATAGCCAACTACACTCCCCAGCCGGGAACCTATCCCATCTGGATCCTTGACGGAACATCTTACTCCACACTGCAAGAGGTGGGTTACAAGAACAATGAGGCTGGCACTCACACCATCGAGCTGCGCCTGGGTAACCGCAACGGTATCAGCCAGACCGGTGTGAAGAAGGAATATACCTTCAACGAGTCCAAGATCGACTACACCAACGACTTCCGCCGCATCTGTGATAAGGAGTGGCGCATCGACTACAGCGAGGTGGCTCACCTCGCCTGCGGTCCTGCCGGAACTGCCGGTACAGGATGGTGGTCGGCTCAACCGGGCGAGAAGAAGGACTTTGGCGTTTATGACGACCGCCTCACCTTTACTGCCGAGAACCGCAAGGGCGGCACCTTCACCTACAATGCCGGTGAAGACGGCTTGACCTATGTGAACGAAGGTACTAGCAAGTGGGGCAAACAGAGTCCTGACTGGGATGCCACCATCGGTAACCAGACTTCGACATGGAGTTTTGAGGAGTATGATTGGGAGGATGCCGACGGCAACGTGAGCAAGCAGACCTATATCCAGCTCGCTCCCAACACAGCCTTCCCCTACATCAGCTCTGATGCACAGTACGAGAATCCCAAGTTCCGCATTGAGACGCTGACGGCCAAGAAAATGGTCCTCGTCTATGATGCTCCCGACCGCGGTATCGCCTGGCGCTTTATCTTCACCAGCGAGGATGAAGAGAAAGAGTTTAGCGGCTTTGATCCCAATAGCGACTTCAACATGTGGAAGAATGTGGAATACAGCATGTTCTTCTGGTACGCTCCCGGTTGGAACCAGATTGCAGACCCGACCTTTGAGGCCAATGGTAATGACTATACCGTATTCCTGCCCGAGGCAACTACCGACCAGTGGCAGGCTCAGATGGCCTTCAAGACCACTAACATCTCGACCTCGGCCGACCACAACTATGACTTCTCATGCATCCTCAACAGTGACAAGGACCTTAACGGTGTTACTGTGAAGCTTGTGATGGATGGTGATGACAACGTCTTCTACTTTGCTGACCGCATCGACCTGAAGGCAGGCCAGGATTATATCTTCTGGAAGAGCGACATGTCCGGTATCGACATGGAGCGTGTGAACCTGTTCTTCGACTTTGGTGGCTGCCAGGCTGGTACGACCGTCAACATCTCTAACATTGTGCTCAAGGACCATGCCAATGATGACGGCACTGTGTTGCCCGTTACCCCCGATGAGCCTTCAGTGGAATGGGTGGACGTAAATTCACCTGACAACTTGGGCGCTGGTTTCAACACGGCAGGAGTGATGAGCTTCTGGTGGGCTGATGCCGGTTGGGTACAGGTTGCTGATCCCGGCTTCTCCTTTGCCGACGGTGTTTATACCATCACGGCCAACGACGCTACCGTTTCAGAGTGGCAGGCTCAGTGTTCCATCAATGGAGTGCCCCTGCACATCGAGAAGGGTCAGGCTTATGACATTCGCGTTACCATCCATTCCAACATGGAATTGGGTCGCATGACACTCAAGGTCAATAAGGATCCTGATGTGACCAACGATCCGAACACGCTGTGCTACAAGAATGATTTCGCACTTGAGGATGGCGAGAATGTTCTTCAGATCATTGGTGCCGTTGCCAAGAACAATGGCGAGGAAATTGAGTTTGATCAGGGTAAATTCATCCTTGACTTTGGTGGATGTCCTGCAGGCTTCGAGGCCAAGGTTAGTGACATCATTATCCAAAAGCATAGGGCTCAATAATCATCCTTGAAGATGAAACGATTCGTGCTTTCTACATTATTGCTTTCTCTCACCGTAGCTCTCTGGGGCTGCGGTGGAGATGGCAAAGATGAGCCGGCACCTGCGACAACAATCAATGTATCGCAGGAAAGCATCTCTGTTCCTGCCAGCGGTGGTGTGTACACTATCAATGTCACTACCACGGGTAAGGAGTGGGGAGCCTATCCTGACAAAGATTTTATCGTCATCGACGCCAAGAACACCACGTCACAGTCGGGCACAATCACGGTCACAGTGGCCGCTAACCCCCTGACTGATGCACGCACTGGTGCTGTTACCATCATGTCGGGTGCCGCCCGCAAGACCATCAGCATTTCGCAAGAAGCTGCTGCCGAGGCGGCCTACTACTCGCCTGATGGCTACACCCTTGTCTGGAACGACGAGTTTGATAAAGGTAACGAGTTGAACGGTGACGATTGGGTGCACGAAGTGCAGAATAGCGGTTGGGTGAATCACGAGTTGCAGAACTACGTGAACCACACGACGCCCAATGGCAAGTTCGTCACCGAAATCCGTGACGGAAAACTGCGTATCACCGCACTCAAGGAGAACGGCAAGATTTACTCGGGCCGCGTCTATGCCAAGCGCAACACGGGTTGGAAGTATGGCTACATCGAGGCCAGCATCAAGCTGCCTAAGGGCAAGGGTACTTGGCCCGCCTTCTGGATGATGCCCGTCAACTTCCGTTCGTGGCCCGCCGATGGCGAGATCGACATCATGGAAGAGGTGGGTTACCACCCCGACTTTGTGTCGTCGAGCCTGCACGCCAATGCCCACGTTCACTCCAACGGCACTCAGGTCACCCACGAGATGTATTGCAAGGGCGCCGAGGGCGAGTTCCACACCTATGCCATCGAATGGACGGCTCAGAACATCACTACCTATGTGGATGGTAAGGTTCAGCTGAGTTATGATAACCGTGGTCTGGGACGTGACGACTGGCCCTATGACGACCCGTTCTACGTCATCTTCAACCTCGCTTGGGGTGGTGACTGGGGTGGTGCTCAAGGCGTTGACGAGAGTGCCCTGCCCGTCACCATGGAGGTGGACTACGTTCGCGTATTCCAGAAGAAATAACTGTTTAACCTAAATGACTCTATGAGAGGATCTTTATTAATCATACTCTCTCTTATTCTTGCCTTGGGGCTTCATGCAAAGCCCCAAGGCAAGTTTGTACATGTGGAAGGTACCGATCTGGTGCAACCTAACGGAGAGAAACTCTATATTCAAGGTACAAACTTAGGCAACTGGCTCAACCCTGAGGGTTACATGTTTGGCCTGAGCAAGACCAACTCGCCGTGGATGATTGACCTGATGATTAAGGAGGCCGTGGGTCCTGACTTTGCTGCCGAATTCTGGCGCCAGTTCAAGGACAACTATATCACACGTGCCGACATTGCCTTCATCGCCCGCCAGGGAGCTAACACCATCCGCTTGCCCTTCAACTACAGACTCTTCACCGATGAGGACTACATGGGCCGTGCAAAGGACCAGGACGGCTTTGCCCGCATCGATTCGGTGGTCAGCTGGTGCCGTGCCGCAGGTCTCTACCTGATTCTCGACATGCACGACTGCCCTGGTGGTCAGACGGGTGACAACATCGACGATGGTCATGGTTACCCATGGCTGTTTGAGAGCGAGCCGAGCCAGCAGTTGTTCATCGACATCTGGCAGCGCATCGCCGCCCGCTATAAGGATGAGCCGGTGATTCTCGGTTATGAACTGATGAACGAGCCGATAGCCCACTACTTTGAGAATAAGGAGGAACTGAACAAGCAACTCGAGCCACTTTATCAGCGTACTGTCAAAGCCATCCGTCAGGTGGACACTAATCACGTGATCCTGCTGGGTGGTGCCCGCTGGAACTCCGATTTCTACATGTTCAGTGACTGGAAATTTGATGACAACATCATGTACACCTGCCACCGTTATGGTGGCGAGGCTACGGCTGAAGCCATCAAGGATTACATCGACTTCCGTGACAAGACGGGTCTGCCGATGTATATGGGCGAGACAGGGCACAATAGTAATGAGTGGCAGGCGCAGTTGGTCGACGTGATGAAGAAGGCCAACATCGGCTACACGTTCTGGCCCTACAAGAAGATTGACAACTCATGCATGATGGGCATCACCAGGCCCGAAATGTGGGATAGCATCGTAGTAAAATACTCCGAGGCTCCCCGAGGCACCTATCAGGAACTGCGCGAGGCCCGTCCTGATCAGGAAACCTTCCGCAACCTGCTGATGCAGTATGTGCAGAACAGCCGTTATGAGAACTGCACACCGCAGATTGACTATATCCGTTCGCTGGGAATGACGCCGCAGATGCCTGTCTATCTTGACAACACTGCACCCATCGAGCAACGTGTCGAGGATGCCTTGTCACGCATGACGCTTGACGAGAAGATTGCCGTCATTCACGCTCAGAGTAAGTTTTCTTCTTCTGGTGTGAAGAGGTTGGGATTTCCCGACTTTTGGACCGACGACGGACCTCACGGTGTGCGTCCCGATGTGCTGTGGGACGAATGGGTGCAGGCAGGACAGACCAATGACTCGTGTGTGGCATTTCCCGCACTGACTTGTCTTGCCGCCTCATGGAATCCTGAGTTGGCGCGCCTCTATGGCCGCAGCCTGGGCGAGGAAGCACGCTATCGCGGCAAGGACATGATCCTGGGCCCTGGTGTGAACATCAACCGCACCCCGCTGAATGGGCGCAATTTTGAGTACATGGGTGAAGACCCGCTGCTGGCGTCACGCATGGCAGTGCCCTACGTCCAGGGACTGCAAAGTACGGGAACATCGGCATGTGTCAAGCACTTCTGCCTCAACAACGACGAGGAATACCGCCATCAGGTCAATGTCATCGTTAGCGACCGCGCCATGCGTGAGATTTACCTGCCCGCCTTTGAGGCCGCCGTTAAGGAAGGCCACACCTGGGGCATCATGGGTTCCTATAACCTCTACAAGGATCAGCACTGTTGCCAGAACCAGTATACCCTCAACGAGATTCTCAAGGGTGACTGGCAGTATGACGGCGTGGTGGTGAGCGACTGGGGTGGGGCCCACGACACCGAGCAGGCTGTGAAAAACGGCCTGGACATGGAGTTCGGCAGTTGGACCGATGGCCTGGCATGGGGCGCCAGCAATGCCTATGACGCCTACTACATGGCACAGCCCTACAAAAAACTCATCCAGGAGGGCAAGTTCACGATACGTGAGCTCGACGATAAGGTGAGCCGCGTGCTGCGGTTGTTCTTCCGCACGACCATGAGCGACAAGCGTGCTCGAGGATTCTTGTGCAGCGAGGCGCACTACGATGCTGCCTTAAAGATTGCCCAAGATGGTATCGTGCTGCTGCAGAACAAGCGCAATGTCCTGCCTATCGATGTGAACAACACCAAACGCGTGCTGGTTGTCGGCGAGAACGCCATCAAGATGATGACCGTCGGCGGCGGCAGCAGTTCACTCAAGGCACAACACGAGATCCTTCCACTCGAAGGTCTTCAGGAGCGTCTGGCTGGCACTGGCATCGAGGTGGACTTTGCCCGCGGCTACGTGGGTGACACCACAGGTGAATACAATGGCGTGGTAGCCAAGCAATCTCTGGCCGAAAACCGCTCTGCTAGCGAACTGATTGCAGATGCGGTTGCCAAGGCCAAGGGTGCTGATTATGTCATCGTCTTCGGTGGCTTGAACAAGAGCGACTACCAGGATGCTGAGGGTCACGACCGCAAGCACATGGATATGCCTTATGGTCAAGATGAGCTGGTTGAGGCACTCGCTCGCGTGAACAAGAATGTGGTCTTTGTCAACATATCGGGCGACGCTGTGGCCATGCCGTGGCGCGACAAGGTTGCAGCCATCGTCCAGGGCTGGTTCATCGGCAGTGAGACGGGAAAAGCATTCGCCAGTGTGCTCGTTGGCGATGTGAACCCCTCGGGCAAGTTGCCCTTCACCTGGTATGAGAGTCTGAACGATGTAGGTGCCCATGCACTTGGCACTTACCCTGGCACTTGGCGCGATGACCACAAGATCATTGACGAGGAGTATAAGGAAGGTATCTACGTGGGCTACCGCTGGGCAGACAAACAAAACAAGAAGCCGGCCTTCGCCTTCGGCCACGGATTGAGCTACACGACATTTACAGTGAGCAACCTTCGCCTTGATAAGCGCGAGGTCGCTGCTGATGGTACTGTGACTGCTACCGTGACGGTTAAGAACACGGGCAAGCGAGCAGGTGCCGAGGTTATCCAACTCTATGTCAGCGACCTGTCAGGCAACGTAGATATGCCCGTCAAGGAGTTGCGCGGCTTTGAGAAGGTGGCCTTGCAACCTGGCGAGAGCCGTGACATCTCCATCACCATCGGTGGACGCGCTTTCCAGTACTGGAGCGAGGAACTGAATGGCTGGACCGCGTCACTGGGTAAGCGTCAAATGCTTGTTGGCACTTCAAGCGCCAATTTGCCGCTTAAAGCTGATTTTACGGTGCGATAGAACCGCATTTTAGTAATATGGCAAAACCCAGCGTCGTTAACGGGGCGTTGGGTTTTGTTGTAACGGGGAACTTGAGGTGCTATTGCCCTCATGATTGAGAACTACCGCACGGACCTGTTGCCGAGGGTGTTCATGGATTACCCTAAGGTTCAACCGCTTTTGACAAGCTGGGGTTCTCAATCTCGAAATAATTTGTTACATTTGCACAATCTTATTGGGAAATAACTTAATAAATATAGCTAAGATGAAATTCAAGAGTCTTTTATTCGCATTGGCACTGGCAAGCAGCGCATTCACAGCATTTGCCGTGGATCAGGCCAAGATGGACCGCTTTATTGATGACCTGATGGGCAAAATGACCTTACAAGAGAAAATCGGTCAGCTCAATTTACCCGTTACGGGCGACATCATCACTGGTTCGGCGGTGAGCGGCGATGTGGTTAGCAAAATCAGGCAGGGCCAGGTGGGTGGCCTCTTCAACATGAAGGGGGTTCAAAGCATCCGCCAGCTGCAGGAAGTCGCTGTCAAGCAGAGCCGCTTGGGTATTCCACTGCTCTTTGGTATGGATGTTATTCATGGTTATGAGACTGTGTTCCCCATCCCCTTTGCCATGTCGATGAGCTGGGATATGGATGCGATCCGTAATTCGGCGCGCATCGCGTCTGTCGAGGCGACAGCCGATGGTATCTGCTGGACTTTCAGCCCCATGGTGGACATTTGCCGCGAGCCCCGCTGGGGTCGCATGAGCGAGGGCAACGGCGAGGATCCGTTCCTGGGTTCAGCCATCTGCCGAGCCATGATTGAGGGCTATCAAGGTAGCGATTTAGCCGAAAAGACGACAATGATGGCTTGTGTCAAGCACTTTGCCCTTTATGGCGCCCCCGAGGGCGGCCGAGACTATAACACGGTGGACATGAGCCACGTGCGCATGTTCAACGAGTATTTTCCTCCCTATCAGGCTGGTGTTGAGGCTGGTGCAGGCAGTTTCATGACCTCGTTCAACGTCATTGACTATATTCCTGCTACGGGCAATCGCTGGCTGATGACCGAGGTGCTGCGCGACCGTTGGGGGTTTGATGGCTTTGTTGTTACTGACTATACCGCCATCAGCGAGATGATTAACCATGGCATGGGTGACTTGCAGACCGTATCGGCGCTCGCTCTAAATGCCGGAACCGACATGGACATGGTGGCCGACGGTTTCCTTGGCACACTGGAAAAATCCCTCAACGAGGGTAAGGTGACCATGACCGAAATCGACCAGGCCTGCCGCCGCATTCTGGAAGCCAAGTACAAGATGGGTCTGTTTGATGATCCCTTCCGCTACCTTGATCCCAAGCGTGCCAAAAAGGATATCTACACCGACGAGCATCGAGCCGCCGCTCGCCAGTTGGCGACCGAGACGTTTGTGCTCTTGCAGAATAAGGATAATGTGCTGCCACTGCAGCGCACTGGAAAAATCGCACTTGTAGGCCCGTTGGCCAACACACGCGCCAACATGCCCGGAACATGGAGTGTGGCAGCATCCAGCGACCGTTACAGCACCCTGCTTGAGGCCATGCGCCGTGCAGTGGGGGAGAAGGCCGAGGTGATGTATGCCAAGGGCTGTAACGTGTGCTATGATGCTGAGTTGGAGAAAAATTCGACCATGTTCGGTCGTGAAATGCGTGACAATCGTCCTGTTGATGTGATGCGTGACGAGGCTGTGCGCATTGCCAAGCAGTGCGATGTTATCGTTGCTGCAATGGGTGAACCCAGCGAGATGTCGGGAGAGTGCAGTTCTCGCAGTGACCTCTCCATTCTCGATGCCCAGAAAGATTTGCTTGAGGCTCTTAAAGCGACAGGCAAGCCCATCGTGCTGCTCAACTTCAGTGGCCGCACGACGGTCATGGACTGGGAGGTGGAAAACATCCCCACTATCTTGAACGTGTGGTTCGGCGGCAGCGAGGCGGCCGATGCCATCTGTGACGTTGTCTTTGGTGACGTGTCGCCCAGTGGCAAGTTGAGCGCTTCAATGCCCCGCAATGTGGGACAGGTTCCGGTGTATTACAACCACTTGAATACCGGCCGTCCCAGCCCCCGTTGGTTTTCCAAGTACACCAGCAACTACCTGGATGTGCCCAACGAACCGCTGTTCCCCTTTGGCTACGGTTTGAGCTACACTACTTTTGAGTACAGCCCGATGACCCTTAGCAGCAACTCGATGCCTCAAGATGGTAGCATTACCGCTACCGTCACCGTTACCAATACGGGAACCCGCGAGGGTGCCGAGGTCGTTCAACTCTACATCCGCGACATGGTGGGCAGCATCGCCCGTCCTGTTCAGGAACTCAAGGGATTTGAGCGCATCAACCTCAAGCCTGGCGAGAGCCGCATGGTATCTTTCAAGATCACAGCCGACTTGCTCAAGTTCTATAACAAGGACCTCCAGCACGTTTGCGAGCCTGGCGAATTCGAGGTGATGATAGGAACTGACAGCCGCTCAGTCCAGCGTCTGCCCTTTACCTTGAACTGATCGCCTAAATAACAGAACAAGAGGTGAGTATAAACCGAATTTGAAATGAACCCCAAAAGTAATTGATCTTACTTTTGGGGTTCATGATGTGTAATCATCATTTGTCGCTGAGTCAGAGCGGCACTTCAAGGTTTTTCAGCCTGAAGAATCAGAACCGAATGCCAAACACTGTTGTGAAATCGGCAATGGTATAATCGAAATACCAGTCCTTGTTGATATTCACACTGGTGGAGACATTGGTCTGAAGACTGGCAAAGAACCGTTTATGGTTATAGGTCAGCGCAAAACTGCCGCGGGGATTCAGGGCCCACCTGTTGCTGGCCTCATAAAACTCTGAACTGTGAATGTACTTGAGGCCTGTGCCTACTGTTCCTGTGGCATTAAACAGTAGTTTTGGATTGATGACCCAGTTGTAGGCATATCCTGTAGCCAAGCAGTATTCGGTATAGCACATGTGTGATACCCCAGCTTTTGCGAATTCTTGAGCCTGATCGGGTGTGAGCAACTGGGTATCGATTTTGAAATCATAGTTGTCTATCGAGAAACCGGCAAGAAACGAACCTGCACTGCGCAGTTGATACTTGGAGTAGCAATAAGCGGCTGCGCGGGCATACTTCTTGTTATTAAAAAAGTAGGTCGCACTCATTCCCATCGACTCACGGCGCATCGCATTCAACATATCGCCACGATGCCAGTCGCCTCCCTTGAGTTTAATGCGGCTTTTCATGCGTCCTGTATTGGTCGTCTTGTGGGCCTCGGCTGTGAAACGTGCGCAAGTGAACGAGAATTCCAGCATTTCACTGGTTCCCCTGTCGCCGATGAGACGGTCGACATCGAGAGAATAGCCTACCGATACTGCCATAAACGAGATGTAAAGTCCTAGATTGGTTGCTGCGCCGCTGGTGAAAATCGCATTTCCATCGGTAGTGCTAACTGCAAAGTTGTCTATCCAGTTTTGGTTCTTCAATGTCAGCTTCCAGTTCTTTCCGGTAGATACTACATAGTCAGGGTCGTAACTGTTGAACGCCTTATCGCCCCATTTGTACACCTTCCAGCAGAATAAGAGGAAACGAGGGTAGCCCATACTCTCGTCATTGAAATTAACCTTGCCGTGTTTCATGGCACGCCACCAGTAACCCTTGTCATGGATGGTGTCGTAGGGCTCATTAAGCTTGTTGGTGATGCGGTTCTTCACGTCTTCACGCCACTGCTGGACGTGTGAACGGTGTTCAGGCATCGTGTCGGCTGCGACAACTGTTGTCGTGAGTGTCGTGTCGTTTGCGATGCTGTCAACGCTAGCCTTAGCGGTAAAGGATAGCAGCAGAACCGTCAGCAGAACAAAATATTTCATATGTTAATTGTTCATGAATAAACCTTGTATTGGCAATTTTTTAAAAAACCAATTTGAGCATGATGCAGAATTCATTACTCACACGCATTGTCGTGTAAGCACATAATACAATGTGCCCAAAGGTTAATTGCAAAGTTAGTGTATTTTTTCCTAATCCATTGACTAAAGAATATTTTTTATTCAAAAACTTTTGATGGTGGGAACTTTGTAGGCACTTCATCCACAACCAATAACCCTTTTTCCCATGGGGAATCTGAATGGCCAGGTATCAATGAGGGTAACTGCTTAGCGGCAGCGGGAAAAGACTGACAATAAGTGCAAAATCGAGACAGCGTCATCATTCACGTCAATGATTCGTGGGATGATGGCGCTGTCTCGATGATGCTTCCGCATCAACTGCGGAAGACATTGGTCTTATCACTTGGCCGTGCTAAGCACCAAATCAATTATGGCTGTTACATCGGCAATGTTGATGATATTATCAGCCTTGACGTCAGCACAAATAGTGCAAACGTTTCCCCCTCCCGACAGCACGTAGTCGATCAGTGCTGTCACATCAGCAATGTTGAAGTTATCATCATGGTTCACATCGCCAATACTGTAGCCATGACTGGGTGCTGTGCCGTCGCCGTTCACAACGCCGAAAGTAATGATGCCATTATTCTCGGCAATGTTCTCCAAGCCAAATTCGTTATCCTGTCCAGCCCAAGTTTTGAGGCTGGGTGTAGTCAAATTGTTGAGAGTTGTTACATTAAATGAGCCTGGGAATGGGTCATTTTCACTAGCTCCGAAGCCATTACCTGCACGCAACAGTTCATAGTACATGTGTGACGCTTGGGCATTAATGGTGTTGTTCCACCACTGGTCCTCGTCATACTCGACTCGAACCACTAACATGCCGTGACCTGGCAGATAGGCATCCCATCCAGTCTGCTGACGGTTTTCGAGAATAAAATACTCATTCTCATTAGGTGACTCAATCCAGTAACCGGTGTTGGCCGTGTTGACGGGTTCCAGTGTGTAGCCCGCTTTCTTTTCAGTGATTTGTTCAATGTCGGCAAAGCCTAAACGGTAACGTTCCCAAATCGTTAATCCTGCTGGTGTTCTTGATTCGTTAAGATAGCTGCCACCTGACATCACATCCCATGCATCAGGGTCGTTAGCCTGACCGTTAGTCCCATAATCGGTATCATACAAATCCATTAATCCCAGTGCATGGGTGAACTCGTGAACGATAGTGCCGATGCCGTCAGGATCGGTGTAGCCATAATCTTCCCATCCATAGATCTCTCCTGAACAGGAGTAACGGCCCAAATAAACATTATCATACAGGTCATCAGTATAGTAGTACATATAGAACTGATGAGGCCACAGGTAACCGCTGTTATTGCCTGAGAAATTGGCGGTATAGCCTGCGACAATAAAGTAGATCATGTCCACTATGCCATCGCCGTCTCCATCATACTGGCTGTAATCTATCGATGAGTCTAGAGCATTGACTGCCGACACGAAAATGTCACTCACGTTGTTATAGCCCTGTGGGGTAGTGCAGGAATAATTCACTTTCACGGGACCCGCAACATCAAACTCGGGATCAAACAAGCCCATGCTGTTGTCATGGTAATAATCCCTCGCACTACCGGTACACGGTACAAAATATCCATTAGAACTATAGTAACCTGCATAGTTCTCCTGATTCATGATGGCATCGAAGTAATCGTTTCCGTAGGTGAACGACCGGTCAGAGAATTCAATGAGAATGACAAGGCCCCGGAAATTCTGATAATCTGTCCGGCGGGGATCCATCAGCTTGTCACGATTGTTGCGAAAACGCTTGCCCTTGGCTATTGAAGTCTGGTCAGTGAGGCCTTTCTGGAGAGTGGATACCATTTTCAACTCATTGGCAGTGCGCATTTGAGGGTTATGGGCGATGACATCACTTGCTGTCAGTTGGGATCCAGACTGCACAGCATAGACATAGTCTCCGTTGCTGCGCTGCAGCACGGTATAACCATCGGTTGTCGCAGTGAAATGATAAAACTCATCACCCACAAGCCGAACCGTCAATTTGGTGCCGTCACTTTGTGTGACATCTACGGGTCTGGGATGGGCGGGTACAGCTGACGCAGTCATTGCCCCAGCAATAATGGATGCGAGCACCCACATGAACTTTTTGAAGTTAATAGAGATTTGCATGATGCTTTATATTTAAAAATGATAAACTGTTAACGTGATTAAAATAATGTTTGTAAAGCGTGCACAGCACTGATTGATACAAAAGTGATGGTCAATTCCATGAATACAAATCACGGTTAGCACAATTTGTAGGCAAATATCGTAAGAATTCTTTGAATATGCAAGTTATTCTCCAGTGATTTTGATGAATCACAAGGGCGATGCGGACCATGATAAAATGATATGAAATCTAAACAGCAGACAGTGAGCAGATTGCTCAGCACCGTTAATCTAGTCAATCTCTTCCTTACGCTTCTTACCAGCGCCAGCCATTGACACAATTATAGCAACCGCGACAAAGAGTAGAAATTTTATCATAACTATAGTGATTAAACGATAATATATTAGAGATAATAATTTTGTTGCAAATTGCGACTTGTCAAGCAAGCATCACCTGTAGCGCCCGCGTTCCAATGTCTGATAGTTGAGTCGTATAATTTGTAATTTTCAAAGGATGTTTCATAATGTCGTTGTTATTGTAATCAGTTGTTAATAAAAGCGTTAGTTAAATCTCAGTTATGTATATAAGGCGACTACGGGAGATGGGAAATGGGCAAACCGATGATGGAAATTGGTAAAAATTGATTACCTTTGTGAGTCAAACCTCGCAAGTAATACCAAACAGCAAACAATAATATTAACCAATAAATCCCGATAACTATGAGCAAGAAACTACTCTTTAGACTCTTCGCCCTCGTGGCGGCGATGATGTGCGCCCTGGGCATGCAGGCTGCTGTCGAGGCCTATGCCAACTACACGCCGTCGAACACGACGCTGACGTTCTACTACGATAACCAGCGTAGCACCCGCACTGGCACGACCTATGACTTGAACACTGGCTACAGCTCCCCTGGGTGGTACTTGGATGGCACCTACACCAGTGTGACCCGAGTGGTCTTTAAATCCCCATTCGTCATTGCCACCCCGACGACCACATACAGCTGGTTTTGTGATATGGAGAATCTTCAATCCATCACCGGAATCGCCTACTTAAACACTAGTGAGGTGACCAATATGGGTTGGATGTTCGGTGGTTGTTCTTCTTTGAAGAATCTTGACCTGAGTTCCTTCAACACGGCCAATGTGACTGATATGCGATGTATGTTCTATAATTGTGAATCTTTGATGAGCCTTGACTTGAGCCACTTTAATACGGCTAGTGTAACTGATATGTATGGCATGTTCGACCATTGTGAATCTCTAACAAGTCTTAATGTGAGCAATTTCAACACCGCTAATGTGACCGAAATGAGATACATGTTCCGACATTGTAAACTTTTGACAAGCCTCAACGTGAGCAACTTCAATACGGACAACGTGACCAGCATGGGTGACATGTTCAGTAATTGCTGTGGCTTGACGAGTCTAGACTTGAGAAATTTCAATACGTCCAACGTGACCAACATGGAAAGCATGTTCTGGGGGTGCAGTGCCTTAACGAATCTTGACGTGAGCAGTTTCAATACGGCTAATGTGACCAATATGGGTATCATGTTTAGTGATTGCAACAGTTTAACGAGCCTCGACGTAAGCAACTTCAATACGTCCAACGTGACCACAATGAACAGGATGTTCGAAAATTGTTCAGCCTTGACGAGCCTTGACTTGAGCAGTTTCAACACTGCCAAGGTGACCAATATGAAATGGATGTTTTTTGATTGCACTAACATGAAAACCATCTATGTGGGCGACGGCTGGAGCACGGCAGCCGTGACGAGTTCCGATTATATGTTCTATTATTGCACCAAATTGGTGGGCGGCTTGGGCACTACCTATGATGCCAACCATGTGGACAAGGCTTATGCCCACATCGACGGCGGTTCCAGCAATCCGGGCTATTTCACCGCTCCTGACTTGCTTGACGATGCATTGAACGTCGAGGGCGGCAACATCCACTTCGAGTCCACGGGGAATTATCCCTGGACAGTTATACAGGAGGGTAGCCGCATGTATGCCCAGTCAGGCAACGCGGGCGTGGCAAACAGCTCCTCGGTGATGACGGCGACGGTAACCGCTGTCGAGGGCGATATTCTGGAGTTTGACTTCAAGGCCTGGGGCGAAGGCACATCAACGCTGCATGACAGATGCTCTTTCAGCATCAACGGCGTGGAGCAAATCGCTTACGGCGAGTATCAGAACGCTGGCTGGGAAACCTATTCCGTTTACTTGCCCGCAGGGGAATGCACGTTGGAATGGAGCTACACCAAGGACATCAGCGTCAATAGACCGGGCGACTACTTCGCGGTGGACAATGTGGCTATCATCAGCGCTACGTCGCGTGGCGACGTGAACGGCGACGGCAACGTGAACATCAGCGATGTGACGGCCCTGATTGACCTGGTGCTGGGCGGCGGCACCATCAGCAACCCAGCAGCCGACTGCAACCAGGACAGCAGCATTAACATCAGCGACGTCACCGCCCTCATCGACTACGTGCTAGGTGGCACTTGGAATTAAACCACAACAAATCAAGACAAATGAGGGATTTGTCTTTGTATCATGAGGCGCTAAGGGCTTGTATTGCAATTGAAGCGAGAAATAATGCCAGCACCTGTTACACTTTGCGCCGAATAAGTCGCCAAAAACTCACCAAAACGCAACTATATCTTTTCTGTATCTATTGACAATCAGATACTTATAATAAAATTATCGTGAACCCGTGGGGTTAATTAATTTCGTTTTGGGCAGATTTGGCGATGTTAAGACTTAGAGAATTTGATATAAATAAACACCTGTATATTAGTTATTTATTGATATATCACACTTAATTCTATAACTTGGGGTATATCTAAAAAAATCACAAAAAAACACTTTATATGGGGATGGATATGGGGATGAAATTTGGTAGATTCAGAGAAAAGATGTAACTTTGCAGAACATAAATAATAACACTAATACACAATGGCTTACGAAATATCCACAACGAAGAAAACAGACAAAGCTGGACGCGTTGAATTGTCAATTAGACTGAGACTTGGTGGTATCGATCAGCAGGCCGCAACGGGATTACGCGTGTTTGCAAAGCATGTTAGAGAAGAGAAATACACAAGCACCAAGGGACGTTCTTCTAAACGACTCGTTATTGCAGTGCCCAGGCTGAAGAACCCTGAGGCTCATCACAGCGAGGAGACGAAGAAACAACTTGAAGAGCTTATCGCCTTCGTTGATCAGCAGGTATTGGAGCAAGGCCTTAACAACATTGGGAAAGGATGGCTCGCTCAAACTGTGAAGTCATATTTTGCTGAAGAGGCCCCTACCCCACAGGCCGATGAAACTAAGGCGCCCACCATATTCGATTACTTCGACATGTTTCTTGAGAACAAGCCGCAGACGCCTGGCACATACAGGCAGTATATGGTGTTCTATCGGATATTTCAACGTTTTGAAATGTACAAGCAAGTGGTGGACCCCGAGTTTCACATCACGTTCTCAAACATTGATGTCAATCTTTTGAATGAGCTGGACCACTACATGAAGCATGAATTCAAACTGCTCAAGAAGTTCCCAAAGATTCTCAAGGCAGTCCCCGAGAGCCGAATGCCCGGGGAACGCGGCCAGAATACGGTCAACGGCTATTTCAAAAAACTGAGAGCGTTTGTTATGTGGGCAATTGATCAGGAACTCATGGACAAAAGTCCGTTCCGCAAATTCAAAATATCCAAAGAGGTCTATGGCACTCCCTACATGCTCACCCATGATGAACTTTATCAACTCCGTGACACTGATCTCAGCCGTCGGCCTGCACTCGCAGTGCAACGCGACATCTTCCTGTTCCATTGCTGCATCGGCTGCCGTGTGAGCGACCTGAAGACGATGACACGGGCCAACGTCATCAATGGTGAGGTTCATTACATTGCCCGCAAGACGAGCACTGGGCACCCTCTAACACTGAAAATTCCTCTCAACAAAATGGCGACGGCCATACTGGAACGTTATGCCGATGAAGATCGCAAGGCACTGCTGCCCTTCATCAGCGACCAGAAATACAATGAGGCCATCAAAGAGATCATGACCATCGCCGGAATAACCCGAAACGTGGTTATTCGCAACTCCCTCACCGGTGAGCAAGAGATACGTCCCATTAACGAGATTGCAAGTAGCCACATGGCGAGAAGGACGTTCACTCACATCATCTATAAGACGTTCAAAGACCAGGCTCTTGTGAGCGAGCTGACTGGTCATGCTCCTAATAGCGCTGCCTTCGCACGCTATCGTGAGGTCGATCAAGAGCTGAAACGCGACATGGTTTCAGCCTTGGACTAACCCTCATATCATCATAATTCTTCTGGCAGGCGCACAGTATTTCTCAGATATTGTGTATATTTGCCACGTCATTCCACTGCGAGTGACAAAACATTGTGGGTTATACAGAAACATTATGCTCCTGTTTAAAGTCGAAAACTTAGGAACTTTTTGAATTATCGACAGGGCTGCATAGTGGTTCTCGCTCTATAGGCGTGAACCGCTTTTGCATCGTCGATAAGGCTATCCTAAGTGCCTCGACTTTAGGTGCAACGGTTCACGTTTTTATTTTATTATCTATGAATTATTTAAGTTTGAACGCATTAATTGACGAACATCCAAACGTCATCTTTCAACTCTCAGGTAGAGACCTGAAAGCATTTGCCGAGGAAATCCTTCTCGGGGCCAAGTCTATCGCTATGTTTGAGGCAGAAGCAGCCGCAAAAGCTGATGTATTAATCACTCTTGACGAAGCCTCAAAACTGCTACATGTGTCGAAAATGACACTGTATCGGTGGGACAAGAGTGGAGTACTCAAGAAAGTGGAGATTGGAGGTAAACGCCGTTATCGCAAAAGCGACATCGAGCGGATTGTCGGCACCAGATTATAGTGACCAAAATCAACAACTAAGAAAGGAGATATAACGACATGGTAAACGAAGAGCCTAAAGTATCAGATTTTGCACGCTACTCCTCTGGAGAAGCGAGTAAGCTCCTTGGCATTCATCGCAATACACTATTACGGTGGGAAAACGAGGGTAAAGTCCGATTTGGCATCAGAAGAGCCAACAAACACAAGTTCTATATGGGCAGAGAGATTAAACGCATCTGGAGAGCACAGTACTGATTCTCTTTCACACCAGCAACGGGCTCCCTTGCATTGCCACTTGAGCCCTAATCGTTGTTTAAAACAATCATCGTTGCTTGGCTTTTTTTAGCAGGTCAACCAGGCTGATGGGGAAAGAGCGGCCGATTCTTGTGAATTTGCCTGCAAGGGCGACAGCATCCCATTTATACTGTTGATACTCTTTTTCGCAACTGTTGTCCTTATAAAGGTTGAAAACCAGGTAAATTCTATTGGCTTCTTTTTCCTCACGCTCAAAGTCAACTTCTGATGTGCTCTCTTTTAAATATTGAGGGTAGCCCATACTGATCAGTTGAGCTCTGGTGTAAACCTTGGGGCCCTTTCGCCTTATGCGAATCATATGGGTTGCCTCTTTGTCATTGTAGAGCAGTACATATCGGGCATTAATGATCTCTCCCTCAAGAGCGATAGAGCCTTTATCCAAACCAGCCCGAAGATTGTATAAATGATTCTCGAGAATCCAGTCCAACTGTCGCTGGTCTTTATAGTAAGCGACAATGACTGAGGCCTCGCCAGGCAGGAAGTCACGATTGTCGCCTACGGGCTCAGGGACGTTCTCCATCATCATAGATGGATTAGGCTTCTTGTGAATGTCAAACTGATGGTAAGACAGTTTCTCGCGTTGAGAGGTGCGGTCCATGAGGTGGGCTTTCACTTCAGCCAGGAACTGCTTCAGATAGAAGGAGTCCTGCTGCCAGTGTCCTGGACGGATGCTGAATGCGCCCAAACCAGGCACGATCTCATGGAAACCGTGGATTTCCTTGTTCTCGGTGCCAGGATAGAGCACATAGGCTCCGCTTGTCCTGCGGATGGCATCCTTATAGGCGTGCATCTTCAGTAGGTCAGCTCGCTTGTAAACGCCGAGTTCCTGCTGGCGTTTTTCTTCGTTCACATCGTACTCGTTGCTGTCAAGCAGCACCTTGTCCAGGCGGTACTTGGCATCAAAGTGGATGTGAACGATGAGTTCTTGTTTCTCTGCTTCCTCTTGAGTGATTTCTCCAGGCCACAACGACAGCGTATAGTCGGGGCGCATGGGCATCGTCCAGCTCCCTGCTCTGTGAATGCTGTCTTCTTTCTCATCAACCTTATTGAACGTCCTATTATAGTAGAATGCCACATTGAGCACGCGAGAGAAGGTCTCTTGCTGGCCATAAACCATCCTGGTTCTTCCCTGTTTCAGATTGAGGTTGATACGATTGCTATCAAGTGCAACGAGCTTTTCCTTGGAACGTGGATCAATGTTAAAGAACTCGCTGACGAGCTCCAGCAGCTTGAAGAACAACCAATACTCGTAGAGTGTTGCAACGTTTTTCTTGCCGGCTTCGTAAACGTCATCTCCTCCATCCCAGTTCAACTTGGCGGCCAGGTCAAATAGCAACCACGCCTGGAACACTTCACGGTATCCCTCCTTGCGCTGCAGGACGGGACTGTTCATGTTCATAAGTGTCGGCATGGATATCTGGCGGAAGAACTGGTTCTCAAGGTGAGACGAAAGCTGCTCGATAGTCAAATCTGCCTCTGCCTTGAGACGGTCAGAAGCATTCTTGAACGACTTCAGTTCGGCGCAGAAGTTCGAGAATGTACGCAGCACAAACTTCACGAACTGGTTCTCCTGATTGTCTATAGTGTCACGCTTGTACTCCACCTCGATGGTGCGGGGCACGCTATCCAGCCCATATGGCATTTTGCACCTCATGCTGCTGTTCAGTGGCAACCTGTCTCTATCTGAGGCTATTTGGCGGATGTTCTTCCTGGACAACCGCCTAACGCCAACAATGTTTTTCTCAATATTGGCTTCAGTCCATTTCCTGATAGGATTGGAAATGATCTTGTGGACGGCCTCACTGAACGCATCGCTGTCCACGATAGAACGCACAAACGAGAAGCGCTGATACAGCGTCTTGGACGAGCTGTTCGCATCAATTTTCAGCTGCTGAGTCACTGGCGATCCTTGCTGCAGCACTAAGTCTGTGTAGTACTCGGCGATGTCGTCAAGCATGTGGCGATAGTCGCTTTCATAGTCCGACTTGGTACTGCGGATTTCCAGGTTCACCCTGCCACACCGACTGCCTGTCTTGCGGTTCACGACCCACAGGCTTAACTGCCCCACATAGATACCAGTGGTAATGGTACCCATATTGGGATGGCGATCCCTGGATCTATTGAACGTGATGATTTCATCCTCTTTTTGGAACTGGTATACTTCATCTTCTTTACCGACAAACTCATACTGATAGCTGCAGCCCTCCATCAGCTGGTAACGATACTCACCAGCCGAGGGCGACTCCAACTCATAGAGTTTAGCCTTGTTCTTGTTTTGAGGGTCGATAAACAATGTGATGACGTTGCCCCCTTCGACCTCAACCGGTATTTTAAGATACTCCAGTTCCTTCATCTTAATGGCTTTGGATTTTCTGCGAAGATAAAAACGTACTGATTATAAGCTACTTATATAAATTATAGATTTCCCGTGAAGATAAAAATCACGCATAGAACGGCACGTAAGAAACAAATTTTCTTGACTCAGAATCTGGATTGGACGGTTTAATCAACCCTTTGGCAACAGTATCAGCGATAATGTGCGATGCTATTGTTCCCTGATTCTTATTTAATCCGAAACGCGCTCTGACAGATTGATTATTCATTGTCTCATTGTCAGCATAGGCAAGACAGCAATGCTGATAACAAGCTTCTATACGTTCCTCTTTTGTTAAATCAGACAAAGATTTCTTCGGATATAGAGTTACTCGAGTAAAATCATTACCGCTTTCTGCTTTGTATGCTGGTAATAGCATTCTCTCCATTGCTTCAACAGCTCGATCAACGCCACTTCCGCGTCGCTCACATAGGCCCAGTTGCAGCATTAATTGAGCCATCTCTTCATTGCGGGAGTGAGGTGGCAGATCAATTAAACGATTAACATCGTTAAGAGAATACCCTGGATTTGTAATAACAAGTCGATTGGCAAAGATTTCGATTGTGATGGGCATTCCTCTGATTGCAAAATCTTGATGCACCAACGCATTGGCAACAAACTCGCGGATGGCAACTCGCGGATAGGTCGGGATTAGTTCCCTTACCGCACCATCAATGTGTTCTGTCCCAGTATTTTTCATCACAAAACCAATCAGTCCTTCTAGACCTACTGCGTATCCCATCGCTCCTTCTTGTTCTAAAAGCAATTGTCTGTTGTTATTGCCTACATATCTTCTGACAATTACTCCCTTACCTTTCATAGACTCAAAGGAAGACAGCGTATTGGCAAACAGAAGCGCTCCTAGATTTGTAATGGAATAACCTGTGCTTTCTTGATGGCAGATTCCAAGTTCTTCCATAAAACTTATGATACCTTCAGTCGTGGAGGGCAATTGATGTTCTAATAACTCAAATAGTTTCTTATAATTTAGTAAGCTTAACACCTCATCTGAGGTCAATCCTCGTTTTGCAATACGCTCTTCATAATTGACTCCCTCTGACTCGGCAATTAACAATCTCGCCTGCTTGGGCGACATCCTGACAGTGTGCCCTGCAGAGCGTATATAGCTGCTGTATATATCTGAACCACGCATGCGCATCGGTTTTTCGCGACACTCCGGAATATAAATAAACAGTAAGGGATGCTCATCATATTCCATAACCGCATGCTCAATTTGAATAGGCATGAACATCCTGTTTTGAGCAATATTATCAAGCCTTAAAACAGTCCGTTCTATCAATTCTTGAGTCATATCTGCAAACGACGCATCATTATTGACTCCAAAAACCAAAATGCCACCCCCTATTAGGTTAGAAAATGCGCAAATGTGTTGTGCCAAACGTTCTTTATCGTCAGACAGGCCGCCTTTCCAATCAATCTCATTGAGCTCTTGAGGAATTGGTTTCAAGCTTTTATCAAGCAAAATCAAGGCTTTTTCTTTCCAATTCATAATACAGCAACGATTAATTTAATTTATAAACACAACTACCACACTTCTTATGCTTCGGCAAAGCTGGTGAAACCATTGGCACTGGCGGACTCATACATCCTCCAGATCTTGTCAGCACTCTCCTTGAAAACGGCCTTGGGCAATTTGTCGCTGGAAATACCCAACTCAGACTCGGAATCTGTTTTCTTGAAACACAGTTTCCACAGCTGCTTGAGCACGGGATCCAGTTTCTTGCGGGAACCGTGCAGCTTGGGCAGCAGCTTCTGAACGATGGCAGCATCCAGGATTTCGTCATCCGTAATCTTGACTGCTGTATCGTCATTGTTCTTGGCCTGGCAGATGAAACGGAAGATCTCGGTGGCAGAGCGGTAACCGAATTCGGCATTGACATTCTTCAACTCACCGAAGAACTTCTTCAGGGTATCTATCGCACCAGGTTCTTTCTTGAGGTCGTTATTGCTGGCAATCTCGACAAAGCTGGCGGCCATGTTGGCGGCCTTGCCGATGATGTTATCGGGGTTCACATCCTTCATGTTTTCAAGGAAACTCGACATCTCGTCTGCCGATATCTTGAACTCAATCACGTTGGCACGGTCTAGCACCTTGGGCGAGAACATATAGGTGGTCTCGTCCACATTGATGGTGCCGATGATGAACAGGTTGCTCGGCAACTTGATGCTCGTGGGCGTGTCATCCCATTCTTCATCATCCTCATCAAGGTCTGTACAACCATTCCACAATGGAATGGCTTCCTTGCTCTCCATCGCCGAGAGGAAGTCAGCAAAGTAACGTTCTACGTAACTCATGTTCATCTCGTCCAGGATGAGGAAATAGGGCTTATCACTATTCTCGGGCTTATTGGCTTCAATCAACAGGTCGAGCACACGACTCTCTGGCCGTACATATTGGGCAGACTGCAATGCATTCGGGAAACCCAGCAACGGCTCGCGGTTGGTCCAGTCGGCACCCACACTCACTGTGCATAGCTGGCTTTTACGATTCTCGACCAACGCCTTGGCAAACGTGATGGCCAGCTGCGTCTTACCCGAGCCTGCCAAACCACTCAAAATGACAAACGGCTTAGTCAACAACGAGAAGGCAAAACGCTTGATAAGCGACGGCGAATAAATCAAGCCTGTCTTATCAATGTACTCTATCATCTTATCGATAGAGAATGGCACTTGTTCGAGCACCGGTTTTTCTTCGGTTATGAATAAATCATTAAGCTGTTTAATCAGCAACTTGTCATTCTCAGTCACACCTATTCGTGTGAGAGTTTTAACCGCGAGATTGAATGGAGCATCCCATTTGCCAATGTCAGTCCAATTTACCTTTCGGAAACTGCGAAATTCCTCATTCAGTTCCTCATCGTATTGATAGCCGCCTTGAACCACGCCACGGCCAAGAATCTTACTCCTTCCCTGTTTCACGAAAATCACATCACCTGGCTTCATGTCTTTATAGAACTGCCATACAGCCAAAGAGCTATTCATGAAGTTCTTTTCGTAGAGGTTATAAGTAGCTTGCATATCGGCAATCAATTTTTCTTGTGAGGTATATTGGCTATAATCGCCAATATCGCCCCAACCGAGCACCATGATGCCCTTATCTTGGCACAACTGCCACATGCTGGCACCCTCGCCAGGAGCGTAGATCCAGTACCTGGAGTTCTCATCAGGTTCTATGATAGGTTTGTCCTCACCAGTTGAAACATCAGTAGGCAAATTTTTAAGGCGCTTACCAACATAGTAGATGAAGTCAACCGTAGCGATATTACGGTGCTTGTCTTCATAGCAATCTGGACTGCTACTTATCAGTTTGTCCAACTCATTGCAAACCGCTTGATTGGCAGCGATTCGAACGCGAAGGCCCTCACAATAATCTACAACTTTGCTATAGAAACTCGGTGGCGTCTTCCCCGGGAACGAGAAGTCATCTCCTAGAGCCTTGATGCTGTTTCTTAACTCCGTGTACTTATAGATGAAATACTTATCGGGATACATGAAAGTTAGATATACACTGACGGCATGTAGGTCTTGATAATGATTGAACCATTTCTCATCGCCCTTTTCCCTCATGTCATCTGCTTCATCCCAAAAGTACTTGATCCGTTCGGTCAAATCTTTGCTTTCGTCAAACAGTACTCGGAACATATTACGAGTTCTGTCTTCGTCAAAGGCAGCTAAACTCTGAACCATTCCAATAGGATAATACATATTGGAGGCTAAAAGGTTATAGTGCTTGCTTGTTGCCTCGGTAAACATTGAAGAAAAATCTTCTGCATCGATATCCCATTGTTCCTGGAACTGCTTTACAGCCTCCCATTTATACTTTTCATCTTCCCAAAATGTGGGCAACTCCTTAAGATATTTCTCAATTAACTTTGAGAACATATCATGATTATCAATAACTGGTGCCATTTGAGACGGGGTATTTACAAGCCACAACTCATGTGTGCCTTGGGAGTTTCTATACTCATATTTTTGTCCATAACATGCATGGATGAGTTCAACAAAATGAGGAATCATCAACTGAACATCATTACCATTCCTATCAGGGCCTGGATACCAATCCACATAAAGATAATAATCTTTACCTGCGATACTGAATGGGTCAGTATACCATCTTTTGCTATGGCCTGCATTTCTAGAAGTTATCTCTTGTTCATCCGTATTGATGAACATATTAGAGAGCTTGAACTTATCATTATCAGTTACGCAAATTGGAGAATTAGGTTCTTGAGTACTAAAATATTCCAGCAATGGGTCAAGATGGTTCGTCCCTCTGAAATGATCAAGAGCAAGGTGTACGAAAGTACGATGCTCGGAACTTGCAGCCAAAAGTAAATTTTCCTTTGCATCGAAATATTTCTTCGTAATAAGTTGATCAAGCTTATTTAAAGAACGAATCAGCATAAGTATCTTGAAATACTCATCATCACTAGACTTCTCCTTATAGACCGTTGTTTGCTTGCTGAGATCGATAATTTTTGAGAAATCATTGTACTCTGTCGAATTACTATTAAACAACCAGAAAACTGGAACTTGATGGTCTAATGCAAACCAAACTAAGAACCAATCAAATGAATTGTTACTAGCAATGTTCCGAATCTGCTTTACAACCGACTTGACGGGATTTGAGGTTGATGTGTCAATTTTGGTGCTTCTTACGTTGCCTATTTTACTGAAAGCACATTCAACCATTGAGCATGACTTATTGTATATCAAAATGCCCTCACGTTGCTCTGGTGTATTTGGCAAAAAAGTGAGAACTTTTTCTGATAATCCAATGTGTGTCTGTCCACTTGGTGAAGTATCTCTCGACAATTCAGCGTCTGAGAGTTTCTTCACTCCGATTGCGTATTCTTTATATAAGTTGATCATAACATATAAATTTTAATCAATCCAGGTCTCCTTCGCATACTGCGGAAATCACTCTAAGGTCAAACCCATCTAATGTCATAGTGAATTCGAGAGCAGAACTCATTTCCACAAGAAAATCTCGAATGGTAAAGCCCTTTTGCTTTAACCCTTTTAAGTATATCCTTCCATCTTTACGACGATAAAGCGTCACGGTATATGGCTTGATATCTTCTTCTCCAAAGAAAGCATAAATGCTTGAGCTCAGTCTATTAAAGATTGCATCATTTTCTCTTATCAACTCGCTAGTGTGCGAAGTACTTCGATATAAAGGCAACTGCGAAGTAATGAAAGATAATGCTGTGACATAATCCTCTCTATAGATATTAAAAGTAAGTCCACATTCTTCGCCCAAGTCTACCATACCACTCGACAAAAAGTCTAAAATCTCATTGGACAAGTTAATACTTGTCTCGCCTGAGCACCCTGCGGCTTGCTTCCAACCGCTATCCTGCCGTTTTATGTACTTAACAACTTTCATCTTGGACGAATGATGTTGCTCTTAATGAGATAATACAACACAGCATAGATCACATTCACACTGACTGCATTTCCTGCTTGCTTGTATAGCGCACCATCTGAAACCCCGGCAGCTCTACTCCGGTCAACAAATGAAGCGGGAAATCCTTGAAGTAAAAATGCTTCATAGGGTGTCAGCTTCCTAATTGGAATCTGTGCTAATTCTTCCTTACTCATCCAGGTACAAGGACGTTGATCTCCTTTACTCTGAATGAATAAATCACTATAATAGTTGTCTTGACAAGCTCGATGCATTTTGTGCATCGACGCTGTTAATGGCCTTGCGATTGGCTTGTCAATCTCAGAATTTGCTTTGAACTTTGCACTTCCGTCGGCAAGAATAGTCGGTTTAATTCTTTCTGACAAATAGTATTTCTCAGAAACTTTTTCTGCGAGAATGTCTAATGTCGAGTTAAAGAAATAGAGGGAACTCTCCTGCCTATTCATCTGGTCAAAAACATTTTTGACCAACTCTGCCGTGAAACTGAACTCTCCAGCTTCCTCTAATCTGGCAAATATAATAGTTCTATTGCGCGTCTGAGGCAACCCAAAATCACTAGTGTTGAACACATCGTGATGAACGATATATCCGGCCCCTTCCAATTCCATGATAATCCTGGTCATCGTCCTTCCTCGATCATGATTAACGAGGTTTTTCACATTTTCCAAGAGAATGTACCTGGGACGTTTCACATTGACAATGTCCATGATTCGGAAGAACATCTGTCCCCTGTCTTCATTAAACCCAGCTTGTTCACCCATTGAACTGAACGTTTGACAGGGAAAGCCACCTGATAATAAATCAAAATCAGGTAACGACTTAATCTTTTCTTCATCCGATGTAAATAGGACTATGTCTCCTATTTGCAGTTCTTTGTTAGTATCGTAATTAGCTTGATATGTCGCAATGGCTTTGGCATCAATTTCGGAATAACCAATCGTTGATATGAGACAACCAAGGTCCCGTCCGACTAAATCCATTGCCCGACGAAAACCACCAATACCAGAGAATAATTCTAAATGCTTCATTGTCTCAAAAAATACATAATACCTTCGCCAATCGCTTGGGCCAATTTAACAGGAACAGCATTGCCGACTTGAGCATACCAGGCGTTTTGCGCCCCCATGAGCACATAATCGTCAGGGAATGTTTGTATCCTTGCAGCTTCACGCGGACTCAAGCCACGAGCTTCCCATGGATGGATGTACATATTGCAATCAAATTTCATATGAGATGTAATTGTCTTGCAAATTTGGTTCTCCATCAACTTGAAATACTTGTCTTTGAATATCCCGTTTCTACGTTTGTACGGCATAATATCAGCAATTGACTCATGGAGTGAATTCGCTCCTTGAGGCAACCTTCGATAGATTTCGATATCCCTCTCGTTGTTATATCGGTTCTTGTGATTATATAACTTAGTAATATTCCTATCACCATTGATGAACCGATAAAACTCATTATGTACATAATCGAAATCCCTTACGGTAAACCCAGAGACCTCATTCTCAATATTCGCCTGCCCTTTTACTGTCTTTGCTCCGAGATGAGGCAAACCTTCTAGAGCATTGCACAGCAGGAATGGAGATCTTCTGTGCTCCATAATTTTATTGAAGATAGCATGAGGGTCAATGCCGATACGGTTGCCTATCAATATAAAACGCTCACGATTCTGGGGCACACCAAAATCTTGCGCTTTTAATACCGCAAAGTCATACTCGTATTCCTCGCCAAGAAAAACGCTGAAGTCATGAATAATCTCATCTACTTTGTTCATCATGCCTTTAACATTCTCCATGATGAAGAATTTCGGCTTGATGTGCCCAAGAAAGATAAGGAATTGCTTATACAATCCATTGCGGGGATCATCTAAAATCCTTTGGCGGTTCGCCATAGAAAATCCTTGACAAGGAGGCCCTCCACAAACAAGAGTAATGTCAGTTAGGAGGTCTTGAAAATTATTGATAGTCTTATTGAGGTCAGAAATATCGCCAATGAAGTAGTGCTCATCACTTAATTGGTGATTATACTTGTATGTTTCGGCAAATTGTGGCACAATTTCATTCACAAACCATGGTGTAAACCCTGCTTGTTCTAAGCCCAAGCTGAGTCCGCCACAGCCAGCGAACAAATCGACCATCCTATATTCTTCTGTTCTCATCTGATTATAGTCAGTTCTTTAGAATCTCCATTAATGTAGTAAGGTTCGCTATCAACGGTATTCCTTACTTCGGCACGGCCATCGATAAACGGGCCGATGTAGTAATACTTAGGTTTTACCTTGATGGTGCCATCCTTGAGCATGATGCCCCACAGGCCATTCTGCTTGAAAGGAATGCGGCCACGATAATAGGGATGCATGTCCTCGTACATCGGCGGAATAATCGTGCGGTTGTGACTGTCACACATGCCATACAAGCCGTTCTTGCGGAAAATGTTGAAGTCTCCAAGTTTGGCTGCCTGGTTCGCTTCGTTAGGGCGAACCTGCTGACCACCCTCGGCATGCTCAACAACTACCATTTCCTCGTCATCCTCGCTGTAGTCGGGCGTGCGGTCATGCTCCTCGAAACTGATGTCACGAGTGATGCCTGTGCCATCGTTATAGCCCTCACCACCATCATGTCCCTCGAAGTGGTAGCGCCAGTGACGGTTGCTCATGGGCGTGCCGAAACGGTTGTAAAGCCCCACATTGTCCAGGATAATGGAGATGGTCTTGTTCTTGGAAATGCGCAACCCGCGCCCCACTTGTTGCAGATAGAGCGCCAGGGACTTGGTAGGCCTTGCCAACTGAATAAACTCGATGTCGGGGCAATCAAACCCCTCGGAGAAGATATTCACGTTGACAATCACCTGGATTTCGCCCTGCTTGAATTGCTCAATCATCTCCTTGCGCTCCTCGGCTGGCGTAGTGCCATCTATCATGCAGATGGCAACGCCCCTGGTGGCGTACAGGTCACGGATGTTGGCTGCATGACGACGGTCGATGGCATAGATGATGCCTTTCTTGCCGTCGCAGAACTTCTTGTAGCTCTTGAACAACTCAGCACGGATCTTGTCCTTGTCGAACATCTCGCTAAGTTCCGCTTCGAGGTAGTCGCCATCCACGCCATAGCGGTCAATCGAATTGATGGACCGTTGCAACTCAGAGTCACGCCTGATCGAGACGTAGTCATAGTTACTCAAGTAGCCATTGTTGACAAACCACTCGATGCTGCGCGACAGGACGATGTCGTTGAACAACGTCCTAAAACCGCTGTGGCTCATGCGCCACGGTGTGGCGGTGACACCAAGCTTCTTGCTGTTGGGGAACATCTCCCACAGCTTTTGATAGCCGGGTGCCATGCTGTGGTGAGCCTCGTCGATGATGATGAAGTCGAAACGCTCGCGGCGCATCGTCTCGTAGTGACGGCGGCTCATGAAGGTCTGTATTGAGGCAACCTGGATGGCACGATTGAGCTTCATGGGTATGCCACTCTGGATGATGCCATGCACGATGCTGCCCAACTTGTCGCTCGCCTGGGCGATCAGTTCGCGACGATGAGCGATAATGAGTATCTTGGAATCAGGACTGTTGCTGATGCACCAACGACGGATATCTCGCACAATGGAGGTAAACACGATAGTCTTACCGGTACCAGTGGGCATCTGAAGCATGACATTGTTCATCTTGTCCCACAGGTTATAGACCTCGTGTTTGATAGCCGACTGATAGGGACGCAGTCCTGTATCGTCGGGCTGTATGTGGCTGAATTGAATGGCAGGTCCGTCAAACGGCTCCACCAGGTCAATTTCTTGATCGAGATATTCGTCAGTCCTCATAACAGATAATTACTCTTGCCACCCGGCATTTTGGGCTTTCTCCAGAATTTGGAGAGCCCAACGTGCCTGCTTGAAGGTGTAAGGACGACCGCGGGCGATCATGTAACCAAATTGGCCCATGAACGAAGTCTCGCGGGGCGTAAGGGCGCTTGTCTCCTTTGCCCAGGCGTTAATGCTGAACCATATGGCCTTGTCGTAGGTGGCCACTTCGTCGATGGTGCGCTGCTGGCCTTCGTTAATTTCAGTCTCGGCTTCGCTCTCTGACGAAATCAGCTTGGCTGGAATAGCGACTTTCTGGCCCTCGTTATCAAGTTTGGTCTTGAGCGCATCCCAGCAGCGGGTAGCCTTGGTCCACTCGTTGATGTTGATGCCCTCATCGACGGTCACGATGTGATCCCAAATGAGCGGCTCTATCTTCTTGACGTGTTCCATCACCCGATAGAGGGTTGTTGCCTTGATCTTCTCAATATCCTCTTTGGATATGTCACGCACCTCATAGTGGTTTTTCCACTTACCTTCGGGTGTCTTATAGGGCACTTTCACCTTGAAGGTGATGTGCTCTGCTCCGCACACGAGCTTAGCGTAAACGCTCATCATGTCGATGGTCAACTCGTTCTGTACCGAAGGGGTAATGACATACTGCTCATTCCAGATCTTCAGCAGATCGAGTTTCTTGTTCGACAGGTGCGACAGTGCCGCGAGCGTATAGGCCACCATGTTGGACTTATAACCAGGCAGAGCAATACCGTCCTTGCCATAAAAAGCGTCAATGGCCTTGAACAGGATGCACTTGGCAACAGTGCGGTGATAGGTAACAGTGTCAAACCTAATGTTGTTTGACTTCATGCGGGTGAAGAACTTGGCATAATTGTTCTCACCGCCCTTGCAGACACTGGCCGGGTCAAGCAGCCATGCCATCATGAACTTGGACAAGAGGGTCTTGTCGAACATCTGGCGCTTGGGATACTCGGCATAGAACTCGCGCTCTGCGGCCTTGCCCGGATTGCGCTTGGCCTTGTCCAGATACTGGCCACGTGTACGCTCGAAGAACCACTTGCTCACAGGCTTACCTGAAGTATTGATGGCCCACTCCTGGCGGGACTGGTTCTCGAGCTCCTGCAAGAAGGGCTCATTGATGTTGAAGTCAGATTTCTTGACTGCCGACTGGGTATTGGCAAAACGTGAAATGCGCTGGACGATGGTGGGTTGATTGTCCTTGTTCTTGATGACAGAAACCTTCATGGCAACAAAGACCTTGGACAGCTGAGTGACGTTAGCGCCCTTCATGCCGAGCACCGCACTGATGGAGGCTGTCGTTTGGCCTCCGTTGACAATTTGCCAGTCCTTAATCTTGACAATCTCCTGGCCCTGCTCGGTGTCACGAAGAACAATTTCGGATGCCGTGGTCGAGATACCGTTATTGTAGGCAAAGAACATATCAGGCTCGGGGGCCGAGTCGGTGATGCCTTTGCGCTTCTCGGCAGCAGTTGCAGTGTGGCCAATCATCGTATCACGGATGCCCTTGTTGGAAGCGCCCTTGAACTGGAGGAACGTCCTCACGTTCTGCTCAAGGATCTGCTGGTGATACTTGTGGTAAACCTGAGAAAGAATCGTACCCGGAATGATGCACAAGTAGCAGTCGACGTTCTCCGAGACGTCGGGCATCTTGATGCATTGCAGCGGGTAATTATAGTCAGCGTCAAAATCAACCACTATTGGGTCTTTGCCCGTCAAGATATTGTCCTGACGCATCACTCGCTTGGCGTCCCAGATGACATATTCACAAGAGGTCCCGTCGTTCAACTCAGCATTGTCCTTATCATAAGCCGTTGGAGCAATGGCATTGGTGAGCAAGAACAAACGCACACGGTCAATCTTATCAGTGCTGTGTATCAAGTCTGCGACCTGATACAAATCGCTCTTTACATCATCAATCTTGCCGAGCATTGTGCCATTGATAGACTGTTCGTAGAAACGCACCAGCCAGTTGAAATGGCGGTCAAGCTCGGTAGCCGATATCTTTTTGCTCGCGTTGGGATCGACATAGACCGTCAAGAACAGGTCAATTGACGTCATCTCGTCATCGCCGCTGAAGCCCCAACCGTCAAGAGCAACGCCCTTGCCGTTGTCGTAGCTGCAGATGTTCACCTGGTCAACGTCGCCCATGCCCTGAATGTAACCAACGATCATGCTGGTTAATTCGTCCCTGGGGCTATCGAACATGATGAGCTGGTCATCGAGGTCTTCTTTAAACTGCTCGACCTCGCTGATCTCTTTCTTGAAAACCTCGCCGATAGCTTCACTCACATACTCTTGGGAACTATCCGCTTCCTTAAAATCATCAAACTGATTATTCTCGTCCATGATATCTAGTGTTTTATTATACTCAATGATGAAGGTTTTGACTGAACCTATCGGTCAATCTGAATAGTCTTTAATCTAGGACTAAACTCCTCGTCTGTACGTAGCAGTTCATCAACGCTCACGTTCAGGACTTTTGCGATGAGCATTAGCATCTCGACATTTGGCTGCGCCGTATTGGTTACCCATTTGGAAACCATAGCGGGATCCTTTCCGACCAACTCCGCTAATCGCTTATTGGTCACACCCTTCTCGGCTAGCACAACTTTCAGGCGGTTCAATCGTTTTCGTTCCATCGGTTTTTCAGTTGTAATCCCACAAAGATACACATATTCCCTCAATCCCACCCCATTTCAGTTGAAATATTGCGAAAATCAACATGAAAATGATGTATCTAACAATTGTGCTAGATTTATTCGTTTTTAATAAGAAGCAATTTCAGATTCAATCTATCATGAATCTTGATTTATACCCTTTTTTGCAATAGACTCACTCTTACCTATTCTTCTTGAGGTTAGATGGTTTTGATACAGTTGTATAAGACCAAGGATAATAGATATAACTAAAGCAATTATTGAGATTGTGAAACTTGATTCTGATTTATTTAAATATCTGTTTACCAGCTGATTCTTATTATTTAACTCGTCTGCTATCTTTATAATATCAGGTGATATTATTTCATATGTTGAATCAAGCTTTTCTTGAATATTCTGAAAATTGTATTTTTGATTTTCCTCTAAAATATCAAAAGGGTTCTTTCTATCATTTTCCGCTATTATTTCTTTTAATGCAATAAGATAAGTAGAGTCACTCGATTCTGGATGTTTATAATAATCTACTAAAAGATCTTTTAGAATATCTGACAAAGGATAATCTTCTGCATAATAATTCGACTTCCTGCCTGTAAGTAAATCTATGAATATCTCTTTATTTTCACGTCTATCATAGATATGTTTTACGCTACTCAGTTCCCCACCATTTTCAATGGTTATTTGCATACTTGATTTAATATCTTCTTTATCAAAGAACTTTTTACTTTCTGGATTAGATAAAGATATTAACAGCAAAGGAATAACCGTTATTATTGTTATTACCATAACAAATAACGATACATATTTTATTCTCCTACTTGTTCTTAATGCTTTATCATTCATCTCACTCATTTCATCAAGCATCTCATTAAGTGCTTTATTAGAATTGGATGAGTTATTCTTCTTCATAGATCTTTAATAATAAGCAAATTAATAAATAACAGATTGCCAATGCTCTAAAACTCCCCTATAGTGTTATGATAATTTAAGCTTGCTTCTTACTTCATCTACCTGGATTACCAAATCAGCAATTGAATCAAGGAAATCTTGATGAGATTTGGCCTTGTCATCCCACTTGTATTTCAAAAAACTCAAGTTCAGAGTATCTTCATAAACAGCTAATTCCTCTTTAGGATATAATTTGTCACGAATTACAAAGAAGTGTTTTCTTGAATTGTTATATTGAAAACAATAATTCTCTAAAAGTAGTTGAATATCAGGGTCATTGAGACCCGCTCCTAAAAACAGAAAGGTCTTGGTAAGGATAAGAGACTCTAATAATTTATAAAATGAAGCATATTCGTTACGTGCTTTGGCATAATCTTTCTTAGAGAAAATCAGTTTGCCTGGCTCCTTGATTGAACCATGTATTTTAAGTACAATAGGTTTGCCACTCCTAATCCTAGAAATGATATGATCACTATCATACTCTAATATGGGTATCGTTGAATTGGCTTCTCTTGTCACATATGTGTCATATATCTGATCAAAATTAGGCGTAATTACAACTGGTGCATCTAAATTAAAAATATGCTTATGAACCTCAGCGGGATTGAAACTAGGAGTTTGAAATTCCTCTGTCAAGAAATCAGTAAATCGCTCAAATCCCATTGCATTTTTTATCAATTCACATGCCATCAGATAGTCATATCTATCAAGACAATTCTGAATCGCTACTTTTGTACTCCTTTTACTCACCTTCTTTTTGGCTTTACTTAAGAGTTGGTGCCAAGTTGGTGGTCTCAAACCATCTTTATTGGTTGAATTGCTTGATATTCCAGAACCAAGAAACAACACACAACGACCATGAACTAGGTCATCAATAAGATTATCAGGCCACTTAATCATGATTCTTAGCTATATTATTATTCATTTTCATTGAAATAGAACGCATGAGCGCCCGAAACTCTGATACTTTTTGTACATGAGAGCCAAACACATTATCAGCACTTGATAAATCAAATATCGGTTTGTTTGAAATTTGAGAGAAAGCAACCAAACTATTCCAATTTGGAATCTCTCCCAATTTCAAATTATCTTGATTAGACTCGGTATAGAAATCCTTCAACTTCTCGGAAATTTCACGACTAAATTTTTCTATAATTCTTTCATAGGCTTTAACTGGCCTTTTTACGCCGTTACTCTTTCTAGCAATATATTGTTGCGTAATGTAACCCAAAAAATTTATAGTCTTGTAGTTATCAAATAAGACTTCATCTTCTTTTTTCTCATACGCATCTAAACCGATCTCAATTTTATGAGTCCAGTCCTTTAGTGAAAGGGCTATATTATCAATTGCTCTCAAGCAAAAGATATCTGATGACATTGGCATAATAAAATAGTCACAAGCCAGTAGTACGGTTCTATTAATTGCACCTAGAGACGGTCCCATGTCAAAAAATACATAGTCATATCTTTCCTTCAGCTCATTTATTAATCCTCTAAAGATGAATGTAGTCAGCAGACCTCGAGCTTCACCATTGGTAGCATCCGACCAATCTTTGCTAAGAAAGTCCTCAGCCAAAGCCAACCTAGTATCACCAATTAATACATCTACTTTGAACTGAGTTTCATTATGAATAGGAATATCAGCTCCTTTTAGATAACCACCTTTTGCTTTTTGGAGATGCTGAACCACTCTGTATATAGATGGAGCGTCTTTCTTCTCATAAAACTTGTTGACTTGGTCGTCTTTAAAGAGATAGATTGTTGCACTGCATTGAGGATCTGCATCCACAATTAAAACTCGTTTTTTTAAATATTTGCCAAGATATGAGGCCAAATTACAAAGAAGAGTAGTCTTGCCTACACCACCTTTGTTATTGAACATAGCTATTGATGTCATCGTTATTAAATGTTTAATTAATAAATGATATTAGGTTGCGCCACAAAGATAGCTATTTGTTATGACATATACAAACGTCATAATAATTTTGTTAAACTTTTCATATTATCTCCTTTTTATATTAAGCGGGAATATCTATCTTTGCACATGTTATGGCAAACAAAGATTCAGCATACTATGAGCAGTGTTTTGGGCACCTTAATGTGAACAGAATGGGTGGGCAGGTGGCTCCGCACAAACCGGTATTGCTACTAGCAATCATGGATCTGGTGGAGTGTGAGATTATCATGCTGCCACAGATTGAGCTGGGCGAAGCCCTTATTACGGCATTCAAGTGGAACTGGGTACGCCTGGCACCTAAAGATACTCACTTCAAGCCAGCCATCGGCACTCCTTTCTATCACATGAGCGGCGAACCGTTTTGGAAACTGGTACCCAAGGACCCGAGCTATGCGCCCAACACAACAAACATCACTACCCTACGTGAGCATTATGAGTATGCAGAGATTGACTCCGAGCTGTTCATCTTAATGCTTGATGCCGATGCTCGCCAGCGCCTCCGCAAGGTACTGATTGAGACATATCTCACCAATCACAATCCAACAGCTAACGAAAACCTGTCTCAGATTGAGATTGCCCTTGAGATTGCGTTGAAAGCGCACAAGGGACAACGTGACCTTGATGGTAAACCAGTGATTCTGCATCCTCTCACTGTGGCCATGAAAGGAAACAATGAAAATGAGATAGTGGCTGGTCTGCTTCACGATGTGGTCGAGGACACAGATTGGACGTTTGACAACCTGCTCCAGGCTGGTATCAGCGCCAAAGTGGTGGACGCGTTGCGTATGCTCACGCACAGCAAGAATGTACCGTACCTTGACTATGTGAGACGCATCGCCGACTCAGACAATCCTATTGCCATCAATGTCAAGTGTAACGACCTTGAGCACAACCTGGAGCGCGGCCGTAGAGGCGACCACCTGAGACAAGTGGCTAAGCACACTGCTGCAAAAGAGATTATCCATCGCATCAAAGGCGACAAGGATGCCGCATGGGATCTCTTAATGGATCTTCCAGGAGAAGGCAAATATTGGCAAGCCAAATACGCGTTCCAGATCGAGAAGAAGCCAATCGTAGAAGCTACCGCCGAAGCAGGCATCACCATCGACGAATACATGCACTTCTTCCACCCCGGGCGCAAAATTGATTAATCGGTAAAAGCTTGTTCCGGCCGATATCCGTTCAATTCCAGAATCACAAATGATAATTACGTAATTTCCGCTGCGTAAAATATGAAGTGGCTCCATACTATTTAAGTTAACACTTCGTCTGTTTAGATGCCGAGCTTTTTCATGCCCTAAAATCGCAATAAACTGCGATTATTGCTTTGGCGTTGTTGCTTATCTCACTACATCATCTTAAAATCGCAACATATTGCGATTTCTTAGTGCGGCAGATGTTGAAATTTGAACCATGGCACAGGCATAACCAATGAAAACAGTTAACTTTGCAAGACAAAAACTGTAACAGCATGCTCCGTTTTGCTGTAACAGTTTCATCCGTTTTTTCACAACATAATAGAGTCATGAAAATACAGTTCGCATCTGATTTGCACTTGGAGTTCCGCGAGAACTGGCGGTATCTTAGGGACAACGGCCCCATGGACGTGAAGGGCGATATCCTGGTCTTGGCTGGTGACACGGGATATCTGGGAGACGACATGTACAGCGTGCACCCGTTCTGGAACTGGGCGTCCGAAAACTTCGAGCAAGTGCTGGTCGCTCTGGGCAACCACGAGTTTTATAAGTACTACGACCTGAAGACGATGCTGGACGGATTGGTAGGCGAAATCCGCCCCAACGTCCACTACTACTATAACAAGGTCGTCTCGATCCAGGACGTGGACTTCATCATATCGACCTTGTGGGCCCATATCGACATGGACAACGCCTTCGTCACCGAGCGAGGCGTGGCCGACTTCTACCGCATCGTCTATGGCGAAAACCTGTTGAGGTATTCCGATTTCAACAGCGAGCATCAACGCTGTCTCGACTTCATCAAGAAGTCCGTCTGCGCCAGCCAGGCCAAACACAAGGTCGTCGTCACCCACCACGTACCGTCCTATCAACTGGTTGCCCCGGAGTTCCAGGGTAGCCGCATCAACGGCGCATTCACCGTCGAATTGGCCGACTACATCGCCGACAGCGGAATCGACTACTGGATCTATGGCCACTCTCACCGCAACATCGACAAGACCATCGGCACCACCCGTTGCCTCTGCAACCAACTCGGCTACGTCTCCCACAACGAACACCATACCTTCGATAGAGGGAAGGTTATTGATGTGTGATAGGAATACAGTATGTTGTTGCGCCGAAGTCTATCAGGTGGAAGGCATTGGCCGATTCTACCTGGGTCTTGCCAACCACATCAAGATCCTGCCCCCGAACTAGAACAATACGTGACCACTTTCGTCAACGACAACCTGCAAGAATAAAGTAATCGGATTTGTTCCGGAAATTCCGATATTGTTTGTAACTTTGCCATGTAATCAATCTCTAACAATTTCGTGATTCATAAACCGACATATTATTTAACATTAAGATAACGGTAGAACTATGATAAGATTAAATGCATTTTTCGAATTGAAAGACGGTGTGAGTGTTGAGCAGTTAACGACCATTACCAACGAACTAGTCGAGAAATCACTGCAAGACGAAGGCTGCAAAGGCTACGGCCTGTTCCAGAGCACAACATCGCCACAAGTGTTTATGTTCTGTGAATCGTGGGAAAATGATGAGTGCCTGCAAAAACATTCCAACACCCCACACTTCACGGCGGCTGTTCCACAGATTGGCCATTTGACCAAGGATGGCCTCAAGCTCGAGCGATTCGAGAGATAAATGCTCGCAACGAACATCGAAGGCATGGGCGGTGAAGGCTTTTTACGACGTGGTGGAATACAAATTCGATCTCGTTAAAGAATATATTGAAGAATACGGCGAGGATCTGAACTACGAGAGGTTCCTGAATCTCGTCGGTATTGTGACCTGCAAAGTCACCCCGACCTCCCCGAAATATAATAATTACATTAAAGGAACCGTCCCTTTTTTCTACGACCACGACGACGGCATCCTGGCCAATCACACTAAATTCGGCGACATCCTCGCCAAACTAATATAATCCCATACTGATGGTGTCTTTTCGCAAATATTCTGCTTTCAGTAAATTGATATTAAGGAAGTTCTTCAATATCAATGTTGATGAGCGTGCTGTTGAGTTGAGCCAAATGAAGGCTAAGCAGGACGAAGATCAAGTGAAGATACGTGAGTTAACTGATACTGTCTCTGCTCGTGAACAACAAATAGAGGGGCTTACCCAAGAACTTGATACAAGCAGACTTAATCTTGCGTCTGTCCAAAAAGAAAAGCAACGTTCAGAGGAAAATTGTGATAGGCTCAAGTTCAATTTGAAAAAGGCCAATTCAGCGATTGATAAGCTTCAAGATGAGCAAAAGAAGTTGCAAAATCAAGTTAATGATTACAAGTCGGTAATTCGTGATCTAGATACCTCACTTGGTAGAAGGGCCGAGGAACTTGAAAAGTGTTATGCAACCATTGACACGCTAAAAAACAATTTGGCCGATAGTGAACTACATCTAAGGGAGGCTACCTGTAAATTAGAGGGAAAGCAGCAGGAAACAAATCAGCTCCAAGCTCAAAAAGCTGAACTCGAAAAGCTGTTGAGTGAACAAAAAGATGCAGCAGGTTCCCAAAACGAAATGATACAAAACCAGCAAGCTCAAATCAACTCGTTCACTCAAGATCTGACCAGCAAGGACAGCATCATTCAGTCCCTGAATACAAAGCTCACTGAAGTTGGAGCCCAGCTTAAAGAGGCCATCAAAGAATCAGAGAAATGGCAAGAAGAAACTAGCAAAATCCAAACCGCAAAGTCCGAGCTTGAAAACCAGTTAAGCGAGCTCAAGGAAGAACTCCAAGCCCTCCAAACTGATTTTGACCGCTCAAAAGAGACCTCAAGCTGGCTTGAGTCAACCCTCAAGCAAAAAGAGGAAGAACAGGCCAATGCCAAATCCTCAATAGAATCATTGACTGAAGAAGTCGAAAAGCTCAAGGCGCAGTTAGAAGGCAAGCAAAGCTATATTGACAGGGCTATCAAGTTTAGGGAAGAGCTAACGAAGAGTAACGCTAAACTTGAAGGAGAAAAGGCGAATTTAAAGCATCAAGCTGATACTCAAAAGGAGATCATTGACGAGCAACAAGCGGAGATCGATGCGCTAAAAAAAGAAAAAGATGACCTCCAGGCTCAGTTAGAAACCTGTCAAGGCGAGGTAGATAAACTGCGCCAAGAGCAAACGCCACAGGCCATCATGGACAAATATCAGTCCGAAATAACGAGACTCAACAATCTCGTTCAATCCCTTGAGAACAACATCCAATCAAGGGACAACATAATTGATGGCCTCAAATCACAACTGACCGATAGCGAAAACCGCCTGTCCGAAGCCATCCAAGAAAACGAAGCGCTCAACCAGCAAGTTTCCGAACTTGTCTCCCCCCAACAGGACGATGACGACACATCCAAGGAAATCAGGGAACTCACAAAGAAACTTGAAGAAAGGGACAGCATAATTCAGGAACTGAATGAGAAGTTAGCCGGCTTTGCTGCAGCAGAACGGGAGTATCAAGGAAAATTTGCAGCATTGGAGCAAAGCCTCATTGCAAAGATTGATGCCCTCACGAAGTTACTGCGTGAAAAGGACATCACCATCCATCAAAAGGATGCGAAGATAAAGGAACTGGAAACCGCTCTCGCAGCCTATGTCAACAAAGAGCAGCAGATTGATGAAAAAACCCAGGTGCCAGTTCCAAGCCAAGAGAAGCCAGAACAACCTTATTATCCGTTAGCGAAGGTTCTTCCTGCTGCCGATGAAGATGTTGTGCCATCCGACCTCCCAACGATCGTTGAGGACGGCACGGTGGTCACTACGCGCTCCATTGAAGCTGTCATCAATTGGGAGACGGGAGAGCACATCAAGGCAAACGAATTCTTTGGCAGACCCAAAGAGGAAATAGCCAAGATCAGCCGCAGGCTTGAGATTATTTCCAAGACTGGTGATGATCCATTGTTTGTCTGTGAAAAATGCTGCCAACCTGTCAAGATTTCCAAAATCTCGACTAAGAAAGGCGAGTCGCTTTTCTTCTCGCACTGCCATAACGACGTGCCGTGTGAGTGGAGAAAAGAAGGCCAGACGCCCTCAAGCCCCATCATTGACCTGGATGATGCCACCATCGAAACGGCAAGGGTCGAGAAAAGCCGTTATTCCCACTTGAGGGATGTCATCTATGATGCCCTAAAAGAGCAGCAGGAGAAAGGGTTCGAAATCAATGCGCTTAAGTCAAACAAGAGGATAAAAGGCGAGACATCACGAGTGTGGCGGAACTTTGATGTCTATGTTCGTTGGCACAACATTGACATCGTGTTCAAGCTGCAACGCTCAATCGACTACCTGCAAGATATCGTCGGCATTGATGAATTCTGCAAACAGAACAAACTGTTCATCATCTGGGTGTTTGGCAGCGATAGTGCAACCAGTTACGACTATCTTCTTCAAAGCACCTATCAGAACACCCTGTTTGACAACCGCTCATGCGTGTTCATTATGGACGACGAAGCCGAGCGGGCTTGCAAAGAGGCGAAAGATTTGAGGCTGAAATGCAACTGGCTTGTCGATGGCAAGCACTGGTTCTACACAAATGCCAACACCGGCTCAAACGGAATTCTTGTTTCGTTGAATGATTTGAATTACGACGACACGAACACCTACAAGCCCTATTATCGAAAGATGGGTCCTAAGCCAACTCTTGATTCCGAAGACTTGATAGGGCTTAAACCAGGCATCTTTAAATACCGCCAAGGATCCTTGTGGGGCATATACAACCAAGAGAAGGACATAAAATCACAGTGCAAATACTCCGATATTTCACTTGATAAGAAAGGCAGCATCGTTGCTGTTACCAGTGACTATCTCCATCCAAGAGTAGGCATTCTCTCTGATATCGGTGAGGAGATACCCACTACATATACGAAACTTGCTACGGACGTATATCGACTGAACATTTTTGAACTGTTCTGTCTAGCCCATAAAAAAGATGGTGAGCCGTATACCGAAATGTTCGAGTCGATCGAGAAATGGGGCAACGATAGGCTGGTGATTAAAACCCAGTCTGGCTACGGCGCTATGGATTATAAGGGCAATATCATCATTACGCCAAAGTACATAGAATTCGTTATCGACAATAATTGGACAGCCAAAGTAACAGACTACTCAGGAACATATTTAATAAACCATATCGGAATCGCTATCCCTGATGAGACCATTGAATTGTCTGGTAAAATTCGTAAGGTGCGTCATCTTGATAGATGGGGCATGTATGACAACAGTGGCACTTTGTTCATCAAGTACAGCTATTTGGAGATTGGTTCGTTCAGAAAACGGTTTTACGGCATCACTGAGAATGGTTTATTCAAGCTTCAGAAGGCTCCACGTTATGATTACAGGATACCCTTCAGAGCCGTATTCAAAGGCATGTCTTCAAACGGTGATTATGTTTTCGATTGTCACGGCATTGAGATGATCATGCCTGATAACAAATACAACCATGCTGAACGGTTTGTCGGCACGGAATACGATGTCTATCTGCTGAACATCATAAAAGAAGATGATAAAGAATTTTATATTATAGCTGCAGCAGATGATAAAACCAATGAAATGAAATTCGACCAAGTCGATAGCGATTCTGATTTCAAAAAAGGTGAGAAACTTACTGGCAAGGTAACAAGAATAAAGAATGGAAAACGCCTTTATATTAGATTCCCTGATGGCCGTCAAACCTATATCTCAAAGTCTCGCATCAAGCGATTCGGCTTTGATCCTAAACAATATGGTGAGAAATCGCTAATCACTCTTGAGAAGATTGATTTCGACCCGTATTATGAATCAACCAAGTGGAAAGTAATAAAATAAGGCGATCTAACCCCGTCGCATCGCAACGGATTTAATAATTTTGTCATGGGCCTTGGAAACGCTAAGCGTTCCGGGGCTTTTTTATCGGTAAGGAGGGAAACGCCCGTGATGGGCGATCCCTCCTTGCTTTGTCTTTGTATTTGCCTCTTCTACATGTCGGGAGAGGAATTGATATGGGAAGCCGCCATGATGATTTTCTGATGTGACATTGCCCCCGTTGTCGCTGGCTGTATAACTTTTTCCGGCGCAAAGTTAGCGGGCATCGTGATACTGCAAGGCCACGCACAGTTGCCTCGAAATAATCCACAATTTTTCCCTGCGATAAAAATGGCCCGTCCTTTCTGGATGGATTTTTTCGGTCAAGCCTTGCAGGCGTATCACTAGCAGCCCTTTTCGAGATTTTTCCTGAAAACGGCTGATTTTTCTTTTGCTATTCCGGCTGATTCCCGTTCAATTCCAGAATTGCAAATGATTATTACGTAATTTCCGCTGCGTAAAATATGAAGTGCCTCCATACTGTTGACTAATAACAAGTTAACACTTCGTCTGTTTAGATGCCGAGCTTTTTCATGCCCTAAAAATCGCAATAAACTGCGATTTTTGTTAGTTTTTCATCTTTGAGGCCTTCAAATCACTCAAGAATCGCAATATGTTGCGATTTTCATTGATCTGAAACCCTTAGGATTTCCTGCGTTCCAATCATTGTAACCACTGTTACTGTAACAGCCGTTGCAAAAGAAAAACGGAGCATGCTGTTACATTTATTGCGCCAAAATGACTTGATAATAGAAAAGCTATAATCAGCGGAAACTGGTGTTTATTAATATGTTTCCGCTGATTATAGCGACAAAAAGTGTCTATAACCAGCGGAAATTAGTATTTTTCTATATGTTTCCGCTGATTATAGCAATCATAACAATGGAAATATTTTTCGCTGTATTGCAACTTTTTGGTGTGCTTAATACGTCTAATGGACAAATAACTCAATTTTGACATATTAATCCAAAT
>ONIL01000023.1 GCA_900317835.1 uncultured Prevotellaceae bacterium | reverse complement strand
GATCAAATACTATCGCTTCTGGTATGAGATGCCTGAAGGCTATGGCAACGATAATGGCAGTGGTTCGTCCCTTGAAGATTATTTCGGCAAGCCCGATACGCTCCAGAGTGTCGATCTGGGCCTGTCGGTGCTCTGGGCCAACTGCAATCTGGCAGCTAAGCTGCCTCGCAATTATGGTGCCCTGGTGGCTTGGGGAGACACTACCGGGATTCTGTTTTCAGGACTGGGCATCGGCTGGAATGACAATGGCTACACCTGGAACACCGAAAATTATGGCGGCAACACTCCGCCTGCCGACATCAGCGGCGGCGAGCTGGATGTCGTGGCTAAGTACTGGGGTGACGGCTGGCGCCTACCCACTCTTGACGAGGCCAGGGAATTGTGCGAGCAATGCCAGTGGAAACTGCAGACCTATGGTGACATCAAGTGGTATGAGGTCATCGGTCCTAACGGCAACAGCATTGTCATGCCGCTGGCTGGAATCTATGGGGACGACTTGTCCAAGGCCAAAAGCCGATTTAGAGTTGGCCCTTACTATGTTAATGAGAGGGGTTACTATTGGACGTCAACCAGTTGTCCGACACCAAGTTCAACGGAGGAACGAGGTCATGGCGTTAACAAAGGCGTGGTAACAGCCTGGTTCTTCATGTTCAATAGCAATGACGGTGATGACTTGGCGCCCAGGTTTATGGACTATGTGCGAGCCTACCACATGTCGATTCGTCCCGTCCATGACAAGTAGGAAGAATGCCCTGCTTTATAAGCCCTAATTATTTAGAATCATGAATACAATCAAGAGATTCTTATGGCTTTTCACCGTCGTTATGTTGATTGCATCCTCATGCAAGGATAGCGAGGAGGTTTATGACACAGATGAATTTAAGTACTACTTAGAGATTCAGACCCAAGTCAGACTGCATTTGGCGGACAATGCTGAAGATGAATCGGGAATGGCTGTTAGTCCGGAGATTGACCGCTTATCCAGAACCATCTTCTTTATGCAGCAGGCAGTCGTTAATAATGAGTCAATACAAGGGGACTTTCGGTCTAAAGAGGCGGCTTTAATCACAGTCTGTGACAGCTTATATCGAAACTATGCTGATATGAACCCTGCTAACAAAGGTAATATTATCTGTTTTGTAAAGCTTATTCGCTCTCGTATGAAAAGTGACGGCACTGTCAAGGATGCTGAAACGTTGAAGTACTACCAGTTCTGGTTTGAGAAATCAGGTAATGGAGGCGGTGGCAATGGCGACAATGATTCAACTTCCAATTATTTGGCGAAGCCCGACACGCTCAAGGCTGTCGATTTGGGACTATCAGTCCTTTGGGCCAATTGCAACATAGGTTCTAATCATCCTCGTAATTATGGCGCTCACCTGGCTTGGGGAGATCCTACAGGCATGCTATGGTCCGGTAAAGGCATTGGGTGGAATGACGATGGCTACACTTGGAATACCGATAACTATGGTGGCAACAATCCCCCTGCCGATATTGCCGAAAATGCGTTAGACGTTGTGGCTGCGAACTGGGGCGAGGGATGGCATATTCCTACTTATAGCGAGGCCAAAGAATTGTGTGAGCAATGCCAGTGGATATTGCAAACCTATGGTGACATCAAGTGGTATGAAGTTATCGGCCCTAATGGCAACAGCATCATCATGCCACTGGCTGGAATATATGGTGATGATGTAAACGCCACTTATCGCTTCCAAAGGGGGCCAATAGGTGTTAATGAAATGGGAAGCTACTGGACTTCGACCAGTTGCCCGACGCCAGGCACGGCCGAGCAACGCGGCTATGGCGTTAATGAAGGCGTGGTAACGGCTTGGTGCTTCAGATTCAACAGCATCGATGGTGATGACATGACCCCCGTGTTTATAGAATACCACATGTCGATCCGTCCCGTCCAGAACAAGTAGAACAAGTGCCCTGCTTTATATAAACCCTAATTATTTGGAATCATGAATACAATTAAGAGATTCATATGGCTTTTTGCAATCGTGATATTTGTTGCCCCTTCCTGTAAGGACAATGAGGACGTTGATGGCAGTAGCTATAATTACTACTTAGACATCCAGTCAGATGTGAGACTGCATTTGAGGGAGGCTGTTGATGAGGACGAAAGCGGGATGGTTAATCCGACGCTTGACGGCTTGTCCAGAACCATCTACCACATGCAGAAGGCGGTACGCGAGTATGATCAACAGGATGGTAATCGGAATAAGGTGGCTACTATGTTCGCGACTTGTGACAGTCTGTATCGGGTTTATGCCGATATGAACCCCGAGAATAAAGGTAAGGTCGTTTGCTATGTAAAGCTTCTCCGCTGCAGCTTGTATCCTAATGGTACTGCCAACATCAAAGATGCCATCACGTTAAAAAACTACGTTTTCTGGAGGCAGTAGGCCAGTATTTAAATAGGGAAAAACAAGAAAAACAATCGTATCGATTGTTTTTCTTGTTTTCAATTCCGCCGAGCGGGCGTAGTCGGTCTTGCGCATGTCACCCTCGTGCAGCAGCGTGCTGTGCATTGCGAGTGCGATGTCGGGGTTCATCATCACGTGGCCCTTCTTGGCGAGGTTGAGGTACTCGCGCAACAGAGGACGATAGACGGGATGAGCGGCCTTCTCGATAATCTCATGAGCGCTCTGAACGGGGTCCTTGCCGCGCAGGTCGGCGATGCCCTGGTCGGTGATGATGATATCTACCGAGTGCGGGTTGTGGTCAGGATAGGAGACCATAGGCACGATGGTGCTGATGCAGTCGTCCTTCTTGATCGACGGGCACAGGAAGATGCTGATGTAGGCATTGCGGGTGAAGTCGCCCGAGCCGCCGACACCGTTCATCAGGCGCGTACCGCTGACGTGGGTCGAGTTGATATGGCCGTAGATGTCGGCCTCGATGGCGGTGTTCATCGTGATGACGCCCAAGCGACGAACAACCTCGGGGTTGTTGCTGATCTCGCTGGGACGCATGAGCACCTTGTTGTGCAGGGCCTCGCCCTTCTCAAAGAACTCCATCATGGCGCCACTGGAGAAGGTCATCGAGCAGGTGCTGGCAAACTTGCACTTGCCGCTCTCGAGCAGCTCGAGCACGCTGTCCTGGATGACCTCGGTGTACATCTCAAAGGGAGGAATGTCGTCGCTCTTGTCCAGGGCGTCGAGCACGGCGTTGGCGATGTTGCCCACACCGCTCTGCAGAGGCAGGAACTCCTTGGGAATGCGGCCGGCCTTGAGCTCATTGACGAGGAATGCACACACGTTGCGGCCGATGGCTGCGGTCACCTCGTCAACGGGGGTGAAAGCACCCTCCTTGCTGATGGGCAGCGACGTCTTTACAACGCCCAGCACCTTCTTGGGGTCAACATGGGCGGTGGGGGTGCCCACGCGGTCATGAGGCGTGTAGATGGGAATCTCGCGACGGTAAGGCGGATCAACGGGTGTATACACGTCGTGCATGCCGCGGATGGTCTCGGGAATCTGGTCATTGACCTCGACAATCACCTTGTCGGCCATCTTGAGCCAGGTGGCGGTGTTGCCCATCGAGGTGCCCAGCACGAGTTCACCGTCGTCGGTGATGCTTTGGGCCTCAACGATGGCGATGTCCATCTTGCCGTAGAAGCCGTAACGGAACTCCTGGGCCAGCTCGCTCAAGTGACGGTCATTATAGTGGATGTCATTGCCATTGATGGCCTTGCGCATGTCGGGGTGTGACTGGTATGGGGTGCGGAAGTTCAGGGCATTGGCACGTGTCAGCTCACCATCGATGTGGTCGCTGGTCGATGCACCGCTGAACAGGTTAATCTTGAACTCGCGGCCTGCCTCATGCTCGCGCTTGGCGCGCTCGGCGATGGCAACAGGCACTGCTTGAGGACAACCGGGTGAAGTAAAGCCCGAAACACCTACAGTGAAGCCATTTTGTACAAATTCGGCGGCTTCCTCAGCCGAAATAATCGGATAAATCATTTTATTAGTTTAAGTTTTTTAGTTTCTAGTCGCTAGTCTCTAGTTTCTAGTATTTAGTTGTTGAGTTTTGCTTTGATGGCAGCGGTGGCCTCTTCGTAGCCGGGCTTCTCGAGCAGGGCGAACATATTCTTCTTGTAGGCCTCGACGCCGGGCTGGTCAAATGGGTTGACGCCCAGCATGTAGCCGCTCACGCCGCAGGCTTTCTCAAAGAAATAGATGAGTTGACCCACAAAGCGCTCGTTGAGCCGCGGGATGGTGATGAGCAGGTTGGGCACGCCACCGTCGATGTGGGCCAGGCGGGTTCCCAGCTCTGCCATCTTGTTGACGTAGTCCACGTTCTTGCCAGCGATGTAGTTGAGGCCGTCCAGGTCTTTCTCGTCGCTGGGGATGATGACCTCATGGTCCTGGTCACCCACGCTGAGCACGGTCTCAAAGAGCGTGCGCTCGCCGTCCTGAATCATCTGTCCCATGCTGTGCAGGTCGGTGGTGAAATCGACGCTGGCAGGGAAGATGCCCTTGTGGCCCTTGCCCTCGCTCTCGCCGTAGAGCTGTTTCCACCACTCGGCCAGGAAGTGCAGGCGAGGGGTGAAGTTGGCGAGTATCTCGATCTTCTTGCCGCTGCGGTAGAGGGCGTTGCGGGCGATGGCATAGTTGAGCACCTGCTCGTCTCCCTCATGCTCCATCTCGACGGCACCAGCCACGAGGGAGTTGATGTCAAATCCTGCCACGGCGATGGGCAACAGACCCACAGGGGTGAGCACCGAGAAGCGTCCGCCCACATCATCGGGGATGACATAGGTGGCATATCCCTCCTGGGTGGCGAGACCACGCAGGGCGCCCCGACGTGCGTCGGTAACGGCGACGATGTTGCGCTGGGCAAATTCCTTACCCTCCTGGCGCTCGAGCATGTCCTTGAAGATGCGGAAAGCGATGCCCGGCTCGGTCGTGGTTCCCGACTTGGAGATGACGATGATGCCGAACTTGTGTCCCCGCACCAGGTCAATCATGTCATAGAGGTAGTCCTCACCGATGTTGCTGCCGGCAAACAGGACCTTGGGACCGTTGCCGCTCTTGTAGGCGGCAAAATGGTCACTCAGGGCCTCGATGACAGCCTTGGCACCCAGGTAGCTGCCTCCGATGCCGATGCAGATGACATACTCACACTCGCTGCGCAGCTGTGCGGCGCTCTTGCCGATGGCTTGCAACTGCTGCTCGTCGATGCTGCTGGGCAGGTGCAGCCAGCCCAGGAAGTCGTTACCCAGTCCAGAACCGCTTTCCAGCGTCTGCTTGGCGGCCATGGCTTCATCACGCAGGCCTTGTGTCTCCAGCCCTTCGAGGGCAAACTTGCTAATGACTTGAATTTTCTCGTTCATAATATTGTAGTTGTTAGTTTTACTAGATTTCTTTGGTGTAGGCGCGGCGGCGTTTGTGCTGCTCGGTCTCGAAGTAATCCCATTGTTTCAGCACCTTGCTGTTGAGTTCCAATTCGCGGTTGCTCTCAGCCACCTTGTAGCCATACTCATTGAAGCAGGGGATGAGGTCGGTGAACAGCAGTGAGTTCACGCCCTTGTTCTGGTATTCGGGCTTGACTGCGATGAGCATGAGGTCCACCACATCGTTGTGCTTGAAGGCGTGCAGCAGGTACTTCCATCCCATGGGGAAGAGGCGTCCGCGGTTCTTGATGAGAGCCTTGGCCATCGATGGAATGGAGATACCCACGGCGACAAGTTCCCGTGTATCCTTCTCAACGGCCATGGCAAGGTCGTTAAGCGGCAGGAAAGGCAAGTACATCTTGATGTAGTGCTGGATTTGCTTGTCGGACAAGGGAGAGTAGCCGAAGATCTCGTCATAGGCCACATTAATCAACTTGAAAATGGCGTCACCATAGTCCTCGACCAGTTTCTTGCGATTAGTGTACTTGATGGTCTCCAAATTGTAGCGCTGGGCGACAATTCGGGAGATTTTATCCATCTTTTCGGGAATCTCCTTGGGGATGGTAATCAGCAACTCAATCCAGTCGGCATCCTTGACAAAGCCCAGGCGCTCCATGTGCTTGGGATAGTAGGGGTGGTTGTAGATGCCACCGCTTGTGCCCACGCGGTCATAGCCCTCGATGAGCATACCCTCGGGATCCATGTCGGTGAAGCTCAGGGGACCTGTCAAGTGTTCCATGCCCTTGCTCTTGCCCCATCGTGTCACAGCATCGATGAGCGCGTCAACTACCTCGGCATCATCGATGAAATCGATGTAGCTGAAGCGGGCTTCTTTCTTGCCTGAACGCTCGTTGCACACATGATTGATGATGCCGGCAACGCGGCCCACGATCTTGCCGTCACGATAAGCCAAATAGTAAACGGCCTCACAGAAGTCAAATGCAGGGTTTTTGTCGGGCCTGAGGGTATTCAGCTCGTCGGTCACCAGTGGCGGGACAAAATACTTGCTGTCGCGATAGATGACATCAATGGGAAAATGCACAAACTTGAGCAGGTTGCGCTTCGTGGGTTGGATTTCTCTGATTTCTACAGCCATAATCGTTGCTATGTTTTATCCCGCAAAGGCGACGTTGTTCATCCACCACAGTAGCGCCAGCAGCCCTGCCAGGATCAGGTCCAGTTTAATGAAGAACCAAGTGTAGTAACGTCGTTGGGGAGTCATAATATCCGTATTAAATTAATTGGCGTTCTTGGCGCGGTCATGCACCAGGTCATAGGTGATGGAGCCGCTAGGAGTCTTGATAAGCACATTGTTGTCGCTGCCGAAGCTGATTCCCGACGCAGCGCCGTTCTTGCCGCCGTAGATGGTAAAGTACTTGCGGGTGCTCTTATTGAAGCCCACAACCGAGCCCTTGGTGTCGAGGAAAACAAGATAGCGGTCGTTCTCAAGCTTCTCTTTGATTTCCTTCATGTTGATGATGGGCTTGTCATACTGGGTGGGCTTCATTTTCACTTCCTCGCCCTCCTTGAGTTTGTCCATGTTCTCGGCATTGTCGTGGGCCCACTTGGCGTCAGCATTTTCTTCGCCTGCTAGCGCTTTCTCTTCTTCTTCCTTGGCCTTGGCTTCTTCCTCAGCGTCTATCTCATCCTGTGTGGCAACGCGGATTGCACCGATGTTTGCAGCCTCTTGCTGCAAGAAACGGCGCTCGCTGCTGTTGGTGCTCTCGAGCGGGCCGCGGCTATAGACATACTGGCGGCCGTCGGTGCGCGAACGGATGGTGCCGTCATAGGTCAAAGTGTTGATTTTCTTGCCCTCCACATCATACAGGCACAGCGTCACGCGGCCGTTGTTGCCCTCACCGGCTCCCTTCAGGTGGTTCAGGAAGGCGAAGTAGAGGTATTGCTTGCCATCGAGTTTGACGGCTCGAGGCACGTACATCGCATCGGCAATGAGCGAGCTGTTGTCCATGATGATGCTGCGGCCGTCAAAGTACTTGTTCTGGCCCAACTCGGTCTTCCATCCTCCGCCGTCGCGGGTGAGGTTATAGACCTTGATGAAGGGACGGTCGGTATCGTCCTTGTAGGTGACGCCCACAATGCGCTCGGGCGTATCAGGGTCTGTGCTTTCAAAGCGCACGGCGCAACCTGTGTAGGCTTTGTCTTCCGACATGCCGTTTCGACTCAACTCGGCTGAGAGCACAGCTAATGGATCTTGACTGCCATCGGCAATGACCGCAGCACTGTCGGCACGGGCCGCATCACGGTCATTCTCCTGGCTGTTGCAGTGACGCATCATGCTCAGCAAACCAATAAGCACAGCGGCAAGTATGATGCCGATGATCAGGTTGCGGTTGAAGTTTGAGCGGCCGCCACCATTGTCATCGTCGTCATCATCGTCGTCGTCATCATCGTCGATTTCAGGTTCGATGGGGCGGGGCTGTTGCCAGGCGTTGGCCTTGCGCTGGGCCGCGCGTTGCTCGTTATAGGTCATCCCTTGCTGTTGAGGACGGCTGGCAGGCTCCTGTGACTCCTCGCGGGCGAGGGTCATCGCATTATCGACGGCCTTGCCGCAATGGGGGCAGAACACCGATGTCGCTGGCATCAGCTCATGACAATAACTGCAAGTGATTTCTTTACTCATCTGGTGGCCACAATGGTTACAGAAAGTCGATCCCTCAGGAACTTCTTGTCCGCAATGTTGACATCTCATCATAGTAGTTTTTTAGCGTTTATTAAACTTCGTTTAATTTCAAACTACAAAGGTATCTATTTTGCACAAAACAGCGGCCCATTTTATTCAAAAAAATTATTCTTGGTCACGAATGCAAGTTTTTTTCGTCCGAGGGATTCTACTTCTAAGGTTTTGTCGGCAGATTTAAATGATTAAAGGGATTGATTCCCCAGTGAGGTCAATCCCAATGATCCTTATCATCCGCCGAGCACAAAACAGCGCGAGGATGCGTTTGTGAAAAACCGCCTACAAAAAAGTTAGGCTTTGCCAATGAGGGCCCTGGCCGTGAGGGCCGCGAGACGGGCGTTGTTGAGCACCAGCTGGATGTTGCTGGCGAGGCTGTCACCGCCAGTGAGGTCTTTTACCTTGGCTAGCAGGAAAGGCGTCGTCTCCTTGCCCCGGATGCCCAGTCGATTGGCTTCGTCGATGGCCTCGTCGATGGCGTGGTTAATGACGTCGGCAGGCATGGAGTACTGTTCGGGAATAGGGTTGGTCACGAGCATTCCGCCCTGCAACCCCATTTCCAGCTTGGCGCGGAAGGCCGCTGCCAGATCCTCAGGTGTATCGATGCGGTAATCCACCTTGAAGCCACTGTGTCGTGTGTAGAAGGCGGGAAGTTCGTCGGTGCCGAAGCCAATGACTGGAACACCTTTCGTTTCGAGGTATTCGAGCGTGAGACCCAAGTCAAGAATCGACTTGGCTCCCGCACAGATCACCATCACGGGTGTCATCGCCAGTTCTTCAAGGTCGGCACTGATGTCCATTGTCGTTTCGGCTCCGCGGTGCACGCCGCCGATGCCGCCCGTGGCAAACACACGTATGCCCGCCATGGCGGCGATAATCATTGTTGTGGTGACGGTAGTGGCGCCGTCCTCGCCGCGCGAGATGAGCACGGGCAGGTCTCGGCGTGAAGCCTTGGTCACTGCTTGACCTTTCTTGCCCAGGTACTCGATTTCGTCGGGCGTGCAGCCGGCTTTGAGTTTGCCGCCGATGATGGCGATGGTGGCGGGAACCGCACCGTTGTCACGGATGGTCTGCTCCACCTTGAGCGCTGTTTCAACGTTCTGGGGGTAGGGCATACCGTGTGATATGATGGTGGACTCGAGGGCGACCACAGGGCGTCCCTCATCAAGTGCCTGTTGCACTTCGGGCGAAATGGATAGGTATTTGTTCATAATTATTGTAGGTATTGGTTGATGTCGGGATTGACGGTCTGGGTGGAGAGCAGGGTGGCATGTGCAGCCTTGAGGCCCGTTGTGGCTCCCTCGGGGAAGGGAACTTGTGCGAGCGAAGCATGGATAACACCGGCGATGAATGCGTCACCTGCTCCAGTGGTGTTGATGACACGGGTGGGAATGGCATGGTAGTGCTGGTGGCATGCACCATCGCTGCAATACACGCCATCGCTGCCCAGTGTGATGAATACCTGACCGACGCCCATCGACGTGAGGCATTCGGCGGCTTCTTGGGGAGTGTTGAGGTGGGTGACAGCTTGTGCCTCCATGAGGTTGAGTTTCAAGGCATGAAGGCGGTGGGTGCGGCTTTGCTTCAACGCTTTGGCGACACGGGGTGCCTTGGCTGTACTCACAGTATCAACAAACAGCGGTGCAGTGGTGCAGTGGTCGATGAGATAGCTGAGGGATTCCATCGGGATGTTAGTGTCGGCAACAACTGCAGTCGAGGCGTTGATCACATCGATGCGCGCCTCTAGAAAATCGGGTGTGAGATGGTTGACGATGTCGGTATCGGCAACGGCAGCGATCATGTCGCCCGTCTGGTCGTTGACGCACAGGTACAGGCCGTTGCGCAACCCCTCGCGTCGCTCGCTCAGCGTCAAGTCCAGCCCGATGGTTTCGCACTCCCGCTGGCATATTTCGCCAAAGGTCTCTCCACCAAAGATGCTTACAAACTTCACCTCGTGACCCATGAGTCGCAGGTTGTGGGCAATGTTGCGTGCCACGCCGCCACTGCCCATACTCACATGGCCTGGCACCGAGTCGGCAGGGACAAACGGAGCTGTCAACGCTGCCGAAATGTCCAAATTCACACCACCAATAACTGTTATATATCCGCTCATCTGATTTGTTGGTATTATCAAGGGGTGAAATCTCCTTGAACATGATGCAAAGGTAGGGAATATTTTGTAATTTTGTGGCAATGGAAATCCAGGAATTACAATTCGGGCACCGCAGGGTGTGTATTTATAAGTTGGTGCAGAGCACTGCGCCGCTTATCTATTCGATTGACTATCACGAAAATGGCCAATTGCTGCTGGATGCATGCCGTCAAGTGGATTGCAATGGCTTCAACCTGGTGACCATCAGCGGACTGCGATGGAATCAAGAGTTGTCCCCCTGGCCCGTCGGGACAGTTGTCTCTCGGGATGACAACTTTGCGGGCGAGGCATCAATGTGGTTGCCAGTACTCACCGGCGAGGTGGTTCCGCAGGTCGAGCGCTTACTTGGTGCGTCACCGTTATGGCGGTGCTTGGCTGGATACTCGTTGGCTGGCCTGTTTGCCGTGTGGACGGCCTACCAGACCGACCTGTTTACACGCATCCTGTCGGCCTCGGGGTCGATGTGGTATCCTGGTTGGCTGGAGTATGCCACTGAGCATGACCTGGTCTCACCATTACAGGGCGTCTATCTGTCGGTAGGAGACAAGGAAAGCACATCGCGCAATGCCGTGCTGCATACTGTCGGTGAACGAACCCAAGCGTTGGCCCACCTGCTGGCAGGCCGTGGCGTGAATGCGACATTTGAGCTCAATCCTGGCAATCATTTCAAGAATCCTCCCCTGCGCATCGTCAAAGGCATCAAGTGGCTGCTCGACAACAGTTGAAAGGAGCGTTATCATTACCAATTTCACTTATTTTAATATTTTAGAAAGGGCGATTTCATCGTCATTTCGTGGCAATGTTGTACCTTTGCACCTCCAAAATCAAGAACACCTGTCCGATGCGTAAGCAAGACAACTATACATTCCTGACCACAGCACCCATCCGTCGCGTGATTCCCGAGATGGCGGTGCCCACGATTATCAGTATGCTCGTCACGAGCATCTATAATCTGGTGGACACCTATTTTGTTGGATTGCTCAACACCCAGGCTACAGCGGCTGTTGGCGTGGTGTTCCCGGTGATGGCGATCATCCAGTCCATCGGTTTCCTGTTCGGTCAAGGCTCGGGCGCCTATATGTCACGTCACTTGGGCGCCCGTCGCATCGACGAGGCACGGCAGATGGCTGCGACATCGTTTGTGGGCAGCATCGTGTGTGGTCTGATTATCACAGTGCTCGGATTGGTTTTTCTCAAGCCCTTGTCGGTAGTTTTGGGCTCTACGCCCACCATCCTTCCCTACACGATGCAGTTCATGGGCGTTATCCTGCTGGGGGCTCCGCTGATGTCGGCTTCGATGGTCATCAATAACCAGATGCGTTTCCAGGGCAATGCCACCCAGGCCATGTATGGTATGATATCAGGTGCGGTGCTCAACGTGGTGCTGGTGCCGCTGTTCATGTTCACCTTCGGACTGGGTATCCTGGGAACGGCCATTGGCACGGTATTGAGCCAATTGTTCGGTTTCATCGTCTTGTGGGTCATGTCGCGCCGTGGCGAGAATATCCCCATCCAGCTGTCACAGGCTTCCCGTCGTTGGCATTTCCAGCATGAAATTCTCAAGGGTGGCACACCATCCCTCACTCGTCAGGCCTTGGCCAGCGTCGCCACACTGATGCTTAATGTCGCCGCGGGTGTATATGGCGATGCGGCGATAGCCGGCATGTCCATCGTGTCGCGTTTGGCCTTCATCATTTTTGCCATCATCATTGGGGTGGGGCAGGGATATCAGCCCTTCTGCGGCTTCAACTACGGGGCTGGATTATACAAGCGCTTGCTCAGGGGATTCTATTTCACCATCCTGCTCGACATGGCGGTGCTGGTGGTGATGTGCGGCCCAGCCTATGTGTTCGCCGAGCAATTAGTGGACATCCTGCGTGATGACCCTGAAGTCGTTGCTGTGGGTGCTGTGGCATTGCGCTGGCAGCTGGTAGCGCTTCCCATGGCTGCCGTGGTGACCGTGTGCAACATGACGTTGCAAACCTGCGGCCGCAGCGTGTCGGCCAACGTCCTGGCCGCCGCCCGCAACGGCATCTTCTTTATCCCGCTGATTTTGATTTTACCCTATTACCTCGGTCTGAAAGGCGTGGAAATATGCCAGGCTGTCTGTGACATCCTGGCCTTCATTGTCGCTATTCCTTTGATTATTCCCTTCTTCCGCTCAATTCTGCCCGCCGCCAATAGTGAGGGCAAATGAGAGAGGTTTAGTATTGTTCGTCGGCGTTGGGGAAGTCGCCGCTCTTGACGTCGGTGATGTAGTTGCCCACACTGTCGATGATTTGTTCCCCCAGGTTGTTATAGACGCGCAGGAACTTTGGTTTGAACTCACGGTTCAGGCCCAGCATGTCATGCAACACGAGTACCTGTCCGCTGCAAGCGCCACCGCCACCGATGCCGATAGTGGGTACGTTGATCGACTGTGTGACCTTGGCTGCCAGCGTGGCAGGAATCTTCTCGAGCACAACACCAAAGCAGCCAATTTCAGCCAGCACTTTGGCATCAGCGAGCAGGCGAGTGGCTTCGGCCTCATCCTGGGCACGGGTGGAGTAAGTGCCGAACTTGTTGATGCTCTGCGGAGTCAGTCCCAGGTGTCCCATCACGGGAATGCCGGCACGCAGGATCATCTCAATCGCAGGACGCATCTCGCGTCCGCCCTCCAGTTTCACCCCGTCGGCCCCGGTTTCCTGCATGATGCGCACGGCATTGCGCTGGGCATCCATGGGATCCCCCTGATAGGTGCCGAAGGGCATGTCAACGATAACCATCGCGCGCTTGACGGCACGAACCACCGTACGGCCATACACGATCATGTCATCGATGGTAATAGGTATAGTTGTGGCATTGCCTTGCATGACGTTGCTGGCGCTGTCGCCCACAAGGATGATATCGATGCCGGCCTGGTCCACGAGGGTGGCCATGGTGAAGTCATAGGCGGTGATCATCGCGATTTTCTCGCCTGCGAGGCGCATGTCGGCGATGCGCTTGGTGGTGACCTTGCGAGGGTCTGATACGGTATAGGTTGACATGATAATTTTTTGTTCTAATGATAATAGTGACTAGAAGATGCAAAAGTACTTGTTTTATGTACAAAAATCAAAATTTTAGCAAATAATAGACCAAAAAAAACTTAAATCGTCCAATTATTCGGATATTATGCCTAATTTTGGCGCGCTAAATCAAATATTATTGTTAAAATTATACTGTAATTATGAAGAAGATCTTATTATCTCTCATTTTGATGGCATTTGCCGCCACCACAATGACTGCTCAGACTGCTACCCAGCCCGCCGCTCAAGTCAAGAAAGAATGCTGCAAGGACAAGAAAATGGACGGTCAGAAGTGCGATAAGCCCGCTGACCAGCAGTGCCCCGACTGCAAGAAGGTTGAAGGCATGAAGGACTGCAAGAAAGCCGAAGGCATGAAACACGAGTGCAAGGAAGGCATGAAGGACTGCAAGAAGGCTGAAGGCATGAAACACGAGTGCAAGGAAGGCATGAAGGACTGCAAGAAGGCTGAAGGCATGAAACACGAGTGCAAGAAGGCTCAGGGCCAAAAGTGTGAGAAGGCCGCAGGCATGAAGCAGGAGTGCAAGGAAGGCAAGAAGTGTGACAAGGCTCCTGCCGAGAAGAAGGACTGCTGCAAGGACAAGAAGATGGACGGCCAGAAGTGCAACAAGCCCGCCGACCAGCAGTGCCCCGACTGCAAGGAGAAAGCCAAAAAGAACTGATATTCAATCAGTAAATTCTTGTCTTATACCTGATTACTGAGGCAAATGACAAGAAGGGCAATCATGTTTTGTTATCATTGCCCTTCTTGTTTTTTATAGTATTCCAACTTTTAAAACGGGGGTGAGACTAACAACGCTCATATTGTTATTAGGCATCGCGACTTTGTTGCCGCTTGCTGCATTGTCCCAGGATAATGGGGTCGTGCAGTGCCCTGCCGTGAAGCTTGAAGCCGAGCGCCTGCCTGACATGAACTTACCCCGGTTCGGACATACGGTGCTTTACTTGAACGGTGAGCCGACGGTCATTGGCGGACACACCACGAACTTTGTGCCGACGCCCACCCTCGAGTATTTCAAGGATGGGAAATGGCATCTGGTGGATATGGCCTTTACACACGATGACGGCTGTGCTGTGGAACTATCGACGGGCAAAGTGCTCATCTTTGGCGGTCACGAGAAAAACTTGGGCATCGGCCAAACTTTCGAAGCCGAATTCTATGACCCGAAGACCCATGATTGTGAAGGCTTTGCAAGCACCGACACCAAGCGGGCGATGGCATCGGCGATGGCGATGGACGATGGACGTGCCATCATTGCCGGCAACTGGTACCACAAGGATGATATCGAGATGTATGACGGGAAGGTAGGTTTCCAGCATGTGAAAGACGTGAGCATCGACCGATGCTCTCCTTACATCCTGCGCATCTCCAAGGATGATGCCATCATCATTGCCGGAGGTGACACTACTGGTCAGCCGATTACCCTTCCCGTGGCTGACCGCCTGCGTGGAGAGCCTTATCACGTGCCCTTGCTCGAAACGTGGAGAATGCTCGCTGGATTCATGCCTTACCCCTCGTCCAGTATCTTTATTGGCGATGAAGCCAAGGGGGACTATTCCTATCTGCTCCCTGTCAAGAATGATGAGGGACAGATGGCTATTGCCCGAGTCACCAATGGAGAATTCTCGCTACTGCAAACCGATGTGCCTATCCCCAAAGCCTGTCAATGGGGTGAAATTACCTATTACTTAAACTTCCTTGTTGACCGTAAATGTCAACGGGCATATCTGCTGGGCATGGATGCTCGGGCGTCCGTAGTCGCTAGTGGCAAGGCCCGCATATATGTTGTCGCTATCGATTATGTCACGACACCAGCCCATGTGACATTATATTACACCGATGTGTTGAGCGATGCGGGTGACGCTAATCCACCACTATTGACTCCCGATGGCGACATCATGCTGGTGGGTGGAGCGCCTGAGGGCTCATACTTTAAACCCACGGCTGCCACTTGGCTGCTGCACGTCAGCCCATACGACCATAAAGCCAGTGCACGTTGGCCCCTGTGGAGGTGGGGCGTTATACTGCTGGTTATAGCCGCTCTAGCCGCCTTGCTCGCGCTGCTGCTCAGGAAAAAGAAGCCGGCGCAAGAATTGGTTGCCGTCGCCCCCAATGAATCCCATATCGCTACTGTTACCCCCATGGAAGACGAACTGGAAGCATCAGATGATGGTGCAGATAACATTGAACTCATGCATCGCATCTGCCAGCTGATGGAACAGCAACAGCTGTACCTGAACCCGAACTTGAAATTGGCAGACCTCGCCACCGCATTGGGCTCAAACCGGAGCTCGATTTCCAACTGCATCAACTCTCAGCGCGAGTGCTCATTCCCCCAATTCGTCAACGCTTACCGCATCGCACATGCCCAAGAGTTGCTGCGCAACCAGCCCGACCTCAAAGTTGCCCATGTGTGGATGAATGCGGGTTTCTCCAGCGAAGCCTCATTTTACCGTATTTTCAAGTCTGCCACTGGCACCACTCCCACCGACTGGCGCGACAACAATCCCTCCACTCAAGGAAATCAACTAGTGAAATAAAGCCTTAGCGCCCGCTTAAAACCAACCTTGTTTTGGAGCAAGCAAGGCAGTAGGTCTGCACAAAGCAGTAAACCATGATTTGAATCATTAGTGTCTAGTAAAACATCGTAGATGTGAGCGGTTCGAAGAACCGATTTCAATGAGTAAGACCATGCAAGAGGTTGTTGCAAAACACTCGATTGAAACATTGATCGAGCTTCGCTCGAAAAATTTAAACAAATTATTTATAAAATTATTATAAAAATTTTAATTATCTAAATTTTAATACAAAATTTGTTTTAATTTCTCGGCCGTAGGCCGATCAATAATTGAGTCGTACATGTTTTGCGACATCCTCTTTAGGCCTTGAGCCTGTATCTTTCCCTAGAACCAATATTTTTACATCATTTAAATGATTTCTTACCTGCAGTGCGGTTATTATTCCTGCAGATGACTCATGATGCACTTTCCTTTATTATCGGCAATGAGTGGCCTCAAAAGCGAAAAGCGACTCTCAAAAAATAAAATGAGAGTTGCTTTTTACGTTATGAGAGACCCCGAAACCATCAATTCCATAACTTTGCATATAACTTTATACTGTGATAGCATTTCTCCAAATTTACATCATACCCTATGTAACTTCTTTATTCATTATATTATATTCATTTTTAAACCCCTTAAATTATGAAGAGATTATTATTACTAACAGCGATGCTGGCAACCATGATGGGATTGCTGGCTCAAGGCACTTCGTGGCAAACTGCTACGCTCATCACTAGTGGGTCAACCAAGACCGGCACGCTCGACAACAACACAACCGAAGCGTGGTACAAAATCAATGTAACCCAGGAGGGACACGTTGACCTTGATGTAACAGCCACTGGGACTCTAAACTTTGGTAGCTGCACTGTAAATGGTTACTGGGATAATGAGGTCCGTTATTATGCTGGTTTCAATGGCTATGGCTCTGCTCATGAAACCTCTAATATCGTCAACGCGGGCAGGGGCACCTATTACATCAAGATTGTACGTTATGGCGGCAGTGGATCTTTCAGTCTGAAATATACGTTCACGGCCTGCTCCTTGTCCAATGACCCGGAGCCTAACCAGGATTACCAGAATACCAGCCTGCTCCAGAGCGGCAACACGGTGCAGGGACGCTTGGGCTACCGCAACTCGGAGAACGTGACCGATAACGTGGACTGGTACAGGATCGTAGTTCCCCAGGAGGGCCATGTCGATATCACCGTTATTGGCACCGAAAGTCTGACGTTCGGTAGCTGCAACGTAAATGGTTACTGGGATGAAGCCCTCCGTTATTATGGTGGTTTTGCTGGCTATGCCAATGATACGGTTACCTATAATGCCATCGATGTGGGCAGAGGCACCTATTACATCAAGATTGAACGCTATGGCGGCAGCGGTGGTTACACGCTCAACTATAAGTTTACGCCCTGCTCCTTGTCCAATGATCCGGAACCTAACGGGGATTACCAGAATAACAGCCTGCTGCAGACCGGGACGCGTCAGGGACGCTTGGGCTACCGCACGTCAGAGAACGTGATCGACAACGAGGACTGGTACAGAATCGAAGTTCCCGAGGAGGGCCATGTCGATATCGTTGCTACTGGCACCGAAACCCTGAAGTTCGGTAGCTGCAACGTATTTGGTTACTGGAATGATGCCATCCGTGACTATGGCGGTTTCTCTGGCTATGCCTCTGATTCCGTTACCTATAGTTCCATCAGTGTGGCACCGGGTACCTATTACATTAGGATTGCACGCTACAACGGTAGCGGCGGCTACAGGTTGAAATACACGTTCACGCCCTGCCCGCTGGCCAATGACCCGGAGCCTAACCCGGATTACCAGCACACTAGCCTGCTGCAGAGCGGCAAGACAGCACCAGGACGCTTGGGATACCGTAACTCGGAGAACGTGATCGACAACGAGGACTGGTACAGAATTGTAGTCCCCGAGGAGGGTCATGTCGACATCATCGCAACTGGCACCGAAACCCTGACGTTTGGTAGCTGCAACGTATTTGGTTACTGGAATGATGCCATCCGTGACTATGGCGGTTTCTCTGGCTATGCCTCTGATTCCGTTACCTATAAGTCCATCAGTGTGGGCCCGGGTACCTATTACATTAGGATTGCACGCTACAACGGCAGCGGCGGCTACAGGCTGAACTACACATTTACACCCTGCCAGCTAGCCAATGACGCAGAGCCCAACCAGGATTATGAAACCGCTGCTTGGCTGCCTAGCGGCAGGACCATGCTAGGACGCTTGGGATACCGTAACTCGGAGAACGTGACCGACTACGAGGACTGGTATCGATTCACCGTTAACAAGGCTGGCAATGTCGAGTTCACCGCTATTGGCACCGAAACCCTGACGTTTGGTAGCTGCAACGTATATGGTGTCAGGGATGATGGATCTTTGTATAGCAAGGGTTCTTTCACTGGCTATGCCAACTCCACGGCAACTTTTAGCGGTACCAATTATGATGTGGGCACCTATTACGTTAGGATTACACGCTACGGCGGCAGCGGCGGCTACAGGCTGACCTATAACGGTCCGACCATGACTGGCGATGTGGACGAAGACCACAAAGTGTCCATCGATGATGTCGTGAGTCTTGTCGACTATCTGCTGGGCTCAAATGAGTCTTCTATATCGGTAGGTGATGCTGACGTGAATGGTGATGGTATTATAAACATTAACGATGCGGTTGATCTCATCGACATGATGCTAGCCAATTAAGTCTTCGTCAACTAGCCATGTTGCTAATGGCTATATCATGTGTTGGAAAAGACAACAGGTATTGATGATTTCTAATGGTCTGGGTTGAGGAAAACTACCTCAGCCCAGATTTTTAACGCCCATATTACAAACAATGCACTCATTCCGTCAGGAGGCACTGAGCAATCCTAGGTTCCTGAAATGGATACTTGGTCCGATAAATCAGTTATTTTATCATTGAAAGACATTTAGATTTTTGTAGCTGATATAGAATGCTAATCTACTTATTTTCAATATTTTGATTTGGAATTAGGGTTAGATTATTTTTAAGAGGTATTTGATATTCGGCTTCATTGTCATAATTTTGTGTCAAATCAAAATTTTTTACTTTATCTCAAATTCAAGTAACAATGAAGCGATTTTCAACTTTACTCAGTCTTGTTGCCGCTGTGCTGCTCATGAGCGCATGGAGTGGCAGCGCTTGGGCTCAGGAGGGATTGCAACTCACAGCGAGCAATCCTCAGGTGACCCAGGACTTTAACGGCATGTTTGAAGGCGGCGCAGCCACCCTCAATATGCCCGAGGGATGGCGTGTGGAACGTCAAATGAATGCTCCGCGCACCGTGGGGAGCTTTGCGGGTGCTTCGACCAGCGTGATGTACACTGGTGGCACAAGCCTGGCCAGCAATGCCTCTAACGGCACCTGGAATTTCCTGTCCAGCAGCGATCCCAGTGACTGCTCGGTGGGCGGCCTGTCAACGACCGTGAGCAACGGTACCCGTTGCATCAACGTGATGACCTGCCTCAACAACGCCAGTGATGAAGCCATCACTAAGTTGGCGCTGACCTATGACATCGAGAAGTACCGCGACGGTGACAATGCCGCCGGTTTCGCCGTGCAACTCTATGTCTCGACCGACGGTGAGACTTGGACTAGCGCAGGCGAGGATTTCTACACCTATTTCGCTCCTGATGCCGCTACCCTGGGTGCCGAGGTCGTGCCCATCAGCACAACGGCCATCGCTGGCAAGCAGCTCATGGTTGACCTGGCAGCAGGCGGTAACCTCTATCTGGCCTGGAACATCAGTGTAGCCAGCGGCACCAGCCCCAACAAGGCGATGGGTCTGTCGATCGACAACGTGGTCATCGATGCCACCTTTGCCTCCCAGGATCAGTCTTGCTACATCTACGTCGAGGACGTGACCAAGTGGGCTGCCATGTACATGGCGGTTGACGGAGCTACTGCCGAACTGCCCGCCAGCAGCGCTGTGATCAACGGTGTGACTTACAAGGTGTGGGAACTCGACATGGACGGCAACGACCACATGCTCACCCTTACCGACAACAACGGCAACACCTTGACCACCAGCATCACGGCCAACCGTGACTATTACCTGTGCGTGACCAAGGAGGAGGTGACCGAAATCACCGACCCCGAGAACTACACGGGCTATGTTGATCCCAGCAGACCTCCGTTTGTCGCTTCAGGTATCTACCTGCGTGGCGAGGTGAACAGCTGGGGCTCGCCTGCCGACTGGGAGTTCAGTGACGAGGGCAATGGCACCTATGTGCTCTATGACAAGGAACTTAGCGGACAATTCAAGGTTGCTGATGCCAGCTGGAGCAGCGCCTGCAACTACGGCAGCAACGGTACTAGCGTGCAGATGGGTGTCCCCTATAGCCTCGTGCTGGGTACTAACGACAACATCTCGTGCGGCGGCAACACCTTTGTGTGCAAGCGCATTGTGTTGACCATCAACAACGGCAATGCCACGCTGTTGCTCGAGAGCGATGACGATGACACGGGTCTGACATCGGTCTATGTAATCGGCGACAACAACGGTTGGAACTACATGGACACCTCGGGCGCACTCACGCTCGACCATGATAAGGTCTTTACCGGTCAGGTCACCATGCCTGCCGTGGGCGACGGCTATAGCCACTGGCGCATCTATCAGCGCCTGGGCATGGGCGGCGTGTGGGGTGCTGAGAGTGACCTCACTGGCGACAATACCAGCGGAACGCTCATCAAGGGTGCTACGGGTAAGGTTTCGACCGCACCTGGTACCTATGACATGACCTTCAACCTCGAGACGGGCGAATATACCTTAACGCTGGCCGCCTCGACCCCGACCACGATGACCCTGCAACCCGCCAACGTGGTGCTCGTTCCCGAGTTGCCCGAGCAGGTCAAGGTGCTCTCGTTGAACAACTCGCTGATTTATTACAATGACCAGGATGCTGTCTTCAACAACATTGCAGCAGCGATGGGCAAGGATGCCAACTGGACCAAGCACACCCTGCTGGGCAAGTCGCTCAAGACCCATTGGGACGAGGGCGACGGTGTGGCCGAGGATGGTAACCCCGGTGCCAAGATGCTCGTGCGCAGCGAGGCTTGGAGCCACATCATCCTGCAAGAGCAGAGTTCACTGCCCCGCACTGACATTGAGACCTTCCGTGCCAACGTGAAGCGCTGGGTAGATTACATCCGCGAGTACTGCCCCAACCCCAATGCCATCATTATCTTGCCCATTAACTGGGCCTACAGCGGCGACTGGGCTAACTACACTGCCTTTAACTCGACTTTCGTCAAGAATTATCAGGATGTGGCCCGCGACCTGGGTGTGACCCTGTGTCCCGTTGGTGTCGCTTATCAAGAAGTCTATGACCTGGAGGGCAGCGAGGGCACGCTCACGTGGTTCCTTGACGACCGCCATCCCACCCTCAAGGCTACCTACATGGCAGCCGCGATGGAGTATGGCCTCATCTACGGTGAGGACCCGACTGACATCAATTGGGCACCCAGTGGCATCAGCAGCGATGATGCTGCAGCCATGCGAGGATATGCCAGCCGTGCTCTGAATGGTTTCACCAACTATGTGGACCACACAGCTGGACAAATCCACTACGTGGTTACCGTGCGCGACCAGTTCGGCATGGAGATTGAGGCTCCCGAGCCTGTGGTGATGACCCTGAGCGCTGGAGGTAACATTGACGGTAATTACGTCTTCACCAGCAACGGCGAGAATGGTGAATATACCGTGACGGCCACGACAGGCAACTTCACTCAGACTGCCAACGTCACGGTGGCTAGTGCCTTGACCGAGGTGGTGACTTATCCCGCTATCGAGTTGAATGAGGAAACCTTGAGCGCTGGTCAAAACTTCGACGTCATGGGCGATGAGGGCACTGCCACATTGCCCGATGCTTGGCGCATCGACCGCGTCCTGACCGCTCCGCGCACTGTGGGCCGCTATGACCTGGCCGATACCCAGACAATGTACAGCGGTGGCGTGAATCTGCCCAGCAATGCCAAGAATGGCACGTGGAACTTCGGCGACAACGCTGGTATCGACCGTGCCCTGGGCGGCATCTCGACCGGTGTGGCCGACGGCACTCGCGGCGTCAACGTGTATGCCCACCTGCTCAACACGGGCAAGAAAGACATCGAGAACGTCAACGTTGCTTATAACGTCGAGAAATACCGCAAGGGTAACAACAGCGCGGGCTTTGCCGTGCAGTTGTATTACTCTATCGATGGCCGCAACTGGACCAGCGCCGGCAGCGACTTCTACACCTACTTCTCGCCAGACAGCGAGACCGCAGGCTATGAGACCGTGCCTGGCGAGGTGGTTCCCGTGAGCGCCACCCTCAGTACCAAGCTCGCACGCGGTTGTGACCTGTACCTGGCCTGGAACATCAGCGTGGCCAGCGGAACGACCTGCAACGCAGCCATGGCACTGGGTATCGACGACTTCAGCATCAGCGGTGAGCTGCCCAAGATACCCGCTTCGCAGCACTACATCTTCGTCAACGACCAGACGGGCTGGGATGCACTCGGACTGTATGCTTGGGGTGACAGCGAACTCTTCGGTGCTTGGCCTGGCGAAGCCAGTGTGGGTGATTCGATCATTGGAAATACTACCTACAAGGTCTTCCTGCTGGATGCCAATAGCGGTAACTACCACCTGATTTTCAACAACTGGAATAACGGATTGCAGTTGCCCGACTATGACATTGTGGCCAATCGTGACTACTTCTTCACCATCACTGGCAGTAAAGTGACAGAGGATGAGGTGGATCTGGATGCCGTCGAGTGCATCTTTGATGCGGCTCCCATGATTCAGGTGCGTAACAAGGTAGCTACTTATCCCGGTGTGATTACCGTCTATAATGTCAATGGACAGGCCGTGTGTACAGGCAAGGACACTTTGAGCCTGCAGCACTTGGACAGCGGCATCTACATCGTGCAGGGCCGCAACGGCAGCCATGTCGATACCGTCAAGGTAGCCTTCGGTAAATAAAGAAGGTCACTCTATTATTTATCACATTTAGTATCGGCTGCCGCACTTCTCAAGTGCGGCAGCCTTTTTTCCCGCGAACCGATCAAATTCAGTGAATTGTGAGCCTCTGTCTTGTAAACTCACTTTCCGCCCTTCGATGACCTGCACTTGATGCCTATTTTTCCTTAATTATGTCCTAAAATGCGTTAAGTAGTTGGTCAGTCGTGTAAAATATCGTAATTTCGCCCCGTAAAAACAAATCCGAAGCACATTTATCTCGATGAAGATAGGCAACATAGACTTGGGCGAACGCCCTGTGATGCTGGCACCCATGGAGGATGTCACCGACCAGTCGTTCAGGCTCATCTGCCGTGAACAGGGTGCCGACATGGTCTATACCGAGTTTGTCAGTGCCGACGCATTGATTCGCAGCATCGAGAGGTCTTTCCAGAAGATGGCCATTGCCCCGGGCGAGCGTCCTGCCGCTATTCAGATCTATGGACGCTACAAGGATGCCATGGTCGAGGCCGCACGCATTGCCGCCACTGCCCGTCCTGATTTCATCGACATTAACTGGGGTTGCCCTGTCAAGAAAATCGCAGGCAAGGGTTCTGGTGCCGGCATGTTGCGCAATGTGCCGCTGTTGCTCGAGATCACACGTGCCGTGGTCGATGCCGTTGACCTGCCGGTTACCGTAAAAACCCGCTTGGGTTGGGATCATGACAACAAAATCATCGTCGACTTGGCCGAACAGTTGCAGGATTGCGGTATCGCTGCGTTAACGATCCATGGCCGCACCCGTTCCCAGATTTACAGCGGCGAGGCCGACTGGACCCTCATCGGCGAGGTGAAGAACAATCCCCGCATGAAAATACCCATCATCGGCAACGGTGACGTGACCACGCCCCAGCGTTTGAAGGAATGCTTTGACCGCTACGGTGTGGATGGCGTGATGGTGGGACGCGCCAGCATCGGTGCACCATGGATTTTCCGCGAGATGAAGCAGTACCTGCTTACGGGCGAGGTGCCCGTAAGCAGCAATGAGGAGAAGATGGCACTGATACGTCGTCAGATTGCCGAGAGCATCGACCGCATCGACGAGTACCGCGGCATACTTCACATCCGCCGCCATCTGGCAGCCACGCCGCTGTTCAAGGGCATCCGCAACTTCCGACCCTTGCGCATCGCCATGCTGCAGGCCAACACGCGTGCCGAACTTGAAATGATTCTCGACCACATCGAGAAGGACATTTTGCCCAATATAGAAACACAAAACACTGAAGGGTTATGAAACGAAGATTGATGAGCTTGATGTTAATGGCTCTTGTCGCAACTGTGGGTCTTGCACAGGTATCACGCCATGAGTTTAAGGTGGGGAACTTCACCCAGTTGTCATTGGTCGATAATATCAATGTCAATTACCGATGCAATGCCGACTCGGCGGGTTTGGCGGTCATCACATGCTCACAAGATGTTGCTGACCATCTCATGTTCTCGTTGTCAAGCAAGGGTCGCTTGAGCATTCAGGTCGAGGACGAATATGAACGAGTAGGTCACCTGCCGACGATCACCGTTTTCTCATCATCGCTCGATGAGGCTGAGAATTCAGGCGACAGCACATTGAGGTTATCAAAACTGCCCCCGATGAAGGCTTTTAAAGTTCGCCTCACCGATAATGGTAAAATAATTGTCCGTGGAGTGCGTGCTTCAAAACTCGAGTTACAGATATTGAGTGGCAAGGGAAAAATCATTGCCGACGGCTCTTGTGATGAATTGGCATTGAGGCTGGTTGGCACTGGCGAAATTCAAGCTGACAAAGTGAGGGCGACCGATGTGTCTTGCCGCATCATGGGTACGGGTTCGATTGGCTGCGATGTGAATGGTGGCGAACTCAAGGTTAGTGGCAGTGGCACTGGCAAGGTGTACTATAAAGGTGAGCCCTCCAAGGTCTCTGTCCGCAAGCTAGGAACTATTAAGGCAATCCCCATGAAGTAAATCACCTGTTCCTGAGGCGATTGTTCTTTACGTCATTATACTTGTTTCCTGTATAGGTGTTGGTAATTCCAGCGCCGAACTCGTCTTGATCCTCCTCATCTTCGTTGTTGGATTTCTTATTCTGCTTTTTCTCGACTTTGTTCTTAGCCTGTTCGGGCTTGTTGCGCTTGATTTCATCGGGTTTTTGCAGGTCGAGGGCTGTCTCATAGATGTTCCAGTTCTCGTCCAGGTCCCAGTTGGCACGCAGGCGCAGTTTCTTGGGGTAATAATAGACTTCCTCGGGTTGCAGGTGTTGCAGGTAGTTGCCCGTGTCCCACTTGCCATTGCCGTTAGTGTCGATGGTAAGCCGCATGTAGTAAGTGCTTGGCTTGACATTGAGGATTTCGATTGTGCCGTTCTTCACAGGAACGGTGCGCTCGACTTTCTCACCTGAACTTAACAGTTCAACAAAGGCGTCACCAGTGACGTTGACCTTGAAATAGATATTGGCATATTCCTCAAGCCCCCTAACCTTCAACTCTTTGCTCAACTTGACATTACACAGGCCATAGACCGATGTCACCGCGGCACTGTCGATGGTAATGCGGTAAGTGGAATCGGGCATCGTGTTGAGTGGCAGCCAGTAGCGCATGGGATTACAGTCGTCAATTGGCTTGAAACGTGCCGTTTGACTTATGATAGGAATCCACACGGTGTCACGCTGGATTTCGAGATGCACCCCGTTGGGATCTATCGAGGCAATCGGTGCATCAAATTTGAGAATGATGGAGTCTCCCACGTCGATGACCCCACTTTTGGCCAAATCCATCAGTAGTTTTGGGTTGTCGTTGGGATCAACGCGCTGCAGTTCTTTGATTTCTTCGAGTTCACCCTCGTCAAGTTCTTTTCCCTGAGAGGCGGCTTTTTCTTGTTTTTCTAGCAATTGCGCTAATCGCTTGTCTCGTTCCTCGCGTTCCTTGGCCTTCTTTTCTTCTTCCTTGACTTGTGAGCTGGGTTTGCGGTAGCCGAACCGGATGGTGTCGGTCACTTGTTTCAGCAAGTCAGCGCTATCGGTACGCAGGTAGGTCATGGCGACGATGATGGTGTCGGTCTTGATCATCGCCGAGTCGGTAATCCAGTAGATCAGCGAGTCGTTATCCATGGTGCGTTCCACGCGGTACCAGTCAGGCTGGTGTTCCGCAGGACGGAGCACATCGAGTTGTGGCAGAGTATCGTTAGGAGCACCGAAGAGCATGTATAGCTTGTTATCGGCAGGACGGCTGGTCTGCTTGACATAATGTGAACGGTAACCCTCGTTGAACATGCACAGCAGCAAGTCGTTGGGCAGGAATTGCGTGTGGGTGGCCGTCATGATGGTATCAACCTTGCGGTCATAGGTAAAGACCGTGTCCTGGGACGTGTATTCGCTTGTACGGGGAACAATAACCTCATCGATGAATGCGATATCTTCGGTACGGGCCATGTGGTAGTCGCCATCCACATCATTGAGTGCAAAAATGTGGTAAATGCCAGGTTTGAGGTTGCGCACGGTGAATTTTCCAAGGTCGTTGGTTCGGCTCACGCGTTCGAGAGGAATGTTGGTAAACGCCGTGTCGTCGAGGTTACTGTGCAGGCCGACGATGACGTGCTGCATCGGCTCCAGGTCGTTGGCACGCAGGACGATGCCCGACACTGCCAGTGTGTCGATTTGATCGCCAGTTGAGAAGGCGAAGGAGTAACCGTCGAGTTGGTTTCCCTCGTTATTGTCCTCGATGGCGTTAGAGAAGTCGATGACGTAGGTGGTGTTATCCAGCAGCGTATCGCGGAATTCGATAGTCAGTTTCTTGCCCACAGTACGGATAAGCGGCTGGGTGCGTGGGGCAGGGGAGACGATGACCTTCTTCTGCTGGTCCTTGAGATTAACAATTTCGTCAAAAATGATTTCCACCTTCTGTCCCTTGAAGTTGACTGAACCAGCCTCGGGTGAAGTCTTGACCACCTGTGGCGGTGTGTAGTCACGTGGGCCGCCCTCGGGTGACCCGATGCTGGCACATGCCGCAAGTATCACACTCACCGCCACCGTCATCAGCCAATATGTCCAACGTTCTCTTTTCAAGTCTTTTCTTGTTTAAACGTTACAGTGCGAAGGATTCCAGGTCGTTGGGGACAAGGATGGGGCCCTTGTAGTATTGGGCGGCTTCGGTGCTGTAAGTGGTGGCGCGGGTATCGAGGTGGGTATCTTCAGTGTGGTAGAGCACGAGGTGTTTCACGCCCAATTCCTGGGCCAGCATGCCGGCATCAAGGGCAGTGCTGTGGCTCTTCTCATAAGGATTGAACACGAAGCGGTCCTTGTAGAGACAGAAGGCTTCGCACATCAACCAGTCGCAGCCTCGGGCGTATGGCTCGCTCTGCATGCTGTAGGGCTCATCGCCCAGGCACACGAGGCGTTGTCCGTCGGGCAGTTTGGCCTCAAACCCGTATTGTTTGACCTTGGTTGAAGCAATGTCAAAGAAGGTAACCCTCATGTCATCGATATCCATCTGCTCGCCGTCATGCACCTCGCGCAGGATGATGGTCTGTCCGATAGAATCAAAGATTTTGCGCGGTATCATGAGTTCTCCCATGGTGAAGAGAGCCTGGCGCACCTCGTCGTTGCAATAGATGGTGAAAGGTCCCTTGTGCTTGCCCTTGAAAATCATGGGCGAGATCTTGCGCATCATCCAGATGGCGCCCAGGATATGGTCGGTGTGGCTGTGGGTCACGAACATGTGGCGGATGCCCTCAAAGGGTATCTTGGCCTTGATGAGCTGCCTGAGGATGCCGTTGCCGCCACCACCGTCAACAAGCAGACCACCCTTGGGGCTGTGCACGTAGAAGCACGTGTTGTAGCAGTTGACGCACATGGCATTGCCCGTGCCCAACATAGTGATGCGTGTGGTCTTGTTGTCGATAGTTGTGCTCATCATGACTTGACTTTAGGAAGTTCGATGCCGAATGTGGTGCCTTTGCCCACCTCCGACTCTTTGATATAAATCTGTCCGTTGTGATATTCCTCAATAATTCGTTTGACCAGGGTCAATCCCAGTCCCCATCCGCGCTTTTTGGTGGTGAAGCCGGGAGTGAAGACGTTCTTGAAGTTCTTGCGGGGGATGCCCTTGCCGGTGTCCTTGACCAGGATGACGGCGTTGTTGGGGCTGTCCTCGACGGTGATGTCTAGGCGACCCTCACCATCCATGGCATCGACAGCATTTTTGGTTAGATTCTCCATCACCCAGGCGAATAGCGTCTGGCTGAGCATGACGCCGTTGTTGGTCTGGTCGTTGGTGTGGATGTGGAGGCTCACACGCTTGGGGATGCGGGCACGCATGTACTCAAGGCTTGAGGTGACCGCCTCGTTAATGGGCACGAGCTCCTTGTCGGGCATGGAACCGATTTTGGAGAAGCGGTCGGCGATAGTCGATAGACGCTTCACGTCCTTGTCCATGTCGGTGACGATGCTCTTGTCCACGCCCATTGAGTCAAGCAACTGCGTCCATGCCATGAGCGACGAGATGGGAGTTCCCAGCTGGTGAGCAGTTTCCTTCGAGAGGCCCACCCACACCTTGTTCTGCTCGGCACGCTTGATACTCATCAGGGCAAAGTAGGCGATGGCAAAGAACAGGATGAGCACGGCCAGCTGGATGTAGGGGAAATAGGACAGGCGGCGCAGCAATGTCGAATCCTCGTAGTAGAGATACTGTGTAGTGCTCTCGTCAATCTTGATGTCAATCTTGTTCTCGGTGTTCTTGAGGTGATTGAGCTTCTTGTTGAGGAACTTGAGGTTAGTGGGAGAAATCTCAAAAGCTAGGCTGTCTTCGGGCTCGGGTAAACGGAAGTTGCGGTGCAACAGGATGTTGTCCTGGTCATCAACCAGCAGCACGGGAATGTTGTGGTTGGCCTCGATGATGCTCAACAGGAAGTCCACATCGGTAGCGCTCACCTCAATGGGGGCTTCATCGCTATCCATGTCGCCACCGCTACCCATCGTTGCCAGTTCCTGCGTGGCATTGGCCCAAATCTCCATGCGATCGCGTTCTTGCTCAGCGAGATCCTTGACCAGATTGTTGGAGATATACAGGAACAAAGCGACCAGCACCAGAGAGATGGCCAAGAACACCAACTTCCAGATGCGGCGTGAGTCATATATGTTGCGCAGGTTTGCCATGCGGTGCAAAGGTAGTACTTTTTTAGTGAATAGTTAAGAGTTAAATGCTTTTTGTTTCCACTCAGCAATCGATTAGCTCTTTCTCAATCCAGCTAGCGACACTGTCGTCGGTGTTGGGGCCGATGACCTCGCTGGCGATCATCTTGACCTCAGGGAATGCATTGTCCACGGCGACGCTATAGTCGGCGGCACGCATCATGGCAATGTCGTTGCGGTTGTCACCGAAGACGACTACCCGTTGAGCTCCAATGCCGCTGGCCAACTCCCGGATAGCCCCCGCCTTGCTCGTGCCGGCGCTGAAAATTTCCAGATAACCCTCGCTCTCGTCAAAGATGTCATGATAAACCACAACCGAGCAGGTAGATACCGTCGCCTTGAGGTCGTTGGCGATGGCCTCAAGTACAGCATACTTGTTGATTGAAAAGATGAGCAAGGCCTCGTCATCGCTATGCCTGTAATCGGGGTCATTGAGAAAGAACTTTTTTAGCGGCAAGTGCTGCCGTTCGTCAATGAAGCGCTGCTCTTGAGGCGACAAGGGGCCATAGTGATGGGTGTGCAGCCTGTTGTTGCCATGACGGCGGTAGATGAAGGGGTGAGCACCATGATGGTCAAACACGTCGGCAACGGCATCGACGGTCATGGTATTGATTCCCCGTGTGTGCTCAAAGGCTCCTGTCGTCGGATTCCACATCGCCGAGCCGCCAATGACGATGAATGGCAGTTTGGCGTGCACTTCCTGCATCAGCGGAACCACTGTCGCAGGCGTGCGGGCCGTGGCGACGGTAAACAAGCCGCCCAGTTCCTCAATGACACGGTTAAGCGTCTGGATGGTGCGCCCTGACAGCTTGGAATCATCACCCAGCAAGGTGCCGTCCAAGTCGCTGACAAACAGCGTGTCGGATGCTTTCCCCGTTAGTCGCTTCATTGCTTTTCTTCGCTCCACAATTCCGAGATTTTGACCTCTTTCATGCCGGACATGAAGATGTTTCCAATGCGTTTGATGTGCTCTTTCACTTTGGGATTGATTTTTTCATTGATTTGCGTGTATCCCCATGACTTGCCATGCGAATTGAGTTTCTCGACCATCTTGCCGACCGTGATATTGGCAATGTCCTCAAATGGGACATAGGTCGGTTCATCAGCGTCGGATTGCTCTCTCTCGACAAGAATCTTGACAGCACACAGGTCATCAAGGATGGCGGCGACCAGCCGGGTGGGAATGCCGGTCTCTCGATTGAGCATCGTTGCGGTGTAATGCTCCTTGCCCTCTCCGAAGCGTCGGCATATCAACCCGAGCAACGTGGCACTGAGCATCATGCGGTCATTGTGTGACAAGTCGTTGCCATCGTTGTATAATGCGTAGAAATCATGGTTCTGGCTCGTGTGGGACAGTAATGCGAAGAAAAGGATGATATACCATGAGAATTGCACCCACAGCATGAATAGCGGCAAGGCGGCCAGTGAACCGTAGATGGCATTATAGCTGGAGAGGAATATCTGCCCGTACACGTATGCCCGTTGCAGCAATTCCATGAAGATGGCGGTGAGCAGGGCGGGTATGATGGCATGTTTAACCTGTACCCTGGTGTTGGGAACGTTGACAAACACCAATGTGAACACGATGGTGATAACCAGGATGGGGATGAACTTGATGAGGAGCTGGAGCAGCGGTGTCATGAATGTGAATAGCCCTTCGTTGGTGATAAATGAACTCACTGCAAGATGAATACCAGAAACTATCACAATCGTGATAGGCACCAGGAAAAACATGCTCAGGTAGTTCATTACCCTTTGAGTGAACTGACGTGTGCGCTTCACGTTCCAGATGTTGTTGAATACGGTCTCGACATTATTGATAAGACTGACGACGGAGTATAGCATCACCAGCACACCGAAGCCGATGATGGCACTGCTACGGGCATTGGACAGGTAAGAATCAGCAAACTGGATGATGTAGTTCGCCGCTTCGGGCTGGCTGGTGAGCAGTCGCCTGATGGTCTCCTCGATGATGCTGCCATAGCCGAAGCCTCGGGCGATGGCAAAGAACAAGGCTACCAGCGGAACGATGGCAAGCACAGTGTTGAAGGCCAGTGCTCCAGCATATTGAATAATCCCCTTGTCCAGGAATTGGGTCATGGCAAGCCACACTTTGCCCCATGCACTCTTCAAGGCAGCCAGAACGCCCGCTTTAATGTCTTTTCTATCGGTTAATGAACTCAATATCTTCATGATGTATGTACTTGTCTTTTCGCCATCCATGTGGACGATTGCCCTTAAGATGACCGCCAATTCAATGGCAAAGGTAGTGAAAACCATCATTTCTCGACAATTATCACCGCATTATTATCAATGATCTAATCATTTTCAATAGATTTATCTAAATAATTGAAGTTTTGCTGAAAAATCTCCTCTTTTTCTAAACCTTCAAAATATTGGGGGCTTTTTTGTGAAATAATGCGAAAGTAACTATCTTTGTCATCTTGCAATATCAACCGTTAAAACTATAGATAATTATGAAGAAGACGATGCCTAAAGAAGGAAAATTTGAGTTGATGGAGTTGCCCTACGCCCCCGAGGCGCTGGAGCCGGTAATCAGTGCCCAGACGTTGGGATTTCACCACGGTAAACATCTGCTCACCTATGTGAACAACCTGAATGCCGCACTGCCTGGCAGTGGGCTAGAGAACCTTCCTCTTGAGGAGGTGGTGATGAAGGCACAGGGCGGTATGCTCAATAATGCAGGCCAAATTCTGAACCACAACCTGTATTTCTCGCAGTTCGGTGCGCCTCGTGCCAACAATGCTCCAGCTGGTCTGCTGGCTGATGCCATTGATGTGGCGTTCGGCTCGTTTGAGGCGTTCAAGGAGGCCTTTGTCAAGGCTGGAGTCACTTTGTTCGGTTCGGGTTGGGCATGGCTGTCTGCCGATGAACAGGGCAAGCTTGTCATTACCCAGGAGCCTAATGCTGCCAACCCCGTTCAACACGGTCTGCGCCCGCTGTTGACGATGGACGTGTGGGAGCACGCCTATTATCTAGACTACCAGAACCGCCGTCCTGATCACTTGTCGGCTCTGTGGCAGATTATCGATTGGGATGTGGTGGCAGCACGTTATGAGCAGTAATAACTGATGAGGAGGATACTGGTAGCGGTGCTGGCGTTGTTGTGCCTGGCTGGACCGGCAACGGCTGGCGACAAGGTGAATAAGGGCTGGCAACGGGCGGTGCTGTCGGCAATAGACTCCTTCCCCGATCGAGGAGGCTATTACACGGGCGGAAGGCCCAATGAACTTTTCGCCAAGACCACATGGCAGGGCCTGCACGAGGCTTTCCTGATGACAGCCAACGACGAGCGTCCGCGGTTTGATCCGGTGTTGGCCCAACCATCATTTTGCTCCAGTGCGACCTATTCGGTGATCATCAAGGCGTTGCTCATTTGGGATACAAAGCACAAAATCCAGCGTGAGGCTTGGATCAATATGAAACCCCGTGTGGGAGTTACCGACGAGTTCAACCCCGAGGGTCTCGGGCAGGACGATGGTGTAGGATTCTGGGGCCGTGCTAATGCCAACGGTCCTGGGCTGGGAGTGCTTGTGCATGAGCTCAAGGCTGGCTATAGTTTCACCGCTTATCGCGGTGCCAAAAGTGAACGCAACAGGGAAACTCCCGATGAGCGATACCTTACCGATGCCGAATGGTGTGCTCTCGACATCTGGAACCGTGCAGTTCCTGGTGACTTGATGAAGATCTTCTGGAACCGTAACGAGAGCCGCGGCAGTGACAGTGGTGCAATTATCGGTTGCAATGATGACAAAACCGCCGACCAAGAGGCGGGACATAGCGTTATTTTCATGGGTTGTGAAGGAGATACGGTCACTTACTGGTCTTCAAATGGCCCTGGTAAACAACCTGAGCTGATGGGCTACAGCATGGGCCGTTGCCACAAGAACGATATCCAGCGTGTTGTGTTCACCCGTATCACCCACCCCGAGCGTTTCAATAATGCACGAAAAATGGCGCCGACTGATGTCAACGCCTATTTGAGTGACCTCAACGGTAAGCGCCACAGCACTACCGCCGAGATGCTGCGCCAATTGGGACTCTAGTTGATAGTGTCGCTGGCGTTGAAATTGACCTTGCCGCTACCTGCAATCTCCTTGGTGAGGCTTTTCACCGCGCCCTTGAGGTTCACATCGCCACTACCTGCAATCTCGGCGTGAACATTGTCGGCTTCGATTTTATCGCAGTTGACATTTCCTGAGCCTGCAATATCAATATTGAAACTCTTGCATGCCAACGCAATCAGGTTGATGTCGCCACTGCCGGCGATATCAGCACTGGCTTTTTGGGTGGTTAATTGGCCAATCTCGATGATGCCCGAGCCAGCAATATCCATATTGGTCTCCTGTCCGTTGACTGCGACCATGAGGATTTTTCCCGATCCGGCAATGTCGGTATCAAGGTTGCTGGTGGTAATGGGTTGACTGGCGGTGAAAATGCCTGATCCGGCAATGTCGATGCTCTCGATGCGGGGAGATGTCACATAGATTTTCACATTCTCGAATGATACTGTGGGCTTGCTGACGGCTTTGCGGATGCGCAATTCCCCATCCTTGACATAGACCGTCATTTCTTTAAGGGCCTGTTCGCTGGCTTCGATGCGCACGGTGTGATTATCGCTTTGCTCATAGATGACCTTGAAGGCGCCTGCGATATCCACATCGGTGAAAGGTTGCATTGTGGTCATTTTACCGACATCGGGCACTTGAGTGGGCGTGTTGTCCTTGTCTCCGTTACCCAGGTTAACACTCATGCACGATGCCATCACTGTCATTGAAAGAACCATGAGGCTCATCATTAAAAATTTCTTCATCATCACGTCTTATATTTATATGTTTATGATTGTTCTCGCTATATAGACGTATGGATAGCCCAAATAGTTTCAAGAAAACGTATAATTCTTATAAGTTTAACAATTATTAGCAATCAGCGAGGGGTGTGATAGTCTTGCATAGAAATAAAAAATAAACACCCCGTTTCACAACGCGGTGCTCATTTTAGGATGAATAGTATTAATATTTCCAACTTTGGTGCAAAGGTATACCAGATATTTGAGATATACAAATTTTTTTGTGTCAAAAATTGTTATTATTAGTTAACTGTTTCCAGTAGGTAGTATTCAAACAAGAAGGGCGACCTGATTGCCGCCCTTCTTGTTGAAATTTACTATTAATTAAATACTTAGTTGGCTCCAAGGATAATATTAATCAGCTTATTGATGTCGGTAATGCTTACTTCACCGTCACCGTTCACGTCGGCCCTCTCGATCATAGTACCGTTGGTAATGCCACCCAGTATGATTTCGATGGTGGTATTGATGTCGGTGATGCTTACCTCGCCGTCACCGTTCACGTCACCGATGACTTCCTCGATTTCCCATTCCTCAGAGTAGTACAGCTTGATGTCATCAAGATAGCAGCACTGTTTGGTGTGGCCGTTCGTCTGGTTAAAGCGAATCATGATCGGAGCGTCTGTGGGCAGATTGACTGATACAGTCGTTGTCTGATTCGGCTCAACCGAGATGGTGCCTTGAGAGGGTGCATGCCAATTCTCTCCCTTGTCGAACGAGTATGACATCTTGATGTTGGCATTCTGGGACGTAGGATTATAAACCGTGAAGTTGATCATGTAGGGTTTGATGGTCAGCGGAACTGAAGTCGTCACCTGGCTAGGCTTCTTCATGGCCACACCCTGTCCTTCGACTCCATCCTTGTCGGTGTAATTCTGGATAGCACACTTGACAAAATCCCACTTGCTGTACAAGCCGTTTACACCCTTGGCATTCTCATTGGTGGTGGCTGGCATCGATTCAAATGTTTCGGTGATCGTCTGCATGGATGTGTCGGCCTCGACCTTAAACGAAATGACCTTGTTGTGCTCAGTGATGTTCCTGATGGCATATTCATTGAATTGGCCGTCCCATGTGAGCAGACCAGGATCGGTGAAATTGGTCAGTGAAGTTACACCGGCTGTACCGGGGAACGGGTCGCTGTCACTGTCTTCACCACGGTAGCTGGCCCTCAGCAACTCATAGTACATGTGGTGCGGGTTGCAGTTCACCTCATTCATCCACCACACGCGCGGGTTCATCGAGTCCACGCGGGCCACCAACATGCCATGTCCGGGCAGATAGCGGTCCCATTTTCCTGCTTGACGGTTCTCAATGAGGAAATACTCGGCGGCATTGGGCGTGTTCAACCTCAAGCCATGATTGCTCTCATCCAGCGCCTGTAATTCATACTGGCCGGACTGTTTAATCACCTCGGGTTTGGTGAAGCCCAGAGCATAACGCTCATAAAGGCTGTATCCCACAGGATTGCGGCCATAATTGTTACCGCTGCCACCGGCCATGATTGACCAATCGCCAGGATTGCGGCTCTCACCGCCACTGCCGCTATAGTCAGTGTCATACAGGTCGGGCAGACCCAGCACATGGCCAAACTCGTGGCAGAAGGTGCCGATACCGTTCACGTCGTAGTAGTAGGAGTTCTCCCATCCTGCAATCTCGGTCGAGCAGGCGTATAGGCCGAATCCCACACCATCGCGGAAGGGTGAGTAATACAGGTAGTACATGTGAGGCCACAGGTAGGCCTCATTATTGCCACCATAGTTGGCCGAAAAGCCTGCTACCAGGAAGAATACCATGTCCACATAACCGTCACCATCACTGTCGTAGTCACTGAAGTCCACCAGAGCGTCGGCTGCATTCAGCGCGGCATTGAAAACACCGTCGGATGAAGAAGTGCCATTGGGGGCCGTGCAAGGATAGTTGACCTCCACGGGGCCCACAACGTCAAACACAGGATCAAAAATGTGGGCCGAGTTATCGTAGAAATAGTCACGCACACTACCTGTCATGTTGACGCGGCGACCATTCAGGGTATAGCCGGTGAAGTTGTGTGTGTTAACCATGTCATCATAGAAATCGCCGGCATTGTTCATCGAGAATTTCTTGTCGGTGTAATTGATGAGAATGATGAGCCCGCGGAAGTTGTCATAGCCCAGGTCGCCATCAGCTCCCACACGGCGCATCGCGCTGTTGCGGCGTGAAACCATCTGTGTGGCCGATTGGCTCATCGAGCGGCTTGTCAACCTCTTGGGGATTCCGGCAAGGACGGCAAGGTCGGCGGCACTGCGTTGTGCCACATCGTGAGCAATACAGTCGCTGGCAACAAGATGTTCACCTTCCAGACGGGCATAGGTGTAGAAACCTGCGGCGTTCTTGACTACCGTGTAGCCGTCAAGGGTGGTTGTGAAGTGGAAAAACTCGTCACCATGCAGCACAACGGTTACGGATGAACCGTCGGGCTGAGTCACCTTGGTGGGTGTGGGATCAGCAGGGATAGCTGATGCGCCAAGGCACAACAATCCCATAATCAGCAGCATTACACTTTTCTTCATAGCTCTAAAAAAATTATATTTACAATCTTTTTTACTTTTAAACTATTATTGCAGCAAGATATCAATAAGGGCATTGATGTCGCTAATGGTCACCTCACTGTCACCAGTCAAGTCGGCTCTCTCCTTTACGTCGCTCTCCACCTGGGCACCCAGGATGATGTTGATGATGGCATTGACGTCGATGATGTTTACCTCACCGTCACCGTTGACATCGCCACGCAGGATATCGTCGCCCTCGGTGTAATAGAGCGTGAAATTGTCAACATAGGTTGACGCATTCTTGTTACCACCCACTTGAGAGATGCGGTACAGAGCCGGCTTCTTGCTGCTGACGTTCAGAGTCCAGTAGCCGAAGCCTGTCGTCTTGGCAGGGATGTCGGCCGATACATTACCGGCGGCATTCATGGCCTTAATCCATGTTTCACCACCATCGGTTGAGTATTCGAGTGAATACTTGGCAACATAGGCACCGGTGTTGAAAACCTTCAGTGATGCCATGTAGGTGTGATAGTTGATGGGCGTGACGGTGAAGAACTGGCTGGGCAGTTTCATCAACACGCTGTTGTTGCCATCGGCCTTGTCAGCTCCAGGAGCACGCACACCTGACTTGTTGAACGACCAGTTGGCAAACTTGCCTTCCACATTCTCGTCGGTGGTGCCGTTGCTGACGGGCATGCCCTCAAAGTCCTCTACAAGTCTCAATAACGAGCCTTCCTCAATCACCTTGAAGCTGATGATGCCGTTCTCCTCGCTGATGCCTACAATATTGAATGGGTTGGCATAACCTGTCCAAGTCTTGAGGTTAGGCGCGGTCTCATTGGTGATCATGGGATTGCCCTGGGAACCGGGGAAGGGATCACTCGACAGGTCACCCGATGTGGTGTTACCGGCACGCAACATTTCGAAATAGTTGTGGCTGGGATTACAGTTCACTTTGTTCATTGCCCAGATGTTGGCGTTGGTGCTGTCCACGCGCGTGACAATCATGCCATGACCGGGGATATAGGCGTCCCAACGGGTCTTCTGCCTATTCTCGATGGTGAAGAACTCTTTGTTCTGGGGTGTGCGCAGGATGTAACCGTCGTTTGATTCGTTTACCGCCTTCATCGTGTAGGTACCAGCCTGGGTGATGGTCTTGGGATGTGCCCAGCCAAGGGCGTAGCGCTCAAACAGTGTGTAACCGGCGGGCGTACGGCCATAATTATAGTCGCCGCCACCAGCCATCACGTCCCAGCCACCAGGATGGTGGCTCTCACCGCCACTGTTGCTGTAGTCAGTGTCATAGAAGTCGGGCAGTCCCAACACGTGGCTGAACTCGTGGGCAACGGTGCCAATGCCCTCGACAGTCACCGTCGAGGGGGAATTCTCCCAGCCGTAAAGCTCGGTCGAGCTGGCATAGCGATCCATCCTCTTACCGTCATAAATGATGGCATTGCCGTACAGGTTGGACGCATGAGGCCACAGATAGCCCGTCTCAGTGCCGTTGGATGCAGCTGAGTAACCGGCGACAAGGAAATAAATCATGTCCACTCGGCCGTCGCCGTTGTTGTCGTAGAGGGTGAAATCAACCTCGTCGTTAGCTTTCTTCAGGGCCGAGGTGAATATGGATGTCGAGTAGCGATCACATTCGCTGGCTTTCCTGGTCGAAGTATAAGGGCCATAGACGTCAAAGGGCGGCTTGAAGGCACCGCTGGACTGTTCATTGAAATAGTCACGCACGCTACCCAAGCAGGTGACGTCACGGTCGGTGATGGGATCGTGGAAACCCGTGAAGTTCTCGGTGCTGAACATTTCGGTATAGAACGACTTCGGGTCTGCCGAGGCGAACTTCTTGTCGGCAAAGTCGATCAGAATCACGAGTCCGTGGAAGTTGTCAAAGTCAAAATTAGACAGGTCAACGTCGCGTTTAACGCGTCTGACGTTGGCTTCCTCTACCGACATCTCATCGACCAGGCGTTTGGGGGTCGTGGCGAGCAATGCGAGCTCGGCAGCAGTGCGTTGGCCTTCGTCATGAGCAATCACCTCGGTGGGAACCAGGTTCATGCCCTCGCGCTGGGCATATACATAGGCACCCATCTCGTTGCGAATCACAGTGTATCCGTCAACAGTGGTGTTAAAGCTATAGAACTCATCTCCCACGAGACAGATTGACACCAAAGAGCCGTCGGGCTGTGGCATCGGTATGGAACCACGAATAGCAGGATTAGCTAATGCTTGTATGCTGGCTAGTACAGACAGCAACACGATCAATAGAGAAATTTTTTTCATTTACTTGTTTATGTTTTAGTTTAGTTTTTGTTAATCAGTGTTTCGGCAGTTGAGGTCAGAATACCATACTTACTGGCCTCGATAACTGCGTTTTCTTTAAAACAGCCCGCAAATTTACACCATTTTTCCATAATTCAGTCAAAAGAAAGGTTAAATGTTGCAACTGATTAAGGTTTTGATGTTTTTAAAGCTAATTTTTTGAAGATAAAGTATTACTTTTGTCAACTAATAGTGAAAAAGAAGAATTGAAACAGAAAAAACTATTGTTTTGCGGATCGTAGATGTGATAGATCCGCTTTTTAAAAAGATGTTTTAAGGTTTACAAATTGGTGGCTGCGTCGGGATGATGCGGCCACTTTCACAAAGTGCGAACAACAAAACAAGCCTGCTAGCACTTCCCATTATGGCAAAAACCGAATGTTCCACGAGTTATCAACATTTAGCGTTAGTTTTGAACAATTCATCCATTTTAACGGAGTTTTTAGCTGTTTTTTGCCTAAAAAAATGTTTCTTTGCACCCGTGAAACAATTTCGATATTAATACCTGCAAATGGGAAAGATAATTGCGATAGCAAATCAGAAGGGCGGTGTGGGCAAAACGACCACCTCCATCAATCTGTCGGCGGCACTGGCGACAAGTGGTCAGCGGGTGCTGCTCATTGACGCCGACCCCCAGGCGAATGCGACATCAGGTCTGGGTATAGAACCCAAGGACATGTCTTCGACCATCTATGAATGCCTAGTTGACGACTATCCTGTGCGCAGTGCCACAGTGGATACCTGCGTCGAAGGGCTTACACTGCTGGGATCACGCATCGACCTTGTGGGAGCCGAATTGGAACTTGTGGAGAAGAACGGGCGTGAGCGCGTCCTCAAGAATGCCATTGCCGCGGTCAAGGACGACTATGACTTCATCATCATCGACTGCAGCCCCTCGCTGGGACTGATTACTGTCAATGCCCTGACGGCTGCCGACAGCGTCATCATCCCTGTCCAGGCCGAGTATTTCGCCCTGGAGGGCATCAGCAAGCTGCTCAACACCATACGCATCATCAAGGGCAAGCTCAACGCAGCCCTGCGCATCGAAGGGTTCCTGCTCACGATGTATGATGCGCGCTTGAGGCTGGCCAATGAAATCTTTGAGGAACTCAAGGGCCACTTTGGTGACATGGTATTTAACACGGTGATTCCGCGCAACATCCGCATTAGCGAGGCTCCCAGCCATGGCCTGCCCGTTATCCTGTATGATCCGGATTGCCGCGGATCCATTAGTCACATCCAGCTTGCCCAGGAAATCATTGCCCGCGGCAAGAAGTAATTAACAGTCATCAATCAATAGAACAAGAATATGAAACGCAATGCATTGGGCAAAGGCCTTGACTCCCTCATCTCGATGGATGATATCCAGACCGGAGGATCCTCGGCCATCAATGAAATACCTATCAGCCAAATAACCCCTAACCCTGACCAGCCCCGTCAAAACTTTGACGAGGCGGCTCTCGAGGAATTGGCCAGCAGCATCCGTGAGATGGGCATTATCCAGCCCCTGACTTTGCGCAGCCTTGGCGAGAACGAGTACCAGATCATCTCGGGCGAGCGCCGTTATCGTGCGTCGCTGCTGGCAGGACTGGATACGGTGCCGGCCTACATACGCACGGCCAATGACAGTGAGGTGACCGAGATGGCGCTTATCGAGAACATACAGCGCGAGGACTTGAACGCCATCGAAATTGCGCTCACCTTCCGCAAATTGATCGATCAGTATCACCTCACCCAGGAACGCCTGAGCGAGCGCATCGGCAAGAAACGCGCCACCATAGCCAACTTCCTGCGTCTGCTCAAACTGCCTGCCGAGGTTCAGCTGGGCCTGCATGACCATACCCTCGACATGGGTCACGCCCGAGCCCTGTTGTCGCTCGAGGATCCGAAGCTTCAATTGAAGTTATATAATGAGACCATCAAGAAGGGGCTGTCGGTGCGCCAGGTTGAACAGCGCGCCAAGCAGATGCAAGAGGCTGTGGCCAATGACAAGTCAGCGGCATCGTCTGGTGCCAGACCGATCAACGCCAAGGATTACCAGATCCTGCAGCGGCACTTGACCTCAACTTTCGGGGTGCCTGTGAAGTTTTCCTGTGACCAGTCAGGTAAAGGAAAAATAACGTTCCCCTTCACCAATGAGGAGCAGCTCGAGAAGATAATCCGCATTTTTGACAATCTGAAAGAGGCCTAAGGAGACACCACGGTGCTACAATCGACCACATACCGCTTGACATGGCATCGGCTTGTCGCCGCGGTGCTGTTGTGCCTGTGCTGGCATGGAAGCATCGCTGCCCAGGAGGTGGCTACGGGCATTGCTGGCGACACTGTCGTGTTAGCCAAGCCTGTACCTGCCAACCATCATGAGCGCCGTGCGGTGACCGTCAGTGATACAGCCACAGTGGGTGATGCTCGTCCCGTGCGCGTGGTCAATGCCTCGGGCGATACCATCACATTTGCTTCCATCGATTCTATCCGCGGAATAGAGGGCGTGGAAATTCTCATGGATAGCACCTCGTCGCCCACATTGGGCAAGGTGCGCGTCTTTAATCCCGACCCGCAGCGGGCTTTGTGGATGTCGGCGTTGTGCCCGGGTTTGGGACAGATCTATAACCGACGCTACTGGAAACTGCCCATTGTGGTGGGAGCCTTTGTGGGGTTGAGTTATGGCGCGTCGTGGAATAACCGAATGTATAAGGATTACTCCAAGGCCTATCGTGACGTCATGGACGACGACCCTGATACCCACAGCTACATGGACTTTTTCCCGCCCACGGTCGAGGAGAGTGACCTCGATAGGGCTTGGTTACAGAAGGTCATGAAGAGCAAGCGCGACTACTATCGGCGTTACCGCGAGATTTGCGTCATTTCGATGGTGGGTGTGTATTTGATCAATATCGTGGATGCCTATGTGGATGCCTCATTGGCCCACTTCGACATCTCGCCCGACTTGACACTGGATGTGACCCCGACGGCCATCGACAACAGCTACGCTCCTGGGCGCTTGCCGTCGCTGGGTATCCAATGCGCCATCAATTTCTGAATAATGAATTAAACGACAAGACAATATGACTAAACATCGACTACTGACATTACTTTTCACAATGGCGTTGGCATCCATCACCTTGCTGGCTGCCCCGCGTGACAAAAACAACATTCTGTCGCTCAAGAATTCGATTACCGACGATGATATCGTTTTTCCCGAGAGCTTTGATACTGACGTGCACAAACTGATGACCAACTGGTACTTGCAGAATTACACCGTGCTTGATGCCGAGGTCGAGAACAAGTCTAACGGCGAGGTGGGTGAGGAAACCTACATACGTCGCCTGGCCGCTATCCCGTCGGTTATCGAGATGCCTTATAACCAGGTGGTGCGAAAGCACATCGAGCGCTACGTATATCGCAGCCGCACACTGGTCGAGGAGATGCTGGGCATGAGCCTGTACTACATGCCCATCTTTGAGCAGGCGCTGGAGAAGGAGGGCCTGCCCCTTGAACTCAAGTATCTGCCCATCGTCGAGAGCGCACTCGACCCCAACGCCGTGTCGCGTGTCGGTGCCGCAGGCTTGTGGCAGTTCATGATCGGCACGGGCAAGGGGCTGGGTCTCGAGGTGAATTCGCTGGTCGATGAGCGCCGTGATCCATATCGTTCCAGTGCTATGGCTGCCAAGTACCTCAAGAACCTGTATCAGATTTATAACGACTGGTCACTGGCCATTGCTGCCTATAACTGCGGGCCTGGCAATGTGAACAAAGCGCTGCACCGTAACGGCGGCACTGGCGATTTCTGGGACATCTATGAGTATCTGCCCCGCGAGACGCGCGGCTACGTGCCTGCCTTTATCGCCGCCAACTATGCGATGACCTATTACAAGCAGCACAACATCAGCCCGTCACTTGCAAGTAAACCACTCATCACCGATACTGTGACCGTGAACCGGCGCATCCATTTCTCACAGATTGCCGAGGTGCTCAACATGCCCATCGAGGCCATCCGCACCTTCAATCCGCAATACCGGGCCGACGTTATCCCTGGCGACAATCATCCTTATACCCTGGTATTGCCCTCGCAGCAGGTGGTGAGCTTCATCATGAGTTTGGACAGCATCGACAACTACAGGGATGACCTCTATGCCCATCGCGACGTGGTTGAGCCTGGAGGACAGGTATTGACCGCCGAGGAATACCTTTCGGGCAAGGGTGCCCAAAGCGAGGTGCGCACCATTAACCACAAGGTGGCGCGTGGCGAAACACTGGCCAGCATCGCCTCCAAGTATGGCATGACCAGTGCTGAGCTCATGGAGATGAACAACATGAGCAGCGAGCGCATCCGTCGAGGTGACAACCTCAAGGTGAAGGCCCCCAGCTACAATAATGCGAGTGCCGACAACGAAGACTTTGCCAACGGCAATGTGCAACAGAGTGCCGATGAACAGCTGGCGATGAATGACCAGCAGAGCGAGCAGGCGCAGTTCGATGAGGTGAAGAACATTGAGCGTGAGGCCGCCAACAGGGCACCGTATAAGGGTTCTTATACCACCAAAGCCGACAAGGAAAACAATGACAAACAGGCTAGTGCGTCCAAATCCTCCAATTACCGTTCCGATGAGCAGAACGCACGCCAAGCGGCTTCCAAACGCAACACCAGCAACTGGCGCTCCCGCAATGCCAAGTATAACGACAGCAAGAACTATAAATCTGGTTCAAGCAGGAAGGACGAGTCGGCACGCAATTCGTCCAAGAGCCGCAGACATAAGAAATCCTCCAAACCCGCGCAGCCCAGCGAAGTGACAGTCCAGAAGGGCGAGTCGCTCACCAAGATTGCCGAGAAGTCAGGCGTGTCGGTCAACGACCTGAAGCGCGCCAACAACATTGATGACGGCAACAAGATCAAGGCTGGAGAAAAAATCAAGATTCCCACCAAGGAGGAAGCCCGCAAAGCCGCCGCTGCCGACAAGAAATCCAGCAAGTCGTCCAGCAAGACAAGCAAATCCGGCAAGTCTAGCAAATCAGGCAGCTCCGGCAAGTCATCTGGCAAGAGCTCCAAGAAAAAGAAATAACGGCGTCACTGATTCGCGGTCAGCCCTCGGGTCAAATCCACGATGACCTCACGGGCAATGAGCAAACCGGCAGCAGCGGGAACAAACGCGTTGCTGCCAGGTTGTTTTTTGCCGTCAACATAGACGGGAACGTCAGGATTAAGCCGCGGCTCCTCCTCGCTATAGACGCACTTGAAGTGATGGATACCCTCGCGGTGCAGCAGTTTGCGCAACATCCGCGCCAGCGGGTCGATGCGCGTCGAGTCAAAGTCCGCCACGCGAAAGGCCATCGGGTCCATCTTGTAGGCCGCACCCATCGAGCAGATGTGAGTCACCCCCAGGCGCAGGCACCTCCGCGCGATTTCCATCTTAGCCGTGATAGTGTCCAGGCTGTCCACAACATAGTCAAAGCACGACATGTCGATTTCATCGGCATTTTCAGGCAAGTAAAACATCTTGTGGACGGTCACACTACATCGCGGATTGATGTCATGCACACGCTCGGCCGCCACATCCACCTTGGCACGTCCCAATGTGCTGTGAAGGGCAAAAATCTGGCGATTGATGTTCGACGTGCTCACCGTGTCGGCGTCAATCAGGTCCAGCGCGCCCACACCACTGCGGGCCAGCGCCTCGACCACATACCCCCCCACACCGCCGATGCCGAACACCGCAACACGGCATTGCGCCAACCGCTCCATCGCCTCGGCACCCAGCATCAGCTCCGTGCGGGCAAAAGGATTCTCAGTCATTTGACTCTGTTCAAGATTGTCCATGCTTGTCGATTTTTGACCGCAAATTTACAATAACCGCCCTCTATCACAGCCTTTATTGACCTAAAAAATCGCATTTTGACAAAAAATGTCCGATTTTTTGTCCCCAATGACTTACCTTTGCACCCGCTTCGACGCCCAGATGGCGGAATCGGTAGACGCGTTGGTCTCAAACACCAATGGGGTAACACCCGTGCCGGTTCGACCCCGGCTCTGGGTACAGAAAACAAAGCGTAAGGCGCTGAAACTCAATGAGTTTTGGCGCTTTTTCTATTTCTTACTAAAACATTACTAAAACATTTTTCTATTCTTTGATTCCAAACATCCTTTACCAGCTACGACCACATCAAATATAAGCCTATCATGATTATTCTTTATTTTTCCAATGGCCAATTTAATATATTTATTGAGTAGTTCATTTGTGTTTTACAGAAAAATAGCGAAATTTGCACCTATATAGGTCACTATTTATAATATAATGAAACCATTTTTAAAAACAGGTGCGTTTTTGTCTTTATAGAATAAGTTGATTATGGTCAATCAAGAAAATCTGACCCAAACGGGTTCTAAATCAATAAATCCTCAAGGCATTTTTAGTTTGAAGAAGGTGCAATGGAAGGGTCCTCAATATGAAGGTTTAAAAGTTGAGATTCAACATTATTTATCTCAGATGACAGAAGCCCCTTCAGAGTTAGACGTATTGGATTTATTCAGTTCTTTTCAGACAATCCTATCTTTAGA
>ONIL01000036.1 GCA_900317835.1 uncultured Prevotellaceae bacterium | reverse complement strand
ATTCAAGAGGATTATTGCGTATCAGAAAAGAGTGATTATCTTTGCCCTGCAGCCTGAAGCGTAACATGGCTCTGCTGGGGAGCAACCATGCCAGGAATAGGGCTGCGGCGCAAGACGCAAAAGACAGGGCGGAGGTGATCCGCCCTTTTTTATTGCGGATTGTTGCCCAATGCCAAGAAAAACCCATTGATGAGGCGTTCCCGGTTCTTGCGGCTCATGCCGCTGTGGTTGTTGATGTTGCGCTTGAGGTCAGTGAAGATGCCCTCAAGCCTGTTGTTAGTGTTTGGCATCCCATCGACCTCTAGCCAAGTGAACAGATACGGCAGATAGAAGCGGATACTGGTCATCGCCGAACGGAGCCGCCTATGTGTATAGAAGGTCTTTCCGGTCTCATGGTTGACAGTGCGTTCTTTCAGGAAAGAGTCCCACTTCACAACCCAAGCCTCGAAGGCTTCAGTGAAACTGTCCCTGTCGCTGGTTGTCAGCGTGGCCATGAGCGCTTTCAGTTCCCGTCCCGCTTGCAGACGCGGGTTACCCGTGAGTTTCCGCCTGACGATGGCGCACATGTGGTATTGGCACATCTGTACCATATAACCCTCAAAGAGCGAGAACAACGTCTGCATCCCGTCGATGACAATGCCGTCAACCACATAGCCGTCACGCTTGATCCAGGCGAGGGCCTCGGCATAATCCGATGTGCGCTCATGGGCGATGTGCTTCAGGTACAACGGCCTCCTGCTGGCTGCCTCAAGCACGACCAGAACGCCGCAGTTGCGCCCGAAGTATGTGGCGTCCATCTGAATCACGCCATGCCCATGACACACGGGGTTGCGCCACACAACAGTGACCTCTCGCAATAATCGCTTAATGCTTGACTCGCTCACGCTGTTAGCCACGGCAAGTTCCCTTATGGTCTGCTTACCCGATAGGTAACTGTCCCAAAGATCTTGCTTGTCAAGATACGTTTTGCCTCTGAACTGGCGACCGCAGGCCATGCACTTATATAACTGGATACCCGAGCGGGTTCCATTGCGCACCGTGATAGGCGAGCAACAGTGAGGACATTTTTTTGTTCATATCGTTCTGTTTTTTGACTTTTTCAAATGGCAGCAAAGGTAGTGTCTATCGGGGCTCAAAGCAAGTCCCATCCTGCAAAATGACCTATAGAGCGATTTTACAAGCAGATTTTTACCTGAAAATTTTGAAATGCCTGTAAAGCCAGTGTTCATCGGCTCTACAGGCACTTCCCATCCTGCAAAATGACCTATAGGTCTAAAAAGACAGGGCCCGAAATTCGGGTCCTGTCCTTTTAAGGGTTATTGGATAAATTACTCACCCCAAACGCCACCCAGAACGTAGTCGATCAGAGTAGTAACATCGTTGATGTTAACGCCCTCATCGAGGTTGCAGTCAGCGTTGTCATAGTTCAGACCTTCCCAATTGTTGCCCAAAACAGCGTCAATCAGAGCGGTAACGTCGTTGATGTTAACAACGCCATCATCGTTCACGTCGCCGCGCATACCGGGAACCTCATCAGCCAGGGTGAAGAAGTTAACAATATCGCTCCAGTCAGACTGGTGTGACTCGTTGTAACCCATAACCTGTACCTCATACTCTGTCTCAGGAGTCAGGCCATCGATGGTGTAGTTGTTAACGGGAATCTCATTGACATAGATCCACTCGGCAGGCTCAATGATCTCAGCATCGGGATCACCAATGAAGATGTTATCAACGTACATGGCATACATGTCGGTGGTGCCATAGTGGCGGAAGATGATGTAACCCAGAGCACCATTAAACTGCTCCAGACTAGCGCTGTACTCAGTGTGGGTGGTGGTGGTTACCAGGTCATTCTCGAAGAGCTGAACGAGCTCGCCATCCTCTTCGCCCTCACCATAAACATAAGCATAAACTTGCATCTGCTCGGGATAGTTAGAAGAGTTGCCCCACAAGGTGAAGCTAACCTTGCCCTGCAGCTTGGTGTCGGCAGAAATCAGATAGTTGTCAGGTGAAAGAGCACCACTGGCGCTTGACCATGAGTAGGAGTAGAAGCAGAGGTCGGTCTGTGAGTTGTCGCTGTAAGCGAGACCCCAGTTGTAACCGTCACCATCAGCATCATAGATGAACCAGTTCTCCAGCTCAGCCTCATAACCCTCCAAGGGCAGATAAGCGGTGATGGGATTGCCGGACGTGTCAACGAAGGGACGATAGCGCAGGTTCCAAGCCTCAGCACCCTCATCAGCACCCCAAGCTACAGCAGCGGTGGTTGCACCGGGAGTAACGGTTACCTCGGGAACGATGGGATAAGGCAGAGCAACTGCATTGGGATCCAGCTTGATGTCGTCGATGTTCAGGAAGAACATATCGGTAACATTGTGGTGAACGATAGCGAAGTGACCAACCATGCCCTGATAAGCGCTCAGGTCGATCTCAAGCTCCTGATAGTCGCCAGTAGCGGTGAAGTCGCCAGCCACCTTGGTGAAGCTCTCAACACCAGCGTAAGAACCAACGCATACATAAACAGCGAACTTCTCTGAAGCATAGTTGGCATCCTGACCAGCATACCAGAAGGTCAAAGCGCCACCCAGGGTTACCTCAGGCGAAATCAGCCAGTTGTCAGGAGTAAGAGCCGTGCCCGAGTCATTGTCGTAGCTAGCCGAAGCAATGAGGCCTTCACCATCGTGAGCAGTCATACGACCAGTCTCCAGACCGGTGTTGTTGTAATAAGTCCAGTTGTAGCCGTCACCATCAGCATCGATGATCGTGAACTCATTGAACTGAGAAGCATCCTCAAAGTCCCAAGTATTAACGTCACGGTTAGCGCGCAGGATGTTGGACTCAAAATTAACGGTAGCAGTCTGGGGAGACACACCGTTGCGTGAAGCCTTAACAACCTTGGTCGTACGTGCATCGAACTTTGCAATGCTCTTCTGCATCTGAGTGCGATTAACACCAGCTGATACATTAGCTGCAACAGCCAAGCCTAAGAATAAGATTAAAAATTTTTTCATAAATAAAAACTGTTTTTAAAAAGATTAATAAAATATGGAGTTAAACTCTTGAATTTTAATTATGGTTTTTAATTACTGGTAAACTCAAATAATAGCAGCTTTTCCAACAGACGAGATTGGGTAATAGCCTTCTATTTCATTGAATTTGGTTAAAAATGTAATTTTCTCGAATTACATTTGCAAAAATAATGTAATTGTCTTAAACAAACATTGATTTTTCTGTTTTTTTTTCAACAATATTGCAAAAGCGCCCAAAAACTATTATTTTTGGTAGTATCACACATTCTTCATCATTTGATGCAATTTTTCAAACTCATAGTGCTACTCCTTGTTCCTTACCAACAGAAAAAGGCTGACTAAAAGCCAGCCTTTCATTTCTTGAAGGGATGTTCAGCACCTGATTATTTAGCTGCGCCGAGAACCTTGTCGATAAGAGCGGTCACATCAGCGATGTTCACAGCGTTATCCGGATTCACGTCAGCACAGATCAAGCAGATGTTGCCCTCTGCGCCCAGCACATAGTCAATGAGATCAGTCACGTCACTGATGTTGACAGCCTCATCATGATTCACGTCGCCCAACTCGTAGCCGTGGCCCTCCTCAGGCAAAGTGACCTCTTGTACTATGGACTGATAAGTCTTGGTGGTATTCTGCTTTACGACTACATAGAACTGATAGGTAGCGCCAGGGGTCAAGCCCTCAACCATATAGGTTGCGCCAGGCAGAGGAACGGTATAACCCCATTCGTCAACAGTGGTATTGGTAGGAGCTACATTTTGTACAAGCACCTCTTCCTGGGTGGCCTTGTCAACAACATGCAGGAAATAACCGCAACCCTCACCGATGAAGTTATTGATCATAAACGTGTTCTCGGCATTGCAGCTCCAGTCAGCAAGGAAGGAGGTCGAGGTCACGTCGGCAGCAGGTTTCAGCTGAGGATAGATTTCCATGTAAATGATGTCCGAAGAACTGGTCTGGCCGCCATCGGTATAGTGGGTCTGAATACCTATACGCCAGGTGAAGAACGGCTCATCGACTTGTTCAACCAAACTGGTCAAACTATCAAAGTGAATATCCCAGTTACCAACATAACCATTATCCGTAACACTGCTTAAGGGGAATTGGGTTAATGGCTCATTAACCTGACTTGGGAACATCTCATGAGTGAAGGTAAAGATCTTGTCATTGTCGGTGTAGATGCTGAAGCTAATCTTTTCAGCATCCAGTATGGTATATTCTTCACCAGCAAAATACTTATCAATGGTATAGTCATCACCGACATAATTCCCATCGAAATCCTGTGCAAGTTCGTAACCTAAATTAATTCCGACTGGTAAACCATAGTCGATGAATTCTGAGAGGCGGGGATTACCGGGCTTGGGCGGTTCTGCCTGGGGGAAGACCTCAGTATAGACAATGTTGGAATAGGTTTTTATACCATTATCATCATAGACGGCTTGGATACCGATTCGCCAGCTGAAGAAAGGCTCATAGCCTTCCCAATTGGTGCGGTAGAAGTAAGTGTGGTCACCATTGAAGTCGTAACCCGTCTCGGCATAAATCCAATAGTAAATCTCGGTCATGTCAAAAGACAGGTCTGGATAAACCGAAGCCTCGAAGGTGAATAACTGGTCGTTGTCGGTAAACACACGGAAACCCAAGTTACGTAAATTGGGGAGTTCATTACCCTCGGTGTCAACTCGAGGCAATGTGTAATGGAGATAGCTGAAGCCATCTTCCTTGTGGCTGTCATACCACGACACATCGGTGGGATCGGCAGGCGTTATAGCAAGTGCGTTGGATGCCACCAGCAATCCAGATAGGAGTAAAAAGAATTTCTTCATAATAAACAGGAATTATAGTTAATAAAATGGTTACATGCTGTTTGGTTAATTGCCACAAAAGTATGAAAATTTTACAAATGCACCAAATTAAATGATATTAATTCAAATCCACTAACTGAAAACCATTAAAGCATCGCCGTACCAAGACGGACAACAATAGGCAAGCCGTTTCTTGACCCGCTTGAATAAATGTTTGTAGAAAGACTGTCAGTCGTCAGAAGAGGGTTTCAGCTGAGGAACGAGGAAGGCGCTGACCTCGTAGAGCAGATAGATGGGCAGGAAGACGACCATCAGGGTGAACGGGTCACCCGTGGGGGTGATGATAGCTGCAAGCATCAAGAGAAGGATTACCGCATGACGCCGATAGTTCCTGAAAAAGTCACGGTGCAGCACGCCAAGCGTGCCCAGCAGCCATGCCACCAGAGGCAATTCAAAGATGATGCCCATGACGAAGATGAGCATCAGGAAAGTGTCCATGTAGCTGTCGAGCGAAATCTGGTTGGGCACTAACTGGCTGACGTGGTAATCGGCCAAAAAGCGCAATGTAACGGGAAAAACGACAAAGTAGCCCACCGCCACCCCAAGGAAAAACATGCCGCAACCTATCAGGAATGCCAACTTGACCCCTCGTTTCTCGCCGGGATAGAGGGCCGGGGCGATAAAGGTCCACAAGAGGTACAGCAAGACAGGAAAAGTCAACACCAGCGCCAACCAGAAGGACGATGACATGTGAATGAAGAACTGGGAGGCCAGCTTGATGTTAATCAGCTGTACTTCAAACCCTTGGGTGCTGAATTGCGGCAACCATGGCACAGATGACGTCATGCGCTCAAACAGCCGGTAGAGCACAAAGTCGCCATGGCAAGGGGCCAGGATGACCGAGTCAAAGATGGTGGGCATGACAAAAAACAGTCCCAGTGTCGTCACCACCAGGACAATCACCACACGAATCAACACCGCCCGCAACGCGTCGATGTGATCCCAAAAGGACATTTCCTGTAACTGCTCCTTCTCCGCCATCAATGTATTAAACCACGAATTACACTGATTATCACGAATGATATTGGTCAATTCGTGCCATAGGCAGTTTATTTCTTGTCGGAGTCGAGGTCCTCGATGGGCTTTTTGAGTTCATCCTCAACCTCGTTCATGCCCTGCTTGAAGCTCTTGACACCCTTGCCCAGTCCGCGCATGAGCTCGGGAATCTTCCTGCCGCCAAAGAGCAGCAAAATAACAGCAACAATGAGGATAATCTCGCCTGTTCCCAGGTTAAAAAAAGCTAATACTCCATTCAGTTCCATGATTGATTCTATTTGATTAATGTCTTATTGAATGCAAATGTAATCATTTTTTTCATGTTGTTGAAAAAAATTTGTGTCATGTTGTAAAAAAGTTGTAATTTTGGGCATCCAAAACCATTAACTTCTTTATACATTATTATTAATGAATACCATTAAGAATTTTGACGAGCTGCTTGCTCATCTCAAGGAGAACAACGTTAAAAAACGTGTTGCTGTCGTTTGGGCTGCCGACGAGAAAACTCCCGCCGCTTGTGCCCAGGCTCTTGAAGCCGGTTTCATCGAGGCCATCTTTGTCGGCTGTGAAGAGAAACTCAAGGCCAATGAGGCCCTGAAGCCCTTTGCCGCCAGCATCAGCTATGTGGATGCCACTGACGCCGATGACGCCGCTGCCAAGGCTGTAGCCCTGGTGCGTGAAGACAAGGCCGACGTGCTGATGAAAGGTCTCATCAACACCGACAACCTGCTGCGCGCCGTCCTGAACAAGGAAACAGGCATCCTGCCCAAGGGCAATGTCCTTACACATGCCGCCGTAGCCTCAATCCCCAGCTACCACAAGTTCTTGATCTTTACTGATGCCGCTGTTATCCCCTATCCCAACCGCGAGCAGCGCATCGAGATGGTGAAGTACATGTCTAACGTGGCACGCAACTTCGGCATCGAGGAGCCCAAGGTGGCCCTCATCCACTGCACCGAGAAGGTGAACGGCAAGCATTTCCCCTTCACCGAGGACTACCCCGTGATTATCGACATGGCCAACAAGGGCGAGCTGGGCAAGTGCATCGTTGACGGTCCGCTGGACGCCAAGTGCGCATGCAGCATGCACGCCTTGAATGCCAAGGGCCTGACGTCTCCCCTGCAGGGCGACAGCGATGTGCTCATCATGCCTGACATCGAGGCCGGTAACGTCTTCTATAAAGCCATCACCCTGTTTGCTGGCGCCAGCACCGCTGGTCTGCTGCTGGGTGCCAAGTGCCCCGCCGTGGTTCCCTCACGTGCCGACAGCGCTCAATCCAAGTTCTACAGCCTTGCCGTTGCAACAATGGCAGCAGAGTAATATTTAAAGTATTACTTTTAAAACATACTATTAACTCAACCAACAACAACGATTTAACTATTATTTATAAACCCATATAGAATATGATTATCCTAGTCATCAATCCTGGATCCACTTCAACCAAGATGGCAGTCGTTGAGAACGGCGAGCCCCGCCTGATCAAAGTGATTCGCCACGCAGCTGAGGAGTTGGCTCCGTTCGCCAAGATTATTGACCAGTTTGACTTCCGCCGCAAGATGATTCTTGGCGAGTTGGAGAAAGCCGGTATCCCCGTCAAGTTTGACGCGATTGTTGCTCGTGGCAGTTTAACCAAGCCCCTTCCTGGCGGTGTATATGCCGTTGACGAGAACATGATTCAAGCTACCTATGCCAGCGAACACCAACACGCATGCGACCTGGGTTGTGTAATTGCCCGCGAGATTGCCAAAGGGCTGGGTTGCCCGTGCTACATCGCCGACCCCGTTGTGACTGATGAGCTGAACGATTATGCCCGCGTCTGCGGTTTGTCAATGTTCAAGCGCGAGAGCATCTGGCACGCCTTGAACCAGCGCGCCATCGCCCGCCGCTTCGCTAAGGAGAACGGCAAGCGCTACGAGGATTTGAACCTCATCGTTGCCCACCTGGGTGGCGGTATCTCGGTAGCAGCCCATGACCATGGCCGCGCCGTTGACGTGAACAACGCCCTGGACGGCGAGGGCCCGTTCTCACCAGAGCGCGCCGGCAGCCTGCCTGCTAAAGAACTGGTAAACCTGTGCTTCAGCGGCGAATATACCAAGGACGAAATCCTCAAGATGATCTCGGGCAAAGGTGGCGTATTCTCACACCTGGGTACCACCGATATGATCGAGGCCGAGAAGATGATGAACAATGGCGACGAGAAAGCCAAGCTCGTTATCAACGCCATGATTTATCACATTGCTAAGGCTATCGCCGAGAAGGGCGCCGTGCTGTGCGGCAAGGTTGATGCCATTCTCATCACGGGTGGTATCGCCTACTGGCAGTACATGGTTGATGAGCTCAAGAAGCGCGTTGACTGGATGGCTCCCGTTCACGTATATCCCGGCGAAGATGAGATGTCGGCACTTGCCGAGAATGCCATGGCTGTCCTCAATGGCGAAATCGAGGTGAAGAAGTATTGATTGATTTAGTCAATGAAGGGCACGGCTCTTCATCGATGATCAAGTCTAAGGTTTAGAGTTTAGAGAATTTTTTCTCTGAACTCTAACTTTTTGCCATTCTAGATCATGTGAAGTTCCTGCAGATAGGCAATGGTGCCAGTCGCAAGGCCATAGAGGGAAAGGATGAGGATAATGGAACCGATGATGCGGTTGATGAGCCACATCGAGCGGATGTTGAAGTGTGTCCGCACCTTGTCAACAAAGAAGGTAATGACCGACCACCAAATCAAAGCGCCCAACACAATAGACGCATAGCCGATGATGATGTGATAGAACTTGTACTCAGGCAAGGGGAAACTGAAACGTGCGAACAGCGGGATAATCAGGAACATGATGAGCGGGTTGCTCAACGTGAACAGGAAGCCCGTTGCCGTGTCGCGCCAGCGGTCATCGCGCTGGTCGATATTCTCCTTGATTTGGCTCACGGGGTTGTGGAAGATCATGTACACCGCATAGACAATGAGGATAATACTGCCGATGATCTGCAACAAGTTGACATGATCGGCAATGAAGTCGGTGACAAGCGAGATGCCCAACCCCACCAGCAAACAGTAGAACAGGTCGCTCGCGGCTGCACCCACTCCAGTGAAGAAGCCGGAGTTGCGGCCCTTGTTGAGCGTGCGCTGAATGCATAGGATACCAACGGGTCCCATGGGTGCCGACAGGATAATACCTATCGACACACAACCAATCAATATGGATATGATGGTACCCACTTAAGGAGGTTTTACATTTAAAACTTACAAAATTACAAAAAAATTAAAAAGTACGCCCTCAGAGAACGGATTTTTATTTTCCACTTTCCAGAAAACGTTCCTTGAAATAATACTGGCGTTTGCCGTGTGTGCGACCTGCAAAGTCAATAGCGTGGGCAGGACAGTGATGATAACAGGCAAAGCATGTGGTACACAAGCCGTTATGGAGCCATTGAGGGCGCTTGTCGTCTGATTGGCCAATATTACCGACAGGACAGACTCGGCTGCATAGGCCGCAACGGGTGCATGCATCGGCGTCAACAGTGAATTTGGCATCGGTAACCCAGTGATCCAGGAAAAAACGTCCCAGCAGCTTACTGTTGATGCGCGGCCACCGGCTGTTATTGATTTTCTTGACGCCACAGCGCCGCTCAATGATGTCGGGCAACACGAGTTGCAGTTGCGCACGGGCAGCGTCAATCTTGCGTTTGGCGCTCTCAGGGGTGTCTATCTGGTCAATCATGGGGAAATTATAGGTCTCGGGCATGATGACTGAGAAAACACTGTTCAACTCAACACCCGCCTCGTGCAGATCGGCCCTGAGATAGTCAAAAGTCAAGCCCACGTCGTCACCACAAGTAGCAAAGGCATAACAAAACTGGCCATCATACCCCTCAAGACGAAGTCGACGAACAAAATCCCTGACAATGAACGGCGGCCTCCATCCATGGATAGGGAAACATATACCTAATCGCTCATCGGATTCAAGACGGTAATCAAACTCGCCATTCACCACGGCTTGGGCAATAGATATCAACCGCTCACCGGTCGCCTGCGACAGACGGGAAGCGATATAACGCGTATTGCCTGTTCCTGAAAAATAGAATATCATAGTATAATCGGGTATTTACCGAGGATTGTAACTTGCTGACGGCGTGACAACTCTCCCGGATTGGTTCCTTGTTCGCCTTCGGGCACCAACATGCCATGCTGGTCATAGAATTGACGCCAATAGTCTGTCACCTGACCTGTTGCATCATGGAATGACATGGGAATCGTGCTGAACACCTGTTGGCCATCATGAGTGACATAGCACCGCTGCACCAACTCGCTGCAATAGATGGCGCTGTCGCCAGGCAAATACAGGTCATCATAGGGCTTACCCACCATACGAAGGCAACCGCGGGCTGACGAGCGGACATCATAATCCACATTTACCCGGCCCACAAGAACCAACGGGTTATCGCAAAGGAACTTGTCAAGAGAAATCAGGCGAACAGCAGGTTTAACCGCCTCAATAACATAGAATGGCCCTTCTTCACCACCGATGCGATGAGCGACGCCCACATGGTCTATCGGGTAGTTATCCACTCCTGTTGTCACAGCAGTGATGACGTTGGCTGAATCGGTACAGCAAAACAGCAAATCGCCTTCAAGTAACGTCATCTGGCCCATCAACTTGAGACAAGAGCAAAGAGCCACCACGAGCACTAATGATTTAATACCAGGTGATGCCATTGCTCAGACTTGAATGCTTATCATACTTCACATCCTGCAAGATGGACGACTTGACGGCAATGTGGAAATTGTAACTCTTATAGGGTCCGACGGGCACAAAGCTGGCACTCATCTCAAAACAGTGCATCTGACGGGAGATGCTACAGTTCATATAGGCAATCTTGTGGGTATCAAAGTTATAGCTGGCCGATGCTGTGAACGACCAGTTCTTGGTGGGACGGATATTTGCGTTAAAACTCAAGTTTTGGGTAAACTTGCCGTTGTATTCCAACTTATCGTAGTTAAACGAGCCGTAGCCGTAGGACAGCGAGTAGTTGACCGTTAAACTCCAAGGGCAATCCCACTTGGCATAACCGTCGATAAGTTCCAAATCGGTCGTCGGGCCGGTTCCACCATCTTCTTCATCATTACCTTCATCTCCCTCGCCGCGGTTAAGACCACCTTGCGGTTGATTATTCTTATCATTGGCGGGTTGCTTATCATTAGATTTCTTGCGCTTAAATGTGTCATTGTTGAAGGTATAGGAGAATGAGGTTCCTGTGCTGGAGAGACGTCCCCACCCGCCCCCATTAAACAGGCGCAACTTGTTAATTCTCACAGGAGTACCATTCTCGTTGAGGGCATACTTATAGACATCCCAAGTGGCGTTCAGGTTGAGGTTAAAACCCTTGGTCAAGCGCAGCATGATGCTGGTGTTGAGATTGCTCCACTTCAACGAGTCGGCGGCGAGATTGCACGATTGACTCAAGGTGAAATTCTCGATAAGGGAGATTTTCTTAAACCCTGTGCTGTCATTCTCGCTTTTGATCTTCGCCTCAAGGTTGTTAGCTATGTTGAACGTCAAGGTCCCGGACTTGCCACTGGGAGCGCTGCCATACAAGCCGTGCTGAAAGTAACTGTAACGGTTATTGTGATGCACGCCGTGACTGTCCTCATAGTCGAGATTGCCATAATAGCCCCAGAAAGGCGAACCGAAGTCGGGCGTTGCCGAGAACGAGATGGATGGCGTCATCACGTGTCGCACCATCTGCAATTTCTCGCTCAATTTGCCCAGGAACTTCAAGGGCTTGAAGAAGCCATACACTTTGGTACTGAGCGAAACGCCGAAACTGAAGTCAAAGATGTTGTAGAAACCGTAGGTTGTGTCTCGCACCACAGCGCTGGCGTTAGGATCCCACTGTTGCCGTATCTTGCTGGTGTACATGCGGTCATTCATCGAAATCGTCGGCGTGATGTTGAAATACTTCATTATGTTAAACGTCGCCTGAACTGGAACCGTATGGATCATGCCGTTGCGCCAATCCTTAACCAAACTCTTGTGCAGGAACTCATCCTGCTTGGCGGTCAATGAGTTCTGGAATTTTCCCGTATAGCTAACCTTAATTTTCTCATACCATCGCTCATCACCCACAACACGCTTGCGCTTGAACGGGGCTGTCTGAGTCATGTTAATGGTCACATTGGGGAAAGATACCGTGAGAGTCGAGTCGGCAGTGCGTTGCGACACGTTGGCATTGGTCGAGATGGTCCATTTGGAATTAGGTATCTTATAGGTCAGATTGACGGTGCTGCTCTTGGTGTTCTCGGTAAAAGCGTTGGTATAATAGGTGTTGAGACTATTACGGGTATAACCGGTAGTCGCAAAGTTCACGCTGGCCGAGAAGGTCATGTAGGGGTTGGCCTTTTGATTTTGAGAATGGCTCCAGATCACTTGGAAGTTACGCATCTTGTTGTAGTCAGGATCGCCTTTCTGACCCGTAATTGTGGTCAGATAATTGACACTGAAGGAACCCGAGTGCTTGTATCGCCACGAATAGGTCGATTGAGCCGACAGTCCCCACGAACCGCGGGTGTAGATTTCACCCGTGATGGCAAGGTCGGCATGCTGTCCCAGCGTAAGGTAGTAACCACCGTTACGCAAGTAGAAACCACGGTTATAGTCCTCACCGAATGTCGGCACCAAAATACCACTATGGTACTTCTCGCTGAAGGGGAAGTAACCAAACGGCACTGCAATGGGCAACGGCAAGTCCTCCAGGACCATATAAGCAGGGCCCGAAACCACATTCTGCTTGGGTTTGACTTTCGCTTTGGTCAATTGAAAATAGAAGTGCGGATGCTCATGATCATCACAGGTGGTATAGCGGCCGTCCTTGATGTAATAGTAATCATCCTCGGTCTTCTTGGTGATTCCGCCTGTCAGGTAGCCTTCGCCCTGTTCGGTAACGATATCGGTGATATATCCACGTTTGGTCTTGAAATTGTATTTCATCACCTTGGATTCATATTCGCCGCTATTATCCTTGAACACAGGATTTCCCACGAGGTCGCCCACACTGTCGGGGATGCCGATGGCATGAACCTGGCTACTGTCCATGTCCATACTGATCTGCGACGCGCTCATGTCGATATCGCCATACAAGATCTTGCTGCCGCCGTACATCACGGCATGATTGCGACCGAAAAGGATGATGCTGTCCTTGGCACTGAATTGAACCACATGATCAAGATCTACCTGCTCACGCACAAATCGGCTCGTGTCGGCCGAGGTCTTGTTCTCCTGAGCATAAGACAACATGGGCAGCAGCATGAGGGCCACTACCATTGCAAGGATAATATGAAGACTTCGCGTCAACAATGCCTTGTTTTTTCAATACAACCTGCAAAGATAGTGCAAATCAATAGCACAGCAAGCAGGTTTTGGTTTTATTATCTTTTTTTAGCAACTCGATGCTGACTATTGAAAAAAATACTGATATCAGTAAAGCAACAACTAAAACTTTTCAGTACCTTTGTGGGTTGTAATACTAATAACTAATGATAATATCATGTATAACGTTAAATCGAATCATGCCGATGAATTCATCGACGATAGCGAAATATTAGAGACCTTATCCTATGCGGAGAGGAACAAGAGCAACCGTGCTCTGATTGAAGAAATTATCAACAAGGCTGCCCTGTGCAAAGGTCTTACCCACCGCGAGGCTGCCGTATTGCTCGACTGTGACCAACCTGACCTGATTGAGCGCTATGAGCAGTTAGCCCGTGACGTGAAACGCCGCTTCTATGGCAACCGGATTGTGCTGTTTGCTCCACTTTATCTGTCAAACTATTGCATCAATGGTTGCGTCTATTGTCCTTACCATGCCAAGAACAAGACCATCCCGCGCAAGAAACTCAGTCAGGACGAGATCCGTGCTGAAGTCGAGGCACTTGTCAAGATGGGCCACAAGCGCATTGCCCTCGAGGCTGGCGAGCACCCCGTGATGAATCCGCTAGAGTATATCCTGGAGTCTATCCACACCATCTATAACACCAAGGTGGGCAATGGCGAAATCCGTCGCTTGAATGTGAATATCGCCGCTACTGAGGTTGAGGCCTACGAGAAACTGAAGGCAGCAGGCATCGGCACCTATATCCTGTTCCAGGAGACCTATAACCGCAAGAACTATGAGGCGCTGCATCCCACCGGCCCCAAGAGCAACTACTGCTACCACACCGAGGCGATGGACCGAGCCCAACTGGGTGGGTGTGACGACGTGGGCATCGGTGTACTCTATGGCCTGACGACCTACCGCTATGACTTCGTAGGCCTGCTGATGCATGCCGAGCACCTGGAGGCTCGCTTCGGCGTGGGACCGCACACCATCAGCGTGCCGCGCATCTGCCCTGCCGAGGACATCTCGCTCGATGAGTTCCCCGATGTACTGCCCGACGACATCTTCTGCCGCATTATCGCAGTCATTCGACTGGCAGTGCCCTATACCGGCATGATCATCTCGACCCGTGAGAGCCAGAGTGTGCGCACCAAGGTGCTTGACCTGGGCGTATCACAGATCAGCGGCGGCAGCCGCACCAGCGTGGGCGGCTATACCACCGTTGAGCGCCATGACGAAACAGCACAGTTTGATGTGAGCGACACGCGCACCCTCGACGAGGTCATCAACTGGCTGCTCTCCATCGGCTATCTGCCTAGCTTCTGCACAGCCTGCTACCGCTCGGGACGCACTGGCGACCGCTTCATGGAACTGTGCAAGGCCGGCAAAATCGGCGACATCTGCACCCCCAATGCCATCATGACGCTCAAGGAGTATCTCATGGACTTTGCCAGCGAGGACACTGTTGCCAAGGGCAACGCCTTCATCGAACAGGAGTTGGCTTTGATCAAGAACGCACGCGTGCGTGAGATTGCTGCCCAGCACATCCAGGAAATTGCCGCAGGCAAACGCGACTTCTACTTCTAAGATTTTAAACGCTGAAACATCAAGAAATACAACAAAACAAATAAACAATATCTTTATTCTGTATTTGTTGTATTTCTTGTTTTATATATAATTGGTTGTGAACGGATTAAACAATACCCCAAGGAGTGAACGGTTGCACATTGCGTTGTTTGGTCGGCGCAATGTGGGCAAGTCTTCGCTCATCAATGCACTCACTGGGCAGCAGATTGCAATTGTGAGCGATATCCCCGGCACGACGACCGACCCGGTGAGCAAATCGATGGAAATTCTGCCACTGGGACCCTGCGTGCTCATTGATACGGCTGGATTTGACGACTCAGGCGCTGTAGGAGACCTGCGCACCGAGCGCACCCGCGAAGTCATCAAGCAAGTCGACATCGCCATCATTGTTACCGATGGCACGTCGCTCGATGACGAGGCAGCATGGGCAACGTTGCTCAAACAAGCCAATGTGCCGTTTGTCGCAGTGCTGAACAAAGTGGATCTGCAAAAAGAAGCGCCCACTGCCCTACTCGCCGATATCGCCAAACGGCTTGGTTGTGACGTCATCCCAGTAAGCGCACTGCAACGCACCGGACTGGACCTGCTGCGACAGACGTTGGCAGGACTGATGCCCGAGAGTGAAAATCAATCGCTCACCGGTAGTTTGGCTCAAGCTGGTGACACCGTGTTGCTGGTGATGCCACAAGACCCACAAGCGCCCAAGGGAAGACTGATCCTTCCCCAAGTGCAGACGTTGCGCGACCTGATGGATAAAGGTTGTATAGCCATCTGCTGCACGACCGAGGACATTGACCGCACATTGGCTGCATTAAAAGAACCACCACATCTCATCATTACCGACTCACAGGTGTTTGACATTGTGGAAAAGAAAAAGCCCGAGGGCAGTCTACTCACTTCATTCTCAGTGCTGATGGCTGCCCACAAGGGCAACATCCGTTTCTTTGTCAGGAGCGCCATGACCATCGACCGGCTGACCGAGCAGTCACGCGTCCTTATCGCCGAGGCTTGCACTCATGCCCCGCTGGCCGAGGACATAGGGCGTGAGAAGATTCCCCGCATGCTGCGCCAGCGTGTGGGACAAGGGTTGACTGTGGATATTGTGGCAGGTAAGGATTTTCCGCCTGACGTGACGAGCTATGATCTGGTCATCCATTGCGGTGGCTGCATGTTCAATCGCAAGTTCATGCTCTCGCGTGTGGAGCAATGTCGCCGTCAAGGCACACCAATGACCAACTACGGCATCACTATCGCCCACATTAAGGGCATCCTAGGGAAAGTGTCAATGCCGTAGACGGCCACTCTTTAAAGGATGGATTTATCGCGGTACTTAGTGTGAAGGAGCTCATGGGCCTTGCCGTGAAGAGGCTCACCAAGGAATTCACGATATAAGCGCTGTATAACGGGATTCTCGTGGCTCTTGCGCAGTTTCTTGCCGACGTCCTCGCTGTAAATGGCCCGCTGACGAGCTTTGATGACCTCTATATCGCCGTGGTGATAAGGCTGTCCTGTACCACCGATGCAACCACCGGGGCACGCCATCACCTCAATGACGTGATAATCAAATTCGCCGGCACGCAATTTATCCATCACAATGCGGGCATTGGCCAACGTGTTGACGACACAGACCTTCAAGTCAAATCCGTTGAGATCGATTGTCGCTTCACGTATACCGTCAAGACCACGCACCTGCTCAAACTCGATATGCTGAAGAGTCTTACCCGTAAACTCCTCATAGACTGTGCGCAGCACTGCTTCCATCACGCCGCCTGTCGTACCGAAGATGGCACCAGCTCCTGAAGGATCACCCAGCGGCATATCAAATTCAGTGTCTCGCAATCGGTCAAAGTTGATGTTCATCCGTCGAATCAACTCGGCCAACTCAATTGTCGTAATCGAATAGTCCACATCAGGCGTGCCCTCGTTGATGAACTCGTCGCGAGCACACTCATACTTCTTGGAAATACATGGCATGACCGAAACCACCACAAGATTCTCACGGGGAATTCCCATGCGTTGAGCCCAGTAAGTCTTGAGGACTGCGCCAAGCATCTGGGCAGGAGATTTGCAGGTTGAGGGGTACTCACGCAAGTCGGGATACTCATTCTCATAGAAGTTCACCCAAGCGGGACAACATGATGTGGTGATAGGAATCTTGACATTGCGATCACCAGCAATGAACTTCCTCAAGCGGTCAACCACCTCGGCCGCCTCTTCCATGATCGTGATATCAGCACCGAAGTCGGTATCAAATACATAATCCACACCGACCTTGCGCAGGGCAGTGATCATCTTGCCTGTAACGATGGTCCCAGGAGGCATGCCGAACTCTTCACCAAGGGCATATCTCACGGCTGGTGCTGTCTGGGCAACGACAATCTTGTCGGGGTCAGCGACATCGACCAGCAAGTCTTCCACATAATTGCGTTCACACAAAGCGCCCACAGGACCATGGATGGCATCAAAACGACACTTGGTCGTACAATGTCCGCAACAGGTGCATTTATATGGATTGATGAGATGGGGGTGCCTCAAGTCCCCAACAATAGCGCTACTGGGGCAATTGCGTTTGCATGCGCTACATCCCTTGCATTTCTCGGGTGTAATCTCATAAGACAGAACCGACAGGAATTTCTTGCCACCGATCTCGTAGATGTAGTCATGCAACATGGCATCCATCGACAACTGCTTGGGATAGGAACTCCAGTGCTTGGAGTCATCCATCAGTTGGTGGGCAGTGAAATCCACATATTGTAGTCTGTCAAGCAATTTACCGTCGATGATGTGGGTCTTGACGATATCCTCTACATCCTCGGGACGCACATGGACATAGGTGGTGTTGTCGGGCATGATCCTGACGATGGGGCCCTTGGCACAGAAGCCAAAGCAACCCGTTGCCACGACATCCACACGACTGCCGAGATCATACTCTGAAATAACCCTAATAAATCTGTCAATGATTTTCAAACTGCCCGATTCATAGCAGGATGAACCGCAGCAGCACAACACCTGGATGTGGCCGTTCCCGACCAATCCGTATGCTGCACTGGCGTTATCCGCCGGCACATTACCACTTGTTTTCCCTGATGCCTCGTCGTGCTGTAAACCCATTGAATGTGAACAGATTAATAAGGATGATATCTAGGACATGAATTAAATCTTGTCTTTTTGCGTCACAAAATTACGTTTTTTTAGCGATTTCCACAACATCAGAATGGATATATTTTGACAAACTCAAACAAAAAGAGCAGGAAACCCTTCAATGGATTTCCTGCCCGATAAAAATAGTGATGTTTAATCTGATCAATCCTGTGCAGCGACGTTCTCAAGAATCTGGCGAACGTCCTTGACGTCGAGACGACCATAGACGTGCTCACCTATCATGACAACGGGAGCAAGACCACAGGCGCCCACGCAACGCAGGCAGTCGAGCGAGAACTTGCCGTCGGGGGTAGTCTCACCTACCTCGATGCCCAAGATGCGCTTGATTTCCTCAAGCAGACGCTCGGAACCGCGCACGTAACAAGCGGTACCCAAGCACACTGAAATCGGGTGCTTGCCCTTGGGGGTCATGGTGAAGAACGAGTAGAACGTCACCACGCCATAAACCTTAGAAGCGGGCACACCCAGCTTGCGTGCGATGATGCGCTGCATCTCCTCGGGGAGATAGCCGTGCAAAGCCTGGCACTCGTGCAGGACGTTAATCAGTTCACCGGGCTTATTGCCGTGCTTATCGCAGATTTCTTCAACCTGTTGAACTACGGTACACGCCAGTTTGATTTCTTCTTTCTTCTTCATATCGTTATTGTTGTTTTGATTCGAAATTAGTGAATAGACTTATCAAAGTAATGCGTGTGAAGCAGGTGGTGAGACTTCTCGCCACAGGGCTCACCCAGGAATTCCTTGTAGAGCTTCTGGATATCGGGGTTCTCGTGGCTCTTGCGCAGCTTCTTGCCCTCGTCCTCGCGGTAAACGGCAGCAGCACGTGCCTTCAGAATCTCGATGTTGCCATGGTGGTAGGGCTGACCAGCACCACCGATGCAACCACCAGGACATGCCATCACCTCAACCACATGGTAGTTGAGCTTGCCGGCACGCAGAGCGTCCATCACCTTGCGGGCGTTGCTCAGGGTGTGAGCCACGCAGACTTTCAGCTCAAAGCCGTTGAGGTCGATCGTAGCCTCCTTGATGCCTTCGAAACCACGCACATCGTTGAACTCGAGGTGAGGAAGGGTCTTGCCAGTGTGCACCTCATAGACGGTACGCAAGGCTGCCTCCATCACACCACCCGTGATGCCGAAGATGGCACCAGCACCGGTCGATTCACCGAGGGGCGAGTCAAAGTCGCTGTCAGGCAGGTTAACGAAGTCGATATTGGCACGCTTGATCAGGCGACCCAGCTCACGGGTTGAGATGCTGTAATCCACGTCGGGATTGCCATCCACCTTGAACTCGTCACGGCCAGCCTCATACTTCTTGGCCAAGCAGGGCATGATGGAAACAACCACGAGTTTCTCGCGGGGGATACCCATCTTCTCAGCCCAATAGGTCTTGGCAACTGCACCAAACATCTGGGCAGGCGACTTGGCGGTTGAGGGATAGTCAAGCAGATCGGGGAACTCGTGCTCGTAGAAGTTCACCCAAGCGGGGCAGCACGAAGTCATAATCGGCAACTTCACGTCCTTATCACCTGCAAGGAACTTGTTGAGGCGTTGCAGGATCTCGGTTCCTTCCTCCATGATGGTAAGGTCGGCAGCAAAGTCGGTGTCGAATGCATAGTCAAAGCCGAGGTCGCGCAATGCGGTGGCCATCTTACCAGTCACAATAGTGCCGGGCTTCATGCCGAATTCCTCGCCAAGAGCGAAGCGAACGGCGGGAGCGGGCTGAGCCACAACCACCTTGTCGGGGTTGGTGAGGTCGTCCATGAGCTGGTTAGTATAGTCGTGCTCGGTCAAGGCACCAGTAGGACATACGGCGACGCACTGGCCGCAGTAGGTACAGTTGGTGTCGGTGAACATCTTATCGAAGGTGGGAGCGATGGTGGTGTTGAAACCACGGCGGATAGCGCTCAGCACGCCTACCGACTGAACATTGTTGCAGACGCTCTCGCAACGGCGGCAGTAAACGCACTTCTCCATGTTGCGTGAGATGGCGGGGGTGAGCTCTTGCTTGCGCTCGCTCTGTTCGCCACCATTATAAGGCATCTGACGGATGTTGAAGCGCATTACCAGGCGCTGCAATTCACAATCGCTGCACTTGGGGCAGGTCAAGCAATCGTTGGGATGGTCGCTGAGCATGAGCTCGGCAACAGTCTTGCGGGCGCGGATAACGCGGGCGCTGTTGGTGTGAACCACCATGCCCGGAGTCACTCGGGTAGCGCAGGCGGGAGCCAGATTGCGGCGGCCTTCGATTTCCACAACACAAATGCGGCACGAGGCGGGCATGTTCTGAACACAGGTGCCCTCCAGATCAATGTGGCACAGGGTGGGAATGCTGATGCCAACGGTCTTGGCGGCATCAAGCAGCATGGTCCCTGCGGGAACATTTACCTCGTGTTTATCAATCGTCAAAGTGATCATATTCTTTTCTTCCATGATGCTATCGAAATTTAATAAACCGAGATGGCGTCGAAGCGGCAATTAGACTTACACATACCGCAGCGGATGCACTCGAAGGGGTTAATAATGTGAGGTTTGCGAATGTCGCCCATGATGGCGTTGGCGGGGCACTTGCGGGCGCAGGCGCCACAACCCTTACACTTGGAGGCTTCAATGCTGTAGGTCACGAGGGCCTTGCACTGCTTAGCACGGCAGGTGTGCTGTTTCACGTGCTCCACATATTCGTCCCAGAAGTTGTTGATGGTCGATAACACAGGATTGGGAGAAGTCTGGCCAAGGCCGCACAGGGCGGTGTCCTTGATGATTTCACCCAGCTCTTTGAGGCGGTCAAGGTCTTCCATTGTGCCCTTGCCCTCGGTGATGCGGGTAAGAATCTCCAGCATACGCTTGTTGCCGATGCGGCAGGGCGTGCACTTACCGCAGCTCTCGTCACAAGTGAACTCGAGGTAGAACTTAGCCACACTTACCATACAGTCGTCCTCGTCCATGACAATCATACCACCAGAGCCCATCATCGAACCCGATGCGGCCAGGTGCTCATAGTCAATGGGAGTGTCAAGGTGCTTCTGCGTCAAGCAGCCACCCGAAGGACCACCGGTCTGAACGGCCTTGAATTCCTTACCGTTCTTCACGCCACCACCGATGTCGTAGATGATTTCACGCAGGGTGGTACCCATGGGAACCTCAATAAGGCCCACATTATTAATCTTACCGGCCAGAGCGAATACCTTGGTACCCTTGCTCTTCTCGGTACCGATCGAAGAGAACCAGTCAGCGCCCTTGGTCAGAATGATGGGCACGTTGGCGAGCGTCTCAACGTTGTTCACGTTGGTGGGCTTCATGTTGTAACCGGCTTCGGCAGGGAAAGGAGGCTTCAGGGTGGGCTCACCGCGCTTGCCTTCCATCGAGTGGATAAGGGCTGTCTCCTCACCGCAGACAAATGCACCAGCACCGTAGCGGATTTCGATATCAAAGTCGAAGTCCGTACCCAGAATGCTCTTGCCAAGCAGACCATATTCACGGGCCTGCTGGATAGCGATCTTCAGGCGGTTAACAGCCAAGGGATACTCGGCACGGATATAGATCAGACCCTTGTGTGAGTTGATGCAGTAACCACACACGGTCATAGCCTCGATTACTGAATTGGGGTCACCCTCCATGATGGAGCGGTCCATGAATGCACCGGGGTCGCCCTCGTCAGCATTGCAGACCACATACTTCTCGTCGGCGTCATAGCCACGGGCAAAGCCCCACTTCATACCGGTGGGGAAGCCAGCGCCACCACGACCACGCAGGCCTGAAGCCTTGATGATTTCAATCACCTCTTCGGGGGTCTGGTTGAGCAGAGCATTGGCGATACCCTGATAACCGTCACGGGCGATGTATTCCTCGATGTTCTCGGGATCAATCAGGCCGCAGTTACGCAATGCGATACGCATCTGCTTGCGATAGAAGTCCATGTGCTTGCTGTCGCTCACCGTCTTGTTGGTCTTGGGGTCAACATAGAGCAGACGCTCAACACGACGACCGCCGATGATGTGTTCCTTAACGATCTCGGCAGCATCTTCGGGCTTTACCTGAGTGTAGAAAGTGTTGTCGGGGATAATCTTTACGATGGGACCTTTTTCACAGAAGCCGAAGCAACCGGTGGTAATCACGTCCACCTTGTCGGCTATGCCGTTTTCCTCGAGAGCAGCCTTAAGGTTGTCAACGATTTTGTGGCTATAGGATGCTTTACATCCCGTACCACCACAGCACAGCACTTGCAGGTGTTCGGCCCCGGTAGCAAGGCCACAACACTTCTCTGACGACTGGTCAGAGTTATCCTCACGCAATGCCAACGCTTGTTGCGCGCGCTTCCTAAGACTGTTCAAGTCATTAATAGAAAGTATTTTCACGTTGTAAAATGAATTAGTTATTAGTGTAATAGATTTATTATCGTTTATGTTCGGTTTTCGAGGGGTCAAAATTAGTGGTTATATTTGAATTACGGAAATTTTTCGACAAATATTTATCCAAAATTTGTATTATTCCGCGTTTTACAAGCCCATACCGTGCCAGAAACAACCGCCGGCACCCGATTCATGGATGCCGGCGGCGTTAATGCTCCTCCAATGGAGGCGATGTTTGAACAGATTTTACTCCTCGGTCTTGGGAGCCTCATCCTTGCCCTCGTTCTTCTCGAGCTGAGCCTTGAGAGCGGCCAGGTCGGTCACGTCGCCCAGGGTAGTCTTCTCTACCTGGGGAGCTGCGGGAGCGGCCTCGGCAGCAGGCTTGCTGGCGGCAGCCTGACGGCGAGCCTTGCGGGCCTCGTTGCGCTGCTCATCCTCAAAGATGCGGCTGTGCGACAGGATGATGTGCTTGCTGTCCTTGTTGAAGTCGATCACCTTGAACATCAAGGTCTCGCCCTGCTTGGCCTGGGTGCCGTCTTCCTTGGTCAGGTGCTTGGGAGTAGCAAAGCCCTCAACGCCGTAGGGATCCAGACGGATCTGGCCGCCACGCTCGGTGAGCTCGCTGATGGTACCCTCGTGCACGCTGCCACGAGTAAAGATGGTCTCGTAAGTCTCCCAGGGGTTCTCCTCGAGCTGCTTGTGGCCGAGGCTCAGGCGACGGTTCTCCTTGTCGATGTCGAGAACGACAACGTCGATGGGAGCGTCAACCTTGGTGAACTCGCTGGGGTGCTTGATCTTCTTGGTCCAGGACAGGTCGCTGATGTGGATCAGACCCTCAACGCCCTCTTCCATCTCAACAAAGATACCGAAGTTGGTGAAGTTGCGCACCTTGGCGGTGTGCTTGCTGCCAACGGGGTACTTCTCCTCGATGGTGTCCCAAGGATCGTTGGTGAGCTGCTTAACGCCAAGCGACATCTTGCGGTCCTCGCGGTCCAGAGCCAGAATAACGGCCTCGACCTCGTCGCCCACCTTCATGAAGTCCTGGGCAGGACGCAGGCGCTGTGACCAGCTCATCTCACTCACGTGAATCAGGCCCTCGACGCCGGGAGCCACCTCGACGAATGCACCGTAGTCGTACATAACGACAACCTTACCCTTGATGTGGTCACCCACCTTGAGGTCGGGATCCAGGGCATCCCAGGGATGCGGCTGCAGTTGCTTCAGACCCAAAGCGATGCGGTTCTTCTCCTCATTGAAGTCGAGGATAACGACATTGAGCTTCTGCTCGGGCTCGACGATGTCAGCGGGGTTGTTGACACGGCCCCACGACAGGTCGGTGATGTGAATCAGACCATCCACGCCACCCAGGTCGATGAACACACCATAGTTGGTGATGTTCTTAACGGTACCCTCGAGTACCTGACCCTTCTCGAGCTTGGACATGATCTCTTTCTTCTGCTGTTCGAGCTCGGCCTCGATGAGT
>ONIL01000041.1 GCA_900317835.1 uncultured Prevotellaceae bacterium | reverse complement strand
GAAACCTGAATGATATTGAAAGAATTCCACTCGTCGGTGAACTTGTAGAGCGTCAATTTGTAGGCAACGGTTTTGTCATACCCGCGCTCGACGGTGAAAGCCTGGCGCGTCTCGGGCAGGTCAAACGAATTGCGCACCCAAACCAGGTAGCTGGCGCCGCCATCGGAGGTGGTAATCTCGGGACTTAACGAGACGGTCTCGCCACCATCACACAACACATCAAACCAGTTGGTTGCCTGAGCGACCGTCGGGGTCATCATCAGCACCAGTAACGATATCAAAGTCAATACATTTTTCTTCATAATCATAGCATTCTATTATAATCTACTCGGCAAAGGTATAAATAATTCAAAACACAAACACAAATTTACACCAAGTTTAACAAGCGAGAATAAAAATTACGGCTAAAAGCATAACACAACACCCAAACCAGTCGGGCATCTTGATGTCCAAAACAAGGAAAAATTGTCGAAAAATTTGCACAATCCAAATTGAAGCTATAATTTTGCGCTTAATATGATACTTTTTTCCTAGCAAGGCTGCTTCGTCGTGAGACGAGGCGCTTTTCTTTTTGTGAAAATCATTTTGTCATTTCAAGATTTTGCAGTAACTTTGGCAGTTTGAAGAGAAAAAACTAAAATTAATAACCAATAAAACCTGACCAAGTTATGTTTGACGAGAAACTATTACAGGAAGTGACTGCTAAGGCCAAGACGTGGCTCAGTGAGAGTTATGATGAGCAAACGCGCGCCGAGGTGCAAGCGATGCTTGACAATGAGGACAAGACCGAACTTGTGGAATCATTCTACAAGATTCTTGAGTTTGGTACCGGTGGCTTGCGCGGCATCATGGGAGCAGGCTGCAACCGCATGAACATCTACACCGTGGGCAGCGCCACTCAGGGTCTTGCCAACTACTTGAAAGAGGCGTTCAAGGACCTGCCTCAGATTTCGGTTGTCGTGGGCCACGACGTGCGCAACAACAGCCGCCTGTTTGCCGAGACGGTTGCCAACATCTTCAGTGCCAACGGCATCAAGGTGTATCTGTTTGAGGGTCCCCGCCCCACTCCCGAGGTCAGCTATGCCATCCGTCGCCTGGGTTGCCAGAGCGGTGTGAACATCACGGCATCGCACAACCCCAAGATCTACAACGGCTACAAGGCCTACTGGGACGACGGTGCCCAGGTAGTGGCTCCTCATGACGTGAACATCATCAACAACGTCAATGCCATCGAGGACGTGCGCGACATCAAGTTCAACGGCAATCCCGACCTGATCCAAATCATTGGCGAGGACGTTGACGGTCCCTACATCGAGGACATCTACACCCTGTCGCTCAGCCCCGAGGTCAACAAGAAGTACCACGACATGAAGATTGTCTATACCCCCATCCATGGCGTGGGCCGTTACATGGTGCCCCGCTCTATCGAGCGCTGGGGATTTGACAACATCATCCATGTGCCCGAACAGGATGTGATGAGCGGCGACTTCCCCACCGTCGAGTCACCCAATCCCGAGACACCCAGCGCCATGGCCCTGGCCATCAAGAAGGCCGAGGAAGTTGATGCCGACGTCGTGCTGGCCAGCGACCCCGATGCCGACCGCATCGGCCTGGTCATCAAGAACACCAAGGGCAAATATGAGCTCGTGAACGGTAACCAGATTCAAATTATCTTCCTCTATTACCTGATGGTGCGCAACCGCGAGTTGGGTCGCTTAACCGGCGACGAGTACATCGTCAAGACCATCGTGACCAGTGAGACTATCGCCAAGATTGCCCGCAAGGAGAACATCAAGATGTTTGACTGCTTCACGGGCTTCAAGTGGATCGCTACCGTGATGCGCGAGATGGAAGGCAAGGGACGCTACCTGGGTGGTGGCGAGGAGAGCTACGGCTTCCTGCCTGAGACCTTCGTTCGTGATAAAGACGCTGTATCGTCAATCCCCCTGATGTGCGAGATCGCTGCTTGGGCCAAGGACAAGGGCATGACCCTGAATGACTTGTTCATCGACCTGTACATCAACTACGGCTACAGCAAGGAGCGCGGCATCAGCGTCGTGCGTCCCGGCAAGAGCGGCGCCGACGAGATTGCCCAGATGATGGTCAACTTCCGCGAGAACCCGCAGCAGGCCATCGACGGCTCGCCCGTAGTGCTCATCAAGGACTTCCAGAAACTGGAGCAGCGCGACATGCGCACTGGCGAGGTAACCAAACTCGTCATGCCCGCCACCAGCAATGTGCTGCAATACTTCACCGAGGACGGCACCAAGGTATCTATCCGTCCCTCGGGCACCGAGCCCAAGATCAAATTCTACATCGAGGTGCATGACACTCTCGACAAGAAGGAGAACTATGACGCCAAGAACGAGTGGGCCGACCAGAAGATCGACCGCATCTGCCAGTCGCTGGGCATCGCGTGATAGAACAAAAACTACGAATTACACGAATTTAACTCATTGGCAATCGCAAAGTGGCTTTGTTAATTAGCGTAATAAGTAGTTTCATTCGTTTCGACCATTAATTAAAAACCTAATAACAAACATTTTTAAAAACAACATTTTATGTCAGAAAAGATTCAGACTTTGAGAGACTCTGCAGGAATGCGCTGGACGGCGCTGTTGTTACTCGCATTGGGTATGTTCTGCAGTTACATTTTCATGGACATCCTGTCGCCCATCAAGGACTTGATGGAAACCACACGCGGATGGGATTCCACCTCCTTTGGACGAATGCAAGGCAGTGAGGTATTCCTCAATGTATGGGTATTCTTCCTGATTTTTGCCGGTATCATCCTCGACAAGATGGGTGTGCGCTTCACGGCTGTCCTGTCAGGTGCCGTGATGCTCATCGGTGCCATCATCAAGTGGTATGCCGTTAGCGAGGCTTTCATCGGAACCGGTCTTGAGACCTGGTTCACCGAGCACTTGAACTGGAAGCCCATCGCCTCCTGGTTTGATATTCTTCCGTTTGCCGATGGCATGCCTGCCTCAGCCAAGTTGGCTGCTTGCGGCTTTATGATCTTCGGTTGCGGTGTCGAGATGGCTGGTATCACGGTGAGCCGTGGTATCGTGAAGTGGTTCAAGGGCCGCGAGATGGCTCTGGCCATGGGTAGCGAGATGGCATTGGCCCGCCTGGGTGTTGCCACCTGTATGATTTTTTCGCCGTTCTTCGCTCGCTTGGGCGGCAACGTCAGCGTATCGCGCTCGGTTGCCTTCGGTGTCGTACTGATGTGCATCGCCCTGATCATGTTTGTCGTTTACTTCTTCATGGACAGCAAGCTCGACAAGCAGACTGGCGAGGCCGAGGAGAAGGACGACCCGTTCAAGGTGAGCGACATTGGCAAGATTCTGACCAACAAGGGTTTCTGGATTGTATCGTTGCTGTGCGTGCTCTATTACAGCGCCATCTTCCCCTTCCAGAAGTATGCCGTGAACATGTTGCAGTGCAACCTCACGTTCACCGAGGTTGATCCCAACTCGTTCTGGGCCAATGAGAGCCTGACCATCTATCAGTATATCGTGATGCTCATCGTAGCCGCTACCGCTTTCATGAGCAACTTCATGAAGAACAAGGGTGCCAAGTACGGATTGCTTTGTGTGTCGATTATTGCCCTCATTTGCTACTGCTACATGGGTTACATGCGCCAGAGCGCCGAGAGCGTCTTCGCCGTATTCCCCCTGCTGGCTGTGGGTATCACCCCCATCCTGGGCAACTATGTTGACCACAAGGGTAAAGCTGCCTCGATGCTCGTGCTGGGCTCGTTGCTGCTCATCATCTGCCACTTGACCTTCGCTTACGTTCTGCCGCTGTTCAAGGGCAGCACGGCTGCTGGCTTTATCATGGCTTACATCACCATTCTGGTGCTGGGTTCGTCGTTCTCACTCGTTCCCGCTGCCTTGTGGCCCAGCGTGCCCAAGCTGGTTGACTCCAAGATTATCGGTAGCGCTTACGCACTGATTTTCTGGATTCAGAATATCGGCCTGTGGCTCTTCCCAATGCTGATTGGTATGGTTCTCGACAACACCAACCCCGGTGTTACCGACCCGACGAAGTATGACTATACCTGGCCCATGGTAATCTTTGCCAGCCTCGGTATTCTCGCTCTGCTGTTCGGTCTGTACCTCAAGGTGGTTGATAGGAAGAAGCACCTCGGCCTCGAGGAGCCCAACATCAAGCCTGAGGCTTAATCAGCTAATTTTTAGTCATCAAGTTTTAGGGACTTTAAGGACTTTAAGGACCTTAAGGTCCCTAAACTTAAATCAAACACAGCACTATGAGAGAGAAGGTTAAAGAAACGATAGCCAACAAGGCGTGGGCACGGTGGACCGTGCTGGCGATAGTGTCGTTCACCATGATGGCGGGCTATGTTGTCGCCAAGGAGATGTCCCCGCTTCAGTTTATGCTTGAGAAAGCCACCCAAGACGGCGGCGTGGGATGGACCAGCGGCGAGTTCGGCATCTTTGCCGGGTCGCGCGGTTTCTTCAACGTGTTCCTGCTGATGCTCTTTGTGGGCGGCATTATCCTCGACAAGATGGGCGTGCGTTTCACGGGCATCCTCTCATGTGTGCTGATGCTGACGGGTGCTGCGGCAGTTTATGGCGTCATCACCTACACCTCGCCTGAGCCGATGTGGAACGTTCCGTTGCTGGGCTCGATTAAGCGTCAGGTGGCACTGGCGGCACTGGGATTCGCCTTCTTCGGCATCGGCTATGAGATCTGCGGCATTACGGTGTCAAAGGTCGTGGTGCGCTGGTTCTCGGGCAAGGAGATGGCCCTGGCGATGGGCTTGCAGGTTGCTATGGCCCGCCTCGGCACCGCCTTGGCACTCAACTTCAGCCTCCCTATCGCGCTGAATTGGGGCCTTCCCAAGCCGCTGCTCATCGGCGTGTTCTGCGTGGGCGTGGGACTGATTGCCTATCTCTATTACTGCACAATGGACCGCCGTCTGGATAAGGAGCTGGGCCAGCAAGACACCACTCAAGATGACGACGAGAAGTTCCATTTCTCGGATATGAAAATCACCATCAAGAATCCGGGATTCTGGCTCATCACCCTGCTGTGCCTGTTCTACTACTCGGCGCTTTACCCCTTCCTGGACTTTGCCACCAAACTCATGATTTCTAAGTTTGGCGTCGAGGCCGAGTTGGCCGGCGCTATCCCCTCTATCCTCCCCTACACCAGCATCGTGTTGACTCCCCTGTTCGGTGCTTGGTTTGACAACAAGGGCCGCGGAGCCACGATGATGGTCATCGGTAGCGTGCTGCTGACCATCACCCTGTTTGTGTTCGCCATGCCGCTCAACTCCAGCTGGATTGCCGTGACGCTGATGTGCGTGCTGGGCATCGCCTTCTCGCTGCTGCCCGCCGCCCTGTGGCCCGCCGTGCCCAAGATTGTGCCGATGAAGCAACTGGGCACCTCCTACTCCATCATCTATTACATCCAGAACATCGGCCTGATGCTCATCCCCGTGCTCATCGGCAAAGTACTGGAGCGCAACACAATAGGCGAGCAGGTAGATTACACCCACTCGCTCATCATCTTTGGCGTGATTGGCGTGGGCGCCATCGTCACCTCAACCCTGTTGCTGTGGATGGACCGCCGCCGCCATTATGGCCTTGAATCACCCAATATCAACTCTTGACTGTATAATCATCAAATCATAACCATCATTCATTATGAAAATTCAACAGTTGCTCGCTGGAACACTCTTAATGATGTTCCTATTCACAAGTGTCCAACCTGTTCACGCTCAAAACAAAAGACAAAACGTTATCGGTATGGAAGAAATCGTTCTTGACAACATCCTGGCTCGCACCAGCATCCGTTCCTATCAGGACCGTCCTGTGGAGCAAGACAAAATCGAGAAAATGCTGCGTGCCGGCATGGCAGCGCCATCGGCAGTTGACAGGCGCCCGTGGCATTTCATTGTTGTGACTGACAAGCAAGTGCTACAAGGCCTGGCTGAGGCCAACCCCAATGCGGGCATGGCGGCTCGCGCTCCACTGGCCATCGTTGTCTGCGGCGATAAGACCAAGGCGCTCACGCGTGTGCCCGACTACTGGGTACAGGATGTAGCCGCTGCTACCGAAAACATTCTGCTCGCTGCCCATGGCATGGGGCTAGGAGCCGTCTGGACTGGCACCTATCCCAACGAGGAGCGTGTCAAGGGCGTGACCCGTGTGCTCAATCTGCCCGAGCACATCGTGCCCTTCTGCACTATCGTCATCGGCTATCCCGAGAAGCCCCAGGCCCCCAAGGACAAGTGGAACGAGGACAACATCAGCTACAACACCTTCGGTGGCTCCAAGCCGGCAATGGTTGAACCTGAACCGGTTCTTCGCGAGTTCAATGTCAATGAGGATTTCCTGCTCAATCCGTTCAATTACTTCTCCCAGCCCGGTGGATTGCTCGTGTGTGCCGGCGACCGCAACGGCAACAACGCGATGACCATCGGATGGGGCGCACTGGGCACCCTGTGGGGCCACAAGACCAATACGGTGACCGTCTATGTCGCCCAAGCTCGCTATACCCACGAATTCATGGAGCGTAACGACTATTTCACCATCATGACGTTCAAGGACCAGAACGTGTTGCGCTACATGGGTACCCGCAGCGGGCGTGACGGGGACAAGGCTGCCGCCCTGGGCCTGCACGTGGCCTATACCGAAAACGGCACCCCCTACTATGAGGAAGCCGAGTGCGTCATCGAGTGCAAGAAAATCTACTCTGATACTTTTGATCCCGCCAACTTCAAGGACGAGGTGCCTCTTAATTTCTATGACGGATTTGAGGCCGGCTACCATTCCTTCTACATCGGCAAGGTCGTTAAGGCGATGAAGAAATAAAGAAATAACATAACCCCACGCTAAGGCGCTAAGCCGCTAAGTTTATAATAATTATTCTTAGCGGCTTAGCGCCTTAGCATGGGGATCATGTGGCGATGTTTACTGGCGGTGGATGACGCTGCCGCTGGCTTGATGGGTGGCCAGGACGAGTAATTCGGCGACCTGGACGTGGGCAGGAGCGCTCACGGCAAATGCTACGCACTCGGCAATGTCCTCTCCTGTCAAGGGTTGGATACCCTTGTAAACCTTGTCAGCCTTTTCTTTATCGCCGTGGAAGCGGATGACCGAGAAATTAGTCTCGACCAGGCCGGGCTTGATGTTGGTCACGCGCACGCTGGTGTGTGCCACATCAATGCGCAGGCCGTCGCTCAGGGCCTTCACAGCCGACTTGGTTGCGCAATACACATTACCGCCAGCGTAGGCAGCATCGCCTGCTACACTGCCGATGTTCACCACATGGCCGCAATCACGCTCCACCATGCCGGGGACAATCAGACGCGTCATCGTCAGCAGACCCTTGATATTAGTGTCGATCATGGTGTCCCAGTCCTCATAGCTGCCAGTGTATTCCGGCTCAAGGCCCCAAGCGCCACCAGCGTTGTTGACCAGCACATCGATTTCCTGCCACTCAGCGGGCAACCCCTTAATGGCAGCGGTTGCCGCCTCGCGGTCGCGCACATCAAACTCAAGCGTTATCACGCCAACACCCATTGCCGACAACTCTCTAGCCAGGGCATCCAGACGGTCGGCCCTGCGGCCTGTTATAATCATGTTATAGCCGATTAAAGCCAGTTTGCGCGCGCATGCCTCTCCGATGCCGCTTGTCGCGCCAGTCACTAAAGCAATTTTCTTCATGTCATTCAAAATAATTATTATACCTATTTCAGATGCAAAGGTACTGAAATATCTACAAAAAGTCAAAAAACCCACCCTAATCATGACAACACATGAGAAAAAGCAGTAACTTTGTAAGTTAAAACCAATCTCACATCAGTACATTATGCTAAATACGAGCCAACAATATGACAACGCGATAGCACTGTGCCGCGAACTGTTCATCAACAAGATGAAGGACTACGGCCCCTCGTGGCGCATCCTCAGGCCCCGTTCGGTCACCGATCAGATTTTCATCAAGGCTAAACGCATCCGCACTCTTGAGCTTAACGGAGAGACCAAGGTGGGCGAAGGCATATGGCCCGAATTTATCGGCATCATCAACTATGGCATCATTGGCTTGATCCAGTTGCAACTGGGTTACAGCGACACTGTGGACATCACCAAGGAGCGAGCCCTCGAACTTTACGACCAGCACATCGGCGAGACAAAGCAACTGATGATTGCCAAGAACACCGACTATGGCGAGGCATGGCGCGACATGCGCATCTCGAGCTATACCGACCTGATTTTGACAAAGATTCAGCGCACCAAGGAGATCGAGAACCACAATGGTGCGACACTGGTGAGCGAGGGCATCGACGCCAATTATCAGGACATGATCAATTACAGCGTGTTTGCACTCATCAAGCACAGTGAGGAAACCGCTGCCAATAGTTAACTATTCAATCAGACGAATGACCATCAAGGCAATCATCAATGCGGTCAAGTACGAGAAGTGGTGTCAACTGCTCACGACACTCATGCGGATCACGGTGGGTGGCGTATTCATCTTCTCGGGGTTTACCAAGGGCATTGACCCGTGGGGGACCTTCTACAAGATAACCGACTATCTCAACGCCCTGGGACTGGAGCAATGGAACGGCACTGCACCGTTTATTGCCGTGGCCATCGCTGCGCTCGAGTTCATGCTGGGCGTGGCTATAGCCGTGGGAGCCTACCGCCGTAGCGCACCCTGGGTTGCCCTGCTGGTGATGCTCGTGATGACACCGCTGACCCTATGGCTCGCCCTGACCAATGCCGTACCCGACTGCGGTTGCTTTGGCGACGCGCTTCACTTGAGCAATTGGGCGACCTTCGGCAAGAACGTGCTTCTCCTGATGGGCGTTATCTACCTGCTGCTGTTCAACAAATCATTGCGAGGAGTTTATGGTCCTGCCGTGCAGTGGATGGTCATGGCAGCCTCATTTGGCTTGATTATGGCCATCAGCTACTATGGCTACTTCGTGCAGCCGCTTATCGATTATCGTCCCTACCCCGTCGGTAGCCGCCTGGTCAACACGACCATCGAGGACAGCAACGAGGATGAGGATGACTTCATATTCATTTACAGCAAGAACGGCGAGGAACGTGAATTCACTATCGATAGCCTGCCCGACGAGGAAGAAGGCTGGGAATATGTGACCCGTTATCACGCACGCCGCCCTCATGGAAAAGTGATCATCCAGCATGGCGATGCCCAGGGTGGCATAGCTATCATGGACGAAGACGGCAGTGATATCACCCTCGACGTGCTGGGCAACAGCCACCGAACAGTGCTGCTGTTGTTCCCTGACCTGCAGCGGGTTGGCGTCGTCAATTCCTTCGCGCTTAACGAACTCACCGATGCGGCCCTGGTTGCTGATGCCGACGTCATCGGGCTCACGCCTGCCAATGGCGAGGAAATCGAGCATTGGAAAGACGTCTCGATGGCCTCCTATCCCATCTACAACATGGACGACAGCGAACTCAAGATGGTCGCACGCGGCAATCCCGCCGTGGTCTATCTTGAGGACGGTGTAATCAAGTGGAAGCGCACCCTGTCTTCGCTCGACGGCATGGAGCAGCCTGTGGAACTGAGTGAAATGGGCAATGATTATCATCCCGACAGCATCTTGTCACGCTTGACACTACTCTACTTTGCCGTCATGCTTGTGCTGTTCCTGGTTAACCGCACCCATCTGCTGGTGAGGTACCTCTATCGCAAGCACAATAGGCAACACAATAACCAACAACCCACCGATAACAACTCATTTAGCTTATGATACTAAAAGAAGGACAAATCATCAATAACCGCTGGCATGTAGTGTATCTCATCAAGGAGAACCCTTATGCCGAGAGTTACCGCGTCGAGGATGAGAGCGGCAATCCCTACTTCATGAAGATTTACCGCCTCAAGAACACGCCCGAGAAGCTGATTAACGACGGACAGGTGACCGAGATCGCCATGTGCCAGATCATCAACCACAAGAATATCATCAGCTGCATCGATTCGGGGACCCTTGACGATGAGGCTGGCGAATGCCGCTATCTGGTGGCCAACTACTTCAGCGGGGAACTGCTCAGCGAGATGCTCCAGCGCGAGGGGAAACTTGACACCGAGACGGCAGTGAAAATCTTCCTCGAGATGCTACAAGGATTGCAATACCTGCATGACATGCCCGGGGTGCTGTTGCACAACGACATCAACCCCACCAACGTAATGCTGAGCAGCAAGACCGGCGGCACCGCCGAACTGATTGACATGGGACACGTGTCGTTCTGCTTCATGGGAAACGCGCCGTTTGACACGGCTGATCTGGACCCTCGATATGCCAGCGGACAGTCGTTCCTTGGCAAATATGACGAACGCAACGACATCTTTGCCGCTACGGGCGTCTTTTACAAGATGCTCACAGGGCGTGATCCCTGGGATGTCGAGTTCAAGACCGACATGACACGCAAAGAGAAGATCAAGCTGGTGCAGAAGGCACGCAGCGAGAAGGGCGAAATCGACGTCGAGGGTATCGAGGACGATAAACTCAAGGAAATCATCTCGACGGGTATGGCCCTAGGTTATAACGACCGCTATGGCAGCATTGATGAGGTGTTGAACGATCTTATCGAGGGTGACGAGAGCGAAACGGCCCAGGAAATTCGCAGCAAGCTGGCCACACGCCACCAAGACGACCTCGACGATGATCGAGAGGACGGTTTCGGCTCGCTGGACTGGAGTTCCGAGACCACCTCCAGGCATGCCACCGAAACCAGCGCCAACGTCGATATCAAGCGCGGCACGGGTAACGGTTTTGCCGACATTGCGGGCATGGAAGATCTCAAAGAAATGCTGCGCAAGCGCGTTATCCTCATTCTCCAGGACAAGGAACTGGCCGAGAAATACAAGCTCACGCCTCCCAACGGCATGTTGCTGTACGGTCCTCCAGGATGCGGAAAGAGCTTCTTTGCCGAGAAATTTGCCGAGGAAACGGGCTTCAACTTCATCCTTGTCAAGGCGAGCGACCTGGGCTCCATCTATATCCACGGATCACAGGGCAAAATCGCCGACCTGTTCAAGAAAGCCGAGGAAAATGCCCCGACGGTGCTTTGCTTTGACGAATTTGACGCCTTTGTACCCAACCGCTCGAGTGATAATTCGGGTGGCAACCAGGCAGGTGAGGTCAACGAGTTCCTCACGCAACTCAACAATTGCTCCAAGCGCGGAATCTTTGTCATCGCCACCAGCAACCGCCCCGACAAAGTGGATCCGGCAGTGTTGCGCACCGGTCGCATCGACAAGCAGGTCTATGTGCCCATGCCCGATGAGACGGCCCGCAAACTCATGTTTGAACTCTACCTCAAGGACCGCCCCTGTGACGAGATCGACAGCGATGCCTTGGCAAAGAAGGCCGACGGATATGTTGCCAGTGATATTGCCTACGTCGTCAACGAGGCGGCTACTATCGCAGCATTCAATCACGAGCAGATCACCCAAGACCTGCTCATCAAGACCATCGAGGGCATTAAGCCGTCTATCAGCAAGGACCTGCTCAAGGAATATGAGGACATGCGCGACAAGATGGAAGGCATTACCCGCACCAATGCCCTGCCCCGCGTGGGATTCAACACAAAATAAGACTAACAACTAAAGACTAACAACTAAGGACTAAAATGGATTTAAACAAACTGATGATGGATTTTCTGGCCGAGGAAGGTTTCCGTCCGCACGAGACCCCCTTTGGCATCGCGTTCAAGAACGAGGGTATCAACTACCTCTATTTCAAGGATGATGAGGACGAGCAATACTTCAGATTGATGATGCCGGCCATCTTTGAGGTCACCGAGGACAACGAGGAAATGATCTTGAGGGCCATGAATGACGTGAACGGCAGCATCAAGGTCGTGAAGCTCTACACCATGGACATGGAGGACGAGGAAGGCAAGACCGATACCAGCGTGTGGGTCGCCTTTGAGATTCTAGCCGACACGACTCCCGAGCTCAAGGACATCGTGCCTCGCGCCATCAGCCTGCTCAAGGGCGGACGTGTCGCTTTTCTCTCCCGTTTAGAGGAAATGGCAAATCATTAAAGCAAAGACCAGTATTAATACTACAGTACCTGACAGAATATGAAGAAGTTCTTATTCATGGCAATACTGCTAATGGGAGCAGTTGTCACTTTTAACTCATGTGGTAGCGACGAGCCTAAAGAGAAAACCATAGCTACCGCGACCTATAACATGACTTTTTCCCAAGACCTGCTCGACGCCTGCAACGTGTTTATCACCTACAAGGCCGAGAATGGCCGCAACGTGATGGAGGCCGTCTCTTCCACTTGGTGGACCAAGACCGTTAGCAGCGACAAATTCCCAGCCGAGTTCGGTGTGATGTATAAATTCAGCACCAAGTCGGATGCCGAATTGGTTAAGGAAAAGTATGATCTCACCTGCAATCTCAACTTCAACGTCAAGACCAACACGGGCACCAACTACACCCATCCAGTAACCATTTTCGACTTACAGGGTGTGTCCCGTGACAAGGTGGTCAGTACTCTCGACAAGTACAGCGGCAAATCGACAGGCTTCAAGATTACTAAGGACGGCATCATCTCAAGTGCCAACAACTTGAAGTACGATTAAAAAACCGAATGAGATGTGATTAAGTTCACATATACCTTAAACGACAGGGACGCAGTCATAGGCTGCGTCCCTGTCGTTTATCTGCGAGGCTTATGTTTCACTTTTTCGGTTCCATGTGGATGGTGACGTGAGTCTGGTTGCCATAGCGTTTTTTCAAACTCTGCTCAATGGCCGTGGCACGGTCGTGGGCTGCGGTGAGGGAGACGTTACCGTCCATGCGCACGTGGGCCTCGATGGCGAAGCGGTTGCCGATGCGGCGCGTGCGCAGGTTGTGCGGCTCGCTCACGTCAGGGAAAGAACAGATGATGTCCTCGATTTCCTTCTCGATTTCGTCAGAGAGCGACGACTCGGTGAGTTCACGCATACTTGCGCGCAACAATTCTACCGACACCTTGACCAGCATCAAGCCCACCAGTACCGAGGCCAGCGGGTCGAGCACCGTCCAGCGGTTGCCCAACAGGATGGCGCCACCAATGCCCACCGTGGTACCAATAGACGAGAGGGCGTCGCTGCGGTGGTGCCACGCATTGGCGACAAGTGCCTGAGAGTCAAGTTTCTTGCCACGATTGACCGTGTAACGATAGAGGATTTCCTTGACAATAAGCGAGACAATGGCAGCAGCCAGCGCCAGCCAGCCGGGTGCCGCCAACTGCTTGCCGCCAGCCCAGTCGATGAGTTTGGCAACGCCCGAAACGATGATGCCTGTGGCTGCAGCTATCAGTGCCAGCCCAATGATGAATGTGGCAAAGGTCTCATACTTGCCGTGGCCATAGTCGTGACTTTCATCCTGCGGCTTGGCGCTCACATGGACAAAGGCGAGGACAACGACATCGGTAATGAAGTCCGAGAGCGAGTGGACCGCATCGGCAATCATCGCCGAGCTGTGTCCCATCACGCCAGCGATGAACTTGAAGGTCAGCAGTGCCACATTGCCCGCACTGCCCACCAGCGTCACCTTATATATCTCTTTTTCACGACTCATGATGCCGCAAAGGTAGTCCTTTTACTTAAGCCTGTCAACTTCCACACGCTAAAAAACCGTGTCCCCGCAGATGGACCTCGGCAGGGACACGGTATTTTGTCAGCAAGGATGAGGAACTACATTCAGATAGGGCTCTATCACACTGTCCTCAACACGGGTGAATGTGGGGTATTCTCCGCCGAGAAACGTCAGTTTGTCGCCCTGCACTGAATATTCGCATTCAGAGGGCTCGGGGTTGGGATTGTATTTGGGGTCGGGATCGAAGGTGATTATCAACTTCTTCCCCGATACGGTATATGTTCCGTGATGAACAATAACGCTGGGATGGCCATAATAATATTCGACATGAGATTTCTCCACTATATGAAACTTACCCTCTTTGGTAAATTGATAATAGATATCCCATTCATCAGACCATTCATCATCATCAGTATGATTGTATTGCCAAGTCCCGACGATGTCGGCACTCTTGGGCTCGTCGTCATCACCACAAGCAGCAAAACCAACCGAAACCATGGCCATCATCAAGAATATCAACAGATAAATGTACTTTTTCATATCTAAATGATTAATTATTTAGTATTTTACAGATACGGCTCAATGACGCTGTCGCTGACACGGGTGAAAGTGGTAGGACCTTGACCTTCGACGTAGAGCATCAATTTGTCGCCCTGCACACTGTAATCATATTCGACAGTTGCAGTATCATTCTCTAAAATGTAGGTAAGGTACAACTTATGACCCGATACGGTATATGTTCCGTGTGAAGGACTGACTAAGGTTGAATTAATCACTTCATGAAACTTACCGTCTTTGGTGAATTGAAGCAATATCGCAAAATCACCAGGTAGATCAGCAACATACGACCATGTCCCAACAATGTCAGAGCCCTCGGGCTCGTCGTCATCGCTACAGGCGGTAAATCCAACGGTAAGCAAGGCCAGCAGAATGGCCATCAATGAATAAATGTATTTTTTCATAATATAAAAATTTAAGCAAAAATAATTAGTTTAATTCGTGAATTCGTAGTTGACAATTACTGACGGGTGTAGGCAGCCTGGTCGGCAGGGTTGAAGGCGCCGATGAAGCGCGCGTGGCGTGCTACCTCGGCATCGCCCATGTTGACATAGACCTTGGCGCTGTCCATGAACAGGTCGGGTTCGTTGCTGGCGTCACCGATGAGCAGGTAGCCCATGATGATGTGGCCCAGCATCTCGACGAGGCGACGGGCGTGGAAGGTAATGTACTCGGGATCCTCAACGGCCTGAACCTTGGCAAAGGTCTCCTCATAGAGGGCGGTCATGGCCTCGAGCTTGGCCTTCATGGGAGCGACGGCCTCGCTGTACTCGCGGGTGGCGTACTCCTTGATTTGGTTCAGATAGGTGCCCGTGGTGACGTGGCGAATGGCTGCTACCACCTGCAGCTGGGTCGTGCCCTCGTAGATGCTGGTGATACGGGCGTCGCGGTAGATGCGCTCGCAGGCGTAGTCGCGCATGAAGCCGCTACCACCGTGAATCTGCACGCAGTCGTAGGCGTTCTGGTTGCAGAACTCGCTCGTCATACCCTTGGCCAGCGGCGTGAAGGCGTCGGCCAGGCGGTTGTAGGCCTTCATGGTCTTGCGCTCCTCGGGTGCGAGGGTGCGCTCGCGGCTGATGGCCTCCAGCGACTTGTACATATCGACAAAGCGGGTGCACTCATACAGCAGTGTGCGCGAGGCATCGAGCTTGGCCTTGATATTGGAAATCATCTCGCTCACGGCAGGGAAGTTGATGATGGCCTTGCCGAACTGCTCACGGCTGCGGGCATAGGCGATAGCCTCCTGATAGGCGGCCTCGCTCACGCCGACGCTCTGAGCGGCGATACCCAAGCGGGCACCGTTCATCAGCGACATCACATACTTGATGAGACCCAGTTTGCGGTCACCGCACAGCTCGGCCTTAGCGTTCTTGAACACGAGTTCGCACGTGGGACTGCCATGGATACCCATCTTGTCCTCGATGCGGCGCACGGTCATGCCGCCGTCGCGCTTGTCGTAGATGAACATCGACAGGCCGCGGCCGTCGCGGGTGCCTTCCTCGCTGCGTGCCAGCACGAGCGAGATATCACCGTCACCATTTGTGATGAAGCGCTTCACGCCGTTCAAGCGCCAGGTGCCGTCCTCGTCCTGAGTGGCCTTGAGCATGACGGACTGCAGGTCGCTGCCTGCGTCGGGCTCGGTCAGGTCCATGGCCAGGGTCTCACCCTTGCAGGTGCGGGGCAGGAAACGCTCCTTCTGGTCCTCGCTGGCAAACTCGTTGATGGTCTCGGCACAGTCCTGCAGACCCCACACGTTGACGAAGCCCGCATCGGCACGGCTCACCATGTCGGCAGCCATGATATAGGGTACCGATGACATGTTCAGACCACCATACTGGCGGGGCAAGGTGATGCCCATCAGGCCAGCCTGGTTCAGGGCCTTGAGGTTCTTCTCGGTACCACTGGCATAGCGCACACGTCCGTTCTCGTGGTGGGGACCTTCCAGGTCAACATCCTTGGCATTGGGGGCGATGATGTCACCGCACACCTCGCCGATGATGTCCAACACGCGCTCGTAGGAGTCCATTGCGTCCTCAAAGTCGAGGGGAGCATAGTCAAATTTCTCGCTCTGGGTATAATCGCGCTCACGCAGGGCGACAATCTGCTTCATCAACGGGTGACGCAGGTGGTACTGGAGCGCTTTATTGTCGGTATAAAAGTTAGCCATATTCTTTTTAGCTTTTAGCTCTCAGCTTTTAGCTTTTAGCGGTTAGTTGAATGCTAACGGCTAATTGCTAACAGCTAATTGCTGATTTACTTGGAATTCTTCTTGTAATGCTTGATGAGCCTAGGAATCACGTCCTCGACGCTGCCCGTGATCACATAGTCGGCAATCGAGTTGATGGGCGCATCGGGGTCGGTGTTGATGCTGATGATGATACTGCTCTCGTTCATGCCGGCAATATGCTGGATCTGACCTGAGATACCGCAGGCAATGTACAGTTTGGGACGAACGGTGACACCCGTCTGGCCAATCTGGCGCTCATGGTCGGTGAATCCGGCATCGACAGCAGCACGTGAGGCACCCACCTCACCGCCGAGCACGTCGGCCAGTTTAAACAGCATGTCAAAGTTCTCCTTGCTACCCATGCCGTAGCCACCGGCCACGATGATGTGGGCATTCTTGATATTGACCTTGGACTGCTCAATCTCGCGGTCGATAATCTTCACCACCATGCTGGCAGGGTCGATGTACTTATCAGGATCCAAATTGATAACCTCACCCTTGTAAGCAGGGTCAAAGATTTCTTTCTTCATCACGCCCTCGCGAACGGTCGCCATCTGGGGGCGGCACTCTGGGTTGACGATGGTGGCGACGATGTTGCCGCCGAAAGCGGGACGGATCTGATACAGCAGGTCCTTGTATTCCTTGCCCTTGGCTGCATCGGTGTGGTCACCGATCTCGAGCGACGTACAGTCGGCGGTCAAACCGCTGTGCAGGCACGACGACACACGGGGACCCAGGTCACGGCCGATAGTGGTAGCGCCCATGAGGCACACCTGCGGCTCGATTTCCTTGAACAGAGTGGTCACCACGCTCGAATGAGGCAGTGACGTGTAGGGGAACAGGCGCTCGTCCTGCACCTTGTAGACCACGTCAACACCATAGGGGAACAGTTCCTGCTCGATGCCATCGAGCATGTCGCCCAGCACCAGTGCCTCGAGGCGGCAGCCCAGACGGGTAGCCAACTGGCGGCCCTTGGTCAACAGTTCGAGGCTGACGTCGGCAATGCGGCCCTCGTCATACTCGCAATAGACTATAAGATTATTCTTGTCTTCCATTTTTCTTGTTTTAGTTTTTAGTTGGCCACGGCAGAGCCGCGGCATACATCAACCTTGATTATCCGATGATGTGGTCTGCGATTAACTCCTTAACGAGGCCCTCGAGTTCGGCATCGGCAGCAGCGTCGATGCGGCGCGCCTCCTTAGCCTGGAAAGCGACGTTGACGATGGTCTTTACCTTAGTGGGTGAGCCAGCCATACCGATCTGCTCAGGGTCGGCCTCAATCTCCTTCACGCCCCACTCCTTGATGGCAAGATAGGGACGGGCATCGATGAGCGCCTGGCGGTCGGCAGGCAAAGCGGCACGCTCACTGGGCGTCACGGCATATTTATACTTCTGCACCAGGCGGGCGTTGCGCGGACGGCATGCGTCGGCACTGCCGTTGACGGTAACGACCAGGGGCAGCGGGCACTCCACAGTCTCGAAACCGCGCTCGATGCGGCGCTTGATGGTAGCCTTGCCGTCAGCGACCTGGATATTCTCGGCATAGGTCACCTGGGGCAGCCCCAACTTCTCGGCAATCTGCGGTCCCACCTGGGCCGTGTCGCCGTCGATGGCCTGACGACCACCAACGATGATGTCAAACTCGCCCATGTGCCTGATGGCTTGAGCCAGCGAATAGCTCGTGGCGAGCGTGTCGGCGCCACCCAGGGGGCGGTCAGTCAGCACCACGCCGTCATCGCCACCGCGATACAGGCTCTCGCGCACCATCTCGGCGCTGCGAGGCAGACCCATCGTCAGCAGTGTGATAGTCGAACCGGGATGGGCATCCTTGAGCTGCAACGCCTGTTCCAGGGCGTTCAAGTCCTCGGGGTTGAAGATGGCGGGCAAGGCAGCACGGTTGATGGTGCCGTCCTCTTTCATCGCATCTTTACCCACGTTGCGGGTATCTGGCACTTGCTTGGCCAGAACAATGATTCTTAAACCCATAGTTTCTCTATTAATCTTATTGTTATTGTGTTGATATACTTGTTATTATTCGCCTTTTATGCAAAAAACGCCGCAAATTTACAAAAAATATTCCCAATACACCCACCCTCCCCCCTTAAAGTATATTAATTTATGAGGTTTTCACTTATAATCCAAAAAAAATAGTAACTTTGCAGTATTGTATGACTTTCAATTTTTTTTAAAACTAAAAATGAATTCCATTCACTCCGACAAAAGAATTTTTGGATTTGATTTATTAAAGGCTCTTGCCATGTTTATGGTTGTCTTCTACCATGCAGAGATGCTAGATTTTTCTTTTGAACCGGATATATTTTATATACCTAATTTTAATAAAATGATACAGCTGATATGTGCTGCTGGGGTTCCATTATTTTTCATGGTTAATGGTGCTTTGACAACTAATAACAAAATTACTCTTAACAAAGTTGTTAACAAAGTCACAAGGCTTTTCCTAATCGCCATTTTTTGGACCCTAGTATTGAGATGTGGTATAAATCACTTCTTAATAGGAGGCGACCAGCCAGATTCCATAGCTAGTTTCATGAATAAATATTGGTTTCTATATTCATTAGCTTATGTATATATCCTTAACTACTTGATTCAGATATTACCAAAATGCATTGGCTATATGTTGGTAATCGCCATCTTTTCTGTGACTTTCTTAAACAATTTTGTTTGGGATATCATACTATTTGTTAATCCTGACTACTCTTTGCCACGCTGGGGGCATACTGGTTTCTTCACTTTTTATGGAATTGTCTATTCAAGAATTGGAGCATACCTTAAAAACAAACAATTGAGCACTCCCATCTGCATCTTTTTTTTAATACTGGGGCTTGCTTTAAATATTTTTACTACAATTGTAATGACCTATCACGATGGTACTTTGTATGATGGCGTCAACAGCTCGTTCCCCACTTTTGGTGCGATGTTCTTGAGCATTGGCTTTTTCAGTATGCTTAAAGATATAAAGGAATCTTATTGGCCATCACAACTCATTAAAACTGTTGGCATCAATTCATGTGGTGTCTATATTTTTCATGTGTCTTTTGTATTTATTATTAGAAACCAAATGATAGCCTCCTTCCATCAAAGCACATACCCTATCTATGTAATTATCCTTCTAGCATTAGGAGTAACAATATTGTGCGCATATATCTCTGAATGGATATCTCGAAGTCCTGGCAAGGTGTTACTAAAATTATAGAACTAGTCAGTTCGTATTAACTAGTAATGGCAAAACAAGCGATTCAGTTTAGATTAGTATCAATAGTTTTTGCCCAAGTCTTGTGCTTTTTTCGAGAAATGATTGTAATTTTGCACAAAATTAAAGAATACAGTATTACCAATATTAATTTAAGATAAGAAAAATGAGAAAGAACATTGTTGCGGGCAACTGGAAGATGAATACCACAGTGCCCGAGGGCGTACAGCTCGCCAAGGACGTGTGTGCAGCAGTAGC
>ONIL01000030.1 GCA_900317835.1 uncultured Prevotellaceae bacterium | reverse complement strand
TCAATTTGCCCTTATCTTGGGTAAAATGCGTCTGTATAACTACCTGCCCCAAAGGATTCAGAGGGGAATACCTGAAATGCTGATTACCGATTCAATGGTGAACAGTGTAGCCCGCCAATATTACCGTGATCCCAACTTCAAGGTGAACGGGGGTGGCGAACTCAGTATGTGGAATTTCTACAACCTTTTGACGGGGGCCTGCAAGGGAAGTTATATCGACACATTTCTTTCAAGACAAGCCAATGCACTTACGACGAGTCTCGGCATAGCTGAAGGGCTGCGAGACGAAGATTCCGGGTATAGCTGGTTCATCAGTTAATCAGCCGTATTAGCCTTGATCCGAGGAGGATTCACAATTACACGTGAGTCCTCCTTTTTTCATTTAACAACTTACCAAACAACAATTTAAAGACTAGAAAAATGAACAAGATTCAATCATTCAAGAACGCTCAGGAATTCCAGGAACTATTCGGAATTCAGGAGCATGGAAACGGTGTTAAGAGCCGTAGAAACAAAATCCTGCTTGCCCTTTTGAAGAGTAAATCAGTATGGGCTTACTGCAGGGAACGTAATGACTGGTCACTTCTGGCTATCAAGAGTATGGCTGAGATGAAGACCACGTTAACGAAGATGATTGCAGATGCCGGGGTTCATCAGGGCCTCGACTATACTGTGGTTTTGAACGGGACCACTTTTCACAGCGATGTATATGAAACAGACTCATATCGCGGAATCCCAGAAGATGGTTCAATAGCATTCGTTCGCTATATCAACCACGACAACAATGACGGAGTTTTCAAGATGAAAGCTGGACGTTTTTACAGCAAACTCATCGATGAAACTAACATTGGACAAGCACTCTCACAACAGGTTAAGACTTGGCTTTGTGAAGAATTTTCTCAAGACTGGCAGGTCTACATTGCTGGTACCTTACCCAACTACACTTTGATTGTAGATCACGATTTTGCCGAGATCTATTCCGGTGAGGCTTGTTCTCCTGGAATGAACTCGTGTATGATTGACCGAGGTTTTCACAATTTCTATCGAGACAGCGTGAAGGCTAAAGCTGCTCGTCTTGTGGGAGATGACGGGATTATTCTTGCCCGTTGTATCATCTTCACTGAGGTACATGATGAAGAGGACAAGATTTGGAGACTTGCAGAACGTCAGTATGCTAAGGACCAGAGCGACATTCTTAAGAGAGCCCTTGTAGATGCCCTCATTAAAGCCGGAGAAATCGATGGCTATAAAATCGTAGGGGCCGATTGTGGAAATTCAAGAGGCTTTGTCGATGTAGAAGGAAATTCACTTTCACATAAGAAGTTCTATATCGAATGTGACTTGGATTGGGGTGACAAACTCAGTTACCAGGATTCTTTCAAGTATTACAATCTCAATTCCAATATCGCATATAACTATACCGATGTGGATTACTCGTATAACCTCGATACCACTAATGGGCAATTGGAAGATGATGACGAGGAGATGTACTATGCAGAATATCAGGACCGAGATGCGTATGAAATCACGGATGTATTCTATCACGGTAGCGAAATTACCTGTGATTCGGACTGCATGGAGGACTTCACTTATTGGAATGATAATTACTATCATACTGAGGATGATCTTGATGACTGTCCTGAGTGTGGAGGTACTATGCTTTCACCGGAGTATTATGCTGATGAACTCTTTTACAGCGAGATTACCGGTGAACATTATTGCTGTCAGAAGTGCCGTGAGAATGCCGAACTCCAGTTTAAAAAGGACAACTGGTTTTATTCAGCGTTGGATTCAAAATATTATGAAAACGCTGAGGATCTCACAACCTATAATGCTTGGAACTCAGAACTCAGTATCTACGAACCACAAAATGTATGCATCGAAATGGTGGATGTCTTTGTGAACTGTGAAATCCTGTTCCGTATAGGCGACCAACTGTATGACGAGATTAATGAACAATCCGAACTTCCCCTTGATATGAAAATCGAGGAGGAGGCTCTTATCGAAGTTTAGTGAGATATGAAACTATTGAAAAAGCTTTATTCCATTCACAGCAAGAGTGGAAAGGAACAGAAGATGATCAAATTTCTGCTTTGGTGGATACGTAACAATATCCCAGGAGGGTCGCTCACATAGATCAAGTACAAAGCATTCATTCACGAGATTTTCAGGCTATCGAGACCAAGGACATCATTTTCGGCTATAGTCCCAAGAATAAACGACTTGAAGGACTTGGCGCCGATGATAAAAATGGTGTATGGATCTGCCTGAAGTGTCTGATGAAATACGACAACCTTAAAGTAGCGTTTTTCGTTGGAGAAGAAGTCGGATGTATTGGAAGTAGCAAAGCCAATATGGATTTCTTCAAGGACGTGAGATTTGTGATTCAGTGTGACAGAAGAGGAAGTAATGACCTTATCGCCAGCATTTGTAGCACTGAAATAGCCTCTAAGGAATTTATTGAGGCTACTGGACATGAGGCTTTCGGTTATCATCTTGAGGAAGGAATGATGACTGATGTGCTGACCCTTAAAGAGAATGGTCTTGCTGTCAGCGCCGTGAATATAAGCTGCGGGTATTATTCTCCACATTCAGACCACGAGTTTATAGTAAAACGAGACCTTCTTAATTGCTTATCCTTCGTAGAGCATATCATTTTGAACTGCACCGAAACCTATCCCCACGAGTATGATTACAAGATGGGTGGATTCTATGGGTTCGACGATTATTTCTACGAATATTATGATGAGCTGTATGAGTTACTTCAGAGTTACCCAGATTTAAGTTTTGGCGAGATAGAAGCTGCTTATCAACAACACAATCCCAAACTTGACAGGACAGAACTAAAATCTACTTACGAGATTGTAAAGGCTGATCTGGATTTTTGGGGTAAAGAAGAAGCCGAGTATTACAAACATTATTAACCGAATGAAGGCTCTCACAAAACTCAACATGTGGGGGCCTTCTTCATAAATCACAAACAACAATGGCACAGAAAACAAAGAAAATGACGATCAAGTATTGGAATTCCCTTAGCGACGGAAGTAAGAAAAGGGCACTCCAGTACTGTTTCCCCATTCATCCTGCAATAGTGGAAATGCTGATGAACGAGAAACCTGACTTAAAAAGCGAATGGTGGAAGATGGTTTTCAAGAAAGTAAGGATCCCTTCCCCCGGTAGCTATTACAAAACCGTAGTAAACAACACTTACTTAAACTGAACGCATTATGATTTTTACAGAAGAAGATCGACTGAGAGAATTACGACTGGCTCAAAAGGATATCTACAATGCCGGTAATGATCTCGTGAGTGCCGGGCTAAGACTCCAAGGCACCAAGTATGAAAAGAGCTATAATCGGTTGTATAAGGCACTCAATGCTCTTAACCGAAGGCTCATCAATGAAATCAACAAAAACAAAAGAAAATGATTTATCACAGAATTGAATGTATGTGAGAGCGACACCAGCCAAACCACCCCTTGAAACCGGCTGATGTATTCAAATAATGGGTGTGTTCAAAAAAGTCTGCAAGGGCCAATGAATACACCCTTTTTGTGTAACCATTTTTATCAAAGACTAAAATGGAAACAAACGAACCAAAGAGAGCTGTGATCTATGCCCGAGTGAGTTCAGAAAATGACAGACAGGATACATCACGGCAAATTACAGACTTAAGAAAACATTGTAAAGCCCAGAATATGGAAATCGTGAAAATCTACGAGGAGCATATTTCTGGAGCAAAGAAAAATGAGGAAAGACAAGTCCTGACCGAGTGCTTGGACTTCTGCACCGGGAACAATATTGATTTCCTTTTGCTATCAGAATTGAGTCGCCTGGGGAGATCAACGCTACAAGTATTGAAATCCCTGGAACAACTTCATGAGGCTAAGGTATCGGTTTACATACAGAACCTTGGCATCTACTCGCTACAACCCAATGGAGAAGTGAATCCTATCGCGTCCATTCTCATCACCGTGTTAGCTGAGATGGGCAATATTGAACGGAGTAATATCCAATACAGGCTAAACTCCGGACGTGCCCAATATGTGATGAACGGTGGAAAACTCGGACGCAAAACCGGGAGTATCAAGAGCGAGGATAAGAAGAGAGAGGAGTATAAGGAGGTTATATCGCTGCTGAAACGAGGATACTCCATCAGAAACACGGCGAAACTTACCGGCTGCTCTATATCAACAGTACAAAGAATCAAAAACCAATTTGTAAGATGAAAAAGATTTTAGAGAAACTATTGAAATGGTGGCCAGACGTGATATTCGTTGACCCTTGCCCCATGCCTTTCTACAATGAGTATGAGGTAACGGTGAAAGTTAACAACAAGACAATCACCATTAGACTTATGGCAAGCAATCGTTTATGGGCCTACTTAAAAGCATGGAGGAAATATCCCAATGCCCAAAGTATCAAAGTAAAACGACTAAAACCGAGATATCGCTTCTGATTCAATAATCCCTGTGATTCATCGAGAACGGCTTCACCGGCCGTTCTCTTTTTTTTCACGAAAATGATGTTTACAATCTGCCAAAATCGGTATCAATAAATGAACACAGACTACAAGCTGTACAATAACTCACAAACAATAACTCAAAATCATCAAACAAATGAGACCAAAACTATTGATTATCGTGCTGTTGCTAATCAACATTACAACTTATGCACAAAAGCGTCCCGAATCCTACAACTATCTCCGTGGTGTTGAAGCCGTCCAAAATGAGAATATCTCAGAAGCACTTGATTACCTCAATCGGGAGTTGACTGAGAATCCTAAAAACGGGTATGCATTCTCCTGGATCGCTAAAGTCAGGTTTGACATGAAGGAATATGGCATGGCCCTGACTGCTGCTGACAAAGCACTCAAGTATCTGCCGAAAAAGGATACCGAATATATGGTATTTGGCCTCACAACACGAGCTAAGGTGTACCTAATTCTTAAAGACACCATTAAGACTGTAGAAGATTATTCCACAGCAATCCACATCGCACCCAAGAATACATTTCTGCTCTATGACCGTGCCCAGATTTATGTTGAGCAGAAAAAGTATGACCTCGCTGATGCGGACTACCGAAAAATCATTGCTTTAGAACCTGGCAACGTTCTGGGATATCTGGGTCTTGGTCAAATTGCCAACATCCAAAAACGATGGGATAATGCCGTTAAACATCTGGATTATGCAGTCAGACTAAATAGCGGCAATTCCTCGAGTTACGCTTTGCGCGCCGAAGCGTATATGGGCCTTGAAAAATGGGATCAGGTCGCAGACGACATCATCTCGGCCATTACGCTGGCATGGGATCAGAAAGCATTGTCGTTGGCGACTACAATCAAAGAGCCTGGACTGACTATCCTGCTCTCAAAACTTAAAGTACAGGCAGCGAAGTCGCCCAATTCGCCCATGTGGCCCTACTTAAGTGGGCTCATCTATGAGGAGAACAAACAGTACCAAAAGGCCATTCAGAGCTATACTGAGGCGATCGACATCGACGTTTCTCCGATAGGCTATCAAAACATCGCACTCTGTTATCTCGAGTTGAACCAGTTCGATCAGGCATTAGACAACATCAACAAGTCGCTGAATCTCGACAGCACCGACTTCTATAGCAGGATGTACAGGGCCAACATCTATTATGAAATGGGGAAAGCAGAATTGTCGATTGCCGAATGGGATCAGCTGCTCAAAGAGGAACCTGACTATGCTTGGGGTTGGTACCGTCGGGGCTGGTACAAAGAACTGAACGGTGATCACGAAGGAGCTGTTGAAGACCTGTCCATGTCAATCGTTCTGGATCCGTTGTATGCCTACACGTACTGTACCCGTGGCGACGTCTATTTCAAACAAGGCAAACTTGACCTGGCCGAAGCCGATTACAAGAAGGCCATTGAACTCGAGATTAACCAGGATGAGTATGATTGCAGATACCTTGCTTATCAAGGACTGGGTCAAAATGACAAAGCCATTGAAGAATTGAACGTTGCCATCTCTCGTGATAGCACCGACGCCGGCAACTATTACGACGCTGCATGCCTATACTCCAGAATGCAGGACAAAGCCAATGCTTTGAAGTTCCTCGAAAAAGCACTCGAAATGGGATATCACCGTTTCGCCCATTTTGAACGGGATTCCTATCTTGACTTCATTCGTGACAGCGAGGAATACAAGCAGCTCATTGAGAGGCATATGGCATTGCATAAACAGGACAACCAACCTGGTGTGGTCACTAAGGAGCCAGCCGAGCTAAAGGTCGGTGAAGTTCCCTTCACCAAGGAGAGCGGTGTATGCACCGTCAAATGCCAGATAAACGGTTTGCCGCTTCACTTCGTGTTCGACACCGGTGCCTGCGATGTTAGTATTTCCCTGGTCGAAGCCAACTTCATGATGAAGAATGGTTACCTCTCAAGCAGCGATGTTATCGGAAGCCAGCGATTTGTTGATGCCAACGGAGACATCAGTGTCGGCACCGTCATCAACTTGAAGAGCGTTGACTTCGGTGATTTCAACCTCAAGAACGTCAGAGCCTCCGTCGTCCGCAACCAAAAGGCCCCACTCCTGCTCGGTCAAACTGTACTCAGCCGACTGGGACGCATCGAGATAGACAATCACGACCAGGTATTGAGAATCTCCAATTCTGGAGATGGACGTTAACCACACATTCCGATGACAGGAATCAAGATCTTTTGTAGCCATTTTCGTGAGAACTCATTTTGCTCAATAGTAAAAAATTAATAACTTTGTCAGCGACTAATAAAGACACTGCATAAGACGAATACAGCACAATCTTCGTTAGTGTCCTGGAGAAAATACAAACCTCGATAGAAAGAAATTTATTATTAACATCTTAACAATTGATATTATGAGTAACGAAGAAGGAAAATATGTCATTTTTGACAGTTTTGCAAAACCCATAGATGCTGAAATCGTCAAGGGCACCCTTGATGCTTGTGACATAAACTCAAGAATTATTGGCGATAGCGTTGGCACTGAGTTTGGCACAAGTTTTGTTAAGGTTGTGGTTTTGTATAATGATTTAGATCACGCTATTCAAGAAGTTTATAGCTCTGATATCGCCTATGAAGACTATAAAGATTTCTTGACTCAAGAAGAGTTTGAGGTCAAAAAACAATGTAACAAGATTTTTTGTCAACTGGCGCTGAAACTACATCCTGGCCATGATGATGGAAAGGATGAACGCAAAAATAAATTATATGAAAAAATCAAGGTCAAATATTACGATAGCGATTTAACGTTCCTCGCAGAAATGAACAACTTGTTGTCAGAGGAGTTGGGATTGCCAGTCGTAGAAGTCCCCGAAACATTAAGCGAAGGCCCTTCCGATGAGGAAAAGGCTGTGATTAAACCCTCTGGCAACATAAAGGGTTGGCTTCTTGTGTTTGTCATTATGTTATTGTTAATAGGAACTGCTCAGATCGCTATTGTAATTATCCAATTAGTAACATCACAGAGTATGGATTATTCTTTGGTCGCTCCAGCAGAATTGACTTTTTCAAACGTGGAATTGTCACCATTTGCCTTGATGATAATGAGATTTTTCTATGGTGCATTTTTCTTTTATGCAGCTTACACAATGATTAAACACCATCCAGATGCAGTTTTTTGGAGTAAAGCAATGATGATTTGTATGCTTTATATATCGATCATCTCTCTGATCAGATCCTTTATCACCACTCCAGCATCATTAGTAATAATTGATCTGGCAATCAGTGTCTGTTTATCAATAATCTGGTTGATCTATCTGAAATCATCAAAACAGGTTAATCAGCTTTTCCCTAAAGCATATCAGAATGTAACCCAAGAAGACTGGATATTGTTTTTCTTAATATTCATAGCATTGACTGGCGTCATTGGTACCTTTATCGCTATTTTTGTACTGGCTCCCGATGTCAAAAGGTATAGGCGTCACAGTGGTAGCGATACCGAAGAATCGTAATTTCAAATCAGTTGAATCGATGCTCTTAACGAAATTCATTTCGTCCGAGGAAAAAATAATACTGATACTTTAGAAATTGCTTGAAAAAAAACTACCTTTGCGGTAGTTCATGAGGCCCATGAACAATCATGGGCCTTAATTACCATAACATAACCCATATTGACATGAAACGTTTTTTGGCATTCATATTAGTTACAATAAATTTTTCCTTTGGAATTTGTGCTCAAAACTTTGATTTGGTTAAAGCCACAACATTCTTAGATTATTTTAATAATAGGAATTATGAGCAAGCAGTTATCGTTGGAACTGATCTGGTAGAAGAAATGGAAAAGGCTTCAATTGAAGATGAAGATTTCGCAGCAATATTAACCTTTATGACTACATGCCATTCTCAACTTGGGAACTATAATGAGGCAATCTACTACGGAACACGCGCTGTTGAATTACAACGAAAAATCTATGGAATAGAACATCCCAATTATATATCCTCATTGGAAAAGTTAGCATTGGATTATCACCATCTTGGAAATGAAGAGAAAGCTATCGAACTTCAAACGCAAGCTTTAGAATTAGAGAGAAGAGTTTTGGGCGTAGATGATGAGGATTATAGAACTTCATTAAATCTATTATCTCTTTATTATTCTAATCTTGGAAACTATGAAAAAGCAATTGAATTCAAAACTAAAGTTTTAGAATTGCAACGTAATGAATTAGGCGAAATGCATCCCGAATATGCTTCTTCGTTGAATCTGATAGCTCTATACTATTCTAATCTTGGAAACTATGAAAAAGCAATTGAACTTGGAAATCTTGCTTGGGAAATCCGTAAGAACACGCTAGGCGAGCAAAGCCCCGATTGTGCTACTTCGTTAAACAACCTTGCCTGCTGTTATTCTAATTTAGGCGACCACGATACTGCCATTGAGCTCTGTACTCAGGCTCTTGATATACGCAAAAAAGTTCTAGGCGAAACACATCCTCTTTATTTGACAACATTGAGCAACCTCGCTTCTTTTTATTTTGAGTCTGGTAACTATGAGAAAGCTATAGAACTCGGGACTCAAGCTTTAGAAACACAACGGACGATACTTGGGGAGAATCATCCAGATTTCGCCTTATCTCTAAGCAATCTTACGAGTTATTATACAAAATATGGCGATTATGCGAAGGCTCTTGACCTTGGCACCCAAGCCTTAAAAATACATCAGACAGTTTTAAGCGAGAACCATCCCAACTATGCAGTGTTACTCAACAATCTTGCAAGTTGTTATTCTTATCTTGGTAATGATAAAAAAGCAATTGAACTTACAACACAGGCTTTGGAGATCAAGAAAAAACAATTTGGAGATTTACATCCAGATTATGCTGTTTCTTTAGACAACCTTGCAGGCTATTACTCAAATCTCGGGAACTATACAAAAGCTATTGAATTAGGAACTAAAGCTCTGGAAATCAATAACTATTTTTTTGGAGATAATAACCCAAATTATGCTACCTCTTTAGACAACCTTGCGGGGTATTATTCCGCAATTGGAAACAATTCAAAAGCAATTGAACTTGGAAGTCATGCTTTGGATATTCGTAGAAAAGTCTTGGGTGGGGAGCATTCTGATTATGTAACTTCTTTAAGCAATCTCGGTTTTTATTATTCTCACATGGGCAACTATGAAATGGCCGTAAAATATGCAATTCAGGCGTTAGAGATTCAGAAGAAGAAACAAGGTGAATTTCATCCCAGTTATGCTACAACACTAGACAATCTAGCAGGTTATTATTCAGAGCTAGGCGATTATACAAAAGCTATAGAACTTGCGACTCAAGCTTTAGAAATCCGAAAGATAGTATTCGGAGAAGAACATCCTCTTTATGCCACATCAATAAACAATCTAGCTAGTTATTACTCTAAACTTGGAGATTATTCTAAAGCCATTGAATTAGGAACAAAAGTTTTGGAGTTAGATAGGCGTATATTAGGAGAAGATCATCCTCTTTATGCAAATACAATAAGTAACCTCGCCTCATTTTATTCAGAATCTGGCAACTATGAGAAAGCCAAAGAACTTGCTACCCAAGCCTTGGAAATCAAAAAAAGACTTTTGGGTGAAAAGCACCCTAGTTATGCTGTTTCGCTGAGCAACCTGGCAGGGTATTATGCTGATCTCGGAAAATATTCACAAGCCATTGAATTAGAAAACCAAGCAATGGAGATCAGGAAAGAGGTATTGGGGGAGAACCATCCGGATTATGCCTTTTCATTGAATAACCTTGCAATTTATTATTCCTATCTTGGAAATTATCAAAAATCGATTGAACTTTGCACTCAGGCAATAGAGGTTCAAAATAATACTACCGGTGAAGGGCGTCTTAGTTATGCAACTTCGCTTAGTAACCTTGCTGGGTGTTATGCCAATCTGGGTGACTATAATTCAGCTATTACATTCGCTACACAGGCATTAGAAATACGCAAGAATGTATTAGGGGATAATCATCCAAGCTGTGCAACATCATTAAACAACCTTGCAACTTATCATTCTGCTCTTGGAAACTATTCGAAAGCAATTCAATATGGAACTGAAGCGTTAAACATTCGTCAAAAGTTTTTAGGAGATCTACATCCTGAATATGCCAAATCGCTTAGCAACATTGCGCATTATTACTCATGCCTTGGTAACTATGAAAAATCGATTCAACTTGAAACTCAAGTCTTGAATATCCGGCAGAAATCATTAGGAACGGACCATCCTGATTACGCCACAACATTGAGCAACCTGGCATACGATTATGCTTGTTTTAACGACTATGATAAAGCCATTGAACTCGCTTCAAAAGCATTGAATATATACCAAAAAGCTATAGGACAAGAGAATTCGGAGTATGCTGGTACATTAAACAACCTAGCAAGTTACTACTCTGCACTTGGCGACCACACAAAAGCTATAGAACTAACAACAAAAGCGTTAGAAATTCGAAAGACAGTATTAGGCAAAAATCATATTGATTTTGCTAATTCATTAAATAACCTGGCATATTATTATTTCTATATTGGCGATTATGTTAAAACGAGTGATTATGGAAACCAAGCACTAGATATCCAAAGAAGAATTCTTGGTGAGCAACATCCTGATTATGCCACTTCATTGAACAATCTAGCAGGACTATACTCTGCCCTTGGTAATCACAAAAGAGCAATTGAACTTGAAAATCAGGTTTTGAAAATTCGCAAGAAGGCATTTGGAGAGAATCATCCACTTTATGCACTAGCTTTAGATAATCTTGCTGGCGAATATATCCATCAAGGCAATTATAAAAAAGCTATCGAACTGCTTAACAAAGCATTGAAAATCCAAAAGGGACTACTTGGAGAAGAGCACTCTGAATATGCTTTGACCTTGAATAATCTAGCACAATGCTACTCTAATCTAGGAGACAATAATAAGGCTGTAGAGTTAGGCACAAAAGCAAAACAAGTTTCCAAAATAGCATGTGGGCAAGAGCATCCTGATTATGCTAAATCTTTGAGCAATCTTGCTGATTACTATTATGAGCAAGGAGATTATTTGGAAACGGTGCCTCTATTAAACGAATATATGACTATTATCCGTAAAAATGTTTTAAGAACTTTTTCTGGATTGACAGCGAACGAACGCTTTTTATATTGGGACAACTATAGTTATGCCTTTAATTCCTGGATTCCGAGATCACTTGTTCATTCTGGAATAAGTGATGCAGCTTCAATACTATACGACAATACAGCACTTTTTGCTAAGGGTCTGCTTCTGTCTACCGAAATGGAGATGGCCAAACTGATTCATGAAAGTGGTGATACTGAAGCAATTCAGCTCTATTCTGAACTCCGTAAAAACCAACAATTACTAAATATTCAGTATTTAAAGCCTTTCCTAGAGCGAACTCTTAATTGCGATTCGCTCGAACTCATATCGGCAAACTTAGAACGTCAGTTGACATCTCGCGTCAAGGCTTTTGGTGACTATACTCGAAATTTGAGCATCACATGGAGAGATGTCCAAAACAAGCTGGGAGATAACGATATCGCCATTGAGTTTCTTTCTTACCGTGAAAAAAATAAAGAGACAGCTTACGTAGCGCTTACTCTTTGTAAGACTGATACTGAACCAATATTGACATCTTTGTTTACAGAATCACAGTTGAAAGAAGCAGAAGGAAGTGATTACTCATATCAGAATTTCTCTACCGACTCATTGGTATGGGAGCCGATTTCCAACCGATTAAAAGACAAATCCAATGTCTATTTCTCTGCTACTGGGATGCTTCATAGCATTGGCATTGAGTATTTACCAAGCATGGAGGGAAAAGATTGCCATAGGCTATCCTCTACCCGAGAGTTAGTGACACATCAGCCTGCTCAACCCATTGGCAGTGCTACTACTGCCACAATTTTTGGAGGTATTAAATATGATGCAACTTATGACTCAATCGAATCCTCAGCGCCAACATACGTTAAGGACTATATTGCAATGAATGCTGTACCTAGTCGACATCGGGGACAATTTGACTACAAATCGAAACTACGTTATGATTTTGGTCCTCTTACTGGCTCTTATGAAGAAATAAAAGAAATAAAAGCTATGCTAGATAGCGTCGGTGCGGCTTGCAATCCCTTATCTGGCAGCCAGGCAAGTGAGGAATCATTCAAAGCTCTATCGGGTCAACGCAAATCCTTAATTCATATATCCACACATGGATGCTACCATAGTGACGAAGAAGTAGAGAATCTCAATGGCCATCTACAAAGTATGCTCATTGGTAATGGTAGACCCATACATTACGAAGACCTATCATTGCTTCGCTGTTGGTTATGCTTCGCAGGGGCAAAACTAGCTATTTGTGATACCCTTCCCGATAAAAGCAAACCTTCTGCAGGACAAGATGATGGAATCCTCAATGCTCTTGAGATCGCCCAAATGGACCTTCGCGGATTAGATCTAGTCGTATTGAGCGCATGCCAAACGGCTCTCGGTGACGTTGTTGATGGAGAAGGCGTATTCGGCTTACAGCGTGGTTTCAAAAAAGCTGGTGCTCAGTCTATCCTTATGAGTTTATGGGAGGTTTATGACGAGGTCACCCATTTATTCATGACTGAGTTCTATCGAGGCTGGACATCAGGCATGACCAAGACTGCTGCCCTACGTAATGCCCAATCTATAGTTAAAGAGAAGTACCCTGATCCACATGATTGGGCGGCCTTCATTCTTTTGGATGCTCTTGACTAACCATTAGCCGAGTTTATGTCCAGCTTCTACTCCATGCCGATGCACCATTTGGTCTCATCGGTGAGAAAATCCCCCACTCGGTTGTAGGGAATAGTGAAATGGTACATGCCGGCAGCGAAGCAGGCAATCTCGTAGGGCTGGTAGGAAAACACCACGCCTTCGTCAGTCAGCGCGGGGTTTGGCAGGAAATACTCTTCTGCATCGTACCATTCTTCGTCTTTGTGGTAGGTATATCGATATATGCTGGCATTCCAATCCATATATTCCGGGTCGGCCTCGGCAATGCGCTCCAAAAGTTTCACAATCTGCCCAACGCTACCAGGTTTGAAGATGTAATTCCAGTCAATCGGCCGACTATGGACGGGGTCATAAGAAACCATCTGAACCGTGTAATAACCATGGGCTCCATTGAGGGTCATATTTGTTGCCATCTGATAGGTTACAAATCTGCCGTTGGAGTACTTCGCCCTCAAGCTGAGGTTTGAGTAGTATCGCCGTTCCCACCAGTCGCCGTCATTCTCAATATGCGGTTTTGCTTCATTAATGAAATCGTTGGCAAGATAGTCATATACGGCAACACGGTTATCAATGGAGCCCTGGTACTTGCTGCGGTTCTTCCAGTAGTAAGCGGCAAAATGAGGTGATACCAAGAGCGTATCAGGCCCGCTGATGGTCGCAAGGGCGATATCGTTGAGCCAACGGTTCAGATTATGGGCATTGGGTACCGAGCCCGTAGGCACATCCACCTCAAAGTCACTAACAACACTTATTTTATCAGTGATGTCTTTCTGACACCTCATGCGACAGCGCTTGAATCCAAGTAAGACCGTCGTGCTCAGTCGTGTCAGTTTGTTGACGCTAGCTGTATCTGAGAAATCAACGGTCAGTTTCTTGTCTCCAACTTGGATGATTTTAGTAAATGGCCCCAAGTCATTGTCGGCATAAAACATAGCCGGATCATCGGCCAGCACCCTGCCCTGAGAATAAATCACTGAACGGTCCGCCCCGTCCCACGCAATGAAGACGGGCATACCCTTGACTGTGCATAGAGTGTCTGGAAACCAGTCGCCGTCAGTCAAGATGCGGTCCAATAGTTGCGGAACAATCGCTTGGGCATAGATGCTATCAAACGGATCAGCCACCCAAGCCGAGTCCAGTTCACCCGAGAAGCCTTCATTGACAACCTGCGGTTTATCGCTTGCTTTGATTCCACACAGGACGACGGTCACCAACCCCGTGATGACCATCGTCGAAATATAGTGTCGAGTACTCATATCTCTTATTCCTCCTCGATATAGTCATGAGAAATGTTTCGTAGCTCTGCATTAGAGAGTTCGATAGCCAACTCTTCACCTGTGGTTTTACCCCGATAAACATATCGAAGACTCTTGTTGGTCTGGCAAACTAATGTAGTGAACCGTTTTACGAGAGAAGTAGGTGTTGCCAACTCCTGTTCTAACTCTTGAATGAAATCAGCTTTTGCTTCATCAAGGTAATCCTTCAATAACGACATTTCCACTACCTCGTCATCAATCTCATAAATGTATGAGACAATATCACCCTGTCTATTTAAAGAAACGAGCGTAGTGCCGACATCAATCTGCTGAGGAAGTGCTGAGTTTGTGATTTGAATTTGCCAATCCAATAGATCACTTTTAGATGCCGGATGCTCTTTTATTACTTTGATTTCATCGTTACTCAGGTGGAATGTCGTTGTTACACCTGTTTTTAAACATTTATAATTGGCTGTATATCCATAGCCCGATCGCAACAACAATCCGCTCAGTTCTTCATCTGCACTAAGAAAGGAAGCTCCTGCGAGCCTCTTGCCCGTCTCTGATTCATCTTTCAAATGATTGAGATTGAGTTGCTCATCATCATAGACATAATCCTCTACCATATTTCCATCATGAATCTTGACACCAACACAGGTGAAGTAGTCGTACTTTTCAGGGCACCTCTTGTTGATATTTGAAACACGCTTCTTTAACTCAATCTTTGCTTTGTTATCTCCACAGGACAAAGCGACAAACAACAGGGAGCATATGCCCAATAATAAAATAATGATCTTCTTCATAATCGTTGATTTTTATAATTAATATTTGATTTGATAACTACCATTTTATCCCTTAATACCATTGTTGGCAGAATGTAAACATCAAGTCGTATTTTTCTAAGCATCAAAAAAATCTTCTGTTTCATGTTTACATTTTTTGACTTGTAGTATAAAGGGATGAACAAACAATTAATAACAACTAAAAAACAAACGAAAATGACTAACGGTAACCCAAACAACAGGCCTCTCGATGCTGATTCAGTACGAAAGTCCCTTATTGAAGCAATCGATGGAAAGAAAAGTTCTGGGGAAGAACTCGAGCAGCTTGGTATGCGTTTGGCCGGCAGATGCGAAGCTTCTCCTGAGGCTTTGGCGCCTGCACTGAACGCTCTTGTGCAAAACTCCAAAATGATTCAGGCTCAAGACGCGGCTACGCAGGAGAAGTACAAAACTCAGCTAAAGGCCCAAAAGATGTCTCTTGAAAATGACATTGAGTCAATTAGCAAGAAGATTCCCGTACATCAGAGCAAAATCAATGATTTGAAGGATTCCATTCATGAATTCAAAGAAAAGATTGCCGAAGCGAAGAAAGGTGGTAACCCCCTTGCCAAGGTCTATTTCGCCATCGGTGTCGTGATTAATTTCTTCTTGGGCATTTACCTGTTCGTGTTCTACAGCTCAGCCAGCTATTCGGCATTCTTCCGCCCAGACAATGACATGGCGATAGGTAATGCGATTTTTTACCCGAAGGCTTTTGGTGATGCCTGGAACACCTCAATTGGGCAATTCTTGTTTGTGCTGCTCATGCCGGTGATTTTCTTGGGACTGGGCTTCCTTCTCCATCGCTTTACCCAGAATCAAGGAGCGAGCCGTTATATCAAGATCGGTGTACTTTATATCATCACCTTCATCTTCGATGCCCTATTGGCATTCGAGATTTCCGAGAAGATGTACAACCCTACATTGGAGGCCCTTAACTACACGATGTCAATGGCTTTTGAGAGCCCCAACTTCTGGATCATCATCTTTGCTGGCTTCATCGCTTATGTAATTTGGGGCCTTGTCTTTGATTTCACCATGGATTCTTTCGCCGAGATGAAAATAGGGGCAACCACCATCAAGGAATGCAAGAAATCTATTGATGATCTCAACAAGCAGATTGATCAAGAACAGCAAGCCATCAACCAAAACGAGAACAAAATTGACTCTCTCAAGAAGGAAATAGCAGCTCTAAATGCAAAAATAGCCAACGAATTTGTCTATGACACAAATGGCATTAAGAAAGATCTCAATAGCTTTTTCCAGGGTTGGATTAGCTATATGAAGCAAATCGGATCAAAAAATCACGAGATTTCTGATGCTCGTTCACAACTTGATACCGTCATCAGCACGCTTGACACTGACAACAATAATAACTAATCATCCTCACAACAATGAAAAAGAATATCATCATTGCAGTTCTTGCTACCATCGCCATTGGAGCAATAGTATCCACTTATATCCCTTCCTGTACTACTAAATGTCCAGGGGGCTCTGATTCCGACAGTACGGTTCAAGCTGGCAAGCTGCCCGTCAACCTCACGGTGTTCATCGACCTGAGTGATCGCATCGTCAAGACCCGTGATGGCTTGAGGCAGGACGAAAAGGACCTGGCTATACTCTACAGCATTGCAAACCATGTGGCCAGCAAGGCACAGGGCAAGATCAAGCACGCCAAGGATCGTATGAAGGTAATTTTCTATCCAGCACCGATGGACTCAAGTATCAACAAGCTGGCACAGGAGTTGGAAGTGGACTTTGGCAGTTACTCCAGGAAAGACATGCAGAATAAGCTGCAGCGTGCCCACGACCTGGCAGCCGACTTCAACAAGGGCCTTCAAGTGATCTATAACAACGCCATCAAGCAACAAAATTTCACCGGCAGTGATATCTGGGGATTCTTCAGTTCCAAGGTGAATGACTTTTGTGTGAAAAACGGCTATCGCAATGTGCTGGTCATACTCACCGACGGCTACATCTATGACGAGAACCATATGATTCAGCAAGAGAGGCAAGCCAACTTCATCTCCAAGGGCACCCTTGCTCAAGGCATCACTTTGATGCCCACGGGTCAAAAAGTGGAGGATCTTGAAGTACTGGTTCTTGAGGTTAATGCTGACCCCATTGGAGACTATGCCAAGATCAACTCAACCATCTCACAATGGTTCGACGGCATGGGAATCAAGACCCACAAAATTGCAGAAACCGATCTTCCTGCCAACACCAAGGTACTGATTGACAATTTCCTGGGAAAATAATACCCAATGCCATAGAAATATCGTAAAATAATAACTACCTTTGCGGTAGTTCATGGGGCTCATGACCAAATCATGGGCCTTTATTACCATAACATAATCCATATCAAGATGAAACGTATATTGACCATTTTATTTTGCCTTGTTGGCATAGTTCCCATCATCATGGCTGACGAGAGAGAAGACTTAATGGACTCTTATCTCTTACAGGCAAACTATGCTTACTTATCTGGGGACCTTACTGAAGCACGTACAAACTACGATTATGCCCTTAAATTATATAGAGATATCAATAAGAAGAGTATTTCTCGAGATACTATTTATGCCCAGTATATGGCCGCATTAGGTAGATTGTGTTATCAGCTTGAAGATTATAACGCAGCAATAAGTGCTGCATCGGAAGCAGCCAAGATTTATAAGACAGTTTATCGCTCAAATCATCTGCTTTATGTACAACAATTAAACGATCTTGCAACTTTCAATGGCGACGCTGGAAATTATAAACAAGCTATTACATATGCATTTGAAGCAAATTCTCTCATCAAGAGCTTATTAGGTCCTGAAGATCAGTACTATGCATTTTCATTAGCAAGTATTGCCTTCTATTATACAAAACTTAATAAATTTAAAGATGCAGCCACCTATTATTCAAAGTATAAAGATATCATCAAAGAACTTGCAGGTGAAAATAGTGTTTACTATTTATCCGCGCTAAAGAACCTAGCAGAAACCTACGCAAGTTTGAACGAGTATCCACAAGCTATTAGCTACACGACAGAAGCCATCGACATAAAAAAATCAATGGAAGGAGGAGGAAAAGACCATGATTACGCAATGTTATTATATACATTAGCTAAATATTACTTCTTTCTTAAGGACTATGACCACGCACTGAATTTTGGTCGTGAGAGTCTGGGATTATTAAAAGTAATTAATGAAATAGAATCACTTGAATACGCCACAGTCGCAAATGACCTTTCTAATTACCATGCCCTCCTTGGTAACTACAACGACGCGATACAATTAGAACTAGAGTCAATCAGGATACTAGAGAAACTTCATGTAACAGAGAGTCTTAGTTATGCGATGGCTTTAAATAACCTTGCTGCCTATTTTGCTCATATAAGTAATTATCAAGAAGGTTTAAAGTTAGGGATGAAAGCATTGGATATTCGCACAAGGCTTTCTGATACAGAAAGCCTTGAATGTGCCATGACATTGGCTAATTTAGCAAATTGCAATGCTCATATTGGAAAACACAATGAGGCCATACAATTTGGGTTAAAAGCGAAAGAGATTTTTGATAAAACTCAGAATACAAACAATCCTTATTATACCACATTACTTAGCAATATAGCCAACTATTACGCATACAATAACGAGTATAAAAAAGCAATACAATTCGGAGAAAGAACTGCTCAACTTAAAAAATCAAGATCAGGGTCACAAGACCCAGATTATGCAATTTCTCTTTCTAATCTAAGCACTTATCACTTTTATAATAACAATTTTAAGAAAGCCATTCAACTAGGGTTAGAAGCATTAGAAATAACGAAACAGACGTTGGGCGTCAAAAATACTCAGTACATGACTTTGTTGAGCAATCTTGCGTACTATTATGCATACAACGCTGATTTCATCAAGTCCAGCCCTTTAGCAAGGGAGTATATCACAATTGTTCGAAATGATGTGTTACACACATTCTCAGGATTAACATCCAATGAACGATTTAATTATTGGGTTCAACACAGTACCAAACTAAATTATTTGATGCCTGGAGTATTAATTCACTCAAAGGTACCTGACGCACCTTCGATTCTATATGATAATACTGCACTTTTCTCCAAAGGACTGTTATTACTGACCGAACAGGAGATGACGAAACTCATTCTGGAAAGTGGAGATGTTAAAGCCCAACAAATGTATTCTGAACTCCACCAGAACAGACAGGTACTGAGCGCTCAATACTCTAAACCTATAACAGAACGCCTTATTGACTGCGATTCACTTGAATGGGTTACTTCGAATCTCGAACGCCAACTTGTTTCTCGTACTAAAGAGTTTGGAGACTATACTCGCAATTTGAATATTACATGGAAAGATGTTCAGAGTAAGTTAAATGACTCTGATATTGCAATAGAATTCATTATATATCCAGAACTCGATAACACATATGCTTATGCAGCGCTTACACTGTGCAAGAACGATACGGCACCAGTTTTAACTCCATTAGTCTCGGGATGGGAGTTGCAGTTATTAGCAGGTGATGAGAATACTTATTTGAACTTATTAGTTGATGAGCTAATCTGGGGGGCTCTTGATTCTCGATTGGAAGATAAGTCAAACGTCTACTTCTCGGCTACTGGAATGCTGCATAACATTGGTATCGAATATCTCCCTAGCATGGAGGGGAAAGATTGCTACAGATTGTCTTCAACCCGCGAGCTAGTAACACACAAGCAGAGGGAAGTGAGTAAGAGTGCAGCTCTTTTTGGAGGTATTGATTACAATGCATCCTATGCATCGCTTAAATCTGCCGTTTTGAGCGAGCCAAGTATAATCGACTATGCAGAAACTCAAAGTGGTGGATTCAGTCTCGGTACCATACGTTCCTTACGTGATAGCATTGATCCACTTCCCTTCTCAAGTAAAGAAGTACTAGCGATTTCATCGTTGTTAAAAACGGAGAACGCCAAGATTAAAAAATGTGACCCAATCATATCAGGAAGTCAAGCAACCGAAGAGTCATTCAAAGCGCTATCAGGGCAGCGTAAATCTCTAATCCATATTTCGACTCATGGATTCTACTTTAACGAGGAAGAAACGGAGAATAAGAGCGAACACATACGCATGATGCTTATGGGCGATGATGGACCCTCTTATATTGAAGACCAGTCTCTGCAGCGATGCGGATTGTGCTTTGCTGGCGCCAATCAAGTGATTACCGGAAAAGGTCTGCCTGCCTATGGCCAAGATGACGGTATCCTCAACGCCCTAGAGATTGCACAAACTGACCTTCGTGGACTTGATCTTGTGGTACTCAGTGCCTGCCAAACGGCTCTTGGTGATGTAGTCAACGGTGAAGGTGTATTCGGCCTACAGCGAGGTTTCAAGAAGGCTGGAGCTAATTCCATCCTGATGAGCCTGTGGGTAGTTGACGATGAGGTGACATCGAAGTTCATGATTGAGTTTTATCGCCAATGGACATCAGGCAAGACTAAAATGGAGGCTCTCAAAAAGGCACAGTCAATCATCATGCAGCAGTACCCGGATCCACAAGATTGGGCGGCTTTCATCCTTCTTGACGCCCTCGATTAGGAGAGAATTGTACTTCTTAAAAGTATAAAACGGCCCTGGCAATACGTAAACTATCACTGCCGGGGCCGACTCGCATTCATACCTTTTTCCTTACATGTCGGTATCAGTGTGTCTATCATGATTTGTATTGGTCACTTTTGAATAATATACCTTTATCTGCTTAATGAAAAGTACTTTAATCAAGGCTATATTTCGAAATCTAGAATTCTGTTTTATATACAATAAAAAATCACGTTCTTCTCTTGGTGTCATTTTACCTTGAAGATAACGGTCTATGTGCGCTGATGTATAAAGTTTCTGTGACATACTATCATATTTTCTCTTACATCTATTTATACAAGAAATCAAAAAATGTAAACATAAAAAGATTCGTCAATCACGATAAAGTGACTGACGAACCATCTATATTACTAAAATGTAATTGCCTACTACATGAAGTACATGTTTTCTATCTCCTTATACAGTTTCTCGGCTTTCTCCAAGTAATAAGAATCACCACTTCTTATTATCTTAGTTAATTCCGTTCGGGCTTTCCCAAACTGGTTATTCTGTATGTAAGCCAATGCCAGATACCACATAATATCATCTGAATACTGGTAGTATTCATAATCGGTTGCACTTTCTTGGAGAGCTTTTTCCAAACGATAGGTTGTCATCTTCATGTCCTTACCCTTACCGACGTTATCAAACAATTCAGTTAGTTCGGCCACCACATTCTCACCAGCTCTGACTTCGCCACGAGAGGTCCCTTTAGTTGTGCCTTCTTCATGTGGCGACCACTGAGCATAGTTCTGAGATATCATCTGGTCAGACTTATAATTGAAATAGATTGGCTTAACTGCAATGAATCCAATGATAAGAACAGCAGCTATCGATGATGCCCAATATATCCAAGGTCGTCCTGATGCCGCTGGCCTTGATGCTGCAGGGGGAATTGATGCTGCAGGGGGAATCTCTTCTGCAGCTACCCTTCTTCTCTCTGCCTCTGCCTCGGCTCTGTGTGCAGCTGGTTTTTCTTCTGCTATTTTGATGGATTCTTCCAATATGGCTTTTTCTCTCTCCTGGTTACGCTGTTTCATATTCTTGATCATGAGTGCTTCAGCAAGGACCATATCACGTAAAGCCTTATCAGTTTTCAATCGCTCACGAAAATTCTGTTCTTCCTCTTGGGAGAGTTGTCCCTTAAGATAGAGTTCTATTAGATAATTGTTATCCATAAATAATTGCTTTTTTTTCGATAAACAAATCCCTGAATTTATTTCGGCAACCATTGGCCGTGCTTTTAGCCGAATTTGCATTCGCCAATCCATACATGTCAGCAAGGACCTCCCATGAAAGACCGTCACCATAGTGGCCCCACAATAAGTCCTGGCATTTCTCAGAGAGTTCTTTCATAATTGCACGAACAAGATTTTCTGTCCGTAGCCTTTCATGCTCATCATAACCTTCAACCTCATAGATGAAGTTGATAAGCTCATCTATTTTATCATCTATATAATCTCCATCGCCACCCAAGTTGGCATTCTCAGGAAGAGGCACCAAGATGCCAGATTTACTCACCGACTTCAGGGCCTGATTGATGCAAATGCGAAGGAAATAGGTGTTCAATCCAGCATTCTGTTCCTCATATTTGCCTGCCAATAAATTCTCGCATAGAGCAAGACTGGAGTTTTGATAAACTTCCTTTAGATCTTCTTCACCAAGTGCACTGAAACGCTTGCGCAAAAAAGCAAGTGTCCTTTCTCTATTCTCAGCAAAGAATTTATTAAGATTCTCTCCCATATTATATTAGTTTCTATAACTTGATTCAGTTACAAGAGTTTGTCTTTTTGGCCAAAAGGACTTGTAGTTCGAAAAATTGACAATATACCTAACTGCTCTTTCAAAAGCATCTGGCTTAGCTCCAATCTTACCATTCTTTTTATCCAAAAGCGTTAAATATACCATGTAGGAAAGCGATCCATACTCTTTCCCTTTGACGAATATTTCTTTATTGCGTTCTTTCGCCGTACAAGCCTCAAAAAACACAGCAGGAGCCAGTTCTGAGCTGTTTTGTAGTTGATAATGTCCATTGTCTTCAGCATTTCTAAAATCAAACTTCTTGTTTGAGCGTGAAAGACCTTCGTTAGAACCTCGTATCGTCCCTCCTTCTCGCGATGAGCCTCCAGCATGGCAAGCATCAATCACTACATATAATGCTCCTTTGGGACCTAATATCCTGCGCATTTCTGACACATACTTGTTTATCACATCATCAATGATATGCTTATCGCCATTATATGCCTTAGAAAAATGACTTCCTGCATCATATGGAACTATCGCCTCGTCCCATTTATCTTTTTCATCACCGTTATAATCTTCAACCGGCTGACCATGAGCTGAGAAGTGGATATACACTATATCCCCTCTCTTTATCTGCGTTTTCAGCGTATTAAGGCCTTTGATAATACCGTCATGAGTGGCTTGGGCGTTAGTCAAGGTTGACACCTGGAAACCTTGTTTAATAAGTACGGGTTCTAATAATGCTACATCTTCACTTCCATGAATGGTGGTCCAATCCATTTTATACTTGGATATACCCACAAGAAGTGCCCGCTTCTTTGCAAAAGCAAAGGGTGATACTACCAGTAAAGCCAATATGATTATTACAACTCGCTTCATAATGCCCTATATAGTGATGAACAATCTGCAAAGTTATTGTTTTTCTTTCACATTTTTCAATATTTTCTCCAAAAAATGATGCCCGACTGTTTCGCAAGATCTATTTGCAAGAACATATCGGGCACCTGCTTGGTTATGGGGTAGATTTCAAGCTATCTGACTTCATACATCCACTCTATATTGGAAAAACGGACATACAACTGAGCCCAATTTCTTCCAGCTCTCAATGTGATAGTGCCATAATCGCCATCTTGATCAACGACCTTGAAATCACAACACTCATTTCGTTGACGATCATAATAAGTCTTACCTGCAGCGTAAATATTGTAAATCTGCATTTCCTGGCTGTCGATGATAATCTGGTCAGTGCGAGTATCGATATAGACATCGAGATAACAGCTCATGTTACGAGACCACTCGGTCCAGTATGAACCATAATACGAGGTTTCTACATACCTGACGCTGAAAGAAGTCGCAATCATTGATTGTACATTACCAGCCTGAGCAGAGGCCATAGCTGAAAGCAGCATTACCGACATGATGATAAACTTTTTCATAATTTCTTAAGTTTAATTGTTATTGATTATTTGTTCTTTGACCTTTTATACCAGAAATCGAAAAATGTAAACACACATCGATGAAATCATAGAAGAAACTCTGCTTTCAGGAGGAAAAATGCTGTCCCACCACATCGGGCAGGCAGCATTGATGTCAATGATATGAATCGTTATTGTCAGAAGAAGACCTTGAACACACTGCCCAGGATGCCATCCAGCGACTCAGGGAACACCCAGAACAAAAGAATGACAATGATAGCTCCTATCCAGCCACACGCTTTGGTGAACGCTGGCGAAGGTTTCTGGCCTGTGACAATCTCAAACAATGCGAACACAATAGCACCACCATCAAGGGGATAAATCGGCAACACGTTCAATACTGCAAGCAGAAGCGAAAGTATCGCCAACGGCTCCAAAATACTATACCACTCCAATGGAACAAAGGGCATAATAACGTACAGAATGAGGAAAGTTGCAAAGTTGAACAGCACACCGGCAGCCGAGATGAGTAGCCGTTGCCAAGCAGGCTTGTCGTCGATATATGGTGACGTGGCAGCTGTCAACTCCACTTCCTGCTCGACTTGTTCCGGCTCTTGATAATACCACATCTCCTTTTCTCTCTCTTCCTGCTCACGCGATTTAAAGATCGTGACTCCGCCCAAAGGCAAAACGCCCAGGCTCCATGTGATATCGCGCCAAGAACTTCCTCCAGGAACCTGTTTGGGCTTGTAGCTCACAAAGGGCAAGAAGAAGACCTGCATTGCCTTGATAAAGCAGCCGAATGCCTTGCCGATGACCACATGGCCAAGTTCGTGAATGATAATCACGATACCAAGAAAAACATAAAAGGACCAGTTTGAGAAAAGGCCACCAGATAGGGAAAACCAGCAAATAAGTGCCACGCCAATGATTAGCTGGGTCCAATTGAATGTAAAACCATCACCATTATTCACCTCCTCATCATTGAGATTCGACGATGGCTTGGTTGGACCAAGGTAAATATCTGGCTGCTGGTCGTTCATCTCGTCAACCGGCACAGGGTTCTCTTCCATTGACTGATTGTTGATTTCGTTTTGGCTCATAATGTTGTGTTATTTTAGTGATTACAAAGTTAATGAAAATATTAATCGTTAGGCAAGTCGCCAACTAAAGAGTTCTGATTAAAAGTACCCAAAGCGGCCAAACGGGTTGCGATCAATAGGGAACATGCCCTTATTTCCAATATGCCTATCAGGATGATCAAGCATATCTTTCAGTTTGTAAGCTAGGTTATAAGAGGCGTACTCCACCCCTCCCAAGGTTACATCCGTATCATACTCTAAATTGACAAGGCTCATTTCAGTTTTCAATGAGGTCTGGAAAGGTACATGAACAAAAGTATCAAATGTATTGCCCCACAACCGGTCATACCAGGTGCGCTTATTCTTGACTTCTGCTTTAGTCTTTGCATCCCATTCAGAGTAAATTCTGTTGAACTGTGACTGAGCGTCATTATACACGTTATCGGCACCCAATTTCTTTGCCCGTGCAGCCACCTTCACCAAATAATCAAGTACATCCTGAATCTGGTCAGGGGCAGAGATCGTTGTATGTGAATAATAAACTTCCATAATACCTATTTTTAAATTGTTGGTAATTCGTTGTTCTGCCTCTTTATACCACAATCACAAGAATGTAAACATGATTCCAAAACATTTTGCAAGCGAATAATTCAACACATTTTTTCATCTACCATGTTTACATTTTCTATTGATGGGGTATTAATGGGTAAGCAAACGATTATCAACTTACGAAATGAGAATAATTATTGCAAGGTTGCAGAAACAAGAATATAATATGGTTTATCTGTAGTTTTGTAATATCTAACTGAATTATAAACAATTAAACTTATCCTACAATGAAATTATCAGACATTTCCAAGAAGACAGACGCAAAAGAGGCTGAAGCCACTAGCGCAACAGAAGAGACAATTATCGAGGAGCCCAAGTCAGACAACAAGAAAGACGAAAAATCCTTGAATAAGGTAGCTCCTAAGTCCATCGGTGTTTTAGACATGGTTATCGCTTTTGACACTACAGGGTCAATGGCAGCATATATCGGAGCTGTACGTAAAGAGGTATCAGACTTAATACCTCGCCTGTTCGAAGACAATGAAGATCTTCGACTCGGTATTGTAGCCTTTGGTGATTACTGTGATATGAAAAATGCTCAAGAGTTTGGCAAGGCATATCAGTGCATCATGCCAACAGACAATGAAAACGAGTTAGTGAAATTCGTGATGGAATCGCAAGACACAAGTGGTGGCGACGGTGACGAATTCTATGAGCTCGTCATTAAGAAGATTGTTGAAGAGACACCCTGGCGCGAGAATTCGACCCGTGTTATTCTGCTGATTTCAGATGCTGCTCCGCATCCTGTCGGCTATACATATGAGAACATTGTTGTTAACAACCGGATCGATTGGAGGGAAGAAGCAAAGAAAGCCGCTTCTTTGAAAATTAAGATTGACACAGTCACCATTACTGACGAACCTTGGTATCGCGAATTGTCAAAGATGACCAATGGTATGAGTGTTCCTTTTGAGAGTGGTTACAAAACTGCAAGATTGGTTGAAGCTGCCGCATTATCACGTGGTTCAATGAAAGCGAGGAAAAAGTTTGACAAGATGAGCGAGGAATGTGATGATGAGGAAATGACAAAAGTATTTGCTTGCTACTGGAGTGAAAGGAAACTGTAAAAGTCGATACGAAATGTTATGCTTTTCCATAGTCTAAGGTGGGATGTCGTCACTATGACAAGGCAGCATTCCACCTACTATGGGAGCTCATTCCAGCCAAACAATAGTTTATTTTAGATATTTACAAGTTTTTAATTCAATCAAAACTATGAATCCAGGTAATGCACAAATCCTCACTTGTCCTCATTGCGGGTCGAAAAAAGAGGTCCTGAGTCTGCTCTCAGGTAACACATTTGGCCAACAAGTATGGTCAGACAACAAAACTATCGCACCGATGCTCCCAAGGGTATCATTCGTTCAAAAGTGTCCTTCTTGTGGCGGTTTCTACTTGATGTCGCGACAAACACCTGAGTACGGCGATGATTATTCCTTTGAGCTAGGCGAGCTCTCATACTTCGAGATAAAAGAAGCGTGGGACTCGTTAAAGGAAATCCCTGAACTATCTGAAGGCGAAAGGTTGAGCATACTATTCATGTTGGTATGGGCGTACAACGACGAGTTCACCCGCGAGAATGCCAAGCCAATCATTCAAGAGGAACAAGATTTCTTCCACGGCATCATTGACCTGCTTCTTGAGTCACAGCAACTGGATGTCTTGCTCAATGCCGAGCTTTTGCGAGAAGCAGGGAGATTCGAAGAATCCAGGAATCTCCTTAACAGATATTCGCCTGATGACGAATTCCATGCAAACCTTACTGCAAAACTCATTGAACGAATCCAAGCATCAGACACGCGACCGTTCTTGATCTCAGACTTATTTCCAATGTATTCTACAATCATTGTGCGTTAATAAAGAAGGCAATAGGTAGTCACCTGCGAAGGTTGTATTGGGCATTCGCCTAAAGCAATTAAGTTTTTTAGGTGAGTACCTAGCTGTCTTGCAAATAATTATTACTTTTGCAAAAAATTAATATATCAATTATTATGGCTAGTAGACTACGATTTGTACTATCATTTGCGCTTGTATTAGTGTTTATGACTTCGAATGCACAAAGCATGAAGATGGTTATAGATAAACGCGGAGAAGTTGTTGGCCGATATGTAAAAACCAACAAAACGACCTACACTATTGAAATACAGGACGATGTGGAAGTTCCAATAAAAGGACATCGCGTCGTAACTTTTAGTGCCAAGGATGGCCAAGGAATCGTTTACCGCGACCAAAATAGAACAGGCAATATTAATGTTCGTAAAAGGCCATCAACTGATTCCCCTGTTATTGCCAAGATTGCCGATAATACCATTTTAGGATATGTTCCGGATTGCTATGATTGCATTGGAAAGATAAATGGGTGGTACAAGATTCGCATCGATGGCAAGGTTGGATTTGTTAGATCTGACCTTGTTGAATGGGATGGAATGTGCTCTTTCTGATATTTCTCATTAATCGGGTTACTTCTTTATGGTTGTTTTTGATGGTATGTTTTGCCATCAGAATACACATTATAAGTTAAGGGCAAAAAAAGAAGGCAAGGCTAGTATTTCTTCAATACTGGTCTTGCTTTTCTTTTCCGGACTCGCCATTGATGTGAAGGTGTAACGTCTTTAGGTCACGGTTCACACCAACGGGTCAACGTCCGTGATGGTGGTTTTTCGACTAACTCTTCGCCAGTCGGTCCTTGTCCATCGATATATTGTTGTTTATTGCCCCTCTACCCGCCAGCCTGTTGATATGTTTGCCAGCAGTCCTCTCGGGGGCACGTATTTCTGTTACATATAAGGGTTCTGCTGGCCCTTAATTATACGCTATCCAGCCGCCGAGACGGGAGGGGGTTCTCTTCGCCAACCTGCATTCACAAGGAAGGAGGGCCTTAAAACACGTAGCGTTTCCAGTCCTCTGGGATATCCAACTCCAACTTTCTTGTGTCCGCCTCCATTATATAGCGTATAGTATCGGCTTTCTCTTTTCGGTCCATGCCTTCTTGTTTAAATCGCCTGTCGTCACAAATTGGAGCAAATAAATCAAAAATCCAAACCGAAATATCAAATGTCACACGACCATATTTACCGTCTTTTGCGCCCAAATGATAGGTGTCTTCTGTAAGTCCGTATTCAACGTAGCCATGCTTATCAAATACCTTGTATATTTCAAATACAGCCTTGTTTAGAATCCTCCTTTTCAGCTTTTTACACGTATCCAGTTCCGTTTTTATTGCCTCAAAGTCCTTCCCGGAAAAGTACTTCCCAGAAAAACGGTCAATAAAATAGGGAACCAACACTTCATCCATCAACTTGTTGGTGCGTTCGCCTTTGATCTTGAATTTCGGCAAATTGTTCTCTAATGGAGTGAATGAGATCTCACATGTTCGATGAGGCATATCAGCTCCAGATGTTGGGGCCTGCAGATATTCCTTCAGTTCTAATAACACCTTCGCATCATTCAAGTCATCAATCTTTGATTCGAGTAACTGATTGTACCTTTCATAATGGTTATAGAGTGCATCAACAACATCTGACACAAAGTCTTCTTTAGAAAACAATCCACCAGATTCTTTTATATGGTCGATAACATGCTTTTTAATGGATTGTTTTGCTTGATTTGCGTCATGCCTCAGATCAACTTCTTGATCCATGAAATACTTTAGATAACGAAATTTATCAAACGCTTCGGACAACATCGAGTTGAAGTGAGGGAAAGAGAAAAACTTATCTCCTTTGCTCAACCCAAGCGTTTCTACTTGAAGCTGAAACGCTTCGCTGTCTTCATCAACTTCGAAAACAGCAGAATCATAATACTTGGCGCATTCATCATACCATTTTTCAATATCCCCATAAACAGTGTATTGTAATAACTGCGCACCCTCATCGACGCGCGCCATAACGCGATTTACATCGTCAGGATTCTCAATTTTGGCGATAAATTCGTCTCTAGTCATAGTTTAATCTGTTAATTATATATAAAAAAATCGGTTGTCAAATGGTTGTCAATTCCGAACCCATTTAAAAACCGAAAAGTTGATTATCAGACACTTACGTCTAAATTATCGTGGTACCTCCGGGGATCGAACCAGGGACACGCGGATTTTCAGTCCACTGCTCTACCACTGAGCTAAGGTACCTTTCAAAAGCGAGTGCAAAATTAGGTCAGAAATCTGACATGACCAAATTTTTTGGCAGAAATTTCCAAAAATTATTTGTATCGGTGCTTTTTTAGGGCTCAAATGGCTGCTGGCAAGGGAAAAAGCCGTAAATTCGCTCGTTGATTATCAATGACGCGATGGAAGGACTGCTGCAATATATCTGGCAACACAAGCTATGGCTGAGCGAGGACATGGTGACCAACGATGGCCGCAAGGTGCGTGTCATCGATCCGGGACTGCTCAATACCGATTCGGGCCCCGACTTCTTCAACGCCAAGGTGGAGATAGACGGCCACTTGTGGGTGGGCAATGTGGAGATCCACATGCGTGCCAGCGACTGGAAACGGCATCACCACGATGAGGATGCGGCCTATGACAGTGTGATCCTTCACGTTGTCGAGAAGGATGACGCCCCAGTCTATCGCATCAACGGTGAACTCATCCCCCAGGTCGAGTTGCGGGTGTCGCCACGTTTCAACGAGTGCTACGACAAGTTGGTTAATGCGCGCATTGAGCTGCCCTGTTCCGCACGACTCAAGGAGGTGCCGCAATTGACGGTGACCGAGTGGATCGAGGCATTGGCATTCGAGCGCCTGCATGGCAAGGTGGACCGCGTGCGAGAGTTGTATGACCGCTATAATGGCAGCTGGGAGGATATCTGCTATGTGCTGTTGGCAAGGACGTTGGGCTTCGGTATCAATAATGATGCCTTTGAACGCCTGGCACGCGTCACGCCGTTGCGCCTGTTGCACAAGCACAGCGACTCTATCCTCCAGGTCGAGGCGCTGCTTTTCGGGCAGGCTGGCCTGTTGAACGGCGCTCACGACGGGGAGACTTATTATCAGCAGCTGATGAGGGAATATGCCTTCCTGGCCAACAAGTTCTCGTTGCGCCCCATCGAGGGCGCGGCATGGCGGCTGTTCCGCAGCCGTCCCCAGAATTTTCCCTACCGCCGCATCGCGTTGCTGGCACAGTTTGTTCACGGCGGCTTCAACCTGATGAACGATATCTTGGGCGCTAACGACACCAAGCAACTGCGTCAGTTGTTTGACATCGAGCTGAGTGGTTACTGGACGACGCACTATAGCTTTGGCAAGCCGTCGCCCAGCGCAGGACGCGCGTTGTCGAACAGCAGCATTGACATCGTGCTCATCAATACAGTAGCACCGCTGTATTATGCCCGCGGCGAGATGACCGACGACTACGGAATGACCGATCGCGCGATTGCCCTGTTGGAGGATATCCGCCCCGAACAGAACAGCATCGTGACGATGTTCAGGTCTGCAGGGCTGAAGTGTGACGACGCGCTCACGAGCCAGGCGTTGATCCAGCTGCGCCGCAACTACTGCGAGGCGCGCAAGTGCATCTATTGTCGCATTGGGCACCGCCTGCTGGCCACCGATGCCCGCACCGTGTAATCAAACGAGAAGCGCACACTGCCCGTTGATGGGTCAATGTGCGCCACTTGTTGTGAGAAAGAACATTATTGACCTCCCAGCATTCCTCTCCATTGAGCAATTGGTCAATCAGGCCAGTCACATCATTGACTGCAATGACACCGTCGCCGTTGATGTCACCAGGCCCAGCGCCGATAAACGGCACGATATGAGTAAACTGGCCCCATAACCAATCGGCTCGGTATGTCTCTAGCGACCCCTCTGGTACGAATAATGTTATCTGTTCGAAAAGAGAATCATCGTAAGAATAGAATGATGAATATGTAGTAGGAGGAGTAACAGCTTTGACTACAATACTCGTTAAACCTGTACATCCGCTGAAAGCTTCATACCCAATAGTCTCAATCGTGTTTGGCAACACCACTGTTGTTACATTACAATCACGAAATGCATAGTCATCAATACCTGCCACCGTATACTGATCACCATACAGCTCAACTTGACTTGGAATCACGATATCACCAGTATAGTTGTAACCGTAGTAACCGAAGTCACTCGACCATTCAGCGGCGCTAGTTACCATTGCCGAAGAATTATCTAAAGTCTTGAAATAGACTCCATCAATTATGAAAACACTGTACAGATAATAATCGCTAACTTCGAATTGAGAACTGCTGATGTTACTTGGAAGTTTACCATCAGCTTGAGCATAGGCTTCGATCCCATAGGATCCACCATCCACAAAATAGAGCGTCGTCATATCATATTCTTGCCATTCTGTTGTCAAACCATATCTTACGATTCTATAGTAAATGGCAGCTTCACTGTCATCCGAATTTTGGATATCTGCTTTATAAAAAATGTGAATAAATCTATCTAGGGAATAATCATCTGGATGATAACTCATTTCTTCGGCCAACGACTCGAGCACAATTTGCGGCTCTGCGGTCTGCTCATTTTGTGCACTCATTGGCGCGATGGCAGCCACCAGCGTCATCATTGTTGTTAAAAATGCCTTTTTCATATTGATTAAATATGATAGTGTTGAAATACGTTATTGATCATTGACCACCCAGCAGTTGGTCGATGAGAGCGGTGATGTCCTTGATGTTGATCACACCGTCGCCGTTCACGTCGGCATAGGCGGGCAATTCCTCTCCATTGAGCAATTGGTCAATCAGGCCAGTCACATCATTGACTGCAATGATACCGTCGCCGTTGATGTCACCAGGCCCAGCGCCGATAAACGGTAAAATGCGCAAGAACTTGCCCCATCCCGCATGAGCATGGTAGGCTTCAACAGACTCAGCCGGTACATAGAGAGCGGCCTTTTTATAAATATCAGTTGTAGTCCAAGTGGAAAAAAAGTAAGCTCCAGTTGAAGGAGGTGTTGTGGCCTGACAGATTACCCTGGTCAATTCAGTACAGCCAGCAAAAGCCCAACTTTTAATTTCAGTGACTGAGCTGGGGATGGTGATGCTGGTAAGTCCTGTGCAAGCTCTAAAGGCACTACTACCGATGGATGTAACAGTATTGGGGATGGAAACACTTGTCAACCCTATACAGTCTTCAAACGTATTGTCGCAGATCACAGTGATTGAATTGGGAATAACAATGGAAGTCAGACTTTTACAGTTAGCGAAAGCAAAGTTCTTGATTTCGGTAACTGAGTTGGGGATAGTGACACTGGTCAATCCTGTACACGCTCTGAAGGCACTCTTGCCGATGGATGTGACAGAACTGGGGATTGTGACACTCGTCAGCGCTTCACAAAAATAAAAAGCGTTTTCTCCAATGTCTGTAACAGAGTTGGGGATGTTGATGCTGGTCAGCCCTGAACAGAAGTAAAAAGCATCAGGACCAATTGATGTGACAGTGCTGGGTATGATAGTATTTTGGCAACCAACAATTAAAGAGTTTGATGCCGTCTTGATGATGGCATTGCAGTTGTTTCGCGAATCATAAACAGCGTTATTCGAATCAACCTCAATGTTGGTCAGGTTTGTGCAACGCCCAAAAGCACCGTTGCCAATAGTCCTGACAGAACTGGGAATAGTGACACTAGTCAGTTCCGAACAAGACGAGAAAGCACTGTTATCGATAGTTGTGACTGAGTTAGGAATGCTGATGCTGGTCAAACCATTGCAACCACAGAATGCGCAATAATCAATTCTTGTGACAGATTCGGGAATAATTATATTTGTCAGTCTATAGCATCCATGGAACGCATTTGTGCCAATGGTTTTGATGCCGCTTGGAATGACTGTATTCTGACAACCTGTAATTAATGTGTTTGAAGCCGTTTCTATTATAGCGTTACAATTGTCTCGTGAGTCATACACACTGTTTTCTGAATCAACAATAACACTAGTCAGTTCTGAGCAACAATTGAACGCATTCAAACCAATCTCAGAGACAGATTTGGGGATTGTGATGCTCGTTAACGACGTACACTCCCAAAATGCATGACCGCCAATCCTAGTGACAGTATTGGGAATGGTTACCTGGTTTAATTTATAACAATAAGCAAAAGCACTTTGATCAATAAAACTAACAGAGTTGCCGATGTTGACGCTGGCTAATTCATAGCAGCGAGAAAATGCTTCAAAGCCGATATATGTAACAGTATTGGGTATGCTAACGCTAGTCACATTACTTAGATAAAACGCAGTTGATTCAATTTCGGTAACTGAGTATGCGGTTCCATTGTAGCTAACGACTTCTGGTATGATTATCTCACCTGTGTATCCCCTGTAATTAAACGTCACTGTAACTCTGGTATCATCCAACAAGTTGTAACAGATTCCATCTACCTCGAAATCTTGAGCAGTAAGGACAGCGAAGGCGAACATTGCAATCAGCAAAGTAACAGGTAATCTTTTTTTCATAATTGTTCAGAATTTATGGTCACTATTAGGGTTGTCTGTAACCAATCCCCTAACAGGGATGGTCTTTGTCTTGCAAATTTAAAAAAAATTGACGATAAACAGCAAATGATTTTTAGACGAATAGCGACTTAAGGCGTTTTTTCTCAGAAAAGTGTCTATTTTTTACACTTTTGAAATCAAATAGCAAAATTTCGGGCCAAAAGCTGAATCAGTTTCATCAACTTTTTGACCCGATAATGGGAGTTAAGCAAAAAACTTGATAAATCTCACGCCAGCATCATGGATGAACCGAATCGGGGACACTGGACGGTTCCTCAAGTTTCTCGTCGGGGTTGAAGTCGTCGGTGAGCGGGACGAAGAGCGAATCCTCCTCCATGTCGATGAGGGTAGAGTCATATTCCTCGACTGGCGCCAGGGCCGAGCATCCCGAGTAGAGCGCAGCATCAATAGGCTCCTTGGCAGGCTGGAACCGCTGGTGATACTTCTGGAACTGCGGGTCGCTCAGGACAAGTTGAAGGAAGCGTCCGCAGATGGGTAATGCCGTGCGGCTACCTTGTCCCAATGCGCCCCAGCGGAAGTGAATCTGGCGATACTCGCCGCCCACCCATGAGCCGCATACAAGTCCTGGTGAAACGGCGACAAACCAGGCGTCGGCGTGACGGTTGCTGGTGCCGGTCTTGCCACCGAGGTCCACGTCATAGAGGGGACGGGTGATGTAACCATTCAGTGCCATTGCGGTGCCACCGGCATCGGTGCGGCATGCCAAGAGCATCTGCTGCATGAGCCATGATGAGCGATAACTCATGGCGCGCTCCTGGTGGCTGGGGGCACGGTAGATTTCCTTGCCGTCACGGTCCACAATGCGGGTGACGATGATGGGGTCGTTGCGCATGCCGTCGTTGATCACGGTGCAGTAGGCATTGACCAGCTCCATCAAATCAACGTCGCTAGCTCCCAGTGACAGGGCCGGCTTGGGATCCATGGGGGATTTGATGCCCATGTCGCGGGCTAGCTGGGCTATCTCGGCAAAACCGACCTCGGCGCCGACGCGCACGGTGACACTGTTGATGCTTTGGGCAAAAGCCGCACGCAACGACATCTCACCGCCAGTAAACGTGCCGTTGGCATTGGTGGGACGCCAGTGCTCGAGTTCATGTTTGTCCTCGTTATAGACGAGGGTGTCGATATATTCATCGAGGCGTCGGTCACAGGGGACCAGGCCGCGTTCCATGGCCATGGCATAGACAAAGAGCTTGAATGTGGAACCAGGCTGATGCTTGGCGCGCACCTTGTCATACTTCCATGTGTCAAAGTCCACATCGCCGACCCATGCCTTGACATGGCCGTTGTTCGGTTCCATGGCGATGAAACCGCAGTGCATGAAGTGCAGCATGTAGCGCACCGAGTCCATAGAACTCATCTCCATATAGAGCGAATCGTTCTCATAGTCAAACAAATGGACCATGTGCGGCTGATTCATGAAATAGTTGACCGAGTCAAGATCGTTGGGGTATCGGGCAAGCAACTCATGATAAATGGGCGTGTTGCGTGCCTTGTCTTCAACAAAGTTGGCGATGGGCTGGTTGTTGTCGTCGAGCCAGCAGTCCTGGTCACCCCAGTGGCGCTTGAAATTCTGCTGAACGATCTTCATCTTCTCGCTGACAGCCTGCTCGGCATACTCCTGCATGCGCGAGTCAAGCGTAGTGTAAATTTTCAAGCCATCGCGCTCGAGGTCGAGTTTGAGGCCTTGGGCCTTGGCGATATCTTCGATCTCTCGGGCCACGGCTTCGCGGAAGTAGGGCGCGATGCCGTCATAGTTGGTCTCGAGTGTGTATTTCAGGTCGATAGGCAACGATGAAACCGAGTCATATTGTGCTTGGGTGAGGTCGCCGCGCTGTTGCATGTTCTTGAGTACCTGGTTGCGACGGCGCAGGCTGTTCTTGGGGTTGATGCGCGGGTTGTAGGTGCTGGTGGCCTTGAGCAGACCAACGAGCACGGCACTCTCCTCGAGTTTGAGTTCGCGCGGGGTGGTTTTGAAGTAGGTGTTGGCTGCAGTCTTGATGCCGAAGGCATTGCTGCCGAAGTCCACAGTGTTGGCATACATCTCGAGGATTTCCTGCTTGCTGTAGAACATTTCGAGCTTGGTGGCGATGATCCATTCCTTGCTTTTCATGATGAGCATTTTCACGCCCGGAATGTAGCCGAGAAGTCCCGTCGAATAGTCGCTGCGGGTGCGGAACATGTTTTTCACCAGTTGCTGGGTGATGGTGCTCGCGCCACGGGGACGTCCGTGCAATACCATATCCTTGGCAGCGGCGCCCAAGCCTCCGAAGTCGATACCGTGATGATGGTAGAACCGCTCGTCCTCAGTATCGATGAGCACCTGGAAGAATTGCGGGTTGATCGAGTCATAGGGGACTGGGGTGCGGTTCTCGTCATAGTACTTGCCGATGGTCTTGCCGTCGGCGCTGTAGAGGTAGCTGGCCTCGGGGTTGCGCGGGTGCATGATGCTGTAGGTGCTAGGCGACTTGCCGAACAGCCACAACAGGTTGATGTCCACGGCGATGAGGTAGAGGAGGAAGAGGACGATGAATGTGCCCAGTGCGGCGAGCAGCTTGACCCACCAGGGGCGTCCGCGGTACAATCCCTTGTACCACACCTTGAATCGGTGCCAGTTGCGGGTGATGATATTTCCTGTTTTTTTATCGTTCATGCGTTATTGATTGTCCTAGAAGGTTGATAGCTCAGAGTCGTAGAAAAGGCGTCATTGCCTGTTTGGGCCACCAATTAGGCGACGCTTCACATAGCGTGGGATGAAACTCAAGTGGGCCAGCGTGGCCTTGAGGGTGCCATAGTGATGGCACATGATGCGGTAACGCTCCCACAGCGAGGCACGGTGGTGGCGTGTGGTCATTCCGTCGGCCAGGTAGCTGATGATGGGTTCCCGGCCCATATAGGCATTGGCGGTAGATTTCTTGAGAACCTTGATGCACCAGTCATAGTCGGCGCTCAGTCGGTATTGAGGGTCGTATTGGGGAACCAGGTCACGCCTGGCCACAAAAGCCTGATGGCAGACCACCATGCCGTTCAGGAAGCTGTCAGCGGTTAACCGTTTGGGAGCCGTCAGGTGGCGTTTGCCCACCACATTGCGTTGGGCATCGACCAGCTGGGTCTGCCCATAGATGACACCAGGGTTCTCGGCTGCAAGCAGCGCCAGCCGTGCCAGCACCGTGTCATCGGCCAGGGCGTCGCCAGCATTGAGAAACATGATGTAACGTCCACGGGCTCGTGCAATTCCCTTATTCATTGCGTCATAGAGTCCCTTGTCGGGTTCGCTGAAGATGCGCATGGAGGCGATGGACGTCTGCCTGACGATATCGAGCGTGTTGTCGGTCGACGCGCCGTCGATGATGAGCATCTCATAGTCGCTCGACGTCTGTCGCTGCACGCTCTGCAAGGTGGGAGCAATAACAGTGGCGGCGTTCCATGTGACGGTTATGATAGAAAATAACGGGTCCATGCTTAGCAAATAAGGGTTTTATTGCACGCAAAATTATAGTTTTTCGGGAAACTTTACAATCAAATGACCATTTTTTGCGTTAATCATGTGATAAAAAGTGACTGCAATGAGATTATACAAGACTTTTGGGGTAATGATAGCCCTGCTCGTCATGGTCATAGCAAGTGGCTGTGACAAGATTGACAACAAGGCGGTGCCCAACTTCACGGTTCGAATCGATTTGGGCAGCTACGCCTTGTGGAACACCTACGGCGTGAACGGCATGGGTGATTACCGCATCTTTAACCGTGAGAAGCGCCTGCCCAGCAATTTCCCCTTTAATGTAAATACCTATACGGGTTATGGAGGCGTGTTGCTGATGATGGGAATGGAGATGCCGATGGCCTACGACCTCTCATGCCCGGTGGAGGCAAGCCAGAATATCATTCTCTCAATCAATCCCGAGAATTTTGAGGCCGTTTGTCCCAAGTGCGGCTCTCGCTACAATCCATTGACAGGACTCGGTGGCCCGTTGAGCGGCGTGGCCATCAATAACAAGGTGGGCATGAGGACCTATCGCGTCTTTCCCAGTAATGGAGGCTACATGATCACCAATTGACCTGGCCTCCTCGCAGCAGCCTGGAATTTTTCTCAATTGTTCCACGACGTGGACGGCTGGATTTGAGGGCTCAAAAAGCAGGAAATCCACTTTTTTAGTAAAACCGCACATTTTGGTTGCATTTTGCAATTTTCAACACCATTTTGTCGTGCTGAGAGGTGTGTTTTGATGGCAAAAATTCAAAAAATAAATCTTATAGGATGCCATTTATTGTTAAAAAGTGTAAACTTTTGCGTTTTTAGTTTCCAAAATTTAAACATTCCGACCTCCCGCAAGCCCCTATTTTAAGGGAGATGGCGTGGAACATTGCGTCAAAATCGGCAAATTTGCCAAATGTTTACAAGTGTTTAAGAAGTTTGGTCGGGTTAGCAGGTTGAAGTACCTTTGCATCGCAAACCAGGGCGTACGGCATTGTCATCGTTCACGATGCCCTTAACGAAAAAGCCGCCGATGTGCGGATTTTCCAGTCCACTAAATGATTAATTATGAGTTTTATTAAAGGTAAAATAAGTTTATCAGCATTATTCGTTCTTTTAGCAATCACCATCACTGGATTTACTGCACAGTCACAGCAGTTGTCTAATCGTCGTCAAGGCACTGTTCTCGAACAGTTAGAACAAAACAGCCGCAATAACATCGTTGATCAGGTTATCAATTACGCATACCGTTTCCGCGGTACGCCCTATCGTTATGGTGCCATGTCACCCCGTGGCTTTGACTGCTCGGGTTTCACCAGCTATGTGTTCAAGCGCTTCGGCATTGAGCTCGACCGCTCGTCGCGCGGCCAGATTTTTGACGGCGTGCGCGTTAAGCAGAAAGATCTGCAGCCTGGTGACCTCGTCTTCTTCCAGGGCCGTTCGGGCCGTGGTGGAGTAGGGCACGTGGGCATCGTTACCAAGGTCAATGACGACAACACCTTCCACTTCATCCACTCGGCATGCAGCAGCGGTGTAACCGAGAGCAAGAACACCGAGTCCTATTACAGCCGCCGCTACGTCGGCGCCTGCCGCGTCCTGTAAAACAAATCCATTTAATGATATGACAGCGTGCGTCCCATCACGGGGCGCACGCTTGTTTATCCCCCTATACCATCTTGCACATAGGGCTAGAAAACAAGGCAATTCATTCAACCAAATGAAAAATTGTAAAATTATTAGACACTAAAGTGTAAAAATGCTCTCCATAGCTAATACCCGTTAATTTGCATCACATAATATTATTAATGCTTAATCAATTGTTACAATGAAAAAGAATTTACTTTTAACCCTGATGTTGTTGATGCTGCTGGCTCTGCCTGCCATGAGCCAAGAGCAGACCACGATGCCTGAGCTTAGGTTTAATTGGACTAGTGACTACTCTTCTGTGGTGATTGAAATCTATTGTCCTGATAATGAGTCTGCTGATATCTATTACAGATATGACGATTGGAGCGATGATGCATGGCGTAGATATGAGTGGCCCTTGTTTTTTGATGATCCAGGCCAACACGTGATTGAGGCTTATGCCGTTGCCGATGGATTGGCACCCAGCGAAATCGTTCTCAACGGTTTCTATATCTGCACGCCAATTTATGAAGAAAACGGCCTTTTTTATAAAATAGTTTCGGACGATGAAGTTTGGGTCTGTTCCGATGAGAACAACATGTGGTTCAGATATGAAGGTTCGCTCGATATACCTGAATCGGTAATCTTAAACGGCCAGACCTACTCGGTAACAGGCATTGATGACGAGACTTTTGCTGACTGCGAGGGCTTGACCAACATTCACATCGGTAACAATGTCACTCATATTGGCGAGAAAGCGTTCAATCTGTGTACTGGCTTGAGCAGTCTTGAGATACCTGCCTCAGTGACATACATCGGCGAGAGCGCGTTCAATCGTTGTACCGGTTTGAGCAGTCTCGAGATACCTGCCTCAGTGACATACATCGGCGAAAGCGCGTTCCAGGGTTGTACCGGCTTGACCAGTTTAGATATTTCTGCTAGAATCACGAGCATTAACAGAAGCACGTTTTCTGGATGTACAAGTTTGACGAATGTCACTATTCCCTCTACGGTCACTAGCCTTGACTCTTGGGCTTTTTCCAGCTGCTCCAGTTTGACGAGTGTCACTATTCCCACTTCGGTGACCTATATTGGACAGGACGCCTTCGCAAGTTGCACAGCTTTGACGGGTATCGACATACCCTCCTCAGTGACATACATCGGTCATCGTGCGTTTAAGGACTGTACAAGTTTGACGGATATCTGGATTCCCGCTTCGGTCAAGACCATTTACTACTTTGTGCTCTCGGGATGTACTTCCCTTACTTCGATTGTCGTTGATGAGAATAATCCGTACTATGATTCCCGCAATAACTGCAATGCAATTATCCGTAAGAGTGATAATGGCCTGCTCGCCGGCTGTGTGAGTACGGTAATCCCAAGCAACGTAACGAAAATCTGCGCAGGAGCATTCTCGGGCCATACAGGATTGACGAGTATCGAGATTCCCACTACGGTCACCAGCATCGACACCGATGCCTTTTCTGGATGTACGGGTCTAACGAGTGTCGATATACCAACACAAGTTACCACGATTGGCGACTATGCCTTCTCTAACTGTAAGGGATTGATGAGCATAGGGATTCCCGCTTTGGTGACCAGCATCGGTAACCATGCGTTCTCGGGATGCTCAGGATTGACGAGTATCGAGATTCCCGCTTCGGTGACCAGCATCGGTAGTTTTGCGTTCTTCGGTAATACTAGCTTGGCCTCCTTTGTCATCGATGAGAATAATCCGGTATATGACTCTCGTGATAATTGCAATGCGATTATTCTAACAGCATCCAATACCCTGATTGCCGGCTTCTCCATCACAGTCATCCCAAACACGGTAACGAGCATCGGTGATTATGCGTTCCAACAATGTGTTGGTTTGACAAGTATTTCTATCCCCTCTTCGGTAACGAGCATAGGCCGACAAGCGTTCTATGGCTGTGTCGCTTTAGCCAGCGCGAAGATACCTTCTTCGGTCACATCTATCGGTGAGTCTGCCTTCTCGGGTTGTACTGGTTTGAAGACGGTTGAGATACCTGCAACAATCACTAGCATCAGCAGCGGTGCTTTCTCCAACTGCACAGGGTTAGAGCACCTTACGTGCTTTGCGACAACGCCTCCGCAACTTTACGTATTTGGCTTTGACCGTAGCTATCAGGCAACACTGCATGTCCCCATGGGATCACAAGATGCTTATGCGGCTCATACCTACTGGAGTAAATTTGCACGCATTGTTCCGTTCCTTGGTGCTGGTCCCGGCGACATCAATGGTGATGGTAATATTGCAGTCAATGACGTGACCAACCTGATTGACCAGTTGCTCAGCGGTGAGGAATTGCCCCCCTATGTCGATGTTAACGGCGACGGCAATGTCAACATCAAGGATGTCACGATCCTCATCGACATGATCCTCAGTGGCAATTAATAACACTGTTACTGAATAGAAGTGTCGCGGGTGCCAGCAAGGGTTTGGCATCCGCGATGCTTTTTTGTTTCGCGGGTGGCAAGGACTATTTGGTTGATCTCCTTAATGCAGTGAACGAGAGATTTTTGGAAAGGGTTGCATATAGGAGTGTTTTTGTGTACATTTGCGGCAAGAAAACGATAAAGGCATGAAATCAAGACTTCTTTTCC
>ONIL01000027.1 GCA_900317835.1 uncultured Prevotellaceae bacterium | reverse complement strand
TGTGCTGTTATCGACGATGTAATATACAAATGGGCGCGTGGCGTGGAACTCCACGTACCTTGGGCGGTTGCCGCCCGACAATGATTTTGTATACCCTTTGGCAATAGTAATGGCAGAGGCCTTGGTCCCCTTTTCATTGACCTCGATTTTAGCCTTCTGCATCATCATCGAAACCCAGAGTTCTTCACCTTTGATCATTTTGGAGAATTGGGCAGCGAGGTGATGGAAAGCCAGCGGCATTCCCATCGACGAGAGGACTTGCTCAAGTTTGATCTCGCTTTCGGTGGTGAAACGGGGCATCAGGATATCCACATTGTGAATGGTCATTTCCTCAGTTCGCTGTTGCTCCAGTTGTTGCGTCGAGAGGCTCTGGATGATGTCGTCGATGGTTTTACCCTCGTGGGGAAGCAGCACATTCATGCTGTAACTGCCGTTGCCATAGGGCAGAGAGAGCATCTTGCACAAGTTGTTAGAGCCGTAAGCGGCTTTTATGGCAACGTGCATCATCTTGTGCTCGAGGATAGTGCCGTCCTGCTTTGTGAAAATCCTGTTGCGAGTCTCATTAGGGTCAAATCTGTCGGTCCACGAGGCCTTGAAGAAGACAGCGTTGAGCAGATACATTGCGGCAAGGGGGTCGAGACTGTCAATAATTTTGGGGATCATGCCGTCGGTGTGGGTGTTGCACCAGTTGTTGATGATGTCCACATTACTGTCAATGGTGAAGTCAAATGCATCGATTTGGGCATTGTAAAACTGCTGCATGTTCTCCTTATACTTTGGGATAAGGCGGTAGCCCCTACCCGAGTTGACGTTGATGCTATTAGCGATTTTTATCGTCACCGTTGAATCGACACTGGAGGCTTCATCCATCACCTTCTTGAAGTAATTGTTGATTTCCTTTACTGAACCATCCAGTCCAAGCACGTCGGTTATCTGGCGTTGCGTCTCACCTTCGGCACCAGCATTGAGCATTCCCAGCAGATAGCTCACGCTGATGGGGGACATGATGAAGCTGCCACCGCCATGTTGCTGCTCGTAGATGGTGCGGAACAGGTTGCAGGCAAAATCATTGTTGTTATCAGTTATCTTGCCTTGAGATACGGCGGGTGCGCTGTCCTTGGCGAAAGACAGGAGGCCACTCATCAGCGCCAAGGCAACTATTGCGACAATTTTCCTAGTTCGTTTCATATCAGTCATTTTTCAGGTTGATAAAAACATGTTAACTCTTACCTGCAAAGTTACGAAATATTGTTGAATTAACACCGAAAAATGCTAACATTCGCATGAGGCTCATTCACTGGAGCAAGCGCTGAAAAGGCGTAGAATCCTGGGGGAGCGTACGCTCTCCCTTTTTGAGCCGTCGGGCGCCTTTCCGCGCCTTTTAACGCCTCATCGGCTTGCTGGAAAGCGCTGTCAATCAGGCGTCGGGAGTTTTTTAAAGTTTAGGGGAGAGCGCAAACCCGACTCTTATCAATTGTACAAATAAAAAGTGTTTCTTTCCTCGTTTCGCAACGATCTTTATTCATTGTTGCATGGGACGTGGTTGATGAGCTCAATGACGTCAGCGCTGTTTAGCCTCATCAGGAATTGCGCAAACGGAAAAAATATTGTATATTTGCAGTCATGAAGTCGTATAATCTTTTAATTCTTTAAGCTATGAAACGTATCTTCCTTTTCATTTCGATGATGGTTTTGGCTGCAGCGGGTGCGAGTGCAGCAAGTGTTACTGTTGCTCAGGCCCAGGCTGCAGCGCAGCGTTTTACACAACAAAACCGAATGCGTTTTGCTTCAGGTAATGCTGGAGAAAACCTGCAACTGGCCTACACTGCCCACAGCAACGGGATTGATGCCGATTACTATGTGTTTAACCTGAATGCTGATGGCGGTTACATCGTTGTTGGTGGCGATGACCTTGCGCAGCCTGTTTGGGGCTACAGCACGCGTGGTGAGTTTGATTTTGACAAGTTGCCTGAGAATATGCGTTGGTGGCTCTCAGAGTATCAGCGTCAACTGAATTGGCTGCGCGAGAATGATGAAGCAGGTACCCGTCAACTTACCACACTCTCGAGAAGTGTGGCGCCATTGATGTCATCGATTTGGGGGCAGAATGAGCCCTTCAACAGGTATTGTCCCCGCATTGGCAACAATATAGCCCCGACAGGTTGTTTGGCTACCGCTATGGCCCAAATCATGTATTACTATCAATGGCCCATGCATGGCGACGGTAGCCACAGTTACACGTTATTGCCCAATGGTGGCAATGCAATGACTCTTTCGGCCGATTTCTCACAATCAATCTATGATTGGAACAACATGTTAAACAGCTATCAATCCAGTTATAATGAGACACAAGCTGTAGCTGTGGCCAAATTGATGAGCGACGTGGGCATTTCAATTGACATGGAGTATGGCACCTATGAGAGTTCTGCCTATTATAATAAAGCCATTGAAGCTTTCATGGCTTATTTTGATTACTCGCCATCAATGAGTTATCTGCTAAGAGATAGTTATTCTGACGACTGGGACGAGATGCTGCGCAACGAATTAGATGCAAACAGGCCTATTTTCTACTTCGGTCAAACTCCTGCTAACGCAGGCCATGCTTTTGTCCTGGACGGTTATGACAACAATGGCTATTTTCATGTGAATTGGGGATGGAATGGCTCATATAATAATTATTTTTTGACGAGCCTGTTACGTCCTTATGCTGATAGCAATAACCCTGATAAATATAATTATAGTTATAGTCAAGGAGTTATTGCCGGCATTCAGCCCGATGCCACGGGTACCGGCGCTATCGTCATGAAATCCGGTATCATTCCCGAGGCATCAACAATGCCTGCGAATGATGTCAAGGCTTCTTTTGACATTCAGGCTTTAGGAGGACCATATACCGGGGAATTGACATTCGTTGTTTGTTCTAAAACCGGCAATGACTCTTATAGTTGGTACACAAGCAATGTTGTGACAATCAACGTGTCACTCGCTGCAGGAGAGAGGAAGACCATCGAGGTGAACCGTTCGTTCAATTACTTGACCGAGGGCGAGACTTATTATTTCTTCCTGATTAATCCTTATGTCACTATTGCCAACTATTATTGGTGTACTCCAACTTCGTTTACTGTTGGTGATTGGCCTATTATCTTGGGCGACGTGAACGGTGACCGCAATGTAAACATCAGCGACGTGACAGCTCTTATTGATTTGGTACTGGGTGGCGGAACGGTTAACAATGAGGCCGCTGATGTCAATAAAGATGGCAGTGTAAACATCGCAGATATAACCGCCCTCATCGACTACGTGCTGAGCGGTAGTATAAATTAGCACTTAAAGAGTACAAGAAACAGTCTGCATTTTAAGTCACTAATTTATCTTGTTAGTCTTTTTCCAGGGGGAGCGCACACTCCCCCTTTTTGCACCCATCAACTCATCATCGGCTTCTTGAAAAACGCTGCCAATCAAGCGGCGGGAGGATAAAGGATTTGTAGTTAGTCTCTTAACAGGCCTTGTATACGTTGACAAAATGGACCCGACTGGATTGTTGAGAATCCAGTTGGGTCCGTTTATTTGTTAAGCAGGTTGCGCTTTACTGTGCAGCTGCAAGCAGGTCAGGGGGCAAGGTGGGCATGGCACCGTTCTGGGTGCATACGAAGGCACTTACCTTGACGGCCAACTCGTGGGCCTCGGTCACGGGCTTGCCGTTGAGGATGGCGGCGCAGAAGGAGCCTGTGAACGAGTCACCGGCGCCGACGGTGTCGGCCACTTCGACCTTAGGGGTCTCCTGGAACGACATCTGGCCGCGGGTGAAGACGTAAGAGCCGTTGGTACCGCAAGTGAGCACGAGCATGTCGAGGTCGTACTTGCCCAGGATCAACCAGCACTTATTCTCGATGTCCAGGCCGGGATAGCCGAACATGCGACCGATGGTCACCAGCTCCTCGTCGTTGATCTTGAGGATGTTGCAACGGCGCATCGACTGCTGAATGATTTCCTTGTTGTAGAACTGCTGACGCAGGTTGATGTCAAAGATCTTCATACAGTCGTCGGGGGTAGCATCGAGGAAACGGTGGATGTTCTCGCGCGACACGACGTTGCGCTGTGCCAGCGAGCCGTAGCACACGGCGCGGCAGTTGGCAGCGATCTCCTCAATCTCGGGCGTGAAGGGGATGTTGTCCCATGCCACGTTCTCCTTGATGTCATAGGTGGGGATTCCCTCCTCGTTAAGCGTCACCTGCACGGTGCCGGTGGGATAAGGCACACGCGGCATGAGATACTTGAGGCCATGCTCTTCGAGAGCCTCGATGGTCTCCTCGGCCAGTTTGTCCTCGCCCAGCGCGCTGATGGCGATGGCATTGTCACTACCCAGAATCCCACAGGGCCTCGCCCAGGCCCACTACATAACGTTTGTCCATATTTTAGTCCTTAGCTTTTAGTTGCGGGATTGAGTTGCTTGATGTAGGTGAACAGGTAGATGACACCGACAGCCATTACAGCCACAGCACCTGCCTGGCCGACAGCGTCGCTGGCGAAGCCCATCAACAGCGGGAAAATCGTGCCACCGAACAGACCCATGATCATCAGGCCGGATACCTCGTTCTGCTTCTTAGGCATCGACTCGAGAGCCGTGGCAAAGCACATAGAGAATACGTTAGAGTTTCCGTAACCCACAAGGGCGATAGCGGTGTAAAGGATCCACTTCTCGTGGCCGAAGAACAGACCGCACATCGATAGGGCCATCATGATGACGCTGATGATGAAGAACGTTCTCATCTTGAGCACGCGCAGGAAGAACGAGCCGGTCAAGCAGCCGATGGTACGGAAGATGAAGTATAGCGAGGTGGCAAACGCAGCCTCGTTCAGCGTCATGCCCAAGCGCTCCATGAGAATCTTGGGAGCGGTGGTGTTGGTACCCACGTCGATGCCCACATGGCACATGATGCCCAGGAACGAGAGCAGCACGATGGGCTCACCGAGGAGCTTGAAGCACTCCACAAAGGTCGAAGGCTTACCCTCGATTTTCTCCTCATGGATGGGGGTTACACCTAACAAGACAGCCGAGAAGGTGCCTACCACAAAATAGATGGCGAACAGCACACGCCAGTCAAGTCCCAGACTGGGAATCGCCTGCGTTGCACCCCACATGGCCAGATAAGGCGCCAGGAACGAGGCGATGGCCTTGATAAACTGGCCGAAGGTCAACGTCGATGCCAAGTTACCACCGCCCATCACGGTCGATACCAGGGGGTTGAGCGAGGTCTGCATCAACGCGTTGCCGATACCCAGCAGCGAGAAGGCGATGAGCATCACGGCAAAACTGTTGCCGAACAACGGAATCATCAGCGAAAGAATGGTCACAGCCAGCGAGAGCAAAACGGTCTTTTTGCGGCCAATCTTGTTCATCAGCATGCCCGTGGGAACGCTGAAGATAAGGAACCAGAAGAACACCAGTGAAGGGAAGATGTTGGCCACCGAGTCCGATAGGTTGAGATCTTCTTTCACATAATTGGAGGCGATACCCACGAGGTCAACGAAGCCCATGCAGAAGAAGCACAGCATGACCGCAATGATCGCGATTTTATTAGTCTTTGCCATTTTATTTAGTTTTAAGTTGCTCAACTACTCATTACGCTAATTAATACCAACTATTTATTTCAACCGATTAATAATTTGTGAAATTCGTGCAATTCGTAGTTTTTGGTTTTTAGTAGTTGATTTGGTAAATCGTGGCCTTACCGCCCTTGACCTTGAGGTTGGTGTAAGGCGTGGTGGGGAACACGAGGTTGGTCATCGCCATCTTGCCGTCGGCATCAAAGGCCTCGATGCTGCAACGGTCGATGAAGATGCGCAGTTGCTTGATGGCGCCATGGGTGGGAGCGACAGTCTCAACGGGGAAGGCTTCACTGAAGGAGGCATCACCGCTGGCCTTACGGTCCATCTCAAAGGTCTGCTTGGCTGCATCATATTTCATCACCACCTGCTCGCCATTGGCGTTAGACAGGGTCAACTCCATCGAGTTTTTCACGTCCACGACGATTTCGCAGGTCTCGGTCGGCTTTTTCACCTTGGCACCGCGCGCTGCGAGCATCTCGGGCGAGGGCTTCACGCTGACGTAGGACTCTTCGCCGTCGGTGAACAGGCCCAGGTCGCGGGGAATCGAGTTGGCGCTGCGGAACTGGCGGGTGGGCACCTGGTTGGCATACTGCCAGTTAGACATCCACGCAATTACCACATGACGGCCAGCGGGCGCGTTATAGAACGATACTGTGGCATAGTGGTCCTTGCCGTAGTCCATCCATTTGGTGACCTTGGGCATCGACTCACATGTGAACTTGTGGCCGTCGAAGTTGCCCACAAAGTACTGCGTTGCTGAACCGCCAAAGGGACCGCCGGGATTAATGTTGCACAGCAATACCCACTTGCCGTCGATTTTCATCAGGTCGGGGCACTCCCACACACCACCGTGGTTACCATATTCCTTGCCAAAGGAGCTCTCATACTTCCAGGACTTCAGATCTTTGGAGCTGTAGATGTTCATCTCCTGACCAGCAGCAAGAATCATGTTCCAAGCGTTGATGTCGCTGTTCCAGAAAGGATTCGGGTCGCGGAAGTCTGGCACGTCGCTCGTCAAGACAGGGTTGCCCTCATATTTCTCGAAGGTCAAGCCGTTGTCGTGCGAGATGGCGATAGACTGCGTCTGGTTTTGTCCGGCTGAGGTATAAATGGCCACAACTTCGTCACCATTGGTCACACAGGAGCCCGAGAAGATGGTTCCCAACGCATCAGGCTCGATGGCGATGGGTTGGGGCGTCCAGTGGATCAGGTCGGTCGAGGTCGAGTGTCCCCAAGTCATGTTCTCCCACTGCGAGCCGTAGGGGTTGAACTGGTAGTACAGGTGCCAAACGCCATCCTTGTAGAACATACCGTTGGGGTCGTTCATCCAGCCATAGGCTGGCGTGTGGTGATAGGCGGGACGGAAACGCTCGCGATTTGCATCGTCAAATGTGTCGGTCACCCGCATCTCGCGCCAGCAGACAAAGTCCTTGACGGCACCCGTCGTGCGGCGGTCACCATGGAAGGAAATATCGACCAGCACCTTCTTGTTGCCGAAGCGCTGGATATCCAATGGCACATAGTAGTCCACCTTGTCCACAGCAAAGCGCACGTTGAGCGTCTGCACCTGCTCGTTGTCCACGATAACGCGCACGTAGGCGTTCTCCTCTTTCTCCTGCACGGGCAGCAAGAGGTACTTACCCGTAGCGTCAACCCGCAGCATGGCGTGGTTTTCGCTCAACATCTGGGGGGCCAGTGCCGTGGCCGAGAAGGCCACGAGCACTGCCGCCAGAATAGTTAATAATCTGTTCATCATAGTAAAGGACGTTTACTGGAACACTTTCAGGTCCGAAATGGTGATATTGCCGCCATAGTTGTTGATACTCCAGCAGTTCTTCTGGATACCGTAGATGCGGTTGGTGTAACAGCAGACATCGTTAATATACATCACCATCACCGAGTTGTCGGTGTAGATGTTGATGTGATATACGTTGTCGGCAGGACGCTCAAACCAATAGCCGTCGATACCCTCGATAAAGCCCTTACCAGCGCTACCCTCTTGCTCGAAGTTCACCTTGCGGTGGTTCTCATCCTCGGGGTTGACCATCATCGTGTAATAAAGATCGCTGTCGGTACCACGCACCAGCGAGATGCCGAAGCGGTCCCAGTTGTTGGACGTGGTCACCGTGAATGAGATGTGGTTGCTGGTTCCCAGGCGGTTGTACAGCACGAATGCGCCGTCGCCTGAAAGCTTGCCGTTGACACCGCTCATTTGGGCACCGCTGCTGGCCATCACCTTGACGTTCTGCTCATTGTTGAACTTAGCAGCGATAGCAGGCACCTCGCCCAGGGTGAGCGTACCGTCGGCATGCTGGATGATCTTGTGGCATACCAGCGCACCCGACCAGTTGGGCTCGCCACCGGCACCTACGTTGACATTCTTGTCATGGATGGTGTTACCCGTGCGGTAGGGGCACCAACCCCAAATGTAGCGGTCCTGGCCATTGCTAGCCGTCTTGCCGGCATAGAACGCGCGGGTGTCGAGAATGCCCTCATGACCGTCGCGGGGCCAGTTGGCACCGGGATCGTTGAAGCAGGCCCTGAGAGCCTCCCAAGAGGTTGCCATCATGTACTTCACCTTGCGGCTCCATGAGGCACGATAACCCTCACTGTAAACGAGATACCAGTAATTGCCCATCTTGAAGATGTCGGGGCACTCACACATGCGGTCCCAGATCATGGGGAAGTTGCCGACGTGTTCCCACACCTTCAAGTCGCTGGATTTGAACTCGGCAAACTTCAGGTTGCTGGAGATGACCATGTGGTAAAGGCCGTCATCAGCAACAAAGATCTGCGGGTCGCGGAAGTCGTTGTCCGAGTAGCCATAGGCTGAGCCCTTCAACATCCACACGGCGTCCTTTGACCAGTCCTTGAAGTCGGCTGAGGTTGCCCTCATCACGGCTTCGCGGCCATAACGGTCATGTCCCGTGTAATAGATGTAGTACAAACCATCCTTCTCATTGTAGATACAGCAGCCTGTACCCAGGGCAGCATCCTGCTCGTCGGGAGAGGTGCCTGTGGGCAGTACCTCGCCCAGTGACTGATAGTTGGCGCCATCAATGGTCGACACGCCCCAGAAGGGGTGGTAGTTGAAAGCGGCATTGTTGTCAAACTCTTGCAAGTAGAGCACCTTGAAGTGGCCTGCCTTAGCGTCATAGAAAGGCATCGGGTCACCACAACGGCCAATGGCCGGATTGTAGTAGGTCTGGAATCCAGCCTCGTCCACCGAATTGAAGAATGCGGTGTTATCCCAGTCCTTTGAAGGATCGGGGCCGAAGTTCTCTTCACTGCATGCCGACGAAGCGAGCATAAAGCAACACAGCATCAATAGGCTGAAAATATTCTTATACTGTTTCATGAGTCAATTACTTGGTTAAATAGTTGATAGCATTCTTGGTCATAATCTCAATGTTCTTGTGGAACTTCTCGGTATAGCCAGCCTCGTAGGTGTAGGAATACCAGTCGAAGCAGCCCGAGCCGATGCAGATGATGCCACCCTTGCCGTCATGAGCGGGATACTCCCAGAGCACGATAGCGCCATCGCCACCAACGCCGAGGATCCTACCGCCAGTGCGGCTGGTCCAAGCGTCATAGTTGTCATAGCCACCCCAGTCGGTACCGATGTGGTACTGAGCAGTAGAGTTGGTGATGTGGTAACCAGCATCGGTGCAATAAACCTCGTTAGGATTATCACCAGCTACGAGACCCTGATAGATGGCATGGTTATTCTGGCCGTCAAAGATGCGGAATGTCCACGGGCCGCCGCAAAGTTCGGCATAGGCCTCGTCCTGACCCCAGCAGTTGTTGGGCGTCGTCCACTCGTCGTCACCGGTAGTGCCGATGAACGAAGGCAGGTTAACGGCATAGCGGGTGAGCAGCAATGCACCGCCGTTCTCGTAGAACTGGCGCAGCTCGTTCAGCGTGTTCATCGCATCGGTACCCTTGGCAACGAAGTTGTCATGGCCGTCCACGCCACCGTCCACGTGCCAGTGCCACCAAATGAGCTTGCACTCCGACAGGTCGAGGGTGCCAGCGCGCAGGTCGGCAAACGAAGCATACAGTGAGCTCTCCACATTACCCAGCATCCACTGGCAGGCAGTCTGAGCCTCGGGATCCAGTTCGCTCATCGTGGGAGCTGAACCCAGGAAGAGGGCCTTGGGCTTGCTGATGGCGATAACCTTAACGGTATAGGTGCTCTCGGCTGAATTGTTCTTCACCGTGTAGGTGACGGGATTTGTGAAGTCCTGAGCAACACCCGACGACGGTGAGATTGTTGCATTAGCGCTATAGGTAATGGTGGGAACCAGGTTGGTGATGTCGAGCGTTGCAGGAACGTAGACAACAATTGTCTTGGCCTCCTGGTCGATGGTACCCGTGTAGATGTCGTTGATCACGAACGAGGTGATGCGGGCTTCGTCATGGAGAACAGACAGGGTCCAGTCCATAAAAACGTCACCGTTCTTAACGTGCAACACCTTTGCAGCGTCCATGTTGATGGTTTCGCCCAGGTTAATGTTGCAAACAGCACCATCCGACATCTTTAATGACGTCACCTTCATGGCCGATGTCTCATAGACCTCGGGCAGACGAACGACGATGGAGCGTGAAGGCAGGTCAATGATACCCTCAAAGTTGTCCAGTGAGAGCTGATCAATCATGCAGTTGCCCGACAACTCCAGGTCACTGATGTTGTCATCGGAGCATGAGCTGAGCATTGGAGCAAGTGCGCAGCAGGCAAGACACGCACAGAATATATATAATAACTTAGCTTTCATAATCATTGTTATTTTATTCTTCGGAATTTAACTATGTTACGGTGATTACCAGTTGCCAATGTTCTGTGTGTAATGGCCGTTGGAGGCCGAAATCTGACTGAACGGGATGGGCAGGTACTCGTCCTTGTTGGCGGTGAAATGGGCGGCACTGTAAATGGCACAGTGGTCAATTTCCTCGGAGTAGTACTTGTTAAGCACTGTGGCGGCATCACCCCAGCGCACGAGGTCGAAGAAACGCTCGCTCTCCATACCCATCTCCAGACGGCGTTCCATCTTCACGATCTTGACGGCCTGCTCCTTGGAATAGCTGCCACGATAGTTGCTGATGTAAATCTTCACGCCATAGGTGTTGGGATAGCTGGAAATCATCTGGGTGCTGGTAGCAGCACGCGAGCGCAGCTGATTCACGAGGTTGATGGCCTGGTCGGCCTGACCCAACTGGGCAAAAGCCTCGGCACGCATCAACAGCACATCGGCATAGCGGAAGACGATGCGGTTCATCGAGCTTGCCCAGTAAGAACCCTTAATGAGGTAGGAGCCGATGAGTGCAGGGTCAACATTGTGCTTGAGGGACACGTAGTAGCCATACAGACCGTTACTGCGGCTCCAAATGCTGGTCTCCTCCATCATGAAGTTGCGGTTGAACATATAGGGCAGTCCCGGCATACCCACGGTAAGGAACAGACGCGGGTCGGCATTGTCGTTGTTCAAGTCAAAATCCTTGTCATTGAAGTTGTCGAGCAGGGGCAGACCATCACCACCAGTGTGATAGGCATTCACCAGGTTCTGTGAAGGCTTGTAGAAGTCGCAGCCACCGTCGGTAGCACCGGGGATGTTGGGCGGAATCAGGCCGTAGCTCCAGTTCAGGTTACCATAGGTGGAACCGTCGTTGCGTGAATACTGGATAGCCCAGATGCTCTCGATACCGTTCTCATACTCTTCCTCAGGACGGAAGTTGTTGTGGAGGTCAGCCTCCAGGCCGTAGTTGGCATACAGCGAGGGGTCGGTGAACTCGATGACCTTCTGCAGGTCACCCTGGTCGATGCTAGTCACCTGGTTGCTCTTGGCATCATCCTGGCGATAAGCCTTGTAAAGGTAAACCTTGGCCAAGAAAGCGGCGGCGGCACCACGGGTGGGACGGCCCTTGTCCTGCTGCACTGCGGGCAGGGTGTTATAGGCCTCCATCAGGTCGTCGATGATGAGCTGCCAGCCCTCGTCGTTGGTGTACTGGGTGTTGGACAGTTCATTATACTCATCGTAGGTCAAATTCTCGTTGACAACAAAGGGGATGTTCTTGTACAGGCGCTTGAGCAGGAAGTGGCCGTAAGCACGCAAGAACTTCATCTCGGCCAGACGCTGAGCCTTCATGGAGTAGCTGTCATCAGTCTCCTTGAGCAGTGCGATGGCGCTGTTCACGCGCGACAGGCTGTTGTACAACCTCACCCACATGTCATTAATGTTCCAGTTGGTGGTGAGCACGCCCTGTTGAACCTCAAGCTGATGGAACACGTCACCGTCGCTGGTACCGTTTCCACCCTTATAGGCATCATCACTACGGACGTCAAAGTTCCACATCGAGAATGATGAATTGATATCCTCGGCAGAGGTGAAGATGGCGTAGGCCGAAATGGCCATAGCCTCGGCATTCTCGGGCGACTTTACCTGCTCGTCACTGAGAGTGGCTTGGGGCTTGTGCTCGTCGAGAAAATCATCACATGATGTAAACAAAGTGGTGGCGCTGCAGCAAACCAGGCCGACACACAATATATTAAATATCTTTTTCATAGTGAATCCTGAATTTTAGAATGAAACATTAAGACCACAGGTGACATTGAGAGGAATAGGATAACCGAAGTTGGGATTCTCGGGATCCACGCCCGTAAATGACTTGCTCTTGATGGTCAGCAGATTCTGGGCTGATACATACATGCGCAGACGGGCGATGTGCAACTTGTCACACACGCCAGTGCCAAAGTTGTAACCCAACTGAATGTTACGCATTTTAGCGAAGGAACCGTTCTCCACAAAGTAGCTGCTCACGCGCTTCTCGTTGTTGTTGTCCATCGTGCTCACAGCGGGAATGTTGGAGCTCGGATTATTGGGAGTCCAAGCGTCAAGCAAGCGACGGCCCTTGTTCAGGTTGGTGATATTCAAACCGGCCCACAGGTCAGTCTCGCGTTTCAGGTCGCTGATGACGTCAACACCCTGCACGCCCTGCCAGAACATGGTGAAGTCCCAGTTCTTGTATTCAAGATAGATGTTCAGACCCCAAGTGAAGTCGGGCACAGGCGAGTAAATCCATTTCTGGTCCAGCTCGCTGATGACACCATCCTCGTTCAGGTCTTTCCAGCGGATACGACCCAGACCGGCACCGTTCTGTGAGGCATGGTTGTCAATCTCGTCCTGGCTCTTGAAGATGCCGTCATATACATAGCCCACCTGGGCGCCCATGGGATGTCCCACTACGCTCTCGACGCCGTTACCGCCGAAGGTGCCGGCTGCTGCCAAGGTCTCGGGAAGTTTGGTGATCTTGTTGCGATAGGTACCGATGTTGCCGGCGATGTCATACTGGAAATCGCCCACGCTGCCGCGATAGCCCACGTTCAGCTCGATACCCTTATTGGTCATCTCACCAGCATTGATCCACTGGCTGCTGCCCTCACCCATCACACCGATGCCAGGCATGTAAACCAAGATGTCGGTGGTCTTCTTGTAGTACCACTCAAATGAGCCGTACAGCGCGTTGCGCAGCATGCCGAAGTCAAAACCAAGGTTGGTCTGTGTCGTGGTTTCCCACTTGAGGTTATCGTTACCCAACTGGTTGCGCTTGAAACCGCTGGGGAGCGTTTGGCCGCCATTGGTGCCAGCGATGTCATAGCTGGTACCGTAGCTCTGGCCACCAAAACCAGCCTCACCATAATTGCTCTCGAAGATGGTATAGCGGGCAATGTTGGAAATCTCCTGGTTACCGGTTTGACCCCATGATGCGCGCAGCTTGAGGTTGTCGAGCCAGTCCAGACCCTTCATGAAGGATTCCTCGCTGATGCGCCAACCAAGGCTGATCGAGGGGAACGTACCGTAGCGGTTATTGCGGCCGAAGCGGCTTGAACCGTCATAGCGCAAGGTCAAGCTGGCCAAATAGCGGTCAGCGTAGGTATAATTCAATTTGCCGAAGAACGACACCAGCGTGTAACCCTCGCCCGAGCCGTAGGCCTCGGCCTCACCGACTGCAGAGTTGGGCCACATGTAATCAGGATTGAGGACGGCAAAGTCATAAGCCTTGCCGCTGAGCCATGAGTCATCCTCACGGTTGAGCTCGGTACCGATCATGATGTCACCACGATGGTTGCCGCGCTCCAGGTTATAGGTAGCAATAGCATTCCACATCCACTTGGTCCAGTGCTCCTGCTTAGCCTCAATGGCATTGGTCGGATTGGCCACGGTACCCTCGGTAATGGGATAGGTGAAGATGCGCTGCTGCTTCTGGGCATAGTCAAGACCGAAGGTCGTCTTCAGGTTCAGGTCCTGAATCGGGTTGATGTTGATGAAGGCATCACCGAACATGCGCCAGTAGGTGTAGCGGTTGTCGCTGTTGCGGTCAAGGCGGGCCACGGGGTTCTCGCGGTCAGGATAACCGCCCACGGGACCAGCATATTGGCCATCGGTCGTGTAAACGGGCAGTGAGGGGTTGAACTGCAGCACATTCTCCAGGAATCCGCCAGGAGCCTGAAGCTCGTTGGTGCGGTTTACCGTGAAGTGCTCACCCACGGTCACGATCTTGCGGTCACCGATGGGCAACAACTTGTAGGTCGAGTTCATACGGGCCGAGAAGCGCTGGAAGTCGGACATCTTGATGATACCGTTGTTCTTGTAGTAGCCCAGAGAGAAGAATGAAGTTCCATTCTCGGTGCCCTGGCTCAGCGAGACGTTATACTGCTGAACCAAGCCCGTGCGGGTCGTTTCCTTGAACCAGTCGGTGTCGGCGGCGGGAGTAATGCCTGCAGGATCCAGATACTTGCTCATAGTGATGTTGTTGAGCATGGGAACACCCTTAGCATCATAGGCCCAGTCATAATGATAACCCAGACCGTTCAGGTTAGGGTTCAGGCCGTCATTAACGAAGCCTTGCCACATTACCTGGCCGAACTCCTTGGCGTTCAGCACCTTCATCTTGTGGGCATAGGTCTGTACTGACAGGCTGGCATCGAAATCGATCTTCACTTTGCCGTCCTTACCGCCCTTGGTGGTGATGATGATGACACCGTTGGCAGCGCGGCTACCGTAGATAGAAGCCGAGGCTGCATCCTTCAACACCTGGATACTCTCGATGTCATTACCGTTGAGCTCGTGCATACCAGCCTTGGTGGGAACACCATCGATGATGTAGAGCGGGTCGTTGTTGTTGAGGGTACCTGTACCACGGATGCGCACAGTAGCGGCACCCGAAGGGTTACCATCGGCCGAGATGTTCATACCCGGCACGCGACCCTGCATCGCCTTGATGGGGTTGTTCTCGTTTTGCTTTACCAGATCGGTCACGCTAACTACACTCACGGCTCCAGTCAAGTCGGCCTTGCGCTGGGTGGTGTAACCCGTCACGACAATCTCGTTGAGGGCGAGAGCATCCTCTTTCATGGTGACTACCATGCCATTGCTGGCAGGCATTTCAACATTGAGATAACCCACATAGGAGAAAACGAGGGTTGCTCCGGGATTGACCTTGATGGTGAAAACGCCGTCAAAGTCGGTCACTGTACCATTGCTGGTACCTTTCTCCATCACAGTTGCGCCGATGACGGTCTCTCCTGTCTCGTCAACGACGGTGCCTGTGATTTCTGTTTGCGCATACACTATCGTACACGTCAACATGAGCATGAAGCTGAGTAGAAATCTTTTCAGTACGTTCATTGTTCTGTTGGTTTTAGTTAATGTAAAATGGTGATTTATGTCATTTTTTGGCAAAGTTAACCTTCTAAAATAAAGGGGACTATCAGTTTTCGTTCTTGTACTTGTAAATATGTTTCAAGGTATCATTTTTGTTAGTCAATGAACGATTTTTACTAGTTTTGCTTGGGGTTAATGTGCTAAAACATTTATTAATGGTGTACAGTTCAGTAGAGACGCAATATCTTGTGTCTCCAACAATGCGGATACCCATAATAAATCCTTAGCGTCTTTGCGCCTTAGCGTGAAGCAGGGGGGCGGATGCCTTCAGAGAATTTAGATTCTTCAGTTGTTTTAAAATCCTTGTTCCTGTTGTCTGATTATGTCTTGCGTGCCTCTCCAGGTACGGTGCCGAACTCGTCTTTGTAGCACTTGGTGAAGTAAGATGGTGAGGCGAAGCCTACCTGGTAGGCTATCTCGCTGACCGATAGTGTTGACTCTTGTAGCAGTCTTTGGGCCTGGGCCAGCCTGGCCTTGCGCAGCAGGTCAATCGGCGTGCTGCCCGTCAGGGCCTTGACCTTGCGGTAAAGCTGCACGCGGCTCAGCCCCATGCCTGCAGCAAGGTCCTCGACACTCAAGTTGCTGTCAGCCAGGCGTTTCTCCACTAAGTTTTTAAAGCGTGAAATGAAAGCGTCTTCGATGGATGCAGGGGTAGCGACAGCTGGCACGGCGGATGCAGCGGGTGCCTCGGCTACAGATTTCGTGGCCCACAGGTCCTTGAGTTGGTGGCGGCTGTGCAGCAGGTTATCGATACGGGCCAGCAGCAGTTCCGGAGAGAAAGGTTTGGTGATATAGGCGTCGGCTCCGCTTTCATAGCCTTCGATTTGATGTTTTTCCAGTGCCCTGGCAGTGAGCAGGATGACGGGGATATGACTGGAGATGCCGTCCTTCTTCACCTGTTGGCAGAACTCCAGACCGTTCATCACGGGCATCATTACGTCCGACACAATCAGGTCGGGCACCTGTTCGCGGGCGAGTTCAAGGCCGCGTTTGCCGTCCTCGGCCTCCAGTACGCGGTATTGCCCTTGAAGGATAGACCGCAGATAGGTGCGGATGTCGACATTGTCATCAACGATAAGCACTGTGGGTGCGTCCTCATCGGGCTTGATTTCTCCTGCAGGAGCGGGAGACGCAAGATTTTGCGTCTCTATGTGGGCATTGCCATCGGTGACAGTTCCGCCCACTTGGGCATCCAGCATTTTGTTGACTATCCCTGTGAGGTGATGAGTATTGCGACGAACGATGCTGAAGAGTTCACGCGCCTCATCGCTCGCACCACGGAAGTCATTGGTCCTTAACAGTTGGTCCAGGGGACCTTGGATGAGCGACAGCGGCGTGCGCAACTCATGGCTCACCTGAGTGTAGAAGTCCAGTTGCTCGCGTTCCATCTGCATGCGCTCGTCCTGGATGCGGGCCCGCTGCAGGTAGTACATGTAGATGCCTGCAAGCAGGGCCAGCAACAGCAGTATCGCGGCCAGTGCCACAAAGATGAGCGTGCGTTGGTTGCCCAGTTGGTCGAGGTATTGGCTGGCCTTTTCGTGCAACTGCTCGAGGTTGTGCGACTGGCGCATGATTTCCTCGCTCTCCATCAGCAACACGCGGGCATTCTCTTGGGTGACAAGCGCCGACATCAGCTTCGTCTCCTTTTCGTATGGTTTCCCCTCAAGGATATCCACCGCCAATTGTAGCAACTGGTCGCCGTGGGTGGGGTAAATGTAGGACGCATCCAGCAACGAGTCCTGCACCAGGCGGATGCCTCCGTTCTCTCCCGGCAGGCCATCGATGCCGCAGAACAGCGGCAACACGCCACCAGCCTCATCAAAGGCCTTGCGGGCGCCCATCGCCGTGCGGTCATTCATGCCGAATACCAGGTCTATCTTCTCAGCGCCCTTGTTCTTCTCAAGCCATTGCTTCACCGTGTTATAGGCCGTTGGCTCGGTCCAGTCGCCCTGCAGGGTGGCAACCACCTGGATGCCGGGATGCTCGGCAATGGCCTCCCTAAACCCGTTGTGGCGCTCAATCGCGGGCGAAGACCCCTTCAAGCCCATCACCTCGATGATTTTGCCTCGTTCATCCAGTCTTGTCGCAACATATTCGCCCATCAGGTGTCCCATCTCATAGTTGTCGGCACCCATATAAGCCGTGTATTTCTTGGTGTTGGTCTTGCGCTCAAACACAATCACCGGGATGCCCTTGTCATAGGCACGGTCGATGGCGGGCGAGATTGTCGAGACCTGGTTGGGAGCCACAATCAGCAGGTCAATGCCCGTGCCGACAAGGCTGTCTATCTGTTGAATCTGGCGCTCGTCGCTGTCATAGGCCGCGGCAAAGCACAAATCCACGTTATCGTGGAAATAGGCGCCAATCTTCAATTCCGAGTTCTGCTTGTCGCGCCAGATGTCGTCGGAGCACTGCGACACCCCAATGCGGTATTTCTTCTCCTCCTGCGAGCACGAAGCCAATAGGCCAACAATCGTCAGTATAATAAAAGCAAAATGATAATATTTTCGCATTTTCGTCAACTAAATAGCCCAAATTGCATTAAAAATATAGCACGATGGGCATAAAAAATCAATTAGTCTGCAAAATTGCTAAATTTCTTGTATATATCAAAATTTCGCGATTATTATTTTTCAAATCCCCCACCTGGAAATCAACTACTCAAAATTTATCAGAGAATTATAAAGAGAACCAAGACAACACATTGCAAGGGAGAGCGTGCACTTCCCCTTGCAATGATTAAGACCCAAGTTTTTGATAATAGTTAATAGGTGGATGCCCTTGATTCGATGAACAGCCATAGGCCGTCACGTTTCACCAATTGGAAGGTGAGTTGCAGCGGCCAAGTGTGGCGGCAACCGCCGAAGACCGCTGCCGAAACACGGCTGCGACCTTGCAGCGTAGCGTGATCGTTGTCGATAGTCACATCCATCTGTTCATGCTCTGCCGAATAATAGTTCAGCGTGCCGTCAGCAATCGTTTGAATATATGCCTGCTTGGGCTGCCGCATTCCCGTCATGTGCACCAGCACAAACTCGGGAGCATGGAGATGGTCGAGCGTAACGGTATCCTTCTCCACCATGGCTTGATACATCTGATGATAAAGCGCAATGATTTGTTCTTTGTCGTCCATCGTCTTTTCGTTACTTCTCTGTTGTGCCAATAATATTAGAGCCAGCCCTGCCGCCAAGATGAAAATGAGCCACCGCATCAATGTGTGGCTTTAAGATACTGCAGGTCGCCATACCAGTAGCTGGCGGTGCAGCCACCGTCGATGAGCAGGTCAGCACCGCTGATGAAACGACCACGCGAAGACATCAGGAACTCGACCAGATCACCCACCTCGTCAGGGGTACCGGCACGACGGGCAGGCATCCCCTGAATCATTCTCAAGTAACCCCCCTTGCGTGGGCCATGCAGCTCGTCGTTGGCCAGTGGAGTGATAATGATACCGGGCGAGATGGAGTTGACAGTGGCACCACGCTTGCCCCATCGGGTGGCCTCCATCATCACGCGGAGCACGTTGCAGCGCTTGGAGTACTGGTAAGCCTTCAGTGTGTCGTTGATTGCCTTGAGGAATGGCAGGTCCAGCAACCGGTCAACCGGTGTCGTGGCCAGCGCCTCGTTCTGGTCCTGTGGCAATGCCGGCAGACGGTGACCGCTCTGCGAAGAAATGATGACTCCGGAGCCACCCTCGGCAATCACGCGTCCGAACTCCTCCAGCAGCACGCTTGTGCCGTAGAGGTCCACCCGTAGGATTTCCTCGACAGGGGCTTGCGAGGGCGAAACGCCAGCAGCATTCACCAGTTTCACCACATCACCCTTGCTAGTAGCAAAGTCCACCAGCGTCAGGATGTCCTCCTTAGAGGCAAGGTCACACCTGATCGTCGAGCACTCAAAACCCGCATCCTCGAGCGTCCAGGCTGCCCGTTGTGCGTTGTCCATGGAATAGTCTGCCAGCACAACGTGCTTACCAGCCGACACCCGCCGGATAATCGCCTGCCCGATGCTGCCCGCACCCACCAAAACCGATACCATTTTCCGTGCCATGGCCTTATCCGTAATTCTCAATCAAGTACTTCACAAACTGCGGGTCGCCAAAGTTGATGGTGCCTGTATCGTGCTGGTTCAGCGTTGCAATCTGGGCCATCTCGTCGGCGCTGAGCGCGAAGTCGAAGACGTCAAAGTTCTGGGCCATGCGCTCCTTGTGGCTCGACTTGGGGATGGCTACGATACCGCGCTGCGTGAGCCAACGAAGGGCCACTTGAGCGGCGCTCTTATTGTATTTGGCACCAATAGCGGCCAGATCCTCGCTCTTCACGATGCCATCGACACCCTGTCCGCCCAGCGGCCCCCACGCCATCATCTTCGTTCCGAATTCATCAAGTATCGGCTCGATACCCGTCTGTTGGATGTGCGTGTTGCACTGCAGCTGGTTGACCATCGGCTTCACATCCACGTAGTGGGCAAAGTCAAAGAAGCGGCCAGCCTGGAAGTTGCTCACGCCGATGGCGCGAACCTTCCCGGCACGATAAGCCTTTTCCATCGCACGCCAGGAGCCGAACACGTCACCATAAGCCTGGTGGATGAGCAACAGGTCAATATACTCGGTCTGCAATTTGCGCAGGCTTTCGTCGATGCTTTTTGCGGCATTCTCTTCGCCCGCATTGCTTATCCACACTTTGGTCACCAGAAACAGGTCCTCGCGCTTGATGCCGCTCTTGCTCCAGGCATTGCCCACGCCCTCCTCGTTTTGGTAAGCCTGTGCCGTGTCAATCAGGCGGTAGCCCACGCTCAGCGCATCGCTAACACAACGTTCACACTCGTCAGGGCTCACCAGAAAAACGCCGTAGCCCAGAGTCGGCATCTCAACGCCGTTACTTAATTTAATGTAGTCCATGAGTCGTTAGTTATTAATAGCCTAAGCCCTTGAGCCACTTCTTGACCTTGGCCTTGCCAGAGCGCACCTCGTGGCCATATATACTGAAGCCCTTGGTGACGTTGGCACCCGGAAAAGCCGCTTTCACGTCCTCCACGCAGTTGGCCAGACCGCTGCCCTCGTGGGTGGTGAAGGGGATGACCGTCTTGCCCTGCAGGTCGCTACCGTGCTTCTTGAAGAAGGTGAACATTACCTGGGGATAGGTACCCCACCACACGGGACCACCAATGAACACGGTGTCGTAGCCGCTCAGGTCCACGTCGCCCTCATATCCAGGGAGTTCACCGTTATTTGCCTCTTCCTGGGCAAGGTTGATCAGCGGCGTGTAGGCCATGCCATCATACTTGTGCGTCACGATCTCAAACTGGTCGGCACCCATGATTTCACTGATGTAATCGGCTACAATCTTGGTGTTACCTACCTCGATGTTACCTACTGAGTAGTTGTCTCCCGCATGCGAGAAAAACACTACCAATGCTTTACCTGTTGTTTCCATAACTTGTTCTTGTTTTGCCTGGCCGCTGCATGCCGTCGAAACGAGCAGCGCCATAGCGATTGTAAAGATATTCTTGAATTTCATAATTGTTGCTTGTTATCCTAATTGATATTCGCCTGTGCGGATGGCAGCAATGACGCCGCCGTCGATGAGCAGGTCGGTGCCGGTGATGAAGCGTGCGTGTTCGCCGAGGAGGAATGCGGCGGCCTCAGCGATCTCGTCACTCGTACCCGTGCGCTGGGCGGCTGAGGCATCAATCATGCGCTGGTAACCCTCACCATTGGCATTAAACTCATCGTAGGCCAACGGGGTAACGATAACGCCCGGCGAGATGGTGTTGATGCGGGCACGGCGCTTGCGCCAGCTGGTGGCTGCGGCACGCTGGGCCTGCAGGTGGTTCATGCGCTTGGCAATCATGTAGGCAAAGCCAGAATTCTGCATGGCCACCTCTTGGATGAAAGGCACGTCCTTGAGCCCTGCGGTCGGCGTGTTCACCAACTGCAGCTCGATGTCGTTGGGGATGGGATACATGTAGGCAGCCTGACTGCTGATGAGAAGCCCTGCACCACCCTCGGCCATCACTTCGCCAAAGGCATCTACGGCATAGCCCGTACCCACCATATCAAGGTCAACAATGTGCTCGGGATTGGCTTGGTTGGGCGATGCGCCTGCAGTATCGATGAAATACATTACTGGTCCCATCTCGGCAGCCTTTTGTGCAAATGCCTCCACGCTGTCCTGCTGCAGGGCGTTCACTACCATCGTTTCCACGTCATAGCCACTGCGGCGCAGGTCATCACCGACACGCTCCAACGCCTTCTCGCTGATGTCACCCAGCAGAATCTTCTTGCCTGCTGCAATGCGGCGCACGATGGCGGTTCCCATACTACCGGCACCCAAGAGTGCCACTACCGATTTCTGTTCGTTTCTGTCGAAAATCATAGTCTTTCCTCCTTATCTTATTACTCTATATTCTTGATAAACTTTGCCGGATTGCCGCCCACAATGGTGTTGGGGGCAACGTCCTTGGTCACTACGGCTCCTGCCGCTACAACGGCATTCTCGCCCACGGTCACTCCGGGCAGGATGATGGCCCCCACGCCAATCCAGGCATTGCGGCCAATGTGCACAGGCTTGCAGCGCAGCACCATGCGGTTTTCATAATCATGGTTGTCGGTGACGATGCGCACATTGGGACCTATCATCGCACCGTCGTCGATAGTGATGCCGCCAGCCGCCATACACGTCAACGAATGGTTTACAAACACGCCCTTGCCGATAGTCATCTGGCAGCCAAAGTCAATCTGCAACGGCGGCATCATGTAACTCGTCTTGTCCAAGCCACCACTGAACAGCTCCTCTTCCAGCTGATGTACCGTTTCCATGTCAGGCTCAGTGGTGTTGATACGGAAACAGATATGGCCACAACGGCCCATTTCCTTGATGGCCTCTGCATATTCGGGCATTGACATGTCGACGTCAGCCCCTGAACTTAATTGCTTGAAAATATCCATGATTGCATTTATTTTTGGTTTCTGTTGCAAAATTACTGCCCATTTTTGAAGTCGATATTTCACAAAAAGCACTACAATTTTCACTTTTTGCACAATTCATTCGTTTAATAAAAAAATAGGATATAATTTTGTGGCGATGAAGGTAGATTTTCTTTTTTCCACCGATTTCTACGGGATGAACGCCCCAGAACTGAGCCACACCTGCATGCACCTGCTGTGCACAGCGGGCGAGGGAAGCTTTGTGTTCAACGAACATTGCTACCACATCGTGAAAAACGACCTGGTGGTGATTCCCATGCCCAACAGGATCAAGAACCTTGCTGCACCACCCGACATGCAGGTGGAATGGTTCGCGGCCGACTACAAGTTCCTGCAGAATCTGTTGCCGTCCAACAACTACAGCATCGGGGGCAGCATCTCACTGAACCAGGATCCCGTTATCCCGCTAACCGATGAGCAGGCCGGTCATCTGCTGGACGATTTCCACAGGCTTCGCGACCGCCTCAAGGAGCGACACATGCAATTCTACCACCAGCTGATGGGCAGCCTGTGCCTGACCATGATTTACGATATATTCGAAGCCCATGCCCAGCGCGAGGCCACTGAAACACACACCGACCGCACGGCCTACATCGTGAAACAGCTGATGGCCTTGCTCGCCACAGGCATCAGCCGCACCGAGCGTGACGTCAGCTACTATGCCGAGCGACTGAACGTATCCCCCAAATACCTCTCAGCCACCATCAAGCGCGTGACTGGCCACAGCGTCACCTCCTACATCGACCGTCACACCGTGCCAATCCTTAAGGAATTGCTCAACGATGAGCGCCTGTCGCTCACCCAAATAGCTGAACACATGAATTTTACCTCGTTGAGTTACTTCAGCCGCTACTGCACCAAGCACCTTGGGCAGTCGCCCAGCAACTACCGCCAGAGCCTGCAACCCAAGCAATGAGCAACCAAGCAAAGAATCATTGATTAAGGTGACTTTCATGCTTTAGATAATGTGAAGGATATTTGTTCGGCCCTAATATCACATATCTTGAGGGCTGACTTAGAATCCGACTCAATCAGTAATTAAACCATTAAATTGTATTATCTTTGCGAGAAAATCATACGTGTGAGTCACCAAGACGAATGTTAACCTAAACCATAGAACTATGATGAGGATTAGTTTGCCAATGGGTATGTTGGCCTGTGTAATTGCCTTTAGCCTAAGTGGGTGTGGGCCGCAAAAAAGCGCTGAAACGCATATTCAGGAAAACGATTCAGCAACAGAAGAAGAAGTAATAATTCTTGAGGAGATGCCAGCCGATTCCAGTGCTGAAGATTATCTCACATGGGAGGACATACCTGACGACGGGAAACCGGTTCGCTTTGACTTTGAAAAGTGGCTGACTATCATGAACCACATCAAGGACAACTATTGGAGCCGTCCAACAGCCAAGATGCTGGCTGGCGCTGGCCTGGAAGTGCTGTCTGAGTCGGACGATATCGATGATAGCGGCATCAAGGCCGTCGATTTCAGATATGGCCGGCAGGTGAAGAGTATTACCGATTCGGCCGGAGTGAAAGAATACACTTATTCAGGCGATCACGCGGTGATATTCATGGTGGATGCCTACACCTCATCAGGTGCCACGATTCTCTTTCACTCTCCTGCCGACTTGAAGGATTTCATTCAACAGGCCATCAACCGCGGCGTTGCTGACTTGAATGGCGAGGGTCTTATTGTGTGTGACAAGCCCATGGGCAAGGGCATCCACAAGATAAGAAAAACTTATGAATACACCGAGACTAAAAAGGGCGCCTATAAAGAACGCTATTACCTTTATACATACTATAATCCTGATGATGAATGGCAAGAATGCGTAGTAACCCTCGATTTCCTGCGCCATCGGTTAGACATTGAGAAATAAAACAAGAAAAGTGTAGCCTTCTTCCCAGCAGAGGACATGATAAAAAACAATTAAGGAGCCCTAACGGACTCCTTGATTGCGGTGTGTACGTGACTCGAACACGCGACCCCCTGCGTGACAGGCAGGTATTCTAACCAACTGAACTAACACACCTGGTTACATTTCTTGGGAAATGCGGTGCAAAGATACATCAAATGTTTTCAATCTTGCAAATATTTCGGCATTTTTTTAGTTAAAAGAACCGATTTTTTGTCGCGGGGCATTATTTCTTCTCATCGTCGTCGATGATATCGACACGGATAAGTTCAATGCGCGCAGCGGTCTTGCGCTCGACCGTGAAGCGGTAGGGCGGAAGGTCGAATACCTCACCGACGTTGGGGATGGCTTCGTTCTCGGCCAGCAAGTAGCCGGCGAGCGTCTGGTAGTCGTCGCTCTCAGGAATGTCAAGGTGGAAACGCTCGTTGATTTCCTCGATTTCCATACGGCCCGAGAACTCGTAGCTCTTGTCGCCCAGCTGACGTGCCGTCAAGTGGTTGCGGTCATGCTCGTCCTCGATTTCACCGAAGATTTCCTCCACAAGGTCCTCAAGGGTCACCATTCCGCTGGTGCCGCCGAACTCATCGATAACGATGGCCATGGAACGCTTCTCGTCCATGAGCTGCTGCATCATCTTGCGGGCCAAGAGTGTTTCCGGAGCATACACGACAGGCTTCAAACGTGTCTTCCAATCCACATCGGTGACAAAGAGCTCGCTCACCTGAATGAAGCCGATCACGTCATCAATGTTCTCCTTATAAACCACAATCTTGGACAGGCCCGACCGTGTGAAGAGTTTTACCAGGTCGTCGCGCGTCGTGTCCTCGACATCCACAGCGACAATCTCGTTGCGCGGAACCATGCAATCGCGCAGTCGTGTGTCGCTGAAGTCAAGCGCATTCTCAAATATTTTCACCTCGCGTTCCACGGTCTTATTCTCGTCCTCGCGCTTGTCAATGTTCTCCTGCAGATAGGCATCGAGCTCGTCAACGGTGAGCAGACGCACGCGTGTGGAATCTATCTTGATACCGAACAGTTTCATCAGCACTGCCGACAGCCACTCGGTGAAGCGTGAGATGGGATACAGCACACAATAGACCATGAAGAGCGGAACCGAGGCTGTGCGCAACGACGCGTTGGGGTTGATGCGGAAAATCGACTTGGGGACAAACTCACCAAAGATCAGGATAATCAACGTGGCAATCAAGGTCTGCACCAGCAGCAACAAGGCCTCGTTGCCCACCCACTGCTGCAAGGGGATGGTCAACAGACGCGCCATTGCCATCGAATAGACAATATTGGAGATGTTGTTGCCAATGAGCAGGGTCGAGATAAACATCTCGCGGTTGCGATAGTAGATGTTGAGGATGCGGTTGATGATGCCGCCACGGGCCATCTCAATCTCGGCGCGCACCTTGTTGGAACTGACAAACGCGATTTCCATGCCCGAGAAGAATGCCGAGCACAGGAGCGCGATGAGCGCGATAATCAGCGGAGTTGTGTAACTAGGGTCCAAAATACTTTGTTTCTATCCTTATTATGAATTATTGAGGTGTCCTGGGTGTATTGCCACTATTGGGATGGGGCATGCGGCTCTCGTCGACGGGGAATATCGCTTCTACCTGACGCAACTGGTAGGTCGTGAGCCGCTCGTTAGACTCATAGCCGTATCCCTCGATAATGCGTCCCTGCTTCTCGATGTGGATAAAGGCATCGCTAAACATCTTGTGTTCACGCTGGTCCCACATCAATTCGTCGGTCAACACCACATCGTTGTTGGCATTGGTGATGCGCACGTTGCCTGTGAGGGTCCACAAGGACTTATTCTTGTCGAAGTAAGCCGAATCACACTTGATGGTCGATACACTCTGGTAATTGTCGTTCAGTTCCTCGCACGTCACCCCCTTGGGGAAGGTCCAGTGTGGTTCACGCGCCTCCTCATACATGTTCCACAACTTGGTGGAGATGCGGTAGCGTGTGTGGCCGGCATCGCTGATGACGGTCTGCACATCGGTTGTCGTCATGGTAGGAGCCTTGTCGGGGTCGGTAGGATGGTCCACCATTGTGGTGGAATCATCCTTACACCCTGCGACAACTGTCATGAGTGCTAAGGCCAATCCTATATGTAACAGACGCCTCACCAATTAGCGGATGCGATTCTTCCAGAACCACAGTTCATTGAAGTTCACGCCAAGCGTGATGTTCAGGTAATTCTCGGTGATGAGTGACGCGGGGCTGGTTTCGCGGTGACGCCACTCTACACCCAGGTTAACGGTCGTCTTGCTGCCTGGAGCAGGCAGGCCCACACCGAGGCTGACACCATAATCACGAACGTTATTACCATAAAAGTTCAGGTAATCGTGATTATAGAATGCACCAGCCCTGAAGGACATCGCTCCAACATAGCTGCCGCGCTTATTGGGTGTATACTGGAGACCAAGAGCGACTTTCCAGCGGTCGTCGAACTGCATTGTTTCGGGTTCATAGCCGCCAATGGGCAGATACTTGACGTCACTCCACTGCTGTATTGTGTAGTCGGCCTCGACGGTGAGTTTGCGGTTCACGTTATAGCTCAATCCAACGCCAATCGACGTCGGCTGCTCATAGTTGCCGCTCATCGAGGTATAGCCCACAGTGTCCATCTTGCTATCCTGGCTGTCATAGCGCGTTCCCCAAGTGTGCCCATGGAAAGACTTCTTGGGCTGATAGGTAGCACCCACAGTCAACAGGTCACGTCCCTTAATGGGCAAGCTATACTGCAGTCCCAGTTGGACATTCCAGTCACGCACCTTCATGTAGCGGGAGAAGTAGCTTGTCGAGGACGAGGTGATAACCGTCGAATTGCTCGTCGTACCGAACAGATAGCTGAAGTTGAAACCCACACTCAGGTTCTTGAGGGGGGTATAGCCAGCGCCTACATACAGTTGGTTTAGGCCGCCACTGCCTGAGCGCGACTCACCGCCGTTATCTAAAGTGCCACCATAGGCATATCCCACCGATGAATAGGGCAAGAGACCAAATGACGCACCCAAACCCTTTGCCACCCTGAAGTGGCCCGTGAGGTAGTCCAGGCCAGCACCAAAGTTATAGCCCTTGTTGTCATTCTCCTTACTCCACAGGTTGGTCAGGTCAATGCCCACATCCCACAGGAAGGTGAGTGAGTCCACGTCGGCATAGGACGCAGGATTCATCACGTTGATGATACGGCCACCCTTCATCGCATAACCCACGCCACCCATCGAGCGCTGGATGCTGGACACATTGTCATTAAGCATACCATAGCCCATCTTGGAATAAGGGGTTGTCACGATTTGTGCCATCACCACGCTGTAACCCATAACTGCAGCCAGCGTGAGTAATATGATCTTCTTATCAATTCTCATGTGTTTGGTTGTATAAATAGATGCGGTTGAGGCCTTCAGCCGCCAGATGTTCATAATAGATGATGGAATCGTCGTTCAGGCGCGAATGCAACATCCTGCCATCGCCGCCAGTGAGGAATACCATCAGGTTGGGATGGGAAAGCTTCAGGTCAGCAATATAACTCTTCACCTCGCCCAGAATTCCCAAAAGCACGCCGCTACGGATGGCCGTCGGGGTGTCGTAGCCGACCACAGGTGTCTCACCCTCGGGGTCCACCATAGGCAACTGCCCCGTGTGCTCGTGGAGTGACTTGAAACGCAAGCCGACGCCAGGCGCAATATTGCCGCCAACAAAGCAGCCGTCGGCCGTCACCAGGTCATAGGTGATGGCCGTGCCCGCGTCAATCACCAGCACATCGCTGGCATTGTCGAGGCGCTGGGCGATGTTCCATGCACCGACAGCCGTGGCAATGCGGTCACGGCCCAACGTCTGAGGCGTTGAATAGCCTAGACGGATGGGCATCGGCGTCTCGTGAGTGAGATGGATCACGTGGCGGCAACGTTGTTCAACAAGTTGCTCAATTCGCTGCGTTCCGGCAGTCGCCGCAGTGCCGCACACAATCGCTGTATCGGGCTTGTAGGTACTGATGAATCGGTCAAGCAGCCTAACGTCACGGCGCATAAAACGATTGGTCGCCACCACCTGAGTGCCGATGAAATAGGCCACCTTTACCGAGGTGTTACCATTGTCTATCGTGAGATTGCCTTTCATTCAAAAGCGCAAAATTACTAAAACTTAGGTGATTTCAAAAAAATATTTGACCTGTTAAATCTATTTAGGAGTTGTTTTGATTAGAAAACAACTTGTCACTGACCGCTGGACTTGTGCTCACGGTCAATCATCCAGCTGGCATACATCTGCACCACAACACCTGCCAACAGGAATCCAATCCAGTCGTTAGACCCGCGTGAGAGAAACATCATCAGGGCGCTCACGCAATAGAGAATGCCGCTGGAGATGAGAATGCGATACAGGCGTTTTACACGCAACGTCGATTGGTCATTATTCTTGGCCCAAGCCTCAATGATGCGTGCCACCAGCACGGCCACGGCGCCAGCTGCAAAAGTCCAGCGCATCCAGGGCTCGTTCATGTTGAGCAACGGCATGAGGGCCATCACGACCATGAGCAACAAGCCTGCCACGACGAGCACACCTGACCAGCGGACCATGTTTTCTTTGTTATTCATCATTTTGCTCAAGGTATATCGGTAATATAGACCTCCTCGTTGACACGCTTCATGCCGTACTTCTCGCGCACAAGGCGTTCAAGCGTCTCGTTGTCGGTGTTGAGCTCGTTGGCCTTGGCCTCATACATCGCGGCCGAGTCGCGGTTGTTCTTGATCTGGCTCTTGAGGTCGTTAATCTCGGAGCGGTACTTGTTGATGCGCATGTAGTTATTGTCCCCGAAGAACAACAACACAACCACAAAGCCGACAAAAATCAGCAGCGGGATGTTCAACCAGCGCGGTATCCACTTGGGGCGTTGCAATTTGAATGGTGACATATCTTATTGAATTTAGAGTATGATGTATATATGATTATGAATCTTGGTCTTTTAGCAGTGACGGGCGCAGGCGGCGGGTGCGCTCAAGTGACATCTGCATCTTCCACTCGGCGATTTTGGCCTGATGGCCGCTCAACAGAATCTCGGGAACGTGCCATCCGTTAAACACCTCGGGGCGCGTATAGACGGGGGCCTCGATAAGACCATCCTGGAACGAGTCGTTCAAGGCGCTCTGTTCGTCACCGATCGCGCCAGGCAAGAGGCGCACGACGGCATCGGCAATTACGGCCGCGGGCAATTCACCACCCGTCAACACATAGTCACCAATGGTGATTTCCTTGGTGATCAGGTGTTCGCGGATGCGGTAATCAACGCCCTTGTAATGTCCGCACAGGATCATCAGGTTCTCCTTCAGCGACAGGGCGTTGGCCATCGGTTGGTCGAGTTGTTCGCCATCGGGCGACGTGAAGATGATTTCGTCATAGTCGCGCTGGCTCTTCAACTCCTCCATGCAACGCCACACGGGTTCAATCTGCATCACCATGCCAGCCTCCCCGCCGAAGGGGTAATCATCTACCTTGCGGTGCTTGCGCAAACTCCAGTCACGCAGGTTGTGGACATGGATCTCAACGAGGCCCTTGTCCTGTGCACGCTGCAGGATGGAGCAGTGTAGTGGTGACTCGAGCGCGTCGGGCATTACGGTGAGGATATCTATTCGCATTTTATTGGTTATTTTTTACTATAAGCGTTATTATCTTGTTGATATCGGCAATGTTCACCTCGTTATCGCCGTTGCAGTCGGCAACTATGAGAGGGCGAGAGTGAATCCCGTTCCCCAAAATCATGTCGATGACAAGGTTGATATCCGAGATATTGATTTCGTTGTCAACATTGGTGTCTCCCACCAGCAGGTCCTGCTCACGGTTTTCCATGGTCAATCCATAGGGGTGGGGACGGGTGATGGATTTGAGGTAAATGTTGCCAAACGGGTCAATGGCACGCACGGTAATGGGGCGATCGGCCGTAGTGGCCTGGGCCTTGAACAAGTGGGCCGTCGGAGAAGTGGCATAGGAAGTCGAGTAATAGTTGCCCGAAGCGTATTGTGGCACATCATAGGCCAACGTGTGGTAAGGATCCTCGTTGTACACGCGCGAGCACTGGAGCAGGCTGTCACCCTCGCAAATGTCCACTTGCCACTTGGTGTCATAGGCAAACACATTGACCATAATTGTGTTGCGCTCAATCTGCGCATAATCCACCCTCGACGGATAATCGTTGAGAATTTCACGCATCGCCGAGTTTGTCCTGTAGAAATCGCCCACGGTGTTCATGTCGTAGAGGCGCATCTGCCGCTCACCCTCATGGATGGGTTTGTAATACCACTGCGACTTGTCACCATCGACAGTCCAGCGCAGGTAACCCGCAGGGCTGCCGTCCTGACAGATGTGGTGACCACTCACCGCCGCTGTCAGCCATAACGATCCGCTAGTGGCCGCTATGCTGTGCTCGACAATGTTAGGATACTCATCGGGGCGCGTGGTGTTGTTGATGTGGACATGGCCGCTCATGATATTCACGTTATCGAAATCCTTGAGCAGGTCGCACAATGCGTCGGCATTGTACAGCGACTTGTTATAACCCAGTGTTGACGTGATGCCCCATGCCGGGATGTGCATACACACTACCAGTGGCGTACTCTTGTCGATGAGAGCGAGGTCGGCGCTGAGCCATGCCAACTGCTCGTCGGTAATGGTGGCCCAGTAGTTGCGGCGACCCATAACACCCTCAGGGTACTCTTCGCCGGGTTTAGGTTCGTTCTTGTAGATGATGTCGTCGAGAACGACATAGTGCACTTGACCCAAATTGAAACTGTAATAGGTGGGGCTCATGACAGTGCGCCACAGGCCCGCTGACACCCAATCGGTGTTATCCCACGGCATCGCGCTGGGGTCATGGTCGTGGTTACCGATGACCGGCCACAGCGGCATGGGATATTCATAGTGGGTCATGTCGGCCATGAAGTGGGTCAAGTCATAATCGTTCTGATACCAGAACACGTCCCACGTGAGGTCGCCCAGCAGCACCGAGTACACAGGTGTGCCTTCAGCGCGTAACACTTCATCGCACAGGCTGACAATCATACCTTTCTTGAAGAAGGCGCAGTCACTGTAGCGGCGTGCCAAATGGGTGTCGGCGCCAAAGATGACGATGTGCCTGTCGTTGTCCACTTGGCGCAGCACAAAATCATGTTTCTCGGGAATCGTGACATCGCTGCTGGCCAGTGTTGACCAGAACTGGGGCTTGAAACCGTCGGCCAGCATCGGTTCATAACCGCCCGGCAACGTGTAGAACACATAGCCATTCTGCTTATCGCTCGTCATCGCATAGTGGCCCGAGGCATCGGTGAGCACCACCGAGTGGCCGTCGCTCACAGCGACACCGGCAACACCTTGACCGTCACAGGTGATGGAGCCACTCACATTTTGAGCAGCGCTCCATACCGTGCCCGTGAGCCCAAGAAGCATGGTCAGCAGTATTGCCTTAACGTCTGTCATTGATTGTCTGTCGTTTGTGTGGGATTATCCCATGGATAGGTGCGACGGGGATTGCGCGGGAACCATCCCTTGCGGACCCGTTCCTGCTGATCGCCCATTTCCTTGATGCCCCAGAAGCAAGAAAAAGCCCCAACGCCCATCAACGACGAGAGCATCACGCCGTCAACGAGCAACGATCCCAGGCACAGCAACAAACCGGCCACAGCAAAGAACCACTTGAAACGCTGTCCAAAGTGGTACTCCCCCTTAATGACAATGGGATGGCAAATGCCAATAATCAGTAAGGAGCACAGGCCCAACACCAAGCCTTGAAGATGATATGTCGATAAAAAATCCATCATTGTTTTGACAAGCATAATCCCACAGCCACCACACATGGTCATGCGGCGGCTTTCACACTGCAAAGGTACACCTTTTGCACGACATCAGCACATGATTTCCCCTTAAAATATGTTTCATTCCCCTACCCTACTTCAAGCCGTCAACACATCTTCACCTATTGGCACTATCAGCCCTTTTTCCCACTGACATTTCGGGAGAGAAGAGCGATAACAGCTCTTGACGGGTACAAGGATTCAACTATTTCTTGAGCATCCAATGGGGGTCCTTCTGGAAGCGTTGCCAGGCCGAAAGCAGTTGTGGCTTGCAGGCAATCAGTTGTTGGTGAGCTGCGGTGAGGTTCGTCGGATCCTTCTCGATCTTCTCGATATAATCGAGCAGGTTGTAGCAGATGTTGTACTGCCCGGCGGCCATCAGGGCCTGGGGCATGCCAGCTGATTTCTCCTCAGCGGTAAACCACAGGGTCGTGCCCATGCTGGCAGCCTGCGCGCTATTATGCTGAACAGCCTTGCTGGGCTCAAGATAAGAGGGGATGGTACCATTCTTGATCTTACTTGCCCAGCGCTCACCAGGACGCAGTTCGTAGATGGTACTGGTCACCATGCGGTTGAACCATTCCTCTTGGTCATACAGGCTGCTGTAATTCACTTGGCGCAAACGCTTGAGGAAGACCTCGCTGCTCAACATGATGATTGACTTTGCGCGGTTCATCAACATCGACTCAAGAGTGGCAAACTTCAAATGACTCAGGAAGGTGGCATTATTACCGACAAATGTGCGCTGGATAGCGCCAAACATCTTGTTCTTCAACACAGCGCCAATAATATTGGCAATAGTGATTAACGCCAATATCACCGACATCACACCCAACCAGAAGTTACTGCCCAACACCAACGCGAGGATGAACAACACCATAGAGACCACCAGCGCAATCAGTCCATAGTTGCGAAGGCGACCCAAGGTCAGCTTGCCGACACCTTTAGGCATCATTTGCTCACATGGGGTATATCCCGTCATGTAAGGACTGGCCACGTCACTGATGATGACCAGATCCAGAGCACAGTCGGTGCGTTCCTTGTCTTCACGGTACTTGCGCAAACGCTCCTCGGCCAGAATAATCGGGTCAAGACCCTGGTTGTCAACCACGCCTCCGTCCATGATGCCGAAACGACACTTGATATTGCAAGCGACTTCCGGCATCTGAGACACCTTGAAATCGTCAGGATACATCATCGGCTCAAAGCCGCTGGGAAAACAAGATGAGCACGCCAATGCCTCGCCCAGTGTAATGTGCCGCACCACTGAGCGGCTGATGTTGTGCTTCTGGTTGCCGAAAACGCCGAAGGTCATCCGCTCGCCATCAATCATCTGACCTTTAGTCAGGCGGAAACGGAAAGGCAATGAGTTGTCAAAGTCGGTCGCCAGCGCCGTGTAGTCAGAGACCGGCACCTTGTCATGGTTGTCGATAATGTCACCCATGACAGCTCCACCGAATAAATACTCGTCATAAATGTTGGCCATGATCCTGATACTCGAGGCATTACGGTTGGCTTTCTCGTCACTCAGGCCCTGCAAGCCCTTGATAATCACGTCCCCGTTGCAAAGGAAATCAAACAACTCGTCTATCATCTGCTCCACTTCTTGTCCACGGGCACGGGCGAGCATATATTTCAGCGCCGTGATTGTGCCGCCCGACACCGACGTCAAGACCTTCACACAGTCTAACAGTGTCCGCCCATCCTCCAAACGGATGGAGTTCATGAACGACAAGGCGCCAAGATCAAACGCCGCCGCACGATAGCCTCCGCCCGAGAAAGACATCCCTATATTCAAATCAGTATCCATAATATCAGTATTATATCAAAAAAATTCGTACCACAAAGGTAAGCATTACGGCTGTTAAATCAAAGCTTTTTAGCCCGTATTCTACATCTCTCGGCACTATTTTACAAAAAAAAGAGGAAGCCCGCATTATCGAGCTTCCCCATTTCAAATAATAACGTTATGAAAAGAGCTATTCACCGATGGTGCCACTCAACACATAATCAATCAGTGCGGTAACATCGGCAATATTGATAGCTTCGTCACCATTGAGGTTGCCCTCAGCGGGAATATCGACACTGCCCGAGAGCACATAGTCGATCAGGGCTGTGACATCAGTGATGTTCACATAGGTGTCATGGTTCACGTCTCCGATGGGGAACTCGGGCTCAACTTCACCAGCAAGAGTCACAGTAATCGTGTAGAAACGGGCCTGCTTGGTGATGTCAAATGAAACCTCATTGGCAACACCTTCCCACACGCCGTCAGGATTACTGGTTGTGAAAGTACCATCATAGCCCTCGGCAATCTTGAGGTTGCTGGCAGGATAGCCGCTCACGCCCTCAAACTCAATCTTGACGATGGGAACTGCAGCAGTAAAGGTCAAGCAAGCGGAGTCGCTGGCATAGATGCGGTACTGGTCAGGATAAACCGTACCGTCACCGCAGTACAGGGTCACGCCATCCTTCACGATGGTGAAGTGGCTGCGCGTGGTGGTGCCATCGCCCTTGTCAACCGTAGCGTCGAAGACTACATCCACAGTGGTGGCGGGCAACTTGGTGTAGGTAGCGCTAACTACCTCGCTCTCCACGTCACCGACAACAGCCTTAGCCCAAATGGTCAAGTCATCGGTCACGGGAATCGCACCAGAGTACTCGCTCCACAGCTCATTGTCAAGGCTGTAGTAGATGCGGGCATTAGGAGTAGCGCATGCCAGCGTCACATCCAGGCGGTCGGCAAAGCTGCACGAAGCAGGAGTGAACACGGGAGGCTCGACAGTCAGCTCAACCTTGGTGAACGTGACGGTCAAAAACTCGCTCATCTCATCACCCTTGACGGAATAGGCCGTGTAAGTCTTGGTCTCGGTCACATAGAAAGGAGCATTGTAGAATGTCTGACCCGTCCATTCGCCTTCGGGGGTGCCCTCGAAGTAATAAATCTGGGCATTCTCGGTTGCGCAAGTCAAGGTAACTTCCAAGCTGCCGGTGAACTCACCGCCGTTGGGGTGGAACTCGGGAGCAACAAGCTCGGTGACCACATCCTCGGCTATGGTCACGACAATCTTTGTGACACGAACCTGGGAGGCGGCTTTCAGGACAAATGAAGTGGTATCACCTTGCCACACACCAATATTACTGCCTGAATGAGCGGTGTAACCATCACCATAGAAGTCGGGGCCATAAGTCTGGCCAAAAGAACCCAGACAAGTGAATTCCACCTTCTTGATATTACCCACAGTTGAGGTGAACGTCGATGTGCTGCCACCGCCAAAGCGGTACTGCGTCTGGGCAAAAGCTCCTGAAGTGCACGTGATCGTCACGCCATCGAGCGACATTTCGTCAAAAGCGTTAGCCGACATGTTGTTGCCAACGGTGGTACCCGGGATAAAGGTCACAGTCACGTCAGCCCACGCCGACATCGCCAGCATAGCCACAAAAAGAAGAGAAATAACTTTTTTCATAAAAAACAGAACTGAGTTTAGTAATTAATTATGTTAATAACAAAATAGTCAGTCAATTAACGAGATTAGTCATTCCTTATTCATCTCGCGCTACAAAAATAACAAAAATATTTTATTTTGAATAGTTAATATTCAATTTTATTTCCCGCTCGCTAGAGCGGTTCTTTTTTAAGGCGAGACATTTCGTGTTGCAGCAGATTATTATTGATACAGGTTGCCCGATTAATTTCCGATTAATACCATGTCGATTAACCTGGTGACATCGCCGATGGTGATGCTGCTGTCATTGTCAACATAGGCATTTACCTCGTAAAAGCCAGTAGATTCGCCACTCAGCAGGTAGTCAATATAGAAGCTAACATCAGCGATGTTCACAATGCCGTCTCCATTAACGTCACCACGCATCTTCTCATAGGTGTAACCTATCTCGGTCACAGGCAGATCGACATTGGTGCCGCAACCCAGCGTGACGGTAGCATTGGGGAAGTTGGGACTCATAGCAAAGTCAACGAAACTGGTCCAGTTGCTGGTGTAGGTCATCGCCTTGCCACGAATGCCCGAAGTGTAGAAGGGTGCATAATCGCTGCCCATGGTGCAGTTGTCGTCATCTTCAGCGTCAAAGACGATGGTCACAAGCAGGCTCTTGCCAGGGATATAGTTAAACGGTTCTTCCAATTCAAAAGCGAGAACCTGGTCTTCTCCATAGCAATCAAGCAATTCCAAGTCATATCGACCTTCAGCAACAAGTTCGCCGAAATCGAAGAATTGTTTTACGCCATCGTCATTGATGGCAAATTCGGTGGCATCAATTCCTTGAAGATACACTTTCGCATTGCGGATAATCTCTTCAAATGATTCGCTATAGAACTTGAAGTTCAGATACTTGATCTTCATACCGTCCCTGCCTTCCATGCCAGTTATCAAGTCGGGCGTGTAAATCATCTGGGCGCCGGTGTGAGCCACATAGAAGTTGGTTGGTGCCATGTCAAAGTAAGAGCCGTTATAGAGCTCGGTGGGGTTGTAATAGTCTCCCACCTCGATCCAATCAAGAAACTGGGCCTGGGCAGTCATTGCCAGTGCGGCAGCAAAAAAGAAGGATAAAAATTTCTTCATAATAAAAATGATTAAAAGTTAACGATGTGAATAACAAACAGATTCTTTTTTGAACTAAACATCAAAAAAACAAATACTTTTCAATCGCAAATGTAGAAAAAACACACAAAAAATACAACAAAAAGGCCCAAAAACAGCCCAACAAAAACGCAACCACTATTTCCAGCAGTTGCGTCTCAAAATGGCCCTTCCTGCAACAAAAGTCGGCAGGAAAATTAGCGTTATGCCCAGCACCAGTTCAATCGCCCCCATCGAGACTGTTCAACATTCATATCACACAGACGACAACTGTAGCGGGTAATTGCGTGCTCTACTGGAGGTATTACTCCTGAGACGAGCGCATAGCTCGCACGGTAAACCCAGCGAAGCGCAGATGGCCTTCATCGTCACAGTAGCACCGCACACCAGGTGACAAAAAAGAAAACCCCTCACGCTCAGGTGAACTGCACCCCAAAAGTTAGACACAAAACTTTTGGAGTGCAATTTGTTTATGAAGTATGGTTTTGAAGAAAAGCTGAGTATTATAAGCGAAATCACGTGTGGTAAAGGTCTGCAAACAGTATGTCGAGAGCAGCATCTTGACCGTCATGAGGTTCGAAATTGGTTGGCTCGTTTCAGGCTTTATGGCGAGGCCGGTCTTCACGCATCGGCAAAATGCCTTAATTACACGGCGGCGGAAAAAGAGAAAATCATTTTAGAACATACGAAAAAAGGAGTACCTTTGTCGCATCTGAGCCTCCATTATGACGTGCACCGCAGCACTATCAAGTCGTGGTTGAGGATAATCCGTGCTGGAGGCTCCCTATATGATGTAAAACGACGAGGACGTCCACCCAAAGATCCGATGGCAAGACCAAAGAAGAAAGAACCGCAGACAGAGCTTGAAAGGCTCCAGGCAGAGAACCTCCGCCTGAGGGCAGAGAATGCTTTGCTAAAAAAAGTGAAGGCCTTAGTCGAGGAGGAACAGAAAGCCCGAGCACGTCTCAA
>ONIL01000013.1 GCA_900317835.1 uncultured Prevotellaceae bacterium | reverse complement strand
TTGGCGCTGGACGTCTGGTCGGTCCAGTCGGCACGGAAGCTCGAGCTGGTGATGTAATTGCTGTTAGCAGCGCTCATCACGGGAGTGTAGGTCGTGAGGGCTGCTGCACTTGCGGTACCGCTCAATGAAACGGTCTTGCTGGATGCTCCGCTGCTGGCAATTGTGATGCTGCCGGTCTGGGTGCCTGCTGCCGTGGGCTTGTAGGTCACGGTAACGGTGGCACCGCTGGCTGCAGCGCTGGCACTGATGGTGGTGGGAGAGATGGTGTAAACGCCATTGGCATCAGTCTTGGTCAAGGTCACATTGCCGGTCAGGTTGGTACCGGTAACGGTAAAGGTCTTGCTTACGGTCTGGCCAGCAGTGGTGCTGAACGACAGTGAGGTGGGGCTAACGGCCAGCGTGGGAGTGGCAGTGCTGCCACTGGGCGGCTGGATACCGATGACCATCTGCTGATATACGTTGAAGTTGTAGCTGCTGTAGCCGAATGAGTTCAGCGAGCACCAGGCGTTACCGTCACCACTCCAACCGAAGTTGATGTGGTACTTGTTGGTGCTGCTGTTGTAACCGTCGACGTTAAAGGCATGACCACCGGCGTTGGAGCTGACGGCGCAGAAGACGATGGGACGGCCAGCGGCCATCTCGGTCTGGATCAGGGAAGCCCACTGGGCATCGGTATAGAGAGTCGTACCACCGCTATAGGCGCTGGTCTTCTTGACAAAGCGGGTGGTGCTGGAGTCATAACCGAAGAAGGTGAAGGCGTCGCGGATGTTGCACACACTGTCAACACTCACGCCGCTACCACCAGCTGCGCTTGTGCCGTAGCCCATACGCTCGGCCTGGCCCACATAGTGCATCAGCGTGGCGACAGCGTTACCCTGGGCGGTTGTGTAGCTGCCGGTGTAGCTGTCCAGCATATTAGCCCAGTCAAACGTTGTTGAGGGCAGCGCCGTGTGGGTGTAGCTTTTTGAACCATAGCTAGAGTAACTGATGGTCGATCTATAGCCCGGAACAGCGGGAGTGGCTGCGGTGGGATATTTCCAGTAGTAGAATACCATCGAGGCACTCGTTGCGGGGCAGCCAGTAAGACACTGGTAGTTGCCGAACTTGCACTGGTTGTAGTAAGGTGCCTCCTGGTCCCAGTTGCAGGTCAGCAGCGGGCCGTAGGTGGTGGCATTGAACTTCGGGGAGGGAGCCCAAACGCTCGTGGGTTGCAGTCCCGGGTGCTCGAGCAGGTACATGATCTGATCCTTGTACTGTCCGAGCATGTCCTGCATGCCTAACGGCAGGTTGTTGATGTCCTTAAGTGGACGGTCACCCACCATGAGGATTTCATCGGCGCGGTCATCACCGGCGACCACGATAAATGTAGTGGAGGTGTTGTAGATGTAATAGACAGGTTTGTTCATTTTTACAGAACCCATCTCGGCTTTGAGCAGCACGGGTTGAGTTGCTGCCGGAGCCATTAATTGACCTGCATAAAGTTCATTGGTTAAAAAACTTTGTGCAATCTTCTTGGCCGTGGCCTGGTCCACAGGTGCGGCCGATAGCGACATCGCCATTATAGCGGCTGTCAGGAGAAGCAAAACTTTTTTCATAAGCCTAAAGTTTAAATGATAAATTAATTAAGGTTATAATTATGAATGATTAAACATAGTGAAGTGCTGTTGAAAACGCGCCCAAAGGTAGTAACGATTTTTAAAATAAACAAGAATTTTTGTGATAATTTTATAAGTTTTTGCTTTTTGGGCCTTTCTGTTTGTTGTTCGTCGCGCCATTATGCTTTAAAAATCTCAAAATAATTTTTGTCCTTTAGATGCATCTTTTTTTGCAGTTATGGTTATTTTGATTACTTTTGTGAAAAGCAATTGAATGATCACGACTATGAAATCAGCCAGTAATATGAGCGAGATTCTGGCCTTCCTGCGCCAACTCGCCATCAACAATGACCGCGTGTGGTTCAAGGCGCACAAGGAGCGCTATGACGCCTTGCGCGGGCCATGGGAGCAGGACATGGAACGACTCATCGGGCTTGTTGCCGAATTTGACCCCCAGGCGCGAGGCCTGACGGTCAAGGATTGCGTTTACCGCATTTACCGCGACATCCGCTTCTCTCATGACAAGAGTCCCTACAAGAATTATTTCTCGGGTGTCATCGGCAAGGGTGGACGCCACACGGTTCAGTCGTGCTACTATGTTCACATGGGCGTTAACGAAATGATGTTGTGCGGCGGCATCTGGTGGCCTGAAAAGCCCATCCTGGACCAGTTGCGCGGCCTCATCGACGCTGAACAAGATGAGTTCCTGAGCATTGTGAACAATCCTGCTATTACCTCACGTTACAAGTGGATGTCGCAGTCGCTCAAGTCCATGCCTAAAGGTTACCCCAAGGATCACCCGTTGGCCCAATACATGAAAATGAAGGAGTACTTGCTGGTCATGAACGTGGACGAGGACTATTTTGATTGCGAGGATTGGGTCGAGCGTGTTGCCGCCGACTTACAACCTCTCAAGCCGTTGCACGATTTCCTTAATTATGTGTTTGAATAATCCGCAATATAGTTACAATTTGTAATTTATGAATTTGCCACTATTTTGGCAAAAGAGTCGGCATTTTGCCACCCAAAAAGGGAAAATACCGTTTCTTTTGCCATTTTTTTTGCCCTTTTAGCGACGTGAAACAAAATTTTTTCGCCCTCACGGTGTTAATTTCTCAATAAAATACCACCTGTTAAAAAAAATGGTAGTAACTTTGTGCCCGATTTCAGAAGTGGAATCTAGTGAAAACCGAAAATTAATATTCAACATAAACTAACACAAGTAATTATTAGAGAAAATCTATGAAGAAATCATTTATTCTCCTGATGGCGCTGGCGACAAGTCTTGGCTTGAGCGCCAGTGAAGCCGACTTGGTGATGCCACAGTCGTTGCATGATCTCAGTTTCTTGCACTGGGGCTTCTTGGTGTGCATCCTGGGTATGCTCTTCGGTGTTTATCATTTCATGAAAACCAAGAGCCTGCCAGTTCACCCCGCCATGCGCGAGATTGGTGAGGTAATTTATAAGACCTGCTCGACCTACCTCAAGCAACAGGGCCGTTTCTTGGCCATCCTGTTCCTGTTCATCGGTGTGGTTGTCGCCTTCTACTTCGGCGGCTTGAGCCACATGTCGGTTTGGGAAGTGCTTGTCATCCTGCTGTCGACGGTAATCGGTATGCTTGGCTCTTACGCCGTTGCTGCCTATGGTATCCGCATGAACACCTATGCTAACGCCCGCATGGCGTTCGCCTCGTTGCGCCGCGACCCGTTGCGTCTGCTCAACATCCCCTTGAATGCGGGTATGAGTATCGGTGTGATGCTGGTGTGCGTCGAGCTCATCATCATGCTGGTCATCCTGTTGTATGTGCCCTGCAACCTGGCCGGCGTCTGCCTGATTGGCTTCGCTATTGGTGAGAGTCTTGGTGCCAGTGCCCTGCGCATCGCTGGTGGTATCTTTACCAAGATTGCCGATATCGGCAGTGACCTGATGAAGGTGGTCTTCAAGATTGGTGAGGATGACCCCCGCAACCCTGGTGTGATTGCCGACTGTACTGGTGACAATGCTGGTGACAGCGTTGGTCCCACCGCCGACGGTTTCGAGACCTATGGTGTGACGGGTGTCGCCCTGGTATCGTTCATCCTGCTGGCCGTTAAGGATCCCGAGATGCAGAAGAACCTGCTCGTGTGGATCTTCTCGATGCGTATCCTCATGGTCATCACCAGTGTTGTCGCTTACTGGGTCAACAAGGCCTTTTGCAAGGCTAAATATGCCGGTAAGGACAGCCTTGATTTCGAGAAGCCGCTGACTTCACTCGTCTGGTTTGCCAGCGTGTTGAGTATTGCCGTGACCTATATTGTTTCCTACATGCAGCTGGGCAACATCGTTGGACAGCCCAACTTGTGGTGGCAATTGGCAAGCATCATCTCGATGGGTACGCTGGGCGCTGCCCTCATTCCCGAGATTACCAAGATTTTCACGTCGCCCAAGAGTGGCCACGTGCAGGAGGTTGTCAAGGCTTCGCATCATGGTGGTGCCTCGCTGAACATCCTCAGCGGTTTTGTCGCTGGTAACTTCTCGGGTTTCTGGACCGGTTTGGCATTCGTGCTGCTGATGTTCGTCGGCTATGCCTTCTCCATTGATATTCCTGAGACGCTCATGTCCTATCCCGCCATCTTCGCCTTTGGTCTGGTGGCCTTCGGTATGCTGGGCATGGGTCCCGTGACCATCGCTGTCGACAGCTATGGCCCCGTAACCGACAACGCTCAGAGCGTCTATGAGCTCTCCCTCATCGAGGAAGTTCCCAACAAGGACGAGGAAATCGAGCGCGACTTCGGCTTCAAGCCCGACTGGGAGAAGTCAAAGCACTACCTCGAGGAGAACGATGGTGCCGGCAACACCTTCAAGGCAACTGCCAAGCCCGTGCTCATCGGTACCGCCGTCGTTGGTGCAACCACGATGATCTTCTCAATCATCCTCGTGATCCAAAAGACCCTCGGCGTCGATCCCGCCGCTCTGTTGAACCTGCTCAATCCCTACACCATCATCGGCTTCCTGCTGGGTGGCTGCGTCATCTACTGGTTCACCGGTGCTTCGACCCAGGCCGTTACCGTGGGTGCCAATCGTGCGGTGGCCTTCATCAAGGACCACATCAAGCTCGATCCTAACGCTCCCAAGAAGGCCGACACCAAGTCGTCGGTTGAAGTGGTTAAGATCTGCACCCAGTATGCCCAGAAGGGTATGTTCAACATCTTCCTGGCCATCTTCTTCTTCGCCCTCGGTTTCGCCTGCTTGGCATCGCCGGGTAGCGTGGGTGGCAACAATGCCGTTTCGCTGTTCGTTTCCTACCTCATCTCGATTGCCCTGTTCGGTCTGTTCCAGGCAGTGTTCATGGCCAATGCCGGTGGTAGCTGGGACAACAGTAAGAAGGTGGTTGAGGTTGACCTTGACCTCAAGGGTACCGACCTGCACGACGCATCGGTTGTCGGTGACACCGTGGGCGACCCCTTCAAGGACACTTCTTCAGTTTCCCTGAACCCCATCATCAAGTTCACCACCCTGTTCGGTCTGCTTGCCATGGAAATGGCCATCAGCGAGAACTTCCGTGAGTACGCACCTTGGATCGGCATCATCTTCGTCATCGTGGCCATCTTCTTCGTTTGGCGCTCGTTCTACCGCATGCGCATCGATGACAACATCGAAAACATCATCGACGCCTACAAGAAGTGATTCCACCAATGAACTGCTCCCATTAAGGGCTTTTTGCGAGCCCCCGTCAATAATCCTCAGGCGGTGAGGCCACAATGGCCTCGCCGCCTGACTTTTAAAAGCATAACACTAATCTTAAATGATTACAGGATGAAAAGGATTTTTACTTTTGCAGCAATGGCCGTTATGATGGTCTGTTATTGCCATGCCGCAATCTACATCGTCGGCGATGCGCCTTTTGGAGACTGGGATCCCGCACAAGGAGTCGAAATGACCGACAACGGTGATGGCACTTACAGTATCTTGGGCGAGATCAACGGTACGATATGGTTTGTGTTTGCCGATGGCCTGAGCAACGATTGGGCGACTTTTAATAACGATTTCCGTTATGGCCCCACCGACGGCGACGAGGAAGTGAATTTAGGAGCCTGGACCACTACCCAAAAGTCTGGTGATCACGGTGCTTATCGATTCTCGGGAACTGGAGAAGAATATGAATTCACATTTGACTTGGCCAACGGCCGCTTTAAAATCGATGGCGATGCCTTCATCGATCCCCCAATGGTCTATACGGTTGCTGGGGTGCCCACTGTCCTCTTCGGCACCGACTGGGATATCAACAACCCTGATAACGAAATGATTGAGGATGCCGGTGGACTCTATGTGTTGACTAAAAAGAGTGTGTATCTGGAGGCCGAGCCTATCGTGTTTAAGGTGGTTGCCAATCACGACTGGGGGCAGTCATGGCCTAACTGCGACTACGTTGCCCAGGTGCCTGAAGACGGCTGGTATGACGTTACCATAACATTTGACCCGAAAGCCGACGAAGATGCGAACATTTCATGCAGTGTGGTGCCAAAATTGGCAATCGATGGTGATGTGAACGGTGACGGCGAGGTGAATATTACAGACGTCAGCGCCATCATTGATGCCATTTTCCAGGATAATCATTCCTCCCGCTTTGATGTCAATAGAGATAGAGAAATCAATGTGGCCGATATATCAAGTGTGATTGACATTATCTTGATGGGCCCACCCAAGGATCTGATGGGTGAGATTGTGCTTTATTTTTACGATACTGGCTGGGCTGAAATCTTCTACGACGGAGATGAGCAAGTGACTCTCACCGTCTATCTTGATGGTGAGGAAACCGAGCTGGAAGATAGGTGTCTATGGCTAGGCGATTATGGAGAGCACACTATTGAAGTGATTGCCCGAGCACGTGGCTACAAAAACCTTTATGCCGCGTTTACCGTATATTGGGAAGGCCCTGGACTTCCCCCCGATTATTGCCCCGAGATCTCCATCACTGAAGAGGACGATTATGTTATCGTCGAAGCTACAGGGCAAGGGGAGGTTAGACTTTACATCGATGGTCAAGAAGTTGAGAATCCCTACTGTCTTGAGCGCCTTGACGAGGACTATTGGGTACACATCGACGCTTCAAACAAGGTAGAGGGATTAGAAATCATGTATAGTACTATGGATTATTTGGTTCTTGCCAAAAATGGAGATGAACCTGACCCACGAGATGAAGGCTTCTGGGCTGTTGTGCTTGACAAGGACGGTAACGAGGTGTGGTATGAACTGTCACTTGGCGAAGACGGGAATTATTCGGCAACAATGAGTCTGTACAGTGTGGTCTATGGGGTCGAAACTTCAACGGGTGACTTGATGGTGCCCTATCATTTTGTGATTAATGGAGTCGGTTATGGAGCCTCGAGTGACATGCAGCAAGCATCCCTGCTCAGCGCAATGGATAACCCCTTGATTGAGGGGTCGCAGTATAACTTCTGCGTCCAGGCTGGCTATCACTATACGTTGGGAGTAATGATAGATTGGGATGGGGCTTATTACGGTTCTGCCGCCCAAGGCATTTGGACTGATAATTATTAAAATATGATCCTCAATTGACGTGGTTTCTCATGCCGCTGTTCACCCGATTGCTGTTTTTAATCTGGCTAGGTGTCCCTGAGAACCATTAATTGCTATTAGTGTCTCGGCACCATTTTTACTTCTCATTCAAGGATTGTTTCTATGGCGCTTTTGATGCCATCCAATTGAGTTGCAGCCGCCTGATGAGAAAAATCCCAACATTTGGGTAAATATTCAATCTTTTTTGTTTGCTATATCCCCAAAAAGAAGTATTTTTGCAGGACAAGATAATTTAAACTTTATAACCTTTAAACTATTTCTTTTTTATGGCAAAATTTCATGGAGCCGTAGTAGTGAATACGGAACGATGCAAGGGATGCCGGCTGTGTGTAGTGGCATGCCCCTGCAATGTACTGAACCTCAAAGAGAAAGAGGTCAATGACCGCGGATATCATTTCGCTTACATGGAGCAACCTGAGGCTTGTATCGGTTGCCAGAGTTGTGCAATGGTATGCCCCGATGCCTGCATCGAGGTTTATCGTGCGTCGGAATAACAATAGTGACTAACCATTTAAATTACTGTCGAACGATATGAACGATAAAGTAACATTGATGAAGGGTAACGAAGCCCTCGCCATGGCGATGATCCGCTACGGCGCCGACGGATATTTCGGATACCCGATCACTCCGCAGAGTGAGGTGCTTGAGAAACTCGAGGAAGAAATGCCTTGGGAAACTACAGGTATGGTTGTGTTGCAGGCCGAGAGCGAGGTCGCTGCCATCAACATGGTTTATGGCGGTGCCATGACCGGTAAGGCTGTCTGCACTTCAACCTCCAGCCCAGGTTTCAGCCTCATGCAGGAGGGTGTATCCTATCTCGCAGCCAGCGAGGTTCCCGCCCTGCTGATTAACGTACAGCGCGGTGGCCCCGGTCTGGGTACCATCCACGCCTCACAGGCCGACTATTTCCAGGCTTGTAAGGGTGGTGGCCACGGTGACTACCACATGATCGTGCTGGCTCCCAGCAGTGTTCAGGAGATGGCCGACATGGTCGCCCTGGGCTTTGACCTGGCCTTCAAGTATCGCTGCGTATCGATGATCCTGGCTGACGGTACCATCGGTCAGCTCATGGAGAAGGTTGTCCTGCCCGAGCAGCGTCCGCGCCGCACCGACGATGAGATCCGCCAACAGTGCCCGTGGGCCGTGAATGGCCGCAAGGGCATGCGTCCCAGCAATGTCGTTACCAGCCTTGAGCTTGATGACGACAAGATGGAGGAGAACAACTGGCGCTTCCAGGCTTGCTATCGCGAGATCGAGAAGAACGAGACCCGCTGCGAACTCATTGACGTCGAGGACTGCGACTACCTGATCACCGCTTTCGGCACCACCGCCCGCGTCGCCATGAAGACGATGGAACTGGCCCGCGCCGAGGGTATCAAGGTGGGTATGTTCCGTCCCATCACTCTGTGGCCCTTCCCCGAGAAGCAACTGCGCGAGGCCGCTAAGAACGTTAAGGGCATCCTGTGCGTTGAGCTCAACGCCGGCCAGATGGTCGAGGATGTGAAACTTGCCGTTGAGTGCAAGATGCCGGTTGAGCACTATGGCCGCTTCGGTGGCAACGTGCCCACTCCCGATGAGCTGTTGAACGTACTGAAAGAGAAACTCATTAACAAGTAAGATCGCAATGGAACTTAACGATATCATTAAACCTGAGAATAAGGTCTATTCAGAACCTAAATTATTGAATAGGGTTCACATGCACTACTGCCCTGGTTGCAGCCATGGCGTTGTACACAAACTCGTTGCACAGGTCATCGAGGAAATGGGTGTTGCTGAGAAAACCGTCGGCGTTTCGCCCGTTGGTTGCGCAGTATTTGCCTACAACTACATCGACGTTGACTGGGAAGAGGCTCCCCACGGCCGTGCTACCGCACTGGCTACCGCTGTAAAGCGCCTGTGGCCCGAGAACCTCGTGTTTACCTATCAGGGCGATGGTGACTTCTCGGCTATCGGTACCTGCGAGTCGATTCACGCTTGCAACCGTGGTGAGAACATCGTCATCATCTTCATCAACAACGCTATCTACGGTATGACCGGTGGCCAGATGGCTCCCACGACCCTGCTGGGTCAGAAGACCGCTACCTGCCCCTACGGCCGCCGTCCGGACCTCAACGGTTATCCCCTGGCCATCACTCCGCTGCTGGCACAACTCGACGGCACCTGCTATGTGACCCGTCAGAGTGTTCACACCGCTGCCAACGTCCGCAAGACCAAAGCCGCTTTGAAGAAAGCCTTTGAGAACAGCATCAACTGCAAGGGCACCTCGGTAGTCGAGATCGTCAGCGCCTGCAACACCGGTTGGAAGCTCACTCCTGAGAAGGCCAACAAGTGGATGGAAGAGAATATGTTCGCCAAGTATCCTCTGGGAGACTTGAAGGACTTGAAAGATGGTATTCAACGCTAAAATATAGAAGACACTATGATTAACGAAATAGTTATTGCCGGATTCGGCGGACAGGGTGTATTGTCAATGGGTAAGATCCTTGCCTACTCTGGTCTGATGGAAGACAAGGAGGTTTGCTGGCTCCCCTCTTACGGTCCTGAACAGCGTGGCGGTACCGCCAACGTGACTGTTATCGTGAGCGATGAGCGCATCAGCTCTCCCGTCCTCAACACCTATGACGTGGTGGTTGTTCTCAACCAGCAGTCGCTCGACAAGTTCGAGAGCAAGGTAAAGCCTGGTGGCATCCTGATGTATGACACCTATGGCATCCACAAGAAACCCACCCGCACCGATATCAAGATTTATCCTATCGATGCTACCGAGAAGTCGATCGAGATGAAGAACTCCAAGACCTTCAACATGATTGTTTTGGGTTCAATGCTCAAGGTTCGCCCCATGGTGACCATCGAGAGCGTGCTCAAGGCCTTGAAGAAGACCCTTCCCGAGCGCCACTGGCACCTCATCCCCCTCAACGAGGAGGCTCTGAAGGAAGGCGGCAGTCTCATCAAGGAGTAATCTCATTCCCTTATATATCACAAGCGGTTGGCCATCTGGCCAACCGCTTGTGGTTTAGTTATAGTGCTTGTTGGGTTTAATTCACGATAACCTTCCAAGCCTCGCGGCTGGAGGATGTGGTCAGCAGATAGATGCCACGGGGCAAGTCTATCATCATGTCGTTCTGCAAGTTGTCGATGTGTCGCACGACTTGTCCGGCCATATTATAGATATTGGCACTGCCCATGCTCTCACTGCACTTGATAACGATGCCTCCGTCCATCGTCAGCACCTGCAACGGCTTGCTGGCCATGACGCCTGTAACACCACTGGCATCGATGGTAATGACATTAGACGGGGGGCTCATATACCCCAGACAGAAGGACTGCACATAGTAGGTGTGCGTTTCACCAGGCTGGCGGTCGTTAAAGGTATAACTTGTCGTGCTGGCGTTATCGGTGTTGGCGGTTTCGGTACGGATGTCGCCAGTCTCCCGATTATACACAGTGCGGGTGATGACATAGTAGTCCACCTCCTCATTGCTGGCATTCCAATTGGCGGTATAGCCAGTACTTGTGATGCCTGTAGCGGGAAGGGCAACCAGTTGCGTCAGTGTGGGCACCGGCATGCAACGGGCTCGCAATTCCACTCCGACGCTGCCGACCAAGCCACCGTCCGAGATGAGCAGGCGTGCCGTGTGTTCACCGATTGATGTGGGAGTGTAGGTAATCTTCAAGGGATAACCCTCAGGGCTGTTGGCCATGGTGCGGCTTATCGAAGAAACAGGAATACTGAACATCTCGTAATCATAGCGATAGATCTGTACTGACAATGGATTGTTCAGTGCATAGCCCTTAACGAAAAGGATGTAATCCAGCGACTTGCCCAGAGCAACCTCGCCAAAGTCGAGCACTGTGTCCTGGATGGGAGCGATGAGCTCGGGATCGCCGGTATAGGTTGTTGTGTCGTTGGTCATGCCCACCTCGCTCAAGTTGAATACTTGACCCTGGCGGTTACCCCAGATGTACTCAAACAGTTCAGGAATGTCGATGAAAGGGTTGCGGTTGTTCTGGCACTTCTGCACAGCGTCATTGCGGGCCACTTCCTTGTCGCTGACGGCGTCGTTGCGCGCCCAGCGGCACAATAAGTCGACCGACCAGTCGTTGAGCGTCTTCCAGTTGTTGTTGGTGAGCATGTAGGTATGCCGCCAGTTGTAGTGCTGATAGGTGCATGCCATATAGAAATAGGTGCGTGCGAAGTCACCTTTGTAACGATTATCGGGCTCAAACACTTGGCTGCAACCACCACCTTGGCCGGTCTTGGGAGTGCCCACCTTGGTCACCCCGTTGTTGAAGGTGATCGATGACACCTCGCCCAACGGCCAGTAATACTTGGCGGTGTTTGCCTCAGCGTCGGCAGGGTAGAGGTGCATGAGGTCGGTGTAGCTGGGATAGAGTACTGTATTCTCGTTCTCTCCGCTGGGAGCCCACCAACTCTTGGGCAGTGAGTGCTCCCTATTCATGCCCCTTGTGTTGCCGAAGTAGTAATTGTAGTCGCTATACATGTCCCACACCTTGTTCTTGTTTTCGGGATAACAATCAGTTTCGGGAAAATAGTTCCACAGACTGTAATAACTCAGCACGGTGTGGCGCAGCGTCAAGTCATGAATGGCATTCTTCAATGCTTGACCACTCTTGCCGTCGAGCGAACTGTAATAACCAGGTGGTATGGTGGCACTGGCGCCCAGGCAAGCGCCCACAGTCATGAGGGCGATGACAAGTCGATATAATCTGTTTGACTTCATTGGCTGAAAATATAAAGATGAATAATGGCGAACAAAAGTAGTAAAAGTTTTTTATTTACCCTATGACGATATCAGTTTTTGTTTGTCAATCACGGTTTTCGGGGTCATTGACCCAGTTGATAAGATAGACGCGGTTTCGGGCACGTGTCATGGCAGTGTAGAGCCATCGGTAGAAGTCCATCGATTGCATCGCGTCGGGCATGATGCCCCCCATGTCGATAAACACGTTGCGCCACTGGCCGCCCTGTGCCTTGTGACACGTCACGGCATAGGCAAACTTCACTTGCAGCGCGTTGAAGTAAGGATGCTCCTTCATGGCCTTATAGCGTTCCCGCTTGTCGCCCGTGAGTTCGTTAAATACCTCGTTGAACAGTCTGTCACTCTGCTCGCGGTCAAGTGCGGGTGTGTCGCTCAACAGACAATCAATCACAATCTTGCAATCCATTTCGATACCGTCATGGTCGGGAAACTCGATGGTGACGTCGGCAAAGCGCAGCCCGTAGCGGTGCTCGATTTCGCCCCATACGCGCTTGATACGGCACACGTCGCCATTGGCAATGAAGTCCATTTGCTCATATTCGCGCGCCCAGTAATAGTTGTTCTTGGCCACTAGCAGCATGTCGTCATTCACAAGCAGGTCCTCGCGGTAGAGGATACTGTTGCGCACGCCCATATTAAATAATGTGGCGCGTTTGTTACTGCGGGTCACGATGATGGTCTCTCCCATGCCGTCGCGGTCATAACAGTCGCCGATTGTCTCGAGAAGGAACTCGCTTGACACGGCGGCGATATCTTCCATGCCGTCAAGGTCAAAACGGGGCCGTCCAAGCGTGCCGTCTTCCATGGCCTGACGCAGCAGTGTGGCATTGTGAAGGATACCGCTTTCCTCGGCTTGGCGGGCAATCTGACGCAGGAACACTCCGTAGGTTGTCAATCCCATCGAACGCAGTATCTCATCATCCAAGGCAGGGCTAACTAATTGTCCGACAGGTGGCAACTGCGCATTATCACCCATGAGTACCAACTTGCACCCCAGACCATTATAGACGTATGCGATGAGGTCCTCAAGCAACCGGCCGCTACCGAAGATGGAACCATCACTTGCATTGCTGATCATTGATGCCTCATCGACGATAAACACCGTGTCGGTGTGTTTGTTCTCAGCGAGTCCAAAGCTATCGATGCCGTAGCCCTGCTGGCGATAGATCTTGCGGTGGATGGTGTAGGCCGTATGGCCTGAATAGTCGGCAAAGATGTGGGCTGCACGGCCTGTCGGAGCCATCAGCACCGATTTCCTTCCTTGCTGGTGCAGCGCCTTGACAATGGCTCCCGTGAGCGAAGTCTTACCCGTTCCGGCATAACCACCCAGAATGAACACCGAACGTTCGGGCGCATACAATAAGAAATGGGCCAACGCCACAATGACCAGCATCTGATCATCGTTAGGGTCATAGGGCAGCCACCGCAGCACGTCCACGGCCAATTGTTTTACGCGAGGATCCTCGCGGTTGGCGCCTCCTGTGTGATTGAAGTTTTGCAGTCGCTCATCGGTTTTCATGGGGACAAATTTAACAAAAAAATGAGAAAAACTTGCAAATATCTTGCAAATTGTATTACCTTTGCCCCGCATTTAGCGACAGGAGTGATGCTCGAGTGGCTGAAGAGGCACGCCTGGAAAGCGTGTATACGTCAAAAGCGTATCCCGAGTTCGAATCTCGGTCACTCCGCCAATAGCAGTTGAGGGCATGTCATCAGTGAAATATGGCATGCTCTCCATTTTATGCCTTACTAACAAGTGACTGTGAATTTCATTTTAAAGTTCTTGCAGAACCAAAAACAAATCATTAATTTTGCCGACTTTGAATTTGAATCAGTGTCACTGCGGCATGATTGAGGTCCGGCTTTTTCTTCTGAGGAAGAGCCTGTTATAAAGAATAGCGACGATGCAATACAAACAACAATTTGCAATCAATTCAATCGCTACCGTATTGAATCTGGTGATTCAGTTCGGCATTAATTTCTTTCTTACCTCTTATCTTGTCAGGACGGTGGGATCGACGACTTTTGGCTTCTGGGGACTGGCCAACAGCATCGTCAATTATGCCCTCATCGTCACCACAGCACTGAACTCAATGGCTGCGCGGTATATTGGCATCGACTACCATCGGGGAAATATGAGGAATGCCAGCGGTTACTATTCATCGGTTTTTGTCGCCGACCTGCTGTTCGCACTGATTATCCTCATACCCAGTTGTATCGCGATCTTTTATATCGACAGGCTTGTCTCGGTTCCCCCTGAGATAGTCACCGAGGTCAAGACATTGTTCTACATTGTGTTTGCCAACATGTGCTGCAATGTGGTGTTTGCTGTTTTCGGTTGTGCTTTCATCATCAAGAACCGCTTGGATTTATCGTCCCTTTTAAGCATCATCTCCAATGTCATGAAGGCGGCTTTGCTCATCCTGCTGTACTGGAGATTTAAACCTTCAATCGTTTACCTGGGCACAGCCTCGCTGATTACCTCTATTTTTTATGTAGTCTCTTGTGTCTTGATTGCCAAGAGAATAACCCCCGAGTTAACGTTCCGCTATCAATACTCATCATTTAAAGACGTCAAGACGATAGTCTCGTCAGGCGTGTGGAATTCCCTCAACCAGCTCAGTGTTGTCCTGTTGCATGGATTAGACTTGTTGATCGCCAATCTGTTTGTCAGCGCTGCCGCCATGGGCTTGATTTCGGTCTCTGGTATGATTCCTGGCGTTATCTCTACAAGTATTTTCACATTGGCCAATGTGTTCACGCCACGTTTCCTGAGTCTGTATTCTCTCAATAAATTTGACGAGTTGTTCAGTGAACTCAAGAACAGTATAAAGTTCCTGACGGTGATAACAAGCATTCCCGTCGGCTTCTTTGTTGCCTTTGGTTTGTCGTTTTATAAATTGTGGACACCCACTACCGATGTCGTTAACGTCTATTACTTGTCGTTGCTGATCATCCTGCCATTGGTCTCGGGTGGAACAATCAGTTCAACCAACTATCTGTATACCGTTGCCGATAAGGTGAAATGGCAGGCCATGATATTGATTGTCTCGGGACTGCTGAATGTCACCATCGTTTTTCTGCTCTTGAAGTGGACGAACCTTGGCATGTTTGCGATTGTGGGAGTCAGTGCTGTGATGGGATTGATACGCAACATCTTCTTTAACGGGCCCCTTGGGGCTTATTGCGCTCACAAGGGATATACAGCCCTGTGGCCCGAAATGTTCAAGTCCTATGGATGCTTGGCTTTGTGTGTGATCATTTGCTTTATAGTTAATTATTTCTTTGTTACCGATACTTGGCTGAAACTCATTGTTGTCGGTGGCGCTGCTTCTCTCCTTTCAACCTACCTCATTTCCATGATATTGTTGACCGCGTCACAACGCAAGAAATTGTTTTCGATGGTAAAAAGGTATATTCGTTGAGCCGCTTCCCCCCAGTGATACTCGATGGATGAAGGACTAAAATCGCGCGATTTTATAAATAATGTGCGTGAAAAGGGAGGGATTAACGAAAAAACGATTATCTTTGCTAGTTAAAACAACCATTTTAGGTAAACAATGGAGTTCAGGACGACAGTGAAGACGTGCGAGAACCGCGGCTGGCTGCACCACAGCGACAAGGTGTTGCTGCTGGGGTCGTGCTTCAGCGACAACATCGGCGTCAAGATGCAGGGAGCCTTCATCAGTGCACTGGTCAACCCCATGGGGACGCTCTACAACCCGATGAGCATTGCCCGTGGAGTGGAGCGGCTCATTGGCAACCAACCGGTCGCCGGTCGTGACCTGTTCATGCAGGGCGGCGTGTGGAACAGCTATGATTTCCACTCCCGTTACTCGTTACCCGACAAGCAGGCGACCATCGACCGTATGAACCAGCGCATCGAGCAGGGCCACAATGCTCTCAAGGAGGCACAGTTGCTCACAGTCACACTGGGTTCTGCTATCGTTTATCGCTTGAAGGCAACGGGCGAGGTTGTGGCCAATTGCCACAAGGTGCCTCAGCATGAGTTTGAACGCCGCATGGCGACGGTGGGCGAAATGGTTCAGGAACTTGATGCCATGCTCATCCGTTTGCATGAGTTTAACCCGGCATTGCGCATTATCCTCACGGTCAGCCCCATCCGTCACATCGCTGATGGACTGGATACCAACTCATTGAGCAAATCCTTGTTGCGTGTCGTCATTCAAGAGGTGATATCACGTCACAACGACTATTGTGACTATTTCCCTGCATTTGAGATTATGCTTGACGACCTGCGTGACTACCGCTTCTACGCCAGCGATATGGTTCACCCCAGCGATGTGGCGGTAGAATACATCTGGCAGGCATTCCAGGCGACCTATCTTGATGACCGCAGCGCCCTTGCGGTGGCCCGTTGCGAGCGCGTCCACAAGCGTTTGCAACATCGCCCAATGAGCACTAACAGTGAGACTGTTGACCGCTTCCATGCCGACACTGTCAGCGTGGTGCGCAACCTTGTCAAGGAATATCCCTATCTGTCCGATAACCATGAACTTCAAAAATTGCTTGAAAAACAATGAAATACTCGATAACTGAAATATCCAATGTGCTGGAAGTCACCGGTGGCAAAATCGTCGATGAGGATGCTATTGTGAGCCAGCTGTTGACCGACTCTCGCTCGCTCACGGTGCCCAACGAGACCATATTTTTTGCTCTCCGCACCGAGGGTGGCGATGGACACAACTATATCCCCGACCTGTATGATAAGGGCGTGCGCAACTTTGTCGTCGCCAGTGATTATTATCCGTTGCCCGAGTGCTCGGGTGCCAATTATATCGCCGTTGAGTCTCCACTTGATGCCTTGCAGACATTGGCCACATTCCATCGCCGCCGTTTCCGCGAGTTGCCCGTCATCGGCATTACCGGCAGCCGTGGCAAGACCACCGTCAAGGAGTGGCTGTACCAGTTGCTCAAGGACGATTACCGCATTGTGCGCTCTCCTCGCAGTTACAATTCCCAAATCGGTGTGCCCCTATCGTTGTGGGACATCGACAATAATACCGACCTGGCTATTATCGAGGCGGGTATCTCGACCACAGGCGAGATGGACAACTTGCAGGCGATGATACGCCCCACGATTGGCATCATCACCAATCTGGGTAGTGAGCATAACGATGGTTTCGCCTCGATGCAGGAGAAGGCTCAGGAGAAGGCCAAAATCCTCTTCAACTGCGAGTGTGTCGTCTATTGTGCCGACGATCCGCTGGTAACTCATACCATTGCCCCGCTGGTCGAGAGCGATGTGGCATTGGGCATGTCGTGGTCACGCAACCACTGCGAGGCTCCCTTGCAAGTGGATGGAGCTGACCGCACCGAGAGTTTGACGACCTTGCACTACACATTTGAAGACATATCGTCAACCATTACGATTCCCTTTACAGCCGACCGTGATCTTGACAATGCTATCACCTGTCTGGCTGTATTGTTGCATTTGAGTGTGGAACGTGATATCATCGCCGAGCGCATGGCTGCGCTCACCCCCGTGGGAACACGCCTCAATGTGATAGAGGGAGTGAACGACTGCACCGTCATTGTTGACAGTTACACCAGTGACTATAATTCGCTCACACCTGCACTCAATTTCATGACACGACGTGCGGGTAACAGGCCCTGTACGGTCATCTTGAGCGACCTGGCTACCGAAAGTTATAGCGGTGATGAACTCTACATCCGCGTGAGCGAGCTGCTCAAGACCAAGCGTGTGGACCGGCTTATCGGCATCGGCAAGGACATGTGCCGTTACCGTCATTACTTCGACGATCTGCCGCATGCCCGATTCTATGATGACACTCAGGATTTCATCAGTGATGTCGCCAAGGGCGACTTTGACGATGAGACGGTGCTCATCAAGGGCGACCCAAGTTTCGGATTCAGCCAGATTATTGATTTGCTGGAGGCCAAGCAACACATTACGGTCATGGAGGTTGACCTCAATGCGCTGGCTCATAATTTCAAGTTTTTCAAGTCATTGATCAAGCCAAGCACCAAGACTGTGGGTATGGTCAAGGCCAGCGGTTACGGTGCCGGCAGTTATGAGATTGCCAAGACGTTGCAGGACTGTGGTTGCGATTATCTCGCTGTGGCTGTGCACGATGAGGGAGTGGACCTGCGCAAGGCCAGCATCACCATGCCCATTATCGTCCTCAACCCCAATGGTGTGAATTATAAGGCCATGTTCCAGTATCGTCTGGAGCCAGAACTGTATAGCCTGGAAATGGCCAATGACCTCATAAAAGAGGGAAAACGGTATGGTGTCAAGGAATTTCCCGTACACGTCAAGATTGACAGCGGCATGCATCGCTTGGGATTCACCCGCGAACAATTGCCCCGGCTCATCGAGTTGTTCAAGGAGCAGGATGTCATCAAGCCCGCCTCGGTGTTCTCCCACCTGAGTGTAGCCGATGAGCCCGACCAGGACGCCTATACCCAAGCACAGTTTGACTATTTTGACGCTTGCAGCGAGTTGCTGCAGCAAGCGTTTGACCATAAGATAATGCGCCATGTGCTCAATACGAGCGGCATTGTGCGGTTTCCCGAGCGGCAGTATGACATGGTGCGTATCGGCATTGGCCTGTACGGTGTCCGCACGCTGTTCGACGGCAGTGAAGATGCCCTCAAGCCAGTATCGGCATTACGTTCCATCATCATTAGCATTAAGGAATGGCCTGCCGGAACCACTATCGGCTATGGTCGTCGGGGTGTGTTGGAACGTGATAGCCGCATCGCAACAGTTAATATCGGCTATGCCGATGGCTTTGACCGCCACTTCGGCAATGGGCGTGTCAGCTTGTGGGTGAGTGGCAAGTTGTGTCCCACTGTCGGTACCGTGTGCATGGACGCCGTGATGATTGACGTCACCGATGTGCCCTGCAAGGTGGGCGACACTGTCGAAATCTTCGGCGAGCATGTGCCTGTGGAGCAGTTGAGCGAAGCCCGCGGCACTATCCCCTACGAAATCCTTACCAGCGTGGCGCCGCGTGTCAAGCGAGTTTATTATCGTGAATAAGATTCAATGAGAAGACGAGTATATCACAGATTATCTATAGCCACCATCATGCTGTCGGTTGCCTTGAGTGCCCGTGCCCAGGATATCGTGGCAAACGGCATATACTATAATATCATCGATGACAGCCAGGTAGAGGTCTCGTCGGCCTATTATGACGGCGTGAACCATTATGAGGGTTGCATCATCTTGCCCGAAAGGGTGTATTGCGACGGCGTGAATTATGAGGTGACTGCAATCGCTCCCCGTGCGTTTTGGCGGTCAGCGGTGACCGAGGTGCAAATTCCTAACAGTGTCACCATGATTGGTGAGGCAGCCTTTGCCGATGCCGATCAACTGTCCAGCATCACGCTGCCGTTAGGTCTGACGGCCGTGACACGATACATGCTTGCCGGTACGGCCGTGACTAATGTCGTGTTGCCTGAAGGGGTGACCGATATCGGCTACGGGGCCTTTGAGGACTGTACCCGGCTGCAGACGGTTTTCCTGCCGGTATCGTTGCGTCGCATTGGCGACAGGGCCTTTGGCTACTGCGTGAACCTTAAGGAGATTTATAGCGATGCGTCTAACCCGCCCCTGTTGATGGGTGACAATGCCTTTGAGGGAGTTTCAGGCATCAGTGTGATGGTGCCAAGCAACAGCGTGAGCAACCGTTATCAAGATGACCCGTTGTGGGGTGATGAGGAGGTGTTTTCCTTGTGGATTGACGAGGGACTTGCCGTGTTGCCCGAGATGCAACAAGAGAACATGGGTGGCAACTGGACTGCATTGACACTGGGCAACAGCCTGGCTTACAAGATTTATGGTCCTGACGGTTATCTGGTGGCTATCACTGCTGCTGACCGTTATTTCCTGCCCATTGGAGCATTGAGTACCGATTATCTGGTGGTTCCCACCACGTTGATGTATGACGAGGAGGACCTGCAACTGGTGGCTACCGTCGAATCAACGGCCATCGAAGAAATTGAGGAGGAGAATAATGAGCCTCACTTGACCATTTCCGGGCTTGATGGTACGATATATATTGCAGGCGACACCCATGGACTGTGGACTTTCATCTATGACGTGTACGGCAACCTGTGGTATGAACGACCCGCAGTGAACAATTGGATCAGTTTGCCCGGGCAACGGGTATATATCGTTAAAGTGGGCAACACGGTCCGTAAATTATTCCTGAACTGATGCTGAAGAACGAGGATTTAGACATCAGGTACATGCGCATGGCGCTGGACGAGGCCCACAAGGCGCTGGAGCGCGATGAGGTGCCCATCGGCGCTGTCATTGTGTGCAAGGGGCGTGTCATCGGGCGCGGCCACAACTTGACCGAGGCACTGACTGATGTGACCGCCCATGCCGAGATGCAAGCCATCACTGCCGCTGCAGCCACACTTGGGGGCAAGTACCTGACCGACTGCACGCTGTATGTCACAGTCGAGCCTTGCCTGATGTGTGCTGGCGCATTGGCTTGGAGCCAGATTCCACGCATCGTGTATGGCGCGAGCGATGATAAGCGTGGCTACCATACCTGGTGTGCGGCCCCGTTCCATCCAAAGACCGTAGTTACAGGTGGCGTTCTCGCTGAGGAATGCAGCCAGTTAATGATTGACTTTTTCAAGAAAAAACGACCTCTTAAAACCAAGGAAAAATGAATAGAACCTTCTTGAAACCACTGTTGTTGGCCATCACTGTGATATCGATGGCATTTGGTGCATGCGCCCATCCAGCCCCCCAGGCCAAGCAATTCCCGCCGAAAGTTAAGGCGTTCAGTCAGGTAGATACTGTCCAAGTGATGAGCATGGCCATGGGCCGCACCATTAAGAATGTGGTGGTCATGCCCGAGACGTATGGTAATGTGCGCTACTTGTTGATGCGTTATCCTGTGGTATATCTGCTGCATGGCGCTTCGGGCTGTTACAGCGACTGGTCTCGCAAAGCCGATTTGGAGGAGCTGGCCAACGAATATGGCGTCATCATTGTGTGCCCCGATGGGCAGGACAGTTGGTACTTTGACTCACCGATAGATCCCACGATGCAGTTCGAGACCTACGTGAGCAAGGAACTGGTGCAGTATATCGATAACTATTACCGCACCGTAGCCCACCGCTACATGCGTGCCATCACGGGCCTGAGCATGGGTGGTCATGGTGCGCTGTTCCTGGCATGGAGACATCCCGATGTGTTCTGGTCATGCGGTAGCATGAGCGGATGCATGGATATTACCCAATATCCCGGCAATTGGCACATCAAGGACCGGTTGGGCCCCTACGAGGACAATGAGCAACTGTGGCAAGATCATGCTGTTTGCAACCTTGTTGACCAGCTGAAGGCCTGTCCCCTGCAACCAGCTCAAAACATCATCATCGATGACGGCTTGAACGACATTTTCATCAAGAACAATATAGCCCTGCATGACCAACTGGTCGAGAAAGAGATTGACCATGACTTTGCGGTCCGTCCTGGCAGGCACAGTTGGGACTACTGGGTGAATTCACTTGAATACCACATGCTGTTCTTCTCCAGGGCATTTGACCGTGGGGCTGAACTTTTGAAACAATAAACTGATAAACTTGACATTACCGCTACGGCTATGAAAACCCGACCTAAAATATTGATTATCTATACTGGTGGCACTATAGGCATGATCGAGAATCCCGAGACTAAAGCCTTGCAGCCGTTTGACTTCTCCCACTTGATGGACAATGTTCCCAAGGTCAAGAAGTTGCAGTATGATATAGACAATATCCAGTTCAATCCCCCCATCGATAGTTCCAACATGGATCCGTCGCACTGGCGCGACATCGCTCTAGCCATTGAGGAGCATTATGACTTCTATGATGGCTTTGTCGTGCTGCATGGCACCGACACGATGGCGTTCACCGCTTCGGCACTGAGTTTCATGCTCGAGAACCTGAGCAAGCCTGTTATCATCACGGGGTCGCAACTGCCCATCGGTGAAGTGCGTACCGATGGTGAGGAAAACCTTATCACGGCTCTCCAGGTCGCTGCTGCCACCGATGAGAGAGGACGCCCGCGGGTTCAGGAAGTGGCCATTCTGTTTGAGAACTACTTGTGGCGGGGCAACCGCAGCACAAAGATGAGTGCCGACAACTTCAATGCCTTCAAGAGTTTCAATTACCCCGAGTTGGCCGAGATAGGTCTTGATATTGAGTATAACACCAATAGCCTGAGAAAGATGCCGCCTCGCCCTTTGAAGGTGTGCACCGACATGGACTCCAATGTCATGTTCCTTGAACTCAACCCCGGCATGACCGAACAAACGCTAGATTACCTCTTGCACACCCCTGGCATCAAGGGTATCGTCCTGAAAACCTACGGTGCCGGCAACACTCCCAGCCATCCCTGGTTCATTGAGCGGATTCGTGAGGCTGTGAACCGCGGTGTGGTGATTGTCAATGTTACCCAGTGTGTGAATGGTGGAGTGAACTGCTCTCTCTATGAGACGGGTAGTACCATCCTGAGTGCCGGTGTCATCAGCGGTTATGATATGACCAGTGAAGCAGCCATTACCAAGTTGATGTTCCTCTTCGGCATGGGCTACACCCCTGGTATGGTCAAGAAGTATATGGTTAGTGACCTCTGTGGTGAACTGACCCGTCCCTAATCCTTACTACTGAGTTGATACAGATGATGAAACGTGAGGAACTCATGTTTGAAGTGTGTGCCAATGGTGTGGAATCCTGCATTGCGGCGCAAGAAGGTGGGGCCGATCGAGTGGAACTGTGTGCCGCTATCCCCGAGGGAGGCACAACGCCCAGTTATGGCGAAATCAAAGTAGCGCGCCGTGTGCTGACCACTACTCGCCTGCATGTGATTATCCGTCCACGTGGGGGTGACTTCCTCTATTCCGACCTTGAGATAGAGCGCATGGCGGCCGACATCGCCGTGTGCCGTGAACTGGGTGCGGACGGTGTGGTGTTCGGCTGTCTCAAGGCCGATGGAACTATCGATATCGAGAAGAACCGTTTCCTGATGGAGCAGGCATGCGGAATGAGCGTGACGATGCACCGTGCATTTGACCGCGCCGCCAATCCTGAGCAGGCATTGGAGGACGCGATTTCCTTGGGGTTTGACCGCATCCTCACTTCGGGCCAGCAGCCCAAGGCTGTTCAGGGCATGGAATTGCTCGCACGTCTCCACCGCCAGGCTGCCGGGCGCATCATCCTCATGGCTGGCAGCGGTGTCACCGAACAAAACATCCGGGAAATTCATGAGACAACTGGCTTGAGGGAATTCCACTTCTCGGCTCGTGATTCCTTTGAGAGCGGAATGCAGTATGTGAATGCTAACCTTTTCATGGGACGTCCTGGAGCCAACGAAGCCTCGCTTGATTATACTACCGCCCGCCGTGTCGCCGCTACCATCTCCCAACTCATCAATTGAATGGGAAGTTTTCAATAATTAAGTTTTTATCGACAGGTTTCCACAAGGGACAAGGCCGTGGCAACGGCATCATCGGGGGTAACCCAGGTGATGGCTGGGTCTCGACGGTACCAGGTGAGCTGTTTCTTGGCGTACACACGGGTATTCTTCTTGATGCGCTCTATGGTGGTGTGACAGTCCATCGTGCCGTCAAACAGGGCAAACATCTCCTTCATTCCCACAGTGTTCAGTGAGTTGAGGTGGCGCAGGTGATAGACCGCGCGGGCCTCTTGTTCCAAGCCAATTTCAATCATGTGGTCCACACGCCTGTTGATGCGGTCAAACAGTTGCTCGCGCTCGATATTGAGGGCGAGCTTGATGATGTTGAAGTCACGTTGCTTGACGTTTCCAGTGCGCAAGGTGGAGTAGGGAACGCCTGCCTGGCGGCAGATTTCCACTGCATGGCACACACGGCTGGTGTTGTGCCTATCTATGGTCATGGCATACTCGGGGTCGAGCTCTTCCAGTTCCTTGACGAGGCTTTCCAGGCCCGAGAGGGCCAATTTTTCCTTGACTGCTGAACGGACTTCGGGAGTAATATCCGGCAACTGGTCGATACCACGGCACACGGCGTCCACATACAGCATCGAGCCGCCGCACATGACGGCATAGTCTCCCTGTTTCCACAGTGCGGGTAATAATGCCAACACGTCATTCTCATATTGGGCCGCACTATAGTTATCCTCCAGGTTCTTGAAAGCGACGAAGTGGTGGCGGACTGCTGCCAACTCGTCTGGTGTTGGGGCTGCGGTACAAATGGGAATGCCGCGATAAATCTGGCGTGAGTCGGCATTGACAATGTCACACTGCAACCGCTGAGCCAAATCGATGGCCGCCGCTGTCTTGCCCACACCGGTGGGTCCCGTTATGACAATCAGTGTTTTGGTCAAGTCCTTGATTTTTATCAACTGGAAGCACCCGCATTCACCTAACTTTTCTTCTCGCTATTGCTGTAATTGGAGATGAAAGACGAGGTAATCTGCAGGGGTGTTTTGCTGTCTTTTATCTCCTTATTCTTGCTCTTGTGCAGCGGGTTAGGTTGGTGCAACACATATTCACAATAGTAGGAAATGATGAGTGTTGTCAATGGCAGGCCGATAATCAGTCCGATGAACCCCAACACATACACCCACAGCGACAACGATAAGAAGATGATGGCGGGATTGAGGCCCATTTGGGACTTCATGATGGTGGGGATGAGTACCATGTCTTGAATGACCTGGCAGATGATGTAGGCCACGATGACCCATGCGAACATGACCCAGAAACTGCCGCCTGTTGCTGCAGTCGCCACAAGACACAGGAAGGCGGCGATGGGGATGGAAATGAGCTGCAGGTAAGGTACCATGTTGAGCAGTCCCACAAACATACCAAAGGCGATTGCCATGGGCAAACCAATGATATAGAACTCGATAGCGAAGATGACACCCACAAAGAACGAAACAGCAGCCTGGCCACGGAAGTAGCGGCTCATCGTGTCGGCAACGTCGTCAATGATGCGCAACGACATGCGGCGGTACTTGGCAGGAATAGCTGCCTTGAACGCGCGTGACAGTTTGTGGTAATCGAGCAGAATAAAGAACATGTATAACAGAACGATGAACCATGACAGGATGCTGAAGATCACACTCATTGTGCCTCCAACCACCGACCATGCGCCATGAACGGCCTTGTTGATAAGATCCATCCACTGCTGCTTGCTGAATAGCTCGTTGATTTTTTCCAGGTCGATGTAGCGCTGTATGAACTCATTGATTTCAGCGGGGATGTAGGGCACCTTCAATGATGACTTGGCATAGGCAGTCAACTGCTTGGACATGGCACCGAATTCTTCAACCAAATAGGGGATAATGAGCCAACACAGGCCTGTAATCAAGGCGACGACGATGAGAAGGGCAATCACCACAGCGATGCCGCGGGATTTGATATGAGCCTTGCGCTGCAGCCACTCGACAAGTGGCTCAATGAGGTATGCCAGGATAAAGCCCACGACAAAGGGCATGAGCACAGGGCTCAGGTAGTTGACAAGCCACACGCCAACGCCCACGCTGATGAGGGTCAACACCATCCTCACCACGCGGTCAAAGTCATATTTCTTTTGTTCTGTTTGTGACATTTGGAAGATCTGGATATTCTGGATTGGGTGTTACAAGTTGATGTCAACCTCGACAGGACAATGGTCACTACCGTAGATTTCGGTGTGGATTTTGGCGTCGGTAAGACGATCTTGCAGGCGGTTGCTCACCAGGAAATAGTCGATGCGCCAGCCTGCGTTTTTCTCACGGGCCTTGAAGCGGTAACTCCACCACGAGTAAACGTCGGCCACCTCGGGATTGTAGAAGCGCCAAGTGTCGGTAAAACCCGCGTTGAGCAGGGTTGTCATTTTCTCGCGCTCCTCATCGGTGAAACCGGCATTGCGGCGGTTGGTCTTAGGATTTTTCAGGTCGATTTCCTGATGGGCCACATTGAGGTCGCCACACACGATGACGGGTTTCTTCTTATCCAACTCTATCAGGTAGTTGCGGAAGGCGTCCTCCCACGTCATGCGGTAATCCAGGCGTAGCAATCCGTCTTGGCTGTTGGGTGTGTAGCAGGTGACGAGATAAAAGTCAGGCATCTCCAGTGTGATGACGCGGCCCTCGTGGTCGTGCACCTCGATGCCCAAGCCGTAGGTCACGTTTAAGGGCTCATGACGGCTGAAAATCGCGGTTCCCGAGTAGCCTTTCTTCTCAGCATAGTTCCAATAGGAACGGTAGCCTTCAAATTCCAGGTCAAGTTGTCCTGCCTGCATCTTGGTCTCTTGCAGGCAAAAGAAATCAGCATCCAGCTCCTTGAAAATGTCACCGAAGCCTTTTCCCACTACGGCCCTCAGGCCATTCACGTTCCATGAGATGAATTTCATTGCTGTTTAAAGGTGTTTTTAAAACTGAATCGTTTTCAACGGGAATTAAATAATAGTTTATTCCGTTGCAAATATAATGCAATTCTTGCGGCAAAACATCATAATCGATGATAAAAAATGTAATTTTGCGGTGATGATTGAAAAGTTCCATTTTCTTGAAGTTGACCCGGCTGCCGTGGAGTTGCCACAGCAGTTCACATGTCCCTTCTGCTACGAGCCGCACCCGTTGGCATTGAAGGCGGTAGAGCGGCTTCAGCACTATGTCGCCTCGCGGGACAATTGGGCAGCAGAACTTGCGGCTGGCAAGATGCTGGGCGTGTTGGTAGCACAGGACGGTGAAGGCCGCTTGGGCTTCCTGGCATCTTTCTCAGGCAATCTTGCGGGCAGCGTGGTGCACGACTATTTCGTCCCGCCCGTCTATGACCTGCTCGACCCCCAGGGCGAGTTCAAGCAGGGTGAGGCCGAAATTACCGCTATCAACCATGAGGTGGAGCGGTTGCAGCAGTCGCCCGAATTGATTCAGTTGAAGAGACTCGAAAAGGAACAAAGACAGATAATGTCCGATGAAATCGACGCTTTCAAGGCTTTGATGGCTCGTCACAAACTGGAACGTGACGAATGTCGCCAGGCTGGAAACTTGACCGATGAGCAGCGTGAAGCACTGTTGAACCAGAGCCGCTATGAGAAAGCCGAACTGAAACGCATCCGTCATCGCCATGATGCAAAAATCCAGGAAACACACGATGAAATCGGCGTTTTCGATCGTCAAATCGAGCATTTAAAGGCGAAACGCAAGGCGATGAGCGAGGCACTTCAAGAGAGGATTTTCCGCCTCTTTGTGGTGGCCAATGCCCGTGGTGAGCACTGCGACCTGGTGGAGGTATTCAAGCCGTTGGGAACACTGCCGCCTGCCGGAGCAGGGGAGTGTTGTGCTCCACGGTTGCTTAATTATGCCTATGGCAACGGTTTGCGCCCGCTTTGCATGGCCGAGTTCTGGTGGGGAGCATCGCCTGTGGGCGAGGTGCGACACCATGGGCACTTTTATCCCGCTTGCCGAAGCAAGTGCAAACCCATTCTGGAATACATGCTGCAGGGGCTGGATGTCGAGGAAAATGTGCTGGAACACCCCATTCAGAGCGATGAGTTGGATGTGGTGTATGATGACCAGTGGCTCACGGTGATCAATAAGCCATCGGGCATGCTGGCAGTGCCAGGAAAGCAGCTTGAAGATAGCCTGTTTACCCAATTCCGTGCTTCCTGCCCCGAGGCCACAGGACCCATTGTGGTGCATCGTCTTGACCAAGAAACTTCAGGTCTGGTCATATTTGCTAAAGATAAAGCTACCCACAAGGCCCTGCAGCAGCAATTTGAGAACCATACCATCAGAAAACGCTACATCGCTTTGCTCGACGGCAACATCTCTCAGGACGAAGGCGTCATCGACTTGCCCCTCATGCCCGATGTGGATGACCGCCCACGTCAGCGGGTGGACTATGAGCATGGCAAACCTGCCGTTACCCGATGCCGCGTGCTGGAGCACCGTGCAGGGGTGACACGCGTTGCCCTGGAACCCCTCACTGGTCGAACCCACCAGTTGCGCGTGCATTGTTCCCACCCGCTGGGCCTGAACTGCCCCATTGTCGGCGACCGCCTGTACGGTACAGCCTCCTCCCGCTTGATGCTTCATGCCCAGTCCATCACCTTCATCCATCCGGCCACAGGACAACCCGTAACGGTCGAATGTCCCCCCCAATTCTAGGAAAATAAAAATCAAATAATTTACATTTTTTTTGAAACTTGCCTGTTTTAGTCAAAAAGAATGAAACAATGCTAATAGTTTACAAAAATAAATTAAAACATTTTGTGGTTTGCAATTGTAACTCTATATTTGCGCCGTAAAAGATAGGAAACTACAGTCTTTTATGGAATAACAACAAAACAAGAAGGCCTATGCTCAAACTATTACGCTTAGGATTATTGACATTGATGACTTTGGGTGCCGTGTTGCCTGTGGCTGCACAGGTGCGTCACGTCACTACGGTCAATCCGCAATCCAAGCAGTCCTACATGGAGGTCTATGAGTTTGACTATGTGGATATTCAGCCACAGTTCCCTGGAGGTGAGCGAGGACTGATTAACTTCATCAACAAGACGCGCGAGTATCCTTATCATGCCTACAAGAACCGCATTCAGGGCCGTGTGCTGTGCAGTTTCATTGTCGGTATCGACGGCAAGGTGAATGATGTCCGCGTCCTGCGGGGTGCGGGCGATGAGAGTTTGAATCGTGAAGCGATCCGCGTGATCGAGAGAATGCCCAAGTGGAGTGTGGGTAAGGTCGGCAAACATGCTGTGCCCGTCAGGGTGGTATTGCCGGTCAATTTCAGGCTATAAGTTTATCCCTGTAATATCGAAACAAACCATCTAGCGACAATAATGCTATGTGAACCGCCCGATTATGGCGGTTTTTTTTGTGCTTTGCTTTTTCCTGAAGTTAAATAGTAACGAATTGTAAAAAAATAATTGCTTGTTTCGTGAAAATTGTTTTATTTTGCATAATCATTAGGGCAGATTATAATCATATATCAACTTTTAAATCAATAAACGATGAGAAAATTATTCTTCTTTGCTATCATGCTGCTCGCTGTGATACAGGTCTCGGCTGCCAATGTCAATTTGGCTCAGGCCCAGGCCTCGGCACAACGGTTCATGATGGGTAACAGTGCTACCCAACGTTTCAATGGCCTTCCAATGACCAATCTGAAGTTAATCAGCACCGAAGTCAACTCCACACACGCCGATCAAGCGGTCTATTACATCTTTAATTCCGATAGGGGGTTTGTGATTGTCGCTGGAGACGACCGAGCCCAGGAAATCCTTGCCTATGGTGACAAACCGCTGGACTTGAAGCGTATGCCAGACAACATGAAGTTCTGGCTGAGCACCTATAAGAAACAGATCGAGTATCTCCAGGCTCATCCTGGAATGGAAGTCGAGAGCAACACGTCTCGAATGAATAAATCCCTCAAGGCGACCACCGTGGCCCCCATGTTGACGGCTATGTGGGACCAGAGTACTCCCTATTATAACCAGTGTCCCACCTATAACGGCTCACGTTGCCTGACGGGTTGTCCCGCCACCTCGCTGTCGATGGTGTTCTACTACTGGAAGTATCCCACTGATCCCACACCCGAGGTCGAGGGTTATACTACCGAGACCAACAGCATTGTGGTGCCTGCATTGCCTTCAATTACCTTTGATTGGGATAACATGCTCGATATCTACACCTATGGCAACTACAATACTACCCAATCCGATGCAGTGGCATGGTTGATGCGCTATATCGGCCAGGCAGAGCAAATGGACTACGCTCCGAGTGCGAGCGGTGCCATGGGCGAGGACATCCTGCGTGCTGTCAAATTCTTCGGCTATGACGAGGAGACGGCCGAACTGGTCTTTAAGACCAAGACTGATGACGCTGGTAACGACACTGCAGTGTATTACACCGATGACGAATGGACAGCCCTGCTCCAGAATGAGTTAGCCGAGGGACGCCCTGTGGTTTACTGTGCCTATGACTACTCAATGTGGTATGGCTGGAGTGGACACGCTTTCAATGTTGACGGCTATACGGCCAACACCAACACTTATCATGTGAACTGGGGTTGGAGCGGTGACGGCAATGGTGATTTTGCCCTTAACGCATTCTCCTCAAGCGGCTATACCTTTAATATTGAGCAGCAGATGGTTATGGGTATTCAGCCTCCTGTCAATGGTCCCTCAATCAAGGTGTCACCCTCCAGGTTGGAAATGGAAACCTATGTTGACCAGTCCACCACTGCCACCTTTACCGTCAAGGGTAAAGAACTCACCAGCGACGTGACGTTGATGCTCAACGACGAGAGCGGCTACTTCTCGATGGACGCCAACAGTGTTGCTGTCAGCGATCTTGAGGACGGCAAGGTTATCACCGTGACTTATGCCCCGTTGACCAGCGGCAATCACAGCGCAACCATAACCTTGAGCAATCCTGATGCTGACGACAAGGTTGTCACCATCAACGGCAATGCCACTATTGATGCCACCAAGCCCGTGATGTTACCCGCCGACAGCGCCTATATCAACCTTACCGAGTTCCGTGCTGACTGGACTGACTTGACGGATGCCAAGTATGTATCAAGTTATACTTTGATGGTCGGCACCAAGCCTGGCACCCAGCTCATCTCGGAGTCCGACTTCAGCGACTATCCTGCCGAAAGCGGCAATCAGGCTTCCAGGGCCAGTGAGCTGATACCTGAGGGATGGACCTTTGAAGGCTCAGGCTTGTGGCTGGATGGCGCCAGCATCGAGCCCTCCAGCGGTTGCACGCTCACCACACCGACGTTTGACCTGAGCGGTTATGACAAGGTGACGGTGGTTGTGACCTTCAAGAGTTGGAGTTCCTATACTGCAGCCACCCTCTCGGTGGCCACCAGCAAGGGGAGCGAGACGTTCACTGGAACGACCGAGTTTACTGACTATACTGCCGTGCTCGAATGCGGTGATACCGAGAATATCGTCTTCACTGCCGGTTACTACCCCATGATTCAGAAGATCCTGATTTATGCCGGCGAACTTGATCCCGCGAAAATGAGAGAGGTTGCCGAGGAGGGTGATACCACTCAGCGTCTCATTACCGGCATTACCGACAAGTTCTACACCGTGAAGAATCTTGAGGCTGGAGGAACATTCTATTACAGGGTAAAGGCTCAGTATATCGACGGAACCGAGAGCGCTTGGAGCAATATCCAGAACATTACGCTCTATGAGAACGGCCATGGTTTCGATTTGGGCGATGTCAATCATGACGGCAGTTTCAATATCAAGGATGTCTCAGCATTGATTGATGCCGTGCTTTCAGGCGAAGAGGTTTGCCCCATCTGCGCTGATGTCAAGCCTGATGGACTGGTAAATATCGCTGATGTCAGTTACCTCATTGATTTGTTGTTATTGAGCTATTGATAATTAGCCAATAGATGTTTAGGGTCCAGGCTTGGTTACGGCGAGCCTGGACCGTTTTTTTATGAAAATGCCGCTAAAAGCGCGTTTTCCTATGCAATTTGTTGAAAAAAAAGATGATACTATCGTTTTTTATTACTAATTTAGCGGCTTCTAAAGCAGAAGGATACTACAACACTTGTTTAAATAATCACTATTAACCATTAACAAGCTATTTATGAAAAAAATGCTGTTTCTTGCCGCTCTCTTGTTTGCGGCGATGCAGGCTTTAGCTGGTAATGTCGATTTGACGACAGCCCAGACCAAGGCTGCTGATTTCTTGCTTAAACAGGCCCCTCAAGGCCGTATGATGACCTCGGCTCCCACCGTGAAGTGGACCCATGAGGTGAAGAACTCAAGCAATGTCGCTATGGCTGCTTACTACATCGTCAACACCGACCGTGGCTATGTCATTGTCGCTGGTGATGACCGTGCAAGGGAAATCCTCGCCTATGGTGATCGACCCCTTACCGATCTTAACGACATCCCCGACAACATGCAGTTCTTCCTGAATCTGTATAAGGCTGAGATGGAGTACCTACAGGCTCATCCGGGCCTCTTGGTCGAGAAGCGTACAAACCGTGGTGGCGTATCGGTTGAGCCGATGCTGACAACCGAGTGGGGACAGGGTAAGCCCTACAACATGAGATGTCCCCGCGTGGGCCGCGATTATTGCATGGTGGGTTGTACCGCCAACGCGCTGGCCCAGGTGATGAAGTATTGGGAATATCCCGAGAAGTCGGCTGCCATGCCTGCCTATACATGCCCTGAGTCTGGAATCCAAGTTACCGCCCTGCCCGAGTACACCTTTGACTGGGAGAACATGTGGGACTCCTATGCCGCATACAGCAATAACACCGACCAGTTGCCTGACGTGAATAAGGATGCTATCGCATGGCTGATGCGCTATGTGGGCCAGGCCGAGACCATTGACTATAACGTGCTCAGGAGTGGTACCGATAACTTCAAGATCCTGAATGCCATTCGCTTTTTTGAGTACGATGAGGGCGCATACATCGCCAAGAAGTATGATTCTCCCGATTTCACCGGCGACACCGCTCACGATGGCCACGAGTTTTACAACGACCAGGAATGGGGCGAGCTGATCCAGTCGGAGCTGCGTGCTGGTCGTCCTCTGGTTTATTGTGCCAATGACATGTCGACAGACTCGGCTTCAATTGGTGGCCACGCCTTCAACATCGACGGCTATGATGCCAATAGTGACATGTATCATGTGAACTTCGGTATGCGCGCTGAGTTGAATGCTTACTATGCGCTCAATGCTTTCCAGATCGACGATTTCACGGTTTACGACTTCTGGCCCATCCTGTTTGCCGGTGTACAGCCTCCCGGCATCTCTACCGATCCCCGCATCCTCACTTCGACCCGTGACTTGAGCGTCGAGGCCTATGTTGGTGAGACCGCTACTGCGTCCTTCGACGTGTCGGGTAATTACCTGACGGGTAACATCACTGTAACCCTCAGCGATACAAATGGCGTGTTCACTGTCGATGCTACAACAGTAGCTCTTGATGAACTGGGCAAGACTGTTACCGTTTCCTATGCTCCCCAGGCTGTTGGCGTCCACAACGCTACCATTACCTTGAGCAGCGAGGGTGCCACCGACGTGGTCATCAACCTCAAGGGCACTGCCACCAATGCTCCGCTCGAGGTGTACAATCCCGTCATGCTGCCCGCCGACAGCGCTTACATCAACTTGACCTCGTTCCGTGCCGACTGGACCGACCAGACTGCCAACGAGAATGTGGCCAGCTACACCCTCGAGGTGAACCAGAAGCCCGCATCCGGCGGTATGCTCGCCGAGGTGGACTGGAGCACGGGTTCGGGCAATGCCCAGGCCTACCTGCCTGAGGGCTGGACCGTTGGCGACTATTCCATCTTCTTTGACGAGGGCGGTATCGCCATCACCGGTGAAAGCTATATCCGCACCAACACCTATGACCTCACTGGCGTTAACAAGGTGACCGTTGTATTCACGGCCAAGAATTACTATTACTGGTCGTGGCAGCAGGCAAAACTCACTGTGATGTCTAGCCTTGATTCCGAGACCTTTACGCTGACCAGCGACTATGATGAATATACCGTTGTCCTGGATTGCGCCGATCAGGATCAGATCACTTTCTACTCGGTAGAGAACAATCCTACGATTCAGACGATCAAGATCTATTTGGGTGAGGTGACCGCTCCGCAGCTGCGCGCAGTTGTTGAGGAAGGTAACACCACCCAGCGCACCATTACCGGTATCACCGACAAGCATTACACTGTCGAGAACCTTGAGGCCGGCGGTACCTTCCTTTACAAGGTAAAGGCCCTTTACAACGACGGCACCGAGAGCGCTTGGAGCAACGTCGAGATGGTAACCCTGTTTGACAACGGTCCCGCGCCCCATGGCTATGACCTGGGTGACGTGAACCACGACCAAAGCGTCAACATCAAGGACGTGACCGACTTGATTGACTTCGTGCTGGGTGGTGGCAGCGTCTGTGACATCTGCGCAGATGTCAAGGTGGACGGCCTTGTCAATATTGCTGACGTGACTGCCCTTATCGACATGGTGCTGGGCGGCAACTAATCCACGAGCTGATATCATCTAAAGTAAAGCGTGACAAAGGGCACATTCAACTTTGTCACGCTTTTTTAAAAACATATTACCCTTGTGATTGCTTAACAATACTTAACTGTAACCTAATAAACACTTTAAAACCAAACAACATGAAAAAAATGCTTACTCTTGCCACCTTGGTGATGGTGGCGTTTCACATGATGGCTGCCCCTGTTGATTTAACGACTGCCCGTGGCAAGGCATGTGACTTTTTGCTAAATCGCGCTGCAAGTGGTCACTTGAACGCTTCCAGGCCTGCTGTCAAGTGGGTGTATCAGGAAATGAACTCATCACGTGCCAACCAAACTGCCTATTACGTCGTCAATACCGACCAGGGCTTTGTCATTGTAGCCGGTGACGACCGTGCTCAGGAAATCCTGGCCTATGGCGAGGAAAACCTTGACATGAACGCAATCCCCGAGAACATGAAAGCGTGGCTGGGTTATTACAAGTCGCAGATGGAATACCTTCAAGCCCATCCAGGCATGAAGATTGAAAAACCCGCTCTCAAGGCTAACCTTGGCGTGACGGTAGAACCCATGATTGAAGCCCTGTGGGACCAGGGCTCGCCATACTATGCCCAGTGTCCCATGACAGGCGACGTGCGTGCTCAGACCGGTTGTGCCGCCACCTCGCTGGCTCAGGTGTTCTATAAATGGAAATATCCCACCACTCCAACTCCTGTGATTCCCGGTTACACCACCGACACTTGGGGACTTGTCCTTGACGCGCTGCCCTCAGTGACCTTTGACTGGGAGAATATTCTTCCCGTCTATACCTTTGGCCATTATACTGACATCAATAAGAATGCTGTGGCCCAGCTCATGCGCTACATTGGTCAGGCTGAGCAAATGGACTACACCAATCAGTGGGCTGAGGCTCATGAGGAAGATATTCTCAGGGCTTGCCATACCTTCGGTTACGTTGGGGCTCAAGTTACCTACAAGTCAATACTGTATGCCAGCGGCTTGGATAGTGTTCTCATCGAGGATGATGAGTGGAGTGAAATGATCCAGACTGAACTTGTCGCTGGGCGTCCTGTGGTTTACTGTGCAATTTCCTACAGTTCGGCCTATGACGGCTATTATGGCCACGCCTTCAATGTGGATGGTTATAACGCCGTGGACGGAACCTACCACATTAACTGGGGCTGGAGTGGCACCGGTAACGGTTATTTTGTCCTCAATGCATTCTCTAACCAGGGTAATGACTACAGATTGGGACAGCTGATGGTGATGGGTATCGAACCTCCTGCCCCCATCGAGTCCTATGACCCGGTGATGCAGCCTGCCAATGAAGACTACATCACATTAACCTCGTTCCGTGCCGAGTGGACAGACGAGACCCCTGCCGAGAATGTGACCAGTTATACCCTGGAGGTGAAAACCGATGACGGCAGTGAACCGGGTGTGTATGAGAAGGTCTTCAGCGAGTCTTTCCCCTATTGCACGAGTTCCAGCAACACCGCTATCAGCAATTTCAACAACTATTGTGAAAATCAGGGTTGGACGGGTACCCGCGCCTATGAGGCTAAAGGTGGCTTGCGCCTTGGCAATGCCGACAGGAATGGCTCAATCACTACACCGGCCTTGAATATGACCCAGAGCGGTGGCAAGATGACCATTGTCGCTAACATTAAGCCCTACAGCAACGACACCAATGTACCTGTCACGATTTCTTGCGGCACCAGCATCACCACGATTACGGTGACTGCTGAGTCCACTCAGACCATTATCCTGGATTGTGAGGCCGATGAGAACCAGAAGGTCACATTCGCTACCGTAGATGGAGGAAAGCGCGTCATCATCACCCAGGTGGATATCTATAGTGCCACCCCTGATGTCGCCAAGAAAGTACTCTCGGTTCCCGTTAAGACCGACGACAATTCCCGCATCATTACCGACATCACCAACAAATTCTACACCGTGACAGGTCTGGCTGAGGGCGGATCATTCACCTATAGGGTAAAGGCATACTATGCAAACGGCACCCAAAGCGCCTGGAGCAACATCGGGACGGTAACCCTGTATGACAACGGTCCCGCTCCCCACGGCTTTGACCTGGGTGACGTAAACCACGACTACAGCATCAACATCAAGGACGTGACCGACTTGATTGACTTCGTGCTGGGTGGAGGCAGCGTTTGTGACATCTGCGCTGATGTCAAGGTGGACGGCCTTGTCAATATTGCTGACGTGACTGCCCTCATCGACATGGTGCTGGGCGGCAATTGATCCACAAACCATAAATCAACTGAAAACCAAATAAATACCACATGAGAAGATTGCTTGTTATTGCAGCATTCCTGCTCACTATAGCCCAAGTCCAGTCGGCCAATGTCGATGAAGCTTCAGCCACAGCTATAGCGCAACGTTTCGTGTCCAGTCGGGCTGCTGCGGGTCACAAGATGGCCCCTGTGCCAGGGAACCTCAAACTCACCCACGTCGAGATGAACTCAATGAACGGTGCCATGCCTGTATATTACGTTTATAATCTGGGCAATGGTTTTGTCATCGTGGCCGGTGAGAACCGTGCCAGGGAAATTCTGGCTTATGGCGACTGTGACATCGATATGACCAACCTGCCAGAGAATATGGAATTCTGGCTCGCCTACTACAAGCGTCAGCTTGAATATTTGCAGGCTAATCCAGGCGTGAAAGTAAGCCTTCCCCAACGTGCTGGACAGTCGGTTGATCCCTTGATTACAGCCAACTGGAGTCAAGGCGCACCCTACTGGAATGAATGTCCCGTCTTTGGCACCGACACCTGTTATACGGGTTGCCCAGCCACCTCGTTGTCGATGGTGTTCCATTACTGGAAATATCCGCGACAGCAGACGCCTGCCGCTCCGTCCTACATGTTGCCGACCTATGCTACGGTGTTGCCTGAGTTGCCTCCCACGATCTTTGACTGGGCCAATATGCTCGATGATTACACTCATGGTTATAACGAGGTCCAGGCTGCCGCTGTTGCTCACCTGATGCGTTACATCGGCCAGGTCGAGGAAATGGACTACACCATCAGTGGCAGTGGTGCCTACGGCAAGGATGTCCTCAGGGCAGTCCAGTACTTCGAGTATGATCAGGATGCACAACTCCTGTTCAAAACCGATGACTTGGGCTCTGCCAACTACAGTGACGCCCAGTGGGGTAACCTGATCCAGGCTGAACTTGAGGCGGGACGTCCCATTGTCTATTGCGCTTATGATAATTACACGGGCTCGGGTCATGCGTTCAACGTTGATGGCTATGACGCTGCCGCCGACACCTACCACATTAACTGGGGTTGGGAAGGCCGTGGTAACGGATACTTCGCCTTGAATGCGTTCACCTATAATGACTACACTTTCGGTACTGGCCAGCAGATGGTTATCGGTATCCAGCCACCTGAGGGTTATGAGAATCCTCGCTTGCAGGCCTATCCCAGTGTCATTGACATGAATGCCTACGTGGGTAAGCCCGCTACAGCTACTTTCCGCCTCAAGGGAACCAACCTGACTGGCGACGTGACCTTGACGCTCAATGATGCCGACGGTGTATTCGGCCTAGATGCGACTGTAGTGGCCAGTGCTGCTGCCGAAGGAGGCCAGGACATTACTGTTACCTATACTCCTAATGCAATGGGGACTCATGCCGCTACAATCGTTTGTCGCTCGCAGGATGCCGACCCCTTGACTATTTTCTTGAACGGGAGTGCACCGCTCGAGACTTATCAGCCCGTTATGTTACCGGCCAACGGGTCCAACATCAGCTTGACATCCTTCCGTGCCGACTGGAGTGACGAAACGCCAGCCGCCAATGTGGTTAGTTACACTCTCGAGGTAAGCGCCAAGCCCGACTACCTGTTGCTCGAGGAAGCCGATTTCAGCTCGCTGCCTGCCATGTCACCAAGCAATCAGGCCTCACACGCTACCGATTATCTGCCCGACGGGTGGGGCTTCACAGGAACAGAACTGAACCTTGAAGGTGGCTGCATTGTGCCCCGTCGCAACAGTGTCATCACCACCGATGCCCTCCACCTCATGGGTTATGACAAAGTGACTGTTGTAGTGACTGCGCGCAGCTACGGTTACTGGGGTGATCCGTCGGAACTCACCATCTCGACGAGCCTGGCTAGCCAGACGATTGAGTTCCCCTTCAGTTATGCCACGACATCGGTTGTGCTGGATTGTGCCGAGGGTGATCAGATCTCCTTCAAGGCCGGATACTATCCCATGATCCAGAAGATACAGATCTATGCTGGCGATGCAACAGGCGCATCGTTCAAGTCCAGTGAGAGTGGCGACGAGAACTACCGCTTGATTACAGGCATTACAGGCAAGTCCTACACTGTCAATAACCTCGCTGCGGGTGGCTCGTTCTTCTATCAGGTCAAGGCTCACTACATCGATGGTACTGAGAGCGACTGGAGCGATAGCCAGCTGGTGACGCTCGTGGATAATGGGCATGGCTTCAGCACAGGAGATGTGAACCATGATCATTCAGTCAATATCGCTGATGTAACGGAACTTATCGACATGCTGCTGAGCACTGGCACAGCCTCATGCATCATCTGCGCCGACGTGGATGGCGACAATGCGGTTAACATCGCTGATGTGACGGCGCTCATCGACTTGTTGCTCTCGGGCAACTGATGAGGCTCGATCGTTGTCTTTACTGGCTTAAATGAAACTGTGCTGGGAGCATCGATGCTTCCAGCACAGTTATTTAAGTTAGAATATAATTCTTAGGATCGTTTGATTAGTTGCCACCTGCTAAAACATAATCGATGAGCAGAGTCACGTCCTGGATGCTTATCTGTCCGTCACTGTCCATGTCACCAGCAGGGTTGTAGTCACCATTGTTCAGGACCAGGTCAATAAGGGCAGAAACATCAGAAATGTTGACAGTGTCGTCGCCATTTACATCACCCAGGAGGAACTGGGGATCGGGAGGAGTTACCCAGTCACCTACAGTGAAGGGCACGGGATCATCCAGGAACCACATCCAGTCATAGCTGTAGTTGAAGTAAGGAGTCCAGACAACGATGTAATAGGTCTGACCATTGCGCAGGCTGGGATAAGCGCCCGACAGGTCGATGTTGGCGATGCCGCCATCCTCATCAATATTGACAGTAGTTACATTGGAATATACAGGGCTGTAAGTAACGGTAGTACCCGATACACTCTTCGAAACGATACCGTACCTCAAGGAGCCGCTCCAGGTTCCGCTCAGTGACTGCACGTCGATGGTAGCGCGCAGGTCGTCGGCGGGCATGGTGTCAGCCACCAGATTCACGTTCTTAACGACAACGCCACCAATGCCGGTAGTATCTGGGCACAGGCCGATGATGGCAGCCTGGTTGGCATTGAAACCTGACTTATAGGGGTCGTACTCGTAGTTGCTCCTCGGTGACAACAGTTCCCAATCAAAATAGGTATTGTACTCCTCGGGCTGGAAACCCCAGTTGATGTGTACCTTTCCGTTGCTGTCATAACCGTCCAGCACAAAGGCGTGACCGATGTTGCAGTTGTTGCCTTCGTTGTCGATGGTCCTGTAGCCCGTGTAATAAATGGGACGGCCATTGTCGATCTCGTTGTACATCATGTCATACCAAGCCTGCTCGTTGTAAGCGTAGCTGGACTTCTGAACGTACTGGATGTTGGCGTTGAAGTCAAAGAAAGCGATGATGCCGCGGAACACATTCCTGAGCAGAGCGTCGCTGCTCTCGCCTGAATAGATAGTGTGGAAAGCTACACCTACCTCATAGACCAGCTCAGAAACGGCCTGAGCATTGGAAGCGTTTTCACCATAACCATTCTTCATCTGAGAGTAATTGTAAGGATAGTCGCCAAACTTCGCAAAAGCGGTCATCTGATTGCCATCCAACTCGTAGTTATAACCAAACTCGCCAAAGCCGCGTGACGGGTACCTCAGGCCCTTCATGATTGTTGAGAAGGCAACAGGTACACAACCAGCATAGCAACGGCCGTTGCTGGTCAATGCATGAGATGAACGAGGGCAGTTGTTGTTGTAGGGAGGGAACTGATGCCAGTGAACCTCACCACAGATAGGATACACGCCATAGGGCTGCAGGTCGTAAGTGAGACGGGGAGCCTGGGCCTTCTGGGGGTTGTGACGCAACCATTCCAGATAATCCTGGTACTCGTCAAGGATAAGCTTCAAGGTCTCGGGGGCATTCTTCATGTCAAATGAGCCCGAGGTGCTGTAACCCAGAATGGGAGTTGAAGCATCATCACCGGCAACGATGACGAAACCCTGATTGCCTTCGCGGTTGAATACATAGTAATCGTTCATGCCCTTCAAGTTCCTGCCCACATGGGACAACTTGAGGTCAGCGTTACTGCTCTTCAGCGTCTGGTGGGATGAGGTGTACTGCTGTGCAATAGCCTTGGCCTGATCCATGGTGACACTCTTTGATTCAATGCCCTGCGTGAAAAGCGCAAGCACTGACATTACTAATAAAAACTTCCTCATAGTAAAAGTTTATAAGAAAAGAAAATATAACATTAATAATACTAATAATATCTAATTTATATGCGAAAAGACACGATGAATGCTCAGGAATCACCTGATAAACATTGACTCTGACATCATGTGGGAAAAACATTAAACGAGAGTAGTATCACTTGCCGTAAGAACCCACAATATGTAAAGTAGTATCCTTGATTCTCATTCCTTTCGCGCTGCAAAGGTAAGTACTTTTTTGCAGGAATTGTCAAAAACACAGCACAATTTATTAAAAAAGAGTCGCAAAATTATAGATACCAAAATTGAATTGACTGAAAAAGATAGTTTTGGTACACCGTTTGTTATCAGTTGTTTTTGGATATCAGTTTTCAAAATTTTTTTGGCTGAATGAAAGTTTTTTGTTCACTTTTTTAGCAAGTTGTTGCTGTTTTACTGAATTTGGTGTAAATTTGCAAATGTATTCGGGGCAGTAAGCCCTTTTTATACGTTTTTATATCAGCATTAACAGACTGAAGCAAAGAATCATTAATTTAATAACCAGTTATTTATGAGAAGAATCTTTTTATTGGCCGCATTATTGTTTGCGGCAATTCAGTTGTCGGCAGCACCTGTCGATGTGAACACCGCAATTGCCAAGGCGCAGCGGTTTGTGAATGAGAAAGCCTATTCGGGTCGCTTGATGGCTCCCCTGGCAGGAAACCTCCAGTTGGCTCATGTGGAAATGAATTCCAAGATGCTTGACCGCGCGGTTTATTACATCTTTAACACTAGTAATGGCTATGTCATCGTTTCGGGTGATGACCGTGCTGAGGAAATCCTGGGTTATGGCGATGCACAAATCGACATCAACAAAATTCCTTGCAACATGAAGGCTTGGCTGGCAACTTACAAGGTTCAGATCGAGTATTTGCAAGCTAATGAGGGCATGGTGGTCGAGACTCCGTCGATGATGGCTCCGTCGTTGCGCATTCCCAGTGTTGAGCCCCTGCTGACCGCACTGTGGGATCAGGAAGCTCCCTACTGGAACATGTGTAATATTAACGGTTCCCAGTGCTTGACGGGATGCCCTGCCACGTCGGCAGCGCTGATTTTCCATTACTGGAAATATCCCGATTTCCAAACTCCCGAGGTTCCTGGCTATCGTTGCTACCTGAGCACGAGCTACTATGGCGGCAGCTATGTTAATGTTGGCCCCCTGCCTCCTGTTACGTTTGATTGGGATAATATGCTTGACAGATATACCAGTGGCTACAACACAACTCAAGCCAATGCTGTGGCCACGCTGATGCGCTACATCGGACAAGCCGAGCACATGGAGTATGGCACGAGTGCTGCCGGTGGTAGCGGTGTCAATGCTGACAGTGTGATCTTGATGGCTAATGCTTTCAAGTTCTTCGGATATGATGAGGAGTCTGTTCGAGTGGTCAAGAAGACCAGCTCCTACAGTGGTGGAACCACGCTCTACACTGATGCCGAGTGGGCAGCAATTATTCAGGAAGAGTTGTCCGAGGCCCGTCCCATCCTTTTCTGCGCTATCGCAGGTGGTTTGTTCGGTGGTGGTCATGCTTTCAACGTTGACGGTTATGATGCTACTACTAACAAGTACCACATTAACTTCGGTTGGAGTGGCGATTACAACAACTACTATGCCTTGAACGCCTTCAATGGCGGCGGTTCGGTATTCAATCAGTACCAGCAGATGGTTATCGGTATCCAGCCTCCCATCAATTCACCGCGTCTCAAGGCCGATGCCCGCGAACTGTCGATGAGCTGCTACAAGAACAAGACCGCTACTGCCAAGTTCACCTTGACGGGTCGCAACTTGGAAGATAATGTGACGTTGACGCTTAATGATGAGAACGAAGTCTTCAGTATCGATGAGACTGCTATCGAGATGGATGCGGACAACAAGGTGAACAAGACGATCACCGTTACCTATGCTCCCAAGACCGAGGGCAACTATACCGCTACCGTAACTTGCCGTACCGCCGGTGTTGATGATGTCGTGATCACGCTGAAGGGTACTTCAGACTATGAGCTTTATCGCCCCGTGATGCTGGATCCTGCTGAGGATTATGTGCATGCCACATCGTTCCGTGCCGACTGGAGCGACAACACGCCCGCCGAGAACGTGCTCAGCTACACCCTTGAGGTGAGACTGAAACCCGACGTTTGTCTGCTTACCGAGGCCGACTGGAGTAATGTTCCCAGCGAGTCGCAGAATCATGCCAGTGATGCAGCAAACTACTTGCCCGAAGGATGGACCTTCTCGGGTAGCCATTTCTACCTGGATGGTGGCTTCGTTTCATCCAATCGTGATGGTATCTTTGATCCCCATTGTGACCTCGTCGGTTACAACAAGGTGAGTGTGATTATTGTGGGTAAAGCCTATCATAAGGGAACGATCAGCACTATCAATGTTTCTACTGATCTCGAGACCAAGACCATCACTCTGCACAAGCAGCTCGATACCTGCCTGGTGGTTCTCGAGGTGGGTGAGCACCCCACTGTCAAGATCAACACTGGTTATTATCCCGAGATTCAAAAGATCAAGATTTATGGTGGCGAGATTACCGATCCTGAGCCCTTTGTCCTTAGGGGTGTCAACGAGACAGGTGATGCCGAGTATCGTCTGATTGAGGGTATTACCCCCAACAAGTTCTACACGGTTACTGGTCTCCTTGCTAACTCACCCTATCTGTATCGTGTAAAATCGCTCTATGTTAACAACACCGAGAGTTCTTGGAGTAATACCAGGGAGGTGATCCTCAAGCAAGGCGAGAGCATGTTGGGTGATGTTAATGGCGACGGCGTGGTAAGCATCGATGACGTTGTAGTTCTTGTTGACTACATGCTGTCGGGCAATGGCAACATCGATGTTGTGGCTGCCGATGTTAACTACGATGGCAGCATTACCATTGATGATGTTACCATAATTGTTGACTACATGCTGACCGGCACAAGGTAATAGTCAATCGATAATTGTACAATTCTAAGGATATGGGCCAGTCCGTGACTTCGCGGACTGGCCCTGTTTTCAAGTGTGTCCATGCAGCGATTGGGGCACCACGCGTTGCGCAGGAGTCACTTACGCGGGAAATCCCATTAAATCTTGTTAAAAGCGTGGATGAGGATGTTACTTTTACCATGTTGAGGCAGTCTAAGAAAAAAATGAGCAAAATGCTTGAATATTTGTGATAATTACATTATCTTTGCAGATTGAAATAAAGTAAAGACGAAAATGAAGCGAGCAGCACATATATTCATCTGCTTGATGGCTATGGCCGGAATGAGCGCCGTGCCTGTGCCCGACAATTTCTTGCCACAGCGTGTCGAGACCGTTGTGACAGGGCCTGTTGCGCAAGGTGCTGAGGGCCGCATCGTCTTTATCGCAGGTAATTCTGATGCCACGTTCAATGTCTATTCAATCACTGGTCAATTGGTTAAAGTGGTGCGAGTGAGCGCCGATCAACGCACGACGGTGGACTTCCCCAAGGGGTTCTATATCGTCAAGTGCAGCAACCAGTGGTCACGCAAGGTGGTGGTGCGTTGATGGCACTGCGTGTGGCATCTTGCTTGAATGGGCGTGATTGTGTCACGTCCGTTATTGTTTTTAATGAAACTGTTGACCGATTGCTGTTATCATGATACTTGCTGAGTTATTCCCATACGCTAATGTGGTCTATAACATCTTGACGGTGTTGTATGTCATGACTATCCTAGCTGTGGTTGTCGTGGTGCTCAGCGAGAACCGTAATCCCGTGAAGTCGATGGCATGGGTGCTTGTGCTTGTGCTGTTGCCATTTTTGGGCCTACTCATCTACTTGATCTTCGGGCGCAGCCTCAAGGGCATGGGACTCATGTCGCGTTCCCACTTGAGAGAATTGCGCCGCTTGAGTGATTTGCCTGAGGTGGTTGATACCGAGTACCCTTTGAGCGATGAATCCCGCCAGATCATTTCGCTGGTCAACAAGTTGAGCGGGCGGCACTTGTTCATGGGCAACGATATTGAGATGTTCACCACGGGTCGGGCCAAGTTTGATGCCATGATGCGCGACATCGAGAATGCCCACGACTTCATCTACCTCCAGTACTTCATTATCGAGAACGATACCGTGGGGCAACAGTTGATTGAACTGCTCATGCTCAAGGCACGTCAGGGTGTCAAGGTGAAGGTGCTCTATGACTACGTCGGGTCGTTTTATATGCGCCCACAGGTCTTGAAACGCATGCGCGAGGCAGGTATTGAGGTGCATCCGTTCCTCGAATTGACGTTAACCAAGTTTGCCTTCCGCATCAATTGGCGCAACCACCGCAAGGTGGTGGTCATTGATGGCATGGTAGGCTATGTGGGTGGAATGAACATAGCCGACCGCTATGTTATCGGCGACAAGAAGCAGTTGCCCTGGCGCGACACCCACCTGCGCTTAAAAGGCGAAGCTGTTGCTGCCCTGCAGTACTCGTTTGCCGTTGATTGGGACTTCACCACGCATGAATTGCTCACCAATCCCACCATGCATTTTGACAAGCATCCTGCCACACGCGATTACCTGGTGCAGATGGTGAGCAGTGGACCCACCAGCCGCTGGAACAATATCTCGCTTGTGTTCCTCAGGGCGATAACCCTTGCCAAGCATAGCGTATTTATCCAGACACCTTATTTCCTGCCCAGCGACTCCCTGCTCAAGGCGATGCAGACCGCAGCCCTATCGGGTATCGACGTGCGCCTGATGATTCCCAGGAAGCCCGACTCTGTCATGTTGCGTTTGGCCACGGGTTCCTATATCAAAGAGTGCCTGCAAGCGGGAATCAAGATTTACTTCTACGAGCCGGCGATGATGCATGCCAAGGTGATCATCGTTGATGATGAGTTTGTCACCACGGGCTCCACCAATTTTGACTTCCGCAGTTTTGAACACAACTTTGAGTTTAATGCGCTGGTCTACAGTAAACAGTTCAACCAGCAGATGAAGGCGGTATTTGAAGACGACCTCGAGCAGTGTTCTAAGGTCAGCCTGGGCAAGTGGAAACAGCGTCCGCTGACCCAAAAGGCTCTGGAGTCGGTTATTCGCCTTATGAGTCCCATTTTGTAACAACATGATCACTTTCCCTAACGCTAAAATCAACCTGGGCTTGAATATTGTGGAACGTCGTCCCGATGGATACCACAATATCGAGACCGTTTTTTATCCGGTACCACTCACCGATGTGCTTGAGATTGTTCCGGCTCAAGCAAGTGAGACAACATTGACCTGCCATGGTAACCCTGTGGACTGCCCTCCTGAAAAGAACCTTGTGATGAAGGCATACAGGCTCTTAAAAGAAAGCTATGATTTGCCGCCCGTTGAAATGCACCTCTACAAGCACATCCCCGATGGAGCGGGGTTGGGTGGAGGCTCGAGCGATGCGGCACATGCGATGATCATGCTCAATCAGATGTTTAATCTGGGCATTGCCGATGCCGAGTTGGCTCGATTGGCTGCTACGTTGGGGGCCGATTGCGCTTTCTTTGTTTACAATCGTCCTATGATGGCAACGGGAATTGGCGATGTGTTGTCGCCAATTGAGGTGGACCTCAAGGGAAAGACACTGCTGCTGGCCAAGCCGCCTGTGGGGGTGGATACCCGCACGGCCTACAGCCGTGTGACACCACATCAGTCCACGACGCCGCTGACCGATATCGTCTCATTGCCAGTCATGGCATGGGATGGCTTGCTGGTCAACGACTTTGAGCCTAGCGTGTTTGCCGCATTGCCTCAATTGTGGGTCATTAAGGCTCAATTGATGGATGCGGGGGCGCTATATGCCGCCATGTCTGGCTCTGGCTCCACGGTTTTCGGCATTTTTGATGGTGACAAACTGGCAGAAGCTGCGGCTGACACTTTTGCCGATTGTGCCACCTTTGTGCTTCGACTGTAGCACCGAGATGATGGCAGATACTGTGATTTGCACTGATTGGCCGTTTTTGGGGTCCAAGGCAAAGCCTTGGAGTGGTTTTTGCAGCATTTCAACAGGTAATACTGATATTAAACAACTACTACGATATGTCTAAAAAGAACAAAAAGAATCAAAATGAAGAGGCCAAGTCCGTAAAGGACGAAGTCCTCAACGAGGAAACTGTTGAACAACAGACCCAGGAACAAGTAAACGAGGAAGAAAAGGAAACTGAAGACCCCGCCCAGAAGATTGCCGACCTTGAGGCTGCGATTGAGCATGAGAAAAAAGAATACCTCTTCCTGATGTCTGATTTCGAGAACTTCCGTCGCCGTACGAATAAGGAGAAAGCCGAACTCATCAAGAACGGTACCGAGAGCGCGATGCGCGACCTGCTTCCAGTAGTGGATGACTTGGAACGTGCCCTTGATGCCATCAACAAGGGTGGCGATCTCGAGAGTCTGAAGCAGGGCGTTGAATTGATTTACAATAAATTCATCAAATACCTTGAGAGTCAACATGTCACAGCCATCGATTCGACAGGAAAGGACTTTGACACCGATGTCCACGAGGCTATCACCATGTTCCAGGCACCTGACCCCTCGATGAAGGGAAAGGTCATCGACACGACCATCAAGGGTTACATGATCAACGACAAAGTCTTGCGCCACGCCAAGGTTGTCGTTGGCAGTTAATGAAAACTCCACTTAGGAATAGAAACTAGAATAGATATGGCTCAAAAGAGAGATTACTATGAGGTATTGGGTGTTGATAAAAACGCCACTGCCGATGACCTGAAGAAGGCCTATCGCAAACTGGCTATCCAGTACCATCCCGACAAGCAGCAGGGCAAGAGTGATGCCGAGAAAAAAGCTGCCGAGGAAAAGTTTAAGGAGGCAGCCGAGGCTTATAACGTCCTCAGCGACCCCGACAAGCGCGCCCGCTATGACCAGTTTGGCTTCGCTGGCGAGCAGATGGGTGGCGGTGGCTACGGCGGCGGCATGTCGATGGAAGACATCCTGCGGCAGTTCGGTGACTTGTTCGGCGGAGGCTTTGGCGGCTTTGGCGGTTTCGGTGATTTCTTCGGCGGCGGTGGGGGCCAGTCACAGCGAGTGAATCGTGGTACCGACCTGCGTGTTCGCGTCAAGATGACGCTAAACGAGATCGCCAAGGGAACCGAGAAGAAGCTGCGCATCCCGCGCATGAAGTCTTGCGACCATTGCCATGGCACTGGCGCCAAGGACGGCACGGCCCTTGAAACCTGCCCCACCTGCAAAGGCAGCGGCGTGGAGATTCGCATGCAGCGAACGATGTTTGGCACAATGCAGTCCCAGAGTGTCTGCCACACCTGTGGTGGCAGCGGTAAGCGCATCAAGGAGATCTGCCCGCACTGCAGCGGAAAGGGCTTGGTGCGCAAGGAGGAAGTTGTCAGCATCAGCATCCCCGCGGGCGTAGCCGACGGCATGACACTGCGCATGGGCCGACAGGGTAACGATGCCCCTGGTGGTGGAGTGCCCGGTGACCTGCTCGTGGTGATTGAGGAAGTGCGTGACGCACAGCTCACCCGCGACGGCAACGATCTTATCTATAACCTGATGCTCGATATTCCCACGGCAGTGCTCGGTGGCAAGGTAGATGTGCCCACAGTCGATGGCAAGGCTCGTGTCACCATCAAACCCGGAACACAGCCAGGCAGCATCCTGCGCCTGCGTGGGAAGGGCTTGCCCTCTCCTGAGCGTTATGGCACTGGCGACCTACTCATCAATGTCATGGTCTATATGCCCGAGAAACTGAACGAAAAGGAGAAGGAAGCAATCACCATGCTCCAGAATGCTGGCGAGCATGTCAAGCCTAGCGATAGCGATAAGAGCCGCATATTCTCGCGCCTGCGCCACATCTTTGATTAATTGTTCCTTTTTAAACTTTAAACCGAATAATGTCAAGCCGACGACACGACCACCGCGTTCCGCGCAACGATGACAAGGCCATTGTGCGCGAAGTGAAGCAACCCGGCAAACTGCTGGAGTTTGTCATGCAGACTCTTGAAGGCATCAGCCGCAATAAGGCCAAGTCCATTCTATCTCACGGCGGCGTCACTGTTGATGACCGCGTGCAGACCCATGTCGATTTCCCGCTCGATGAGGGCAGTATCGTCAAGATCAGGCGTCATGCCCGTCCCTCGTCGATGACCAATCCCCATTACCGCATCGTCTATGAGGACAAGTGGGTCGTTGTTGTGGACAAGCAGCAAGGTGTGCTCTCGATGCCAGTGGGTGCAGGCAGCCTGAACATGAAGTCGTTGCTTGACCGCCATTTTGCCGAGACGCACCAGCGTTGCACCGCCCATGTGGTACATCGCTTGGACTGCCGCACGTCGGGCCTCATGGTTTATGCCAAGAGTGTGGATGTGCAGCAGCAGATGACCGCTGACTGGCACAACACCATCATCGACCGCCGCTATGTTGCTGTGGTTGATGGCATCATGGAGGATCCGGCGGGTAGGGTAGAGAGCTGGTTGCACGATACCGACCGCATGGTGGTCGTGAGTAGCCCCGTGGACGATGGCGGAAAGTTTGCCGCTACCGAGTGGGAACTGATTGAGACCGGTCCTGAACGCTCGTTGCTGTTCCTGCACCTGCTCACTGGACGCAAGAACCAGATACGCGTTCACATGGCCGACCTCGGGCACCCTGTGGTGGGTGACGGCAAGTACGGTCATCAGGACGACCCAGGCAACCGCATGTGCCTGCATGCCTTCCGCTTGGCGTTTAACCATCCCGTGACGGGTGAACCACTCTACTTCGAAACGCCCATCCCGCGCTACTTCGGCACCGCCCTGCACAAGAAACCCACATAGGAATAAAAATACTAAAAATACTATTTATTTTGAAAAATAGATAGTATTTTTTTGTTTCTTTACGTTTTTATACTATCTTTGTAGCGTACGTTGCATCGGGTTTTCCCCTTGTAGCGAGTAATTATACTATTACCAAACGAAAGTGCATTGTCTTTTTGAGGACAATCTAAGTCCCTGCACTTTAGGACTACTGATACTTTAACGCCAAATTCGAGGGCCGCAGGAGGCAATAAAACTATTATCCTTATGAAACGTCGTTATCTTTATCTAAAATCATTGCTTTTGCTATTCTTGCTAGTGGGAACAGCAGTAAATTCAAGCGCCTATGACTTCTCCTCGAACGGACTCTATTACAGCATCACGAGTTCATCCAGCAAAACAGTAGCGGTCACCGAGAACCCCAATACCTATAGCGGTAGCGTGGTCATTCCCAGTACGGTCACGTACGGCGGAACGACTTATACAGTGACGAGTGTTGATTATAACGCTTTTGGGATGTCTGGTATTACCAGTGTGGTTATACCATCTACCGTTACCCGCATTGGAAAATATGCTTTCTACGGATGTTTTGATTTGAATAGTGTCACTATCGGTAGCTCAGTGAGCCTAATTGATGAATATGCTTTTGTCTTTTGCGATGGCATTAGTACGATTAACTGCTTGGCATCAACACCTCCGACGATTTATGACATGACATTCAACCTCTACTACGGCGGTGGTATGTATTTAGATGATGCTGTCGTCCGTGTGCCTAGCTCTTCGCTAAGCGCTTATAACTCTACATTATGGGGTGAATTCAATCATATAGAAGGATTTGATGGAGTTGTGCTGAACTTGGCCACTTTCCCTGACCACAACTTCCGCGACTATATGACCTCACTTTATCCAAAAGGATACATGACCAATGGGGACATCGCCAATTTGACAACCCTCAGCGTGTATAGTAAGGGCATCGCCAACATGAAGGGTATCGAGTTTTTAACCGCATTGAAGGAGCTGCGTTGCTGGAGCAACCCGTTTACCTCGCTTAACTTGAGCAGCAACACTGAGCTGACTTATTTGGACTGTGCCCCCAACTCAAACCTTACTTCACTTTACCTGTCGAATTGCTCTAAATTGCAGACTCTGATCTGCTATTCTACAGGGCTAACCAGTTTATCAGTTTGGGGTAAGCCAAATTTGACTAAGTTGAATTGCTACGATTGCCCCTCACTGAAAAACCTCTATTGCTATAGCAACAATTTGACCACGCTCAATGTGACGGGATGTACGGCGCTTATGAATCTGCAGTGCTACTACAATTATAACCTGACGGAAATTACTGGTCTAAACGACTGCACAGCAATCACCTATCTGGACTGTGAGGACTGCGCCATCACCAACTTGAGCCCTGTGAATTCGATGAATAACCTCGAGAAGTTGTACTGTCGCAACAACCAAATCACTTCGCTCACGGTCACCAATAAAAGTTATTTAAACTATGTCAGAGCATCGGGCAACTCCTTGTTGAACGCGGCCTACATTACCAGCAACCCCTCTTTGACAACACTTTATATCAATGATTGTACTGCGTTAGAGACACTCTACTGCTACGCCAACAATCTGTTGTCCACGCTTAACGTGACGGGCAACTCCACGCTGAAAGATCTGCGGTGCTTTGGCAGTTACGGCAGTACCACCGCCTTAACCACGCTTGACCTGACAGGTACCACCGCATTGACCAATCTGGATTGTGGAAACATCTCAAGCCTGACCAGCATCACCAATTTGGCCAGTTGTACCGCAATGAAGACATTCTTGTGCCAAAACACAGCTATGACCAGCCTCAGTTTAGATAACTTGAGTAACCTGGAATACCTAAATTGCTCTAACACCAAACTGACTTCGCTCAAGGTGACCAACAAGAGCAAGCTGACAGAGATTAATGCTTATAACAACCCCCAAATGACGACTGCAACAATCACAGGCAACAGCACCTTAACCAGCCTTTCAATATATGGTTGCTCGAGATTGCAGACCCTTGACTGCTTTAGTAACAAGTTGTCATCGCTCAATTTGACTGGCAACACCGCCCTGGAAACGCTGGACTGCAGTGGCAACACAAGTATGTCCTCCTTCAATGGCTTGAGCGACTGCTATAATCTAACTAATCTCAACTTCGGTAGATGCAATTTCAGCAGCTTTAACCCGTCAAGCTTGGCCTCGTTGCAGTATCTGTATTGCTTCAATAACAGTTTATCCTCACTTAATGTGTCAAATCTTGAAGACCTGGTTTTCTTGAGCTGTGGCGATAACAATTTGACTACGCTTAACTTGTCAAATAATTACATGTTGAATATACTGGGATGTGCCAATAATAGGTTAACCTCACTCAACTTGTCGAATAACACAGATTTACAAACTGTTACTTGCGATGGTAATCAACTGACGTCGATTAATGTGCAAGGTTTAAATTCGATGTGGTACCTGAATTGCGCCAACAACAAGTTAGCTTCACTCTTTGTGCAAGGCTGTAACGCATTATACTACATCAAGTGCGATCAAAACAAGATCAACGGTAGTGGCATGACCACCTTGGTGAACAGTTTGCGAAATCGTTCAACAACCAGTCAAGGTTATTTGTTGGCTTTAAATAATTCCAACGAGAACAATGCGATGACCGCTACCCATATAGCTACCGCCACCGCAAAGAACTGGATGCCTTATTATTTCAATGGGAGCAGTTGGGAAGAATATAGTCCCCACATTGTGGGTGACGTGGATGGCGACGGTAATGTGAGCATCTCGGATGTGACCGCCTTGATTGACATTCTGCTGAGTGGCGGCACTGCTCCCGCTGCTGCCGACGTGAACGGCGATGGCATTGTGAGCATCGCTGATGTGACCGCCCTTATCGACATGCTCCTGAGTGGCAATGCCAAGGGAGCCAAGTTGTCCAATGCTGACTTGATGAAGTCAATCGATTTGGTTGAACAACAACTCAAGGGCATCAAATAAGCCTTTCCGCTTAAGACACTAAAAGAGTGGCATCCAACTAGTTTCTGTGGATGCCACTCTTTTAGTATGGCCTATTGGGTCAACTGTACTTTACTTGTCGGCTTCAGGCTCTTGGGGTGAGATGCCCTTGTCGCGTTGCTCGCGCAGTTTCTTGATGTAAGCCAGCTCGTTGATGGCATAGTCGGCATTTTCCTCCTCGTCGAGCATGTGTGTAAAGATTTTCTCTGCCTTGTCGAGCTGATTGAAGTCGATGAAAGCATATCCGCGACGACGGCGCAGGAAATTGATGAAGTCCTTGATATTCTCAGGAAGTTCCTCCTCCTGGCCGAAGTTGCGTTTGATTTCATCCATTACCCCCTCGGTGTAACTGAATAAACGCAGGTCCTTGCTGTTGGCCAAAGTGTTTACCAGTTCCATTGTATGGCGGATGTTTCCGTCATTCGCCATGAAATCGAGGTAATGGAAAGCCTGTTTGTACAGACCAAGCTCGTTGTAGCAGAAGCCCAACTTATAGGCCGTTTCCATGAAGAGGCGCTTGCCGTCGGGGCTCATCTCAAAGAAGTCGCAGCGGTAGCTGTTGAACACGTTCTCCAGGTACAGTATCGCCTCATAGTAGCGCTCGCTGTTGAACATCTGCAATCCCCAGTACATGTTGTAGGCCACGTCGGCAACTCTGACTTCGCCCAAAAGCAGCTGGTCTTCGGTCAGGCTGTCTTTCTCGCCGTTGCGGGCCTTGAGTTGAGCGTCGCTCCACATGTATTCAAATTCCTGCTGGCGCTGCTTGTCTTCGCTACGGTCAAGGGCGATAAGCAGCGACACGCTGTTCTGCTGCCGGTTCTCATTGCTCAGGGAGTTCCTGCGGCTGGCATTGCGTGGCACCTGTGTCACGGTAACGCGTGTGTAGATGCTGTGGTCATCCTCCCCCTCGGCCGTCAATGCGATGGTGGTCATTAATGGCTTGTCGTCGAGTCCTTGCTTGTAATGCAGGTCGAGCAGGGCGTAGTCGCGAATCAACCGCGCCTGCTTGCCCTCTCCTTCGACCAGGGCGTGGCGCAGGTCATAGTCGCGTATTTCTTTCTCATTCTCGATGCGCTGCTGGCCGCTCACGGTATTCTCCGTCATGAACAGTAGCCTTGCCTCGGGCAAGGGAGCCACAGTCTCCAGCATCTGCCACAGGGTTAGCGGCTGAGTGCCGGTTGCAATGTTGGCTGCGCTGCTGTCGAGTTGATGCTTGATTTCAAGCCGGCGCAGCATGAACATCTCGCGCTGGTGCTTGTAAAGCTCGCTTTCCAGATCAAAGGAGTCACCGTCCTTAGCAATAGATACCGCCTCGTCGTAGTCGCGGTACCATTCGCGCTGGAAGTGGAATGCTGCGCTCAGCTGGTGGGCCATGTCCTCAGACGACACCTTGTTGTTATAGAAAGACATGTGAATGCTCACCACATTGTCCTCATGATTAATGGAGTAGCTGTACTTGAACAGGATATTGTTATTGTTGTGCTCATTGCACTTGCTGCGCACCAGTGCCAGTTGGCTGATGGGGGCTGTGGCCATAGAGGGGTAGGTCACCTCGACGCAATCATCCTGCTTGCGGATAGCGGCGACAAAATGGGCGGCCTGAAACTCAAAGTTATAGATGGTGGCACTGCCGTCTTTTTCGATGTCATGCTTGCAGTGATATTCTCTGAGGAACTTTTCAAAGTCGGATGTTATCGAGTATTTTTTCTTCCTGACGCGCATAGTGATAAATGTGTTTAATGGGTAAAAATGTATTAAAACACTGCAATTATCGTGCCAACGTGGGGAAGGTGCCGCCGAAGTAACGACGCTGCAGCCCTAGATAGGCTGTTGTGTCACGTTTCACCTGCATGTGCCAGCGGTTGAGACTGTCACACAGACTCTGACGGTCTTTGGCCACAATCCACGACTGGAACTGTGACAGGCTGATGGCGACTGAACGGTCCAGGTTGGGCAGTCGTGAAGCCATGGCCCGCGCAATGGAACGGTTGACCACGGCATAGCGGATTTCGCCCGCCGATACCATCATCATCAGTTGCTCGGGACCATACAGCTCATCGACGTGGGCATAGATGGTGTCACCTATCTCGCGGCTCAAGCTGGCAATGCGCTGTATCATGGGGGATCCCTTGACCACCCACACGGTGTCGCCTGCCAGGTCAAGCTGGGAATGGATTGCATGGCTGTCGCGGCGCTGCACGAGCACCTGCTGGTCGATGTAGATGGGCTGCGTGAAGGCATAACGAGCCGTGTCGCCCGCCGTCATCGGGAATTGGGCCACCACCACATCATAGCGGCCATCGTCCAGGCCCGCAAGAGATTTCTCCAAGGTTACTACGGGATGGAATTTCATGGGACAGCCGGCAATGCGTGACATCAGCCTCAACAGGTCGTAGTTGTAACCGCCCAGCGTGTCCTCATAGGTGTAGTAGGTCACTGGCGAGTACTCGATGGCGATGTCCAGCGTGTCACCGCCGCTGTGACGCGTGTCGGGCGAGTCAACGGGCTTGTCGCACATGCTCAGTGCAACCATGCACGCCACGACCACGGCAAGCAGTGCCAGGTAGAGTATCATCTGTCCCCGTTTTGCGGGCTGTTGTTCTCTCATCATAGCCATCTTGAGTTTTATTGGAATGCAAAATTACAACTTTATCGCCACTCACGCAACACCGCCAGCCCCATTGTGGGGCTGGCGGTATGTAAATTGTGTAGGAAACGATCAGCGGGCGTTGTAGGCCTCGAGTGCTTTCTCAAGCACTACCAGCGCGCGCTTCAGGTCTTCAATCTTCAATACATAGGCCATGCGCACCTCATTCTTGCCCAAGCCGGGGGTTGCATAGAAACCGCTGGCAGGTGCCATCATCACGGTCTCGCCCTCGTAGTTGAACTCTTCAAGGCACCAGCGGCAGAAGTCGTCGATGTCCTTCACCGGCAGGCGGGAAACGGTGTAGAAGGCACCCATGGGCATCGGGCAAAAGACGCCGGGAATTTTGTTCAGACCCTCTACCAGGCAGTTGCGGCGGGCGATATACTCGTCATAGACGCCCTTGTGGTAGGCCTGGGGAGCGTCGAGCGATGCCTCGGCAACGAGCTGGCCGAGCAGGGGAGGACTCAGACGAGCCTGAGCCAACTTCATGGCAGCAGCACGCACTTCCTTGTTGCGGGTGATAAAGGCACCGATGCGGATACCGCACTCGCTGTAGCGCTTCGACACGCTGTCGATCATGATCACGTTGTTCTCAATGCCCTCGAGGTGCATGGCGCTGGTGTAGGGCGCGTCACTGTAGATGAACTCGCGGTAAACCTCGTCGGCAAACAGGAACAGGTCATATTTCTTTACCAGGTCACGCAGGCGCATCAGCTCCTCGCGGCTATAGAGCGTGCCGGTCGGGTTGTTGGGGTTGCAGATCATGATGGCGCGGGTGCGCTCGTTGATCACTTTCTCAAACTCCTCGACGGGAGGCAGGGCAAAGCCGTCCTCGATGTGGGTGGTGATGGTGCGTACCACGGCGCCGGTCTCGCAGGCAAAGCCCATGTAGTTGGCATAGGCGGGCTCGGGGATGATGACTTCGTCACCAGGGTTCAGGCATACCATGAAGGCCATCTGTACGGCCTCACTGCCACCGCAGGTCACGATGATGTCATCAACGCTCAGGTCGATGTTATAGCGCTTGTAGTAACCTACCAGCTTCTCCACATAGCTGGGGATGCCCTGCGAGGGCGAGTATTCCAGCACCTTGCGGTCCACGTGCTTGATTGCTTCAAGACCTTCCTCGGGGGTGTGGATGTCGGGCTGACCGATGTTCAGGTGATACACTTTGATACCGCGTTTCTTTGCTTCGGCTGCAAACGGAGCCAGCTTCCTGATGGGAGATGCCGGCATCTTCATGCTGCGTTCTGATAGTTTAGGCATAATTTTACTCTAGTTGCTTGATTTATTTTGTTAATGATATGAAGTTTGTCTCTCGGCGGGCAAAGGTACATAAAAACCACAATACTCCCAAATATTCGTCACCGATTTGTCAAAACCTGTTTAAATACGGATTCAGGCGACGATCCTCGGCATTTACAGGCTGGCGACTGCTTGGGCGAGCTGTTGCATGCCCTGTTGCAGGATGCTGCGCGGCACGGCGACATTCAGCCGCATGAAGCCACTTCCACTGTGGCCGAACATAGCGCCGTCGTTCAGGCCGATGCGTGCCTTGTTGACAAACAGGTCAATGAGCTCGTCATGTGTCAGACCCAGCCCTGTGCAGTCCAGCCAAACGAGGAACGAGGCTTGAGGCTTGATGGCTTTGACGCCTGGGATGTGGTCACGGCAATAGTCCACCACCATGTCAATGTTGCCCTCGATGTAGTCCAGGCACTGGGCCAGCCACTCGCCGCCATGGCGATAGGCCGCGCGGGTGGCGGTCATTGCCAGGAAATTGGGTGAACACTCGTCGTTGGTGGCCAGCCAGTTGAAGAACGGACGCCGCAGGTCGGGATTCTTGATGACGCACCACGAACTCACGATGCCCGCGATATTGAATGTCTTGCTGGGTGCCCCCATGACGACCCCGACAGCACGCGCGTCATCACTCACGGTGAGGAACGATGTGTGGCGTTGCCCCTTGAGAATGAGGTCGCCGTGGATTTCGTCGCTGAAGACAATCACGTCATATCGACGCGCCAGTGCGGCAACCTGACGTTGAACGTCGGCACCCCAGGCGATGCCGATGGGATTGTGAGGGTTGCACAGCACCATCATGCGTGGCCGCTCGCTATTAAAGATGCGCTCCAGCCCATCAAGGTCCATCTCGTAGAAGCCCTCACTTGTGCGCTTCAGCCCGTTGTTGACTACCAGTCGGTTGTTGCCCGTAATAACGTTCCTGAAAGGGTGATAAACGGGCTCCTGGATGACCACCTTGTCGCCTAGACGCGTGAAATGGTTGATGGCGAGGGCAAAGCCATGGACGATGCCACCGATGAAACACACCTCGTCGGTAGTGAACTCTAGCCCGTTGCGCTCATGTTGCCAATCGATGATCGACTGCCAGTAGCCCTCGAGTGGCACGCTGTAGCCATAGATGGGATGCTCAATGATGCGTTCAGCTAGGGCCTGGGTGATTTTAGGACAGGCCGCGAATCCCATGTCGGCAACCCACAGGGGCAGCACGTCGTCGCGCCCGAACATTTCCTGGCACATGTCATACATTACACTGCCGCTGCCTCGGCGGTCAATCAACTGGTCAAAGTCATATTTCTTGCTCATGATGTACTGTAATAGATAATGTATTCACCTCACAAAGTTAACACTTTTATCTAGAACCACAAAAAGGAGTAGAAACGTATAAATATATTCAGTAGACTGATAGTCAGCAAATTATCATCATTTTAAAGAATGATATAGTGTAAAATAATCACTTTTTTCAAAAAAAATCGCTCATAATTGTTGGTGGTTCCAAAAAAAGCAGTACTAGAGCAATTGACTCTTAATCAATGGGTCGTGGGTTCGAGTCCCACCGGGGTCACCAAAAGGAAAGCCAAATGACTTGTAATGAGCCGTTTGGCTTTTTCGTTGTACCACCCGTCAGGCTTTTTATTCCTGGCAAAGCGCCACAAGATTGACGACATGGCGGCACGGACACGCTGCATGGAAACCCTGCGCGAGCTCTTCCGCCAGTACATGTCGCTGCTGATCCTGGAGAAAACCAAGTTGGAGCAGCACTGCATCTACCTCGACCCGAGGATATCGTTCAACGAGATTGACCGATACTTCTTCAGCGGGTGCGCATGCGCATACGCATACTTTCAGATAGCTGTAGATGTCTATACTGACCTGAGGTATAATGAAGATGAATGGACAGATGCGCATAGTTGAGAAACGCTCGCTGTTTGCAGCACCGCACTTTGTGCGACTTACTGCGCTCGGTTTCTCTAATGCTTCGCATTTTCAGATAGCCGTTGACGTTTACACCGACCTTCGCTACAATGCCGATGAATGGGAATAAGCCTACCGAACAACAGGCGCTGCAGGAGCGCCAGAAGTTCATCACCGCCTTCAACGACACCATGCTCAAGATTTGGCAGGAGCAGATCACCCTGCTCGGTGTTATCGATACCGGGGCGCTGCTCACATCGCCCAAGGCGTTGCCGCTGCGGGCCGACGGTCGTTTCTTCGAGGTAGGATTGTCCCAGTCCTTCCTCGAATACGGCCTGTGGCAAGACTACGGCACGGGCCGCGAAACGCCCCGTGGCAACAGTGGCGATCTTGGCAGAGCCAAGAAACGCCAGCGCCGCCGCTGGTTCTCCCGCAAATACTACGCCTCAGTGATGAACTTGAAGGAGTTCTATGAGGAGAACATCGGCAGGACGTTCTGTGGGATATTAAGTTCAGCGTTGTCGAAGAATTTTAGACAAAATCACTGAAGTGTGTTATATATATCTTCTTATTAATATGTGTATCTGGGCAGGCCACGTGTGAGCGTCGCCTGCTTTTTTAATATCAAATTGGGTGTTTTTATAAAATACTATTATCTTTGCAAATGCTATAATACGTATTCAACATTATGAAACAATTCATAATTTCAATCATGATGAAAATTGTTTTTTTTGCTATATCTTTTTTTTTATCAATAACAGCATTTGCTCAAACTCAATATGATTATTATGACGATGATGTGGCCCATCAAAGTCACAATGGCAATGGAGATTTCTTCATTGGTCTAATTGTCATCGCTGTTATCGCATTTGTTTTTTTGCTAATTCGGGCAATCATAAATGATTTAGTGTCTCCTAAAGAACCAAGAAAAAAAAATATAGAATTAAACTCAGATGAAGAAATAAATCCAAAATCACATAAAAACGCATCCCAATCTGAGTTGACATCAGACATTAATAAAGAGGATAAAGTTTTTATACCAACAACTATATATACTTTAAGGATAACTTATATACCTTATCGTGTAAAGGTCATTCAAAAAGGAGATAGAGAAATGAACAACCAACTGTTCATGAAAAATATACTATCAGTTTATTATGTCGATTCTAGAAGAAATAAAAGCATTGACATTACAAATTTAATAGGTAAACCAAAAATCACAAGAATAGATGATGCCTTCCATTGTGGAAAATATGTTATACCTCCCAAACAGTTATACTACAACAATCAGACGATTTATAAAGAAACAACTGTTAATATCGATCTAAACAAATATAGGACAAGGAAATATACTAATATTGGTGATCTTATTCCATCTCAAGAATTCAACCCAGAAGAATTCCAATTTGCAATAATCGATCCACAGCAAGTTGAAGGTGGAAAAGTGGTATTTGCTTTCAATTATTATTACTATAAAGGAATAGCATATTGGAGTTAATTTTGATAATAACGTTCAATAACTCACCTTCGGGTGGACATTTACTTCATGCCCGAAACCGTGTCTTTTGCGGCATAGCCCAATCAAAGTAGTTTTGCGATTTTACTTCGCAAAACTATTTTGATTTATGATTGACATCCAACAACTCACCTCATTGATCTCCGCATTCCGCGTCGAGACCGAGAAAGAAAGCATCTCGCCCGAGACCGTCGGCTCCATCCTCCAGGCCATCGCCGACCTGCTGGCCACCGCCACCAGCGAGACAGAGTACAATATCATCCGCTTCTGGAAGGAAACAAAAGGCAGCTGTTATTTGTTTTACCTGGCCATCACTGGCAAAGAATCACTAAAATTATTCATTTTGCTGCTCATTCGGGAAAAAATTGTATCTCACTCGCGGCCAATGACATAATTATTATATATTTGTGCCAAAATACTACTGAATCATGAAACAAGTGTTAACATTCGCCATTGCAGCCTTGACTGCCATCACGTTGACAGCCCAGAGCGAAAGCATCCGAATCAATCAAGTTGCATTTTATCCGCAACAGTCCAAAATCGCTGTCATCGAGGGCTCTAAAGCCAAAAAGATGACCATCAAAAACACGGCCGACGGCAAACGCGTGGGCAAAGCCAAGGCCTTGAGGATCAACACCTCGCCGTGGTCGAACAAGAAACGCACCATCGTCGAAATCACGGGTATTACCGCCCCCGGCACCTATGAGCTGTGCGTCAATGGCCAAAAGACCCGCTTTGACGTGCAGCCTCACGCATTGAACAACATAGCCCGTGCTGCGTTAAAGGCCTTCTACCTTAACCGCTCGGGCATTGCCATCGACGGCAAATATGCTGGTGTTTATGCCCGTCCCTTAGGACATCCCGACACACAGGTCATGATTCATCCATCGGCAGCTTCGCCTGGCCGGCCTGCAGGCACCATCATATCCTCGCCGCTAGGCTGGTATGATGCCGGCGACTACAACAAGTATATCGTCAACTCGTCCTATTCGGTGGGACTGATGCTCATGGCCTATGAGCAGAACAAAGCGTATTTCAATCGTCTCAACGCCGACATTCCCGAGAGCGGCAACAGCACTGCAGACCTGCTTGACGAACTCATGTTTAATCTCAAGTGGATGATCACCATGCAGGACCCCTATGACGGAGGCGTTTACCACAAATTGACGACTCCCAATTTCGAGGGTTTTGTTATGCCCACCGATTGTCACCAACAGCGCTATGTGGTGCAAAAGAGTGTGACCGCCAGCTATGACTTTGCTGCTGTAATGGCACTTGCCGCACGCATCTACAAGGGCAACAAAGACTATCCCGCATTTGCCGAGCAGGCCCAAAAAGCCGCTTTGGCTGCCTATCACTGGGCCGAGCTCAATCCTGAGGCCGTCTATGACCAAGACAAGATGAACAAGGAGTTTGACCCCGATGTGACCACAGGTACCTACGGCGACAACGATGCCAGCGACGAACATTTGTGGGCTGCAACCGAGCTGTTCCTGCTCACGGGCGACGAGTTCTTCCTTAAAGCCGCCCAGCCTTTGCGTGAGCGCGGATTCTCACAACCCGGTTGGGGAAATGTCACCGGACTTGCCATGTATTCATGGATTACCTGCGGCGACGACAAAACCGGCATGCGTGACCTCATGCTCAACAAGTTGTTGGGCTACTGCGACCAACAGCTGTCGACTCTGAAGGCCTCGTCGTTCAATACGCCCGCCGGTAATCATGCCAATGACTACGGTTGGGGTTGCCTGTCCGAGTGTTTCTGCACCAGTGGTCTTGCCCACCTGTACTGCTACCGTGCCACGGGCGACAAGAAATATCATGAAGCAGCCCTCCAGAATGCCGATTATGTTTTAGGCCGTAATGCCACTGGATACTGCTATGTGACCGGCTATGGCCACAAGCCCCCCAAGAACATCCACCACCGCATTTCGTCGGCCGACGGTATTGATGCCCCCATGCCCGGCCTTCTCGCCGGCGGCCCCAATCCTGGTCAACAGGACAACGTCGACGGCAGTCTGCCTTACCCGTCCAGGCAACCCGATGAGTCCTACATAGACGTTACAGGCTCCTATGCCAGCAACGAAATTGCCATCAACTGGAATGCCTCGTTGGTATCGCTTCTGGGCTGGATTGATGCCGAGATGAAATAACCCGCATCACGGGGCGGCATGAGGGCGAATGAAAAATAAAGACGGCAAATTTTTGCCGTCTTTTTCGTTTGTGACACCCGTTGGCACACACCCTGCGGGGCTAATGCTAATTACGCGAATTATGCAAATTGTAGATTGCCAAGGGTATTGCTAGCGCCGCCGCTGGTTCTCCCACAGGTGTTACCATCAGTCATGCAACTGAACGAGCTCCAGCATTTCCACGATTACAACACCTTCAAACTATTCGAGCTACTTATTTTCGAGAAATAGAGAAAGCCTCCGGCTATTTCTTCTGGTTCTTGATGTTTATAGGATAAAGATTTGAGTTTGTTGAATTGTTGGCACAAAAAACCGATCAATCACAAAAGCTGATAAATAACGGATATATATTTGTAGACTATAATCTATTAATCTAGGAAAAATATGAAGAAGATCATCTCATTTCTTGTTTTATCATTGTTGATGTTGACCTCTTTGATCTCCGATGCACAAGAGTATCTTCGTGGTGATGTGAATCATGATGGTCATGTCAATGTTTCGGATGTGACCTGCTTAATACATTATGTGTTAAATGGCTCTTGGCTTGATACTGGCAATTACGAGTACGTGGATCTGGGCTTGCCCAGTGGCACACTGTGGGCGACGACGAATTTGGGCGCCACCAGTCCCGAGGGCTACGGCGACTACTTCGCCTATGGTGAAACCGTTCCCAAGGAAGAATACACGTATGAGAACTACAAGTGGTGGTACTTTGATGAGAACGGATATCGGTACATTTCTAAGTACAATACAAAAAGTAGCTTTGGCCCTGTTGACAACCAAACGGAATTAGAGCCCGAGGACGATGCTGCCTGTGTGAACATGGGCCCATCGTGGTGCATACCGTCGCTGGAGCAGGTCGTTGAACTGCTCAATTCTTGTACCTTACAGTGGACACAAAGAAACGGCGTGAATGGCCTTTTGGTTACAGGACCCAACGGAAACACCATGTTCTTGCCTGCAGCAGGATATGTCGACGGCAGTTCACTTGAGTACGCGGGTACTTACGGCAACTATTGGTCGCGCTCGATTTACTCATATCTCCCAGACCGTGCCTATTGTCTCTACTTAGATTCGCAGTATTGGGACTCAGAAGACTTTAGCCGCTACTATGGTCACGTTATTCGTGCTGTGCGGGTGTCACAAACACAGTAATAGAAGGAAAAGAGGACGGTCTTCTCCCGCGAGTACTATGCCTCATTGATGGGACTGAAGGGGTTACCCGAAAAGAGCATTGGAGCCGAATTCTGTTACCTTGAGAGTTCAGCCCTGTCGAAAGATTATAGACAAAACCACTATTGATGGGTTATTCTTCTTCTTCTTTTGGCTCCAGCTTATTCAGCGAAATATGAAGATTGATTGCTGCACATGAAAGTGCGGTCAAAGCGAGCCATAGAACGAACAGGTCTACGATAACACCCTTATTCTTCAAGCGTGGTTGCACTTGGTTGTCTTGTTTTTTGTTGGCCATAGTTACTATTCTAAATGGTTATGTGAAAGATACTTGATGCAAAAATAAGCTTTTTCTCTGAATAGTCGTGTATTTTGAAGGGTGAAATGGAAAAAGGTTAAGGTTTTTATGATGGCACCCGTTTGTTCATTCGCTCTTTCATTCACAAATTCTTGGGCATAATGCTTGTGCGCTCCAGGGATTTTTGCGAAATTTGCGTACATGTTGTGCATAGGGTGATTGGAATTTGGTTTTTGATCATTATAATTTACTAAAAATCAGCAATATGCACATCATTTATTTACTTTTTTATTCCGCAAACGAGTTCCACGACTTTTAACATAACCAATTATGAAGTATTTCCTTATTTCAATTCTGGCAGTAGTTATGTGCTGCGCGAGCGCCACGGCACAGGAGAAGCTCTTTAATAGTGCCAACGTCCAATCACCTGTCGTCAATCCCGACGGAACAGTGACTTTCAACCTGTTTGCCCCCAAGGCCGTCAAGGTGGAGGTGACCGGTGACTTCCTGCCCACACGTCCCGTTGAGATTCCCGGTCGCGGCATGTATGACGCCCCTGGTGTGGCTGCGTTGACCGAGGGACCTGATGGCGTATGGACCTACACCACCGACAAACTTGCCCCTGAACTGTACAGCTACACGTTCAATATCGATGGCATGACTGGAGTGAAAGATCCAGCCAACATCTATGTGAACCGCGATATTGTATCGTTTTCCAACATCTTCATCGTCAGTGAACAGAAGGGCGACAAGGGCGACCTTTACCGCGTGAACGAGGTGCCCCACGGCAACCTTTCCAAGGTGTGGTACAACAGCCCGACTCTCAAGATGCAGCGCCGCATGACCATCTACACCCCGCCAGGCTATGACAAGGGCGGCAAGTATCCCGTGCTGTATCTGTTGCACGGTGCAGGCGGTGACGAGAACGCGTGGAGTGAACTCGGCCGCGCCGCACAGATTCTGGATAACCTCATTGCCACGGGCAAGGCAAAACCGATGATCGTCGTCATGCCTAACGGCAATCCTAACTGCCAGGCAGCACCGGGTGAGTGGTCTTGGGGCATGTACACACCCGGTTTCGGGAACAGCGGCACAGGCCCCACGGCACCCGCTGTTGCGACTATCCCTGCCAGCTTCATGGATATTGTGAACTATGTCGATGCCAATTACCGCACCATCAAGAAACGTGAGGGTCGTGCAGTCTGTGGCCTGTCGATGGGTGGAGGGCACACCTTTGCCATCAGCCTGACCTATCCCAAGACGTTCGACTACTATGGTCTGTTCTCAGCCGGTCTGCACTTGGGCAAAGACTTCAGGAACATGCCTTTCGCCGAGCAGATCAAGAATGACCCCGACTTCGCACAGCAATCGGCACGGCTGTTCGGCAGCAAACCTAAACTCTACTGGATGGGCATGGGCAAGACCGACTTCCTCTATCAGAGTACCGTCGATCTGCGTGACTACTGGGATTCCAAGGGCTACAAATATGAGTATGTGGAAACCGACGGAGGCCACATCTGGCGCAATTGGCGCATTTACTTGACCATGTTTGCCCAAAAGATCTTCAAGTAAGCTGCATTTGTAAGTCTCATATTTCTTTTTCATTTTATTAAAGACGGTATTGCTGTTCTCCTGATTGATTTGCATTTATCAGTAATTGTCACTATATTTCAGCGAATAAGTAAGCCCAATAGAATCTGTGTTTATTAGTAATCAATGAGGCTGGCTCTCTCAGGGGTTGGCCTCTTGATTAATTATTATATAATCTGCTGAAATTTAGGTGGAAATATTTTGCTGTGAGTGAATTTTAGTTTACCTTTGCGGCAGTAATACATGCAAGAGTATTAACTTAAGTTAGGATGCAAACGAATTTTTGTATTATTAATTTTTTATATTAACATTTTATCTTTTATCATTTATGAAGAAGTCTTTAACACTTATTGCTGTGGCCGCTATGGCATTTGCCGTTCAGGCCACCGAATGGACGGCAGCAGACGGCACCAATGTTGGTGAGTATGCTCCCATCTATGGTTACAACAATGACGTGCCTCAGCACAACCAGATGCAGTATCCCGCTACTGAGTTGACAGGTATGGCTGCTGGCAGTGAAATTACAGCCATGACGTTCTATACTAGTACTCCCAGCTCGGTGAACGCTACGGGCGGTACTTTTAAGGTTTCTTTGGCCAACATTGACAATGTAACTCCTTGGACTACCGATACTTGGGGTGGTGTTAGTGGCGACTTGCTCAATGTTGATGTAACTACCGTTGTTGCTACTGTAGCTCCTGTAGCCGATGAGAATGGCGTTTGGGCCATCACCTTCGATGCTCCCTTTACCTACACTGGCGCAGCTTTGTTGGTTGACTTTGAGTCCATTACTGAAGGTACCTGGGTAGATACTGAGTTCTACGGTAAAGAGATGGGTGCTTACTATGTTATGTCCTCTTATGGCTACGCTGGCACCAAGAGAGCCCAAACTGTTCTGCCTAAGGTTACTTTCACCTATGAAGGTGGCGGTAGTCAGGAGGAAGGAATTGCCAACCTGAGCGAGGCTAACGCATTGGAGGACAATGCTGAGTTCACCTTCGACGGCGACGCTGTCGTAACCCTCTTTATGAATAACTATCTGTTCCTGCGTGACGAGAGTGGCTACGCTCAGATTAGCGGCGTTGTGGGCACCTTCGAGAACGGTCAAGTGCTGAAACAGGGTTGGAATGCCACCAAGACCAGCATTGTTGACGGTTGGGTTAAGTACATCGATGCTGAAGGCCTCAGTGCCAGCGATGAGACCAATGCCGATCTGGCTGCTGCCCAGAAACTCACCGGTACCCCCGACGAGAGCATGCTCAATGCCTATGTTTACGTCGAGAATGTGACCATCAGCGGAGGTCCTTTCCCCGGCATGCCTATGCGCGCATTGCCCCTGCCTGACGGTAACAGCATCTCAATAACCTCCACCTTGTGGGCTACCAGTTGGCCCGCCAATGGCAGCAAGAATATCTATGGTATCCTTTGCAAGACTGGCGATGCAATCTCGTTCAATATCGCTAGCTTCGAGGATTATGTTGAGCCTACTCCTACTTTCATTCGTGGTGACGTGAACAATGACGGCCTTGTGAACATCACCGATGTTACTGTCCTGATTGACTATGTGCTGGGCGGTGGCGCTGACATCAACTTGGATGCTGCCGAATGCCAGATCGACGGCTCTATCAATATTGGTGACGTGACGGCCCTGATCGACTATGTGCTGGGCGGCACCTGGAATGATTAATCCCCGACAATGCCAAAGTTTATCCCTCATGCTCTCCTTGAAGTGACCCCAAAAAGTTGGACGGGTTAAACATTATTGATTAAGAGTAAAGAGTTCGGTATTGCACCGGGCTCTTTACTCTTAACCGTGATTTGATTCTTTTATTGTTATAATAGTCTATATATTCATCTAAAGCCTTCATGAAGGCTTCGGGCGATTCAAACTCTTCGACATACAGGAGTTCCGATTTCATGATTCCAAAGAAGTTCTCCGCCATCGCATTGTCAAGGCAGTTTCCCTTTCTTGACATGCTTTGAATAATGTGATGCACCGCAAGCCGTTGGCGGTAGCCAAAGTGCTGGTACTGCCAACCTTGATCGGAGTGCAATATCAGGCCGTCAAGGTTATCGAACTTGGCGAAAGCCTTGTCCAGCATATCGTACACTTGTTCCAGATTTGGGCTTTTGGAGATGTTATAGGATATGATCTCTCCGTTGAACATGTCCAGTATCGGGGAAAGATAGAGCTTGACAGAGCCTATGTTTATCTGCGTCACGTCAGTAGCCCATTTGCGATTCGGAGCATCGGCTGAAAAGTCCCTGGCGATTATATTAGGGGCGATTCTGCCGACCTCTCCTTTGTACGAGCGGTAGCGCACTTTGCGTATTCTGCTTTTTAGACACAACTCACCCATCAGGCGCTGCACGGTCTTGTGGTTTATCACAAAGCCTCTGTTGCGCATTTCTGCGGTGACACGGCGATAGCCATAACGGCCTTTATGCTCATGGAAAACAGACCTTATACACTCTTTCTCCGCTGCGTATTTGTCACCGGCTTTCAGACGTTTCAGGTGATAATAGAACACGGAACGGGCCATCTTCCTCAACTTCAACAGCAAGTCAAGGGGGTATTCCGGC
>ONIL01000025.1 GCA_900317835.1 uncultured Prevotellaceae bacterium | reverse complement strand
CGGTGGACCATGACCGCAACCAGGTGAGCATCATCATGAGCGAATATCCCGGTCACGCCCGCGAGTTGGCCCAGCAAGCCGTCAACGATGGATTTGACATCGTGGTGGCTATAGGAGGTGACGGCACGGTCAACGAGGTGGGAAGCGCCCTGTGCGGCACCGACACGGCCCTGGCCATTGTTCCTAGCGGATCAGGCAACGGCCTGGCTCGTCACTTGCGCATCTCGATGAATGCCAGCCGGGCATTGCAGGTGCTCAACAATGGCGTCGTGGGCAAGTTTGACTACTGCACCGTGAACGGCAAGCCCTTCTTCTGCACCTGCGGTATGGGATTTGATGCCACGGTGAGCTACAAGTTCTCTAACGAGGGCACACGCGGCTTCATCACCTATATCAAGACGGCTTTGACCGAGTATATCAAGTATAAACCGCAAGAATACATTATCGACATCGACGGCAACAAGATGCAGGAGAAGGCCTTTGTCATTGCCTGCTGCAATGCGGCACAATATGGCAACAACGCCTACATTGCTCCCCGTGCCACCATGCAGGACGGCCTGGTTGATGTGACGGTGATGCACCCGTTCAACTTAGCCGAGAGCCCGCTCATCGGTGCCCGTCTATTCCTTCGCCAACTGAACCACGACCACCATGTGAGCATCTATCGCGGCAAGAACGTCGTTATCGAGCGTGTACACGACGACATCATTCACATCGACGGCGATCCTGTCATGATGCCATCAAGAGTGATCATCGAGAACGTCAAAAAAGGCATCAACATTCTGGTTCCCAATTCGTTGCCTGATGATGTGTAGATCTAATCAAAAACCGAAAAGAATATTTAAAACAATCCAACCAAAATAATATAGTAATAATGAGTTACCTGAAATTTGATAAAAACCTAATGATCAACTTGCAGCAGTCGCTGCCCAAGGAGATGCTGCGCACCAACCAGTCGGGTGCCTACCATTGCACCACCATCGTGGGATGCAATACCCGCAAGCAGCACGGCCTGCTGGTCATTCCGGTTCCTGAGCTCGATGACAACAACCACGTGTTGCTGTCAACGCTCGACGAGACGGTTATCCAGCATGGTGCACCGTTCAACCTGGGCCTGCACCGCTACAAGGGTGACATTTACAGCCCTAACGGCCACAAGTACATCCGCGAGTATGACTGCGAACGTGTTCCCACCACGACCTACCGTGTGGGTGGCGTGATTCTCAAGAAGGAAAAGATCTTCATCACTCACGAGAACCGCATTCTCATCCGCTATACGCTGGTGGATGCCCATTCAGCCACGACGCTGCAATTCAGGCCGTTCTTGGCCTTCCGTAATGCTAACGACCTGTGTGTCGAGAACGCTGTTGCCAGCCGCGACTACCAGGAAGTTTCCAACGGCATCGCTACCTGCATGTATAATGGCTATCCCACCCTGTACATGCAGATGAACCACAAACCCAAATTTGTCTTTGACCCGCACTGGTACAAGAATATAGAATACACCAAGGACCAGGAGCGTGGCATCCCCTACAGCGAGGACCTGTATGTTCCTGGCTACTTTGAGGTCGAGATCAAGAAGGGCGAGCCACTCATCTTCTCGGCAGGTGTAGAGGAAGTGAACACCCGCACACTGACCAGGATGTATGAGGACGAAATCAAGCCCCGCACGCCCCGCACGAGTTTCTATAACTGCATGAAGAACAGTGCCAAGCAGTTCTATATCACCAACAAGGAGGGCCATTACCTACTGGCAGGCTATCCCTGGTTCAAAATCCGTGCCCGCGACGAGTTCATAGCTCTGCCGGGCTGCACGCTGTCGGTACATCACCGTCAGGATTTCGAGTTGATTATGGATACTGCCCAGCGTGCGTTGAACGACTGGATGCGTGAAGGCATCCTCGACAAGCATCTCGTGGGACTGGAGCTGCCCGATGTGCCCCTCTGGGCCATTTGGGCCGTGCAGCGCTATGCACACGACCTCAATGCCGATGCTGCCCGTGAACGTTACGGCCAGCTGGTCAAGGACATCATCAACTTCATTGCCGACGGCCGTCATCCTAACCTCAAGCTTGATCCCAACGGCCTGATTGCTACCGACGGCACCAAGCGTCCCGTCTCGTGGATGAACAGCACCCACCCTGATGGCACGCCACTGATTCCGCGCACGGGCTATCTGGTCGAGTTCAATGCCTTGTGGTACAATGCCCTCAGGTTCGCCGTTGAGGAACTCTTCGGCGAGCGCGAGGAAGAGAAGGAATTTGTCGCTCGTTGCAACGAGATTGCCGATAAGTGCAAACCAGCCTTCATCGAGACGTTCATGACCGACTACGGTTACCTCTATGACTACGTGAACGGCAGTTATACCGACCTGAGCGTGCGGCCTAACATGATCATTGCGGCTGCCACCGACTACAGCCCGCTTGACCGCCGCCAACGCAAACGCGTGCTCGACATCACCACCCGCGAACTGTTGACGCCCAAGGGTCTGCGCACCCTCAGCCCCAACAGCTATGGCTACATACCCTGGTACTTAGGCACCCCTGAGGAGCGCCAGACGGCCTACTATGCCGGCAGCGCACGTCCCTGGCTGATGGACTTCTACAGCAAGGCATACATCCGCGTCTTTGGCCTGAACAGCATTTCGTTCATCGAGAGGATGATGATTGGCTTCGAGGATGAGATGAAGGAGGGATGCATCGGTTCGCTGAGTGAGCTCTACGACGGCAACCCGCCGTTCATTGGCCGTGGTGCCGTGAGCTTTGCCCCCAATGTGGGTGGCATCCTGCGCGTGCTGCGCACCTTCAAGAACCTGCACATTATTGATGAATAACCAAAAAGAGGAGGAAACAAGAGATATGAAAGCATTAATGTTTGGCTGGGAATTTCCGCCTCACATCCTGGGAGGACTGGGAACAGCAAGTTACGGACTCACCAAGGGCATGTGGCAAAACGGTGACATGGACATCACCTTTGTCATCCCCAAACCCTGGGGTGACGAGCCCAAGGATTTTGCCAATATCATCGGCGCTAACTGCGCTCCTGTTGCGTGGCGCGATGTGAACTGGGACTATGTGCAGAGCCGCATCGGCAATGTGATGGATCCACAGATGTACTTCAACCTGCGTGACCACATCTACGGCGACTTCAACTACATGAGCACCAACGACCTGGGATGCATCGAGTTCTCGGGTCGCTACCCCGAGAACCTGCTCGAGGAAATCAACAACTACAGCATCGTGGCAGGTGTTATTGCCCGAACAGTGGAATGTGACATCATCCATAGCCATGACTGGCTCACCTATCCTGCAGGCATCCATGCCAAGCAGGTGACGGGAAAGCCCCTGGTCATCCACGTTCACGCCACCGACTTTGACCGCTCCCGCGGCAACGTCAACCCCACGGTCTTCAGCATCGAGAAGGACGGCATGAACCATGCCGACCACATCATCACCGTGAGCAACCTGACGCGTCGCACGGTCATCGAGAAATACGGCATCAGCCCCGACAAGGTGACGACGGTGCACAACGCCGTGGAACCCTTGAACGAAGAACTGCTCAACCTGGAGGCTCCTCCGGGCAAGACGAGCAAAGTCATCACCTTCCTGGGCCGCATCACGATGCAGAAAGGCCCCGAATACTTTGTCGAAGCCGCTGCACAAGTGCTGCACAAGGTCAATAACGCTCAGTTTGTCATGGCCGGTAGCGGTGACATGATGGACAAGATGATCCGATTGGCCGCTAAACGCGGCATCGCCGACCGCTTCCACTTCACCGGCTTCCTCAAGGGCAAGCAGGTGTATGAGATGCTGGCAGCCAGCGACGTATATATCATGCCATCGGTGAGCGAGCCTTTCGGTATCTCTCCGCTCGAGGCGATGCAGATGGGCGTGCCGTCGATCATCAGCAAGCAGAGCGGCTGTGCCGAGATTCTTGATAATGTCATCAAGACCGACTATTGGGACATCAACGCCATGGCCGATGCCATCTATAGTATCATCAAGTATCCCGCGATGTTCAACGAGTTGCGTGAGCAGGGCCTTGCCGAGGTCAACCAGATCACCTGGGACAAGGCCGGTGCCAAGGTCATCAACATCTACCGCAACCTGATTAACCGCTAAGAAAAATTCAACTAACAACTAAGGACTAAAAACTAAAAACCAAAACATATGAGAGCGATTTGTTTTTATTTCCAAATTCATCAGCCATTCCGCTTGAAGCATTACCGCTTCTTCGATATCGGCAACGACCACTACTATTATGATGACTTTGCCGACGACGACATCATCACGCGCATCGCGCAGCGTTCCTACCTGCCCGCCAACCAGATGCTGCTCGACATGATTCGCGAGAACGGCAAGAAGTTCAAGGTGGCTTTCTCCATCAGTGGCACTGCCCTGGAGCAGTTGGAGCAATATGTTCCCGAGTTCATCGACTCGATGAAAGAACTGGCCCAAACCGGTTGCGTCGAGTTCCTGAGCGAGACCTATGCACACAGCCTGTCGTCACTGTACGATCCTGTTGAATTCGAAGCTCAGGTGAAAGCCCACGATAGCAAAATCCAACAACTTTTCGGTCAGAAACCCAAGGTGTTCCGTAACACCGAGCTCATATATGACGACGACATTGCATCGATGGTCTATGGCATGGGCTTCAAGGCCGCCATCACAGCCGATGCTAAGCATGTGCTGGGCTGGCGATCGCCCAACTTCCTGTACAGCAGCGCTTCGGCACCCAAGCTTAAGTTGTTGTTGAAGAACGGCAAGCTGAGCGATGACATCTCCTTCCGCTTCAGCAACCCCGAGTGGGCCTCCTATCCCCTGACGGCCGACAAGTACATCAACTGGATCAACGAGCTGCCCCAAGAGGAGCAGTTGGTGAACCTTTTCATGAACTACGACGCCTTCGGTGAATTGCAACCCCGCGAAAGCGGTATCTTTGAGTTCATGAAGGCCCTGCCGCGATTTGCAGCCGAGAATGATATCCAGTTCTGGACCCCGAGCGAGGTGGTTTCCAAGTTCAAACCCGTTGCCGAGCTAGCAGTTCCCTACCCCATGTCATGGACCGACGAGGCACGCGACACGAGTGCATGGTTGGGTAACACCTTGCAACAGGAGGCTGCGAGGAAGCTCTATTCCATCGGTGAGCGCGTGCGCCTGTGCACCGACCGCCGCATCAAGCTGGACTGGAACTACTTGCAAGCCAGCGACCACTTCTTCTACATGTCCACCAAGCACAATGATGACGGCTCGGTACACAGTCATTACAGCCCCTACGACTCACCTTACACGGCATTCACCAACTACATGAACGTGCTGAGTGACTTCATGACGCGTGTCGAGGAGCAGTATCCGGCCAGCATCGACAACGAGGAGCTGAACTCGTTGCTGCTCACCATCCGCAATCAGGAGCAGGAAATCGAGAAACTGCACCGCGAAGTGGAGATGATGCGCAACAACATTGTCCAGGACACCACGGGCGATTTTCCCATCGATGAGGCTCCCGCTGTAGAGGCACCTGAGCTCAAGAAGGAGGAAGAGAAGAAACCCGCCGCTCCCAAGAAAAAGAAGGCTCCCGCCAAAAAGCCGGCAGCTAAAAAGGCAGCAACAAAAAAACCGGCGAACAAAAAGGCAAAATAAGAGAGAGTCCCCTAATACACATGTAAAGGCAGCTTCATGACAGGCTGCCTTTATTAATTATATACAGACGCCTAAATCGGGCAGCAATCAGGAAATGACCAATAAAATTTGGCATTTCAGTCAACTTGCAGTAATTTTGCAGCCAAAATTAATAAGGCAATATGCAAAACATCCGCAATGTGGCCATTATCGCGCATGTCGATCATGGCAAGACGACTCTGGTAGATAAGATGTTGGCGGCAGGTAACCTCTTCCGCGACAACCAAAACATGGGCACGCAGATCCTGGACAGCAATGACTTGGAGCGCGAGCGTGGCATTACCATCCTGTCAAAGAATGTCTCTATCTCCTATAACGGCTACAAAATCAATATCATCGACACCCCGGGGCACAGCGACTTCGGCGGCGAGGTTGAGCGCGTGCTCAACATGGCTGACGGTTGCCTGCTGCTCGTGGATGCCTTTGAGGGTCCGATGCCTCAGACCCGTTTTGTGTTGCAGAAGGCCTTACAGCTCGGACTCAAGCCCATTGTTGTCATCAACAAGGTGGATAAGCCCAACTGCCGCCCCGATGAGGTGCAGGAGATGGTTTTCGACCTGATGTGCAACCTTGACGCTACCGAGGACCAGTTGGATTTCCCCACCATCTTCGGCTCGGCCAAGGAAGGATGGATGAGCGACGACTGGCAACAACCCACCGACAACATCACCGCCGTTCTCGACGCCATCATTAAGTACATCCCTGAACCCCAAATGATTGAGGGTGACGCCCAGATGCTCATCACGTCGCTAGACTACAGCAGCTATGTGGGTCGCATTGCCGTGGGCCGAGTGCACCGTGGCACGCTGAAGGACGGTATGGAAGTCGCCCTGTGCAAGCGCGATGGCGAGGTTGTCAAACAAAAGATTAAGGAGCTGCGCACCTTTGAGGGCATGGGACAAAAGCACGTCGAGAGCGTGAGCAGCGGTGACATCTGCGCCATCATCGGCCTTGAGGGCTTTGAGATTGGCGATACCGTTACATTGCCCGCTAACCCCAAGGCTCTGCCCCGCATCGCTATTGATGAGCCGACGATGTCGATGCGCTTCTGCATCAACGACTCGCCTTTCTTCGGCAAGGACGGCAAGTATGTAACCTCACGCCACATATGGGACCGCCTGCAACGTGAACTTGACAAGAACCTGGCCTTGCGCGTTGAGCGCACCGAGAACGAGGATGCGTGGAACGTGTTCGGCCGCGGTGTGTTGCATCTGTCGGTGCTCATCGAGGAGATGCGCCGCGAGGGCTACGAGCTCCAAGTGGGCCAGCCGCAGGTCATCATCAAGCATATCGACGGCGTGAAGTGCGAGCCCATTGAGGAACTGAGCATCAATGTCCCCGAAGAATATTCCAGCAAGATGATTGACATGGTCACCCGCCGCAAGGGCGAAATGACCATGATGGAAACCCAAAACGACCGCATCCACCTGCAATTCAAGATACCGTCACGCGGCATCATCGGATTGCGCACCAACGTGCTTACCGCCAGCGCAGGCGAGGCCATCATGTCACACCGCTTCCTGGCCTACGAGCCGTGGAAGGGAGAGATCGCCCGCCGCACCAACGGATCACTTGTCGCCATGGAAGGTGGCACGGCCTATGCCTACGCCATCGACAAGCTGCAGGATCGCGGACGCTTCTTCATCTTCCCTCAGGAAGAGGTTTACGGCGGCCAGGTCGTGGGAGAACACACCAAGGAGAAAGACCTAGTCATCAACGTCACCAAGTCCAAGAAGCTGACCAACATGCGTGCCAGCGGTGCCGACGACAAGGTAAAGATCGTTCCGCCCATCGTCTTCAGTCTAGAGGAGGCTCTGGAATACATCAAGGCTGACGAGTATGTGGAAATCACACCCAACCACATCCGCATGCGCAAGATTGTCCTTGACGAGCTCGAGCGCAAGCGCATCGCTAAGGCTAACGGACAGGACGAGGACTGATCACTTGATCAATCCTCGTTTTTTTGGACAGATGATTTGTTCTTTGAGAATTTCGCTTTCAGCCGTTTCCATCCCTCAACGCCAAGGATAGTAAGACCGCCGTACTGGAAGGTCTTGGCCAGACCGAAAAAGACAAACCAGAGAATGCCCTTGGCCTTAGTGCTGATGGGAAGTGCCATTTGGGCAAACGAGAAGATGTAACACGGCACACACAAGGCAAGCACAACGACCCCTGTGCGGAATGACAAACGACTGAGCCACAGCTTGACGCGTGTCAAGACGAGCTTGAACCCATCCTGCCAGCGACCATTGTTGTTACTATCGGTTTGCATGAAGTGAAAAGAGAAAAAATAAGGACCGGAGCTTGTGTGCTTCGGTCCTCTATTTTATCACTAAGGGGATGCTTATGCCTCCTCCTTCTTGATGATGCGACGCTCCTTGATGCGAGCCTTCTTACCGGTGAGACCACGCAGGTAATACAGCTTGGCGCGACGAACCTTACCATGCTTGTTGATGGTGATGCTGTCGATAAACGGAGACTCGAGCGGGAAAATACGCTCAACGCCGATGTTGTCACTGATCTTGCGCACGGTGAAACGCTTCTTCTCACCCTCGCCATTGATCTTAATTACCACACCACGGTACATCTGGATACGCTCCTTGTTACCCTCCTTGATGCGGTATGCTACCGTGATTGTGTCACCCGGGAAAAACTGCGGGTGCTGCTTGTTTGTAGCAAATGCTTGTTCTGCAACTTTAATCAAGTCCATTGTTGTATCTTTTAATTCGTTAATAATCACTTCGCAATATACACAAGCCACACGTTTTCTTGTCAGAGATTACGAAAAGCGGGGCAAAGGTAGTATAATTTTATGACCTGGCAATAAAAATCTTGCAGTTTTTTTCTTCAACTGTCTTTTTTCAGTCCATTTTACTCATCCATGGCCAGCACCATGTCGATTAACAGGCTCAGGTCTTTTATATTAACAACTTGATTCTCATTCACATCAGCTCGCACCATATTGATGGCGACGTCGCCCTCACTGTCGCTGTCCATTACAAGCAAATAGTCGATGAGTCGAGAAATGTCCATGATATTGACCTGATAATCGAAGTTCACGTCACCCAACGGATAAGGAATGAAGACGTTCTCGTCAAGATAAGCGATGTGGCGTGTCCACCAGTCACGCAGGTACTCCAGCTCGGTGTCAAAATTCAGCACTCGCCCACCCAAGTCGGTGCCGCGGCTCCAACGGGTAATCTCCCGCTGGTCGGCACCACAGGCCTTCATCTCGTCAAAATAGGCCTTGTAACGCGCCACGATGCTGTCGGGGTTGAATGTCGTGCCTCTCAACTCCCAATAGCGTTCGGTAGCCAGGCCATGGAAACTCGCATCGGTTATCCACAGACGCCTGAAGACTTGATGGTTGATGAGATGATTGGCCCTGAAATCCTCTTCGGGACCCACGCTTGAATGGTGGTAATTGGTACCCATATTGCTCCAGTACTGCCCCTGGGTGCAGTCCAGATCCCAGACCGCCATGGTCAAGCGTTTGTCGGTAGCAACATCATAGCAAACATAATAAGCATTCTTGCCGATATTATCGGGCGCCTGCAACAGAATGGTAAACAGGTAATAATCGCGCATTACAGGAATATCAAAGTAGTACTGCGCACTGTCCTGAAACTGGGTTGTCGTTGCATTGACCGCAAACTGTATAGCATTATATAGCGTCTGGAAATTTGTCGGGTTCACATCATCAATATTGGGATACTTCACGTAGAACTGGTCCCAAGTCTTCTGGTTAGCCGTTATCGGCGTGAGGCTGCCGAACACGGTAACCGCTGACCACTTCATCGGCTTCCACAATCCGCCATGAAACTCATGCGTTTCATAATCATATTTCTTGAGTTTAAGTTGCTGGCGGTCCATGTGCTCATTCAGGCTGTAAATGCCCATATACTCATCATTGAGAAAGACCTCGACAAAATCCCCGCGCACGTAGCTGTAAGGCGTCTTGGATTCATAGGCAGCATAATAGGGAGGATTGGCGAACTCGGCCCAGATATCCTTTGACACGCGGTTGCGCACACGCGAGAAATCGATCTGACCGGCATCCAAGCGCCAATGAAAATCACTGCGAAGACCGAAAAAAGACTTCATCATCTTGCTCCCATCCTCATTATAGAATTTAAGGTGGAAGTTGTGCTTCTTGCGGTCGGTTCCCGCTGTGGAACTGCCTGCCCAACGCACACGTGAATTGATGCTTTCCTGAATCAACGAGTCGGGATGAGTAATGACCACAGTACCCGTGCGGTAAGGGGTCTTGGAGTAGGTACCGTAGATTTGGATTACGGGCCAGTAGGTGAATTGGATATTGGCGTTGATCGTATCATTGGCACACACCGCCATCAGGTGATAGGTCGCACCCGGCTGAACATTGGTAAATGTGTAACTGTCGGTCACGGCGACACTGTCGATGTAGCACAGCATCACGCTGTCGGCAAAGGCCACAGCCGCCTCATAGTCAGCACCGAAGGACGCCTTAGGGACACAGAGCAGCCATGTACCGGTCAAATTGTCAACCGCAGCTCTCATGCCGTTGAACAACACTTGTGCATTGACATGTATCACACACAACAAGAGGCACAGAAGGGTCATTTTTTTCATCACACTTTCAATTAGGGGAAAAACATTAAAGATACTCCTTGATGTATAACTCACAGTTGGCAACCAATTGGTCATACCATTGCTGGCCAAAGCGCTCGATGAGAGGCTCACGCAAGAACTGGTAGAGACGTATTTTCTCACGACGCCCCAACACCTCGGCACACTTGCAGATTTTCCAGCGGTCAAAGTTCACAGCCTCATAGCCAGGATACTTCTTAATGCGCACGGGATACAAGTAACATGATATGGGTTTGCGCCACTGGATGCGCCCCTCGCGGTAGGCCTTCTCGATTGCACACAGGCACATGCCCCCACGCTCATAGGTGGTGAAAACGCAATTGGCGCCGCCAACGAGTTGGGTTACCAGTTCGCCCTCAACATCAACAAAAGCCACACCATGCTCCTTGATTTGCTGCTGGGCCTGTGGCAACAGGTCATCCCACACCTCGGGAAGGATTTCCTTGAGCTGCTGGTACTCCTGCTCGGTCAAGGGAGCACCCGAGTCGCCCTCAATGCAACAAGCACCCAGACACGAGTCCAGATCACAGCAGAAGAACCGCTCTACCAAGTCGAGGCTAACAAGAGTTCCGTCAATATCAAACATGCCGCCTGTTATTCATTTTCAACAAGTGCCGACAAGGCGTGTTCCAGGTCGGTACTTGAGAGATTCAAATGCAATTCACCCTTGTGGGCATAAGAGATGCGCCCCGTTTCCTCACTCACAACGATAGCTATGGCGTCGGTAGCTTGAGCGATGCCCTTAGCCGAGCGATGGCGCAGTCCCAGATATCGCGGAATGTTGATGTCGTGCGACACGGGCAGGATGCAACCGGCACTCATGATCTTGTTGCCGGCGATGATCAACGCGCCGTCATGCAGCGGGCTGTTCTTGAAGAAGATGTTCTCGATCAGACGCGAGTTGATGTCGGCCTTGATCATGTCACCCGTACGCTCATAGTCGGTGAGCGGGATGTCCTGTTGGACGACGATAAGAGCACCCGTCTTGGTCTTGGCCATGTTCATGCAGGCATATACCACAGGCATAATCCATTTCTTCTCTTCCTCAATCTCGGTCTTGCTCTTAAAGAGTTTTGCAAACAATTTCAGGCCTCGTCTGGAGCCCAACTCGGTGAGAAAACGCTTGATCTCGTCCTGGAATAGAATTACAAGGATGAACAGACCGATGTCGATGAACTTGTCCATGATGGTACCGATCAAACGCATGTCCATGATCTTGTACATCACCACCCACGCGACGACAAACGCCAGCACACCGACAAAAATGTCGAGCGACCCCGAGTCCTTCATCATGCGGTAAAGGTAGAACAGTAAAGTAGCTACCAGCAGGATATCAATCAAATCCTTGATGCTGAAAAGAGTAAAAAATGATGTTGCCATTATCGTGTTGTTATTGGTTCGGGTTTATAGCAGCCTGACGCAGCATTGAGGTGAGTTTAACTGCCTGAACGGCAGCCTTCACATCATGCACACGCAGGATGTGGGCCCCTTTCTGCAGGGCTAGGGTATTGATGACTGTCGTCCCGTTGAGCGCTTCATCAGCATCACAACCGAGCGCACTGTATATCATTCGCTTGCGGGACACGCCCACCAGCAACGGGGCATCCAGGGCATGAAAGGCGTCCAGACGGGCCAGCAGCTCGTAGTTCTGCTCCAATGTCTTGGCGAAACCGAAACCTGGATCAGCAATGACATCGGCGACACCCATCTGGCGCAACTCATCGATGCGGCGCGCCATCCATTCGAGCACATCGGCGGCCACATCATCATAATCGGTGAGCGTGGCCATTGTCCCTGGAGTGCCGCGGGTGTGCATCAGCACATAGGGCACCTGCAGCCTCGCCACTGTGCTGAACATCTCGTCGTCGAGCGTTCCGCCTGAAATATCGTTGATGATGTCTGCGCCCCAGTCCTCGACACAGCGACGCGCTACCGCTGCGCGATAGGTATCCACCGACAACAGTTCATCGGGCATTTCCCTCCTGATGATGGCAAGCGCCCACTGCAATCGCTCCATTTCGCCTAGCGCATCGACCGACTCACTGCCAGGACGCGTTGAGCATGCGCCCACGTCAATCACGTCGGCACCCTCAGCGAGCATCTGGCGCACACGCTCGACAAGCGTATGCTCATCAGTGACACGGCTGCCGCTGTAGAATGAATCGGGCGTGACGTTGACGATACCCATCACCCAGGGGTGGTCGATAGTCACTAGGCGCCCTTTCAAATTAAGGCTATAGGTTTTGAACGGTTGCATCATCAGGTCAAAATCGATATTAACCTGCAAAATTACGAAAATTCCCGCTCAATCCCAAGTCATCATGGGAAAAAGTTATACAGTACTGTGGGAAAAGTCACAGGAGAAAAGTCACAGGATAACACGGTGGGCGTCAACGGGCTCATTGACAAACACGCTGGCGAGGGGCGAGAAGTGGTCGGGGTCCTCGGTCGTGTAGTAGCGGCAACTGCCGCCACGGCTGCAATGGCGTTCAATTTCGGGGTGACGTTGCAAGTAGTCGGCGAGACTGTCGGCGACGATGGGTCCCTGCTGGATGACATTCACACCCGCTGGCATGTATTTGTTGATTTTGTCGATGAGCAAGGGATAGTGGGTACATCCCAGAATCACGGTATCGATGTCTGGGCACTCGCCCAGCAGCAAGTTAATGTCCTTCTGCACAAAGTAGTCGGCGCCGTCACTATCGCTCTCGCGGTTCTCGACCAGTGGCACCCACATGGGACAGGCATGGCCATGAACCTTGTAGCCAGGATACATGCCCTCAATCTCAATGTTATAGCTGCCACTGGCGATAGTACCTGGCGTGCCGAACACACCGATGTGGCCCGTGCGGGACAGTTGGCCCACCTTCTCGACCGTGGGGCGCACGACGCCCAGCAGACGGCGTTCAGGGGCGATGACGGGCAAGTCGCGTTGCTGGATGGTACGCAAGGCCTCGGCAGATGCGGTGTTACATGCCAGGATGATGAGGCGACATCCCTGGTCAAACAGGTGCTTGACGGCCTGAAGCGTGAACTCATAGACCAATTCACGCGAACGGGTACCGTAAGGAGCTCGTGCATTATCCCCGATGAACAGGTAGTCGTACTGGGGCAACACACGCCTAATGTCTCTCAAGATGGTCAATCCACCAAAACCCGAGTCAAACACCCCAATCGGTGCCCGCTCCACGCTCATGCTATCTTTTGTCATTGCCATGTCTATCGCTATTGTATGTGCAAAGGTAGTGTTTTTTTAGCGATTTGGGAATAGAGAATCATTTTAAACTAAAAATTGCGCGAATCAAACGAAGGCTTCGCTGCGGATGCCGATTCGTTTAATTCGCGCAATATAAAGTTAACAGTCTAACGACTAAGGCCAAGTCTCATTTGCGGGTGCGCAGCTGGAAAGAACGCAGGGTGTAAAGATTATCACCGTCCGAGAGACCGATTGAGAAGTCGGCGGTGCCGTTCTTCAGTTTCCTGGTGGCAATGATCTCGCTCTGATAGCGCACAGCCTTGCCTGGGGCCAATTCCTTGACGATAGCTGTGGGCGACAGGAAAATCTGCTTGGTACCCGAGACGGTAATCACTGGGGCGATATCATACACATAGTCACGGCCCATATTGCGGATGATGAACACCAACTTGGCATGCTCGCCGGCATCAAGGGTATTGCTGTTGTTCTCGTCAACAAAACGCAGATCAGCAATCTCGATGTTAACGTAAGGACTATAAGCGTTGTTCTGACGAAAATCATCAACACCGTAGTCATAATAGTAGTCCGAGGAGCGGTAATTTCCGTCATCGGTCTTGGGAGCAGTGGCTGCAGCACCGATGATGCCGCCAATGGCCATACCCATCACTGTACCCATGTCGCTGCCACGGGGACCATCGGCAATGCCACCAATGGCCGAACCGAACATGCCGCCTATCGAGGCGCCTGTCGTAGCGCCATAGAATTGACTCATCGATTGACAACTCGACAGCAACAAGGCGGTCGCAGTAAGGGCTACAAATACAGTTTTTTTCATTCTTTGTCGTTATTTAGAGTTTTAATGCTGCTAAATTACTGTATTGCAAGAATTATGCCAAACTCTTCTTGGCCAGATTGACCATACAATTTGCTAACGTTAACGCGCGAGTTTACATTTGCAAACCGCGCGTTATAAACCATTTTTATTGTTTCTTTTTGAAATCAGCGGGAAGAAGGGTGATGAGCGCTGTGTTATCACTGCCCTTGGGGCGCATATTGATAATGATTCGACGGTTGGCTTCTACCATCAACTCCACAAAGCGGTTCCAATCGTCTCCATACTGGGCCAACTGCTTGATCCACATCTGTTTCACATTGTCTTTGTTGGATGTCACTGTTGAGAACACCATCGTCAGGCTGGAGGGCACCATGAAATCGACCAGGGCATAACGGTCGCCCACCATCGTGAAGGAGTTGAAACCCCAGTCGTCTTTCAAATCAATTGGGCATTGGGCATTTAGTTCCTCTACACAGGCGTCAACGTCAACATCTTCCTGGCCATAACACAACAATGGCATCAACATGAAAGCCATGAAGAAGAATACTATATACCTTCTCATCATCATCGCTCTCACAATCTCTGTTTGTTACTCTTGAGATGCACGGCCTTCTCTCTCAAGGCTGTCGATGACCCCTGCAATCATGCCGTCAACGATAATGCCCCGGTAGCCCAACGCCATCGCATATAGCTTGCAAATGGCCATTTCCTGCTCGTTGAGTTCACCGTCAATCATCATCATGGCGACCATGTCACGCAAGTAGGCCAACTTCGTATCCTCGTCCTCGGGCAGGACGATATTGACACTTTCAGGATTCTCCATCACCCGGTTGAATTCCTCGGGAGTGATGTTCTCGCGTGAGGCAACGGCGAGCAGGACCGCCATCTCCGAGTCGGTGAAAAGCTCATCGGCCGAAGCCAGCATCACGAGGTTCTTGAGTTGTCCCAGGCGTTGCTGTTCCTGGGCATTGTTCTTTTCTGTGTTCATATCTTCTATAGTCTTTATTATTGTTGAATATTGTTCTTGCGAGAGATGTGTCCACCACGCCCCTGGCCGATGGTGCGTCCAATGCTCTGGATTTTCAGTCCGATGCAGGTGCGGCAATGGATAGGAGTGTCGTTGACACAGATTTTGCCTGGATAGAGCTCATACAAGCGGCGGTACTCGCCTTCGGTGACATTGGGCATGACCACGTTGGCTCCCGCTTGCAGTGCCATGATGCGCCCTTGCGGATGCAGGCTCTCCATTGCAGTCGTAGCTGGAATGTTGATGTCGGGCAACAGCAGTCTCATGATTGCCATCGTGCGCAGGGCCTGCTCAAGCGTGCCACCCTGCTCATGGGCCAGCGGTGTGCCAGGATGAGGAATAAACGGCCCGATGCCCGCCATGTCCACTCCAATGCTTTTCAGGTAGAGCAGGTCATCGGCAATCGACTCTACGGTTTGCCCTGGAAGCCCTACCATGATGCCGGATCCAAGTTCATAGCCCAGTTCCTTGATCATCAGCAGGCACTCGTGCCGCCGTTGCCAGCTCATGCCGGGGTTGAGACGGTGGTACAGGTCCACATCAGTAGTTTCAATGCGCATCAGGTAACGGTCGGCGCCAGCATTGCGAAAGGCCTGGTAATCGCCATACTCCCTCTCACCAATGCTTAGCGTCAGGGCGACATCCATCGCCTTGATGCGCTCGATGATTCGGCACATCCGATTCGCATCATAGTGCAGATCCTCGCCCGATTGCAGCACAATCGTTTGGAATCCGATATCCACAGCCCGCCGTGCCGTCTCAACCAACTCGTCATCGTCCATGTGATAGCGGGTCACGCCTTTGTTTCCACGGCGGATGCCACAATACAGGCAGTCGTTGCGGCAGATGTTGGAAAATTCTATCAGGCCGCGCAGGTGCACATCACTGCCCAGTGCGGCCTGCCTCACCTTGTCGGCACGGTCATACACATCACCAGCGGGCACCGTCGTCAACAGGTCAACGATGTCGGCATGAGTGAGCTCGCTGCTATGCACGGACTGTTTTTTCAAGACAAAAACATGATTTTGTTGCCACAAAGGTAGCGTTTTTCGCTCACAATAGTTAATTTTGCAACCAGAAATATGAAAACCATCCAAGAAATAAAAGAAATGCTGTCCCGCAGCGAGGGACAAGAGGCCCTGGAGGCCGCCAACGAGATCGTGGAGAACAAGGGCGCTTCGCGCGAAATGCTCGCCAATGCCTATTACTTGCGTGGTAATGCCTATCGTCAGCAGGGCAACGTGCGCATGGCGCTCAACAGCTACCTAGAGTCGATGGAGCTCGACCCCGACGGCCCTGCCGCCGAGGCCTACCGCCACATCCAAGAACTGCTTGACTTCTACAACAAGGACTACTACAATCCTTGACAAGAAGTTAGAGCTTTCCACACCCTTTATCCAAGTTTTCACCCACAAGGACTGTAGAAACGCATCATTTTGCGTCTCTATATGCATCAGATGCCTAACTCATTGAAAACCTGATTATCATTTCATTGAGCTCACGCTATCTCAGCTATTCTTTATACTAAAAAACAGTGGTACCCCATCAGTCATTGGGGCACCACCGATTATCGTGTTATGGTCAGCTGTTGTTATTCCTGGGTAATGCGCACGGCACGCACCGGGAAACCGCAATCGCGATCAGCTGAGTTCCTCGACAGTCCACTTTCATTCAGGTAAATCTTATTTGCAGCGGTCGGGAAGGAAACGGTCTCATTAAGGACATTGAGCGAGCGTGACCAGTAGTTGCCCTGAACACCCACATTGTTAATACTCGTTCCCATACGCTCACCAACTGCAGGCAAGAACATCGTGTTCCCGTTGGGACCAGTAATCAGTTGACCGTTCACGCCGTTCAACTGAGTCCATTCCCAAGTGCAATTAGCAACCAATTCATCGATTTCATCCCTGGACGGCATACGCCACTCTGGGCCCATGTTAACATAGGCGGCATCGTCTTCAAGATCCAACTCGGTCTTGTTGTCAACGGGACCATAATCACTTTTGGTGTTGTACTTGGAAATACGCTTTTTACCATCCTCTACATACAACCACGCAGTGTTAGCCCACGTATAGTTGGCCTTAGGCGCGGTCTCACCCCAGGCGAAGAAGTCACCTAATCCCTCGGGGTTAATGGCTCCCACGTTGTGCTTCGCCCACAGCGTGCCGTTAGGCAAGCCCAGATCGACGTATTCCACCTCAGGCTCGGGCCAAACATTGCTCAACACAAAGCTGATCAGGTCTGTCACGTCTGCAATGTTAACGCGGCCATCATGGTTCACGTCGCCACGCTCATAGTCATCAGTCGGGACATCTTGGGAAGCATATACAGGACGCACCGGATAACCGTAGTTACGAGAACCAGATGATCTTTGCTTCATTGTCTTGCTAAAATATAACTTGAAAGCACTGTTAGGCCTGAAGCCGGAACTTACGGAATAGAGTTCGCGCGACCAATAGTTACCGTTCGTGCCCACGCTGCTGAGGCTAGTTCCCGAGCGCTGTCCTGCGGCAGGCAAGAAGATGGAATTACCGTTAACACCGGTGATCATATAACCATTCACGTCGTTCAGCGTCGTCCACACCCAAGTGCATTGTTGGATCAATTCATAGATTTGCTCATCGGTCGGCATACGCCACTCGGGTCCCCAGTTAACATAGGCGGCATCATCTTCAGGATCCAACTCGGTTTTGTTGTCAATTTCGCCATATTGGCTGTCGGTGTTGTACTTGCTGAAGCGAAGAGAGCCATTCTCATAATACACCCATGCGGTAGTTGTCCACGTATAGCTTTCCTTGTTGGGTACAATCTCGCCCCAAGCAAAGTAGTCACCGTAGTCCTCGGGGTTAGTGGCTCCCACGTTTTGTGTTGCCCACAGGGTGCCGCTGGACAAGGCCAGATCAACGAATTCATAAGTGGTTGCGGCATCAGGCCACTCCTCTGACAACACATAGCTGATCAAAAAGGTCACGTCGTTGAGGTTCGTACTACCGTCCCGGTTAACGTCGCCACGCTCAAACCTATTGTTGGCGATCATGGGTAATGCCATAGCCAACACAAGCATCAAAATAGAAAATTTTTTCATAAAGTTTACACCATGGGTTCTTTCTCTTAACTTCAGATCCATCCAGGGAGCAGAACCCAATTAACTCTCCGGTATGGTTCACTTATTGATTAATTCTTATTCTCCTCTAGGTCATCATAGGTATACGCGGTTGTGATGAATGTATCGTTCACGAGCCCCTATAATTAAAATATTGTCGCAAAGATAATAATATTTATTTGAATTATTCGCGTTTTTCATCAATAAACTGCCGCAAGTCAGCCCAAATTTGGTTCAAATGTGGTTCGACAAGCGGTGTAGGGCGTTTTTTCTTGATTCGGAAAGAGGTTTCTTACCCTAGGAGACCTTCACTGAATCATATTTATTAGTTCTTATCTTCTTCCAGGTCGTCGTAGGTCTGATACAAGAAGTCATTGTAAGGGAAACGGGCGGTGTGGACAGCCTTGGCCTTGTTGTAGAGCAGGCGCTTGAGGCCGTCGATATTCTCTTGCTTCTTGGCGCTGATGAAGATGCAGTTGTCTCCCATGCGCGACATCCAGGTCTCCTGCAATTCCTCGAGAGGGATGTTCTCGCGCAGCCGTGGCGTGAGGTCATCCTCATCCTTGGGCGTGTAGGTGAACTGGTCAATCTTGTTGAACACCATGATCATCTCCTTGTCACCGGCGTCGCACACCTCCTGTAGTGTGCGGTTCACCACCTCAATCTGCTCCTCGAACTGGGGATGGGAAATATCCACCACGTGCACGAGGATGTCGCTGTCGCGCACCTCGTCAAGGGTGCTCTTGAAGGACTCCACCAGGTGGGTGGGCAACTTGCGGATAAAGCCGACCGTGTCGGTCAACAGGAACGGCAGGTTACCGATAACGACTTTGCGCACAGTGGTGTCGAGTGTGGCGAAGAGTTTGTTCTCGGCAAACACCTCGCTCTTGCTCAGCACGTTCATGAGGGTTGACTTGCCCACATTGGTATAGCCCACGAGAGCGATGCGGGTGAGCTTGCCGCGGTTCTTGCGCTGGGTGGCCTTCTGCTTGTCGAGCTGGGCCAGTTTCTCCTTGAGCAGTGAGATTTTGGTCTTGACGATACGGCGGTCGGTCTCAATCTGGGTTTCACCAGGACCACGCATTCCGATACCGCCTCGCTGGCGCTCGAGGTGAGTCCACATACCCGTCAAGCGAGGCAACAGATACTGGTACTGTGCCAACTCGACCTGCATCTTGGCACTGGCCGTCTGGGCACGCTTGGCAAAGATATCAAGAATGAGGCTTGTGCGGTCGAGCGTCTTGACCTGCACGGCCTTCTCGATAAAGGCGACCTGCTTGGGGGTGAGGTCGTCGTCAAAGATGACGAGGTTGATGTCATTCTCCTCTACATAGGCGACAATTTCCTCCAATTTACCCTTACCGACATAGGAGGTGCTGTTGGGACCGTCACAACGCTGCAGGAAGGTGCGCACTGTTGTGGCTCCTGCCGTCTCGGCGAGGAACTCAAGTTCGTCTAGATATTCACGGGTCTTGGCCTCGCCCTGTTGCGGCGTAATCAGGCCCACAAGGATGGCGCGTTCCTCTTGTATTTCACTAATGCGTTTACTGTCATCAATCAGTCCCATATAATCACATTTTTAATAATTGGTGCAAAATTACTAAAAAGATGCGGATTTTTTTTAACTTTGTCACCACAAAATTTGTGCTATCCGTACGCAATGAGAGTACACTCTCAATCGCTGAGGCGCAGCCAATTTTATCCAAATGTGAGAAACCAACTGCTACGATATATGAAACAGACTTTTTTACTCTTAGCCCTGTGGAGCACATTGCTGCTCCAAGGCACCACAACCGATTACACCCAATATGTCAATCCGTTCATCGGCACGCAGACCGATGCCACCGGCGCCTTGAGCGGCAGCACGTTCCCCGGCGCCACGATGCCACAGGGAATGGTTCAGGTGAGTCCCGACACCGAACAGATGGTGACCTGGGATCCCTGCTCTGGCTACGACTACAACCGTGACAGCATCTACGCCATCTCCCACACCCACTTGAGCGGCACGGGCTGTACTGACCTGTTTGACATCTCGCTCATGCCAGTGACCTGGAATGTGACTCCAGAGTATCTGGCGACAGGCAACTTCGGGCAGACTTTCTCACACGAGCAAGAAGCGGCACGTCCAGGATATTATATGGTTGTGCTTCGTGAAAGCGGAGTAACAGCCGAGCTCAGCGCTACTACCCGCACTGGCATCCACCGCTACACTTTCCCCCAAGGGAAGCCGCAACAGATCATTCTTGACCTCGACCACTCCACCTCTCGCGGCCAGGCCTATTATAGCGGGCGCCGCAGTTATGACATCATCCAAGCCCAACTCCGCCTTGTCGATGACCACACGGTGGAAGGCTACCGCGTTATCACCGGCTGGGCCAAGCTGCGCAAAGTCTATTTCCGCGCCGAATTTTCCCGTCCTATCACCGGGCACCTGCTCATGGACGGCACGCGCACAGTAGGTAATGCTACGGTAATCAATGGACGCACGCTGCGCTGCGCCCTGTCGTTTGACACTGCCGGTGATAGTCGATTGACGGTCAAGGTCGCCCTCTCGGCGGTCGATATCGACGGAGCACGTCGAAACCTCACCGCCGAAGCTCCAGGCTGGGATTTTGACCAATATGTCCGTCAAGCCCACGATGAGTGGCAGCGGCAGCTGTCATGCATCGATATTGACGGAACAGATGAGCAAAAGCAGATTTTCTACACCGGACTCTACCACGTGTTGTTGCAGCCCAACACCATGAGCGATGTCGATGGCCGATACATGGACACCAACTACGAGGTACGCCAGATGCCCAAGGGTCAGAGTTACCACTCCACATTCTCGCTGTGGGACACCTTCCGCGCCGCGCATCCGCTTTACCTCTTGCTCAAACCCGACCTGGCGGCACAGTTTGTGAACGACATGGTACGCCATCACGACACCTATGGTTACCTGCCCATCTGGGACCTGTGGGGACAAGAGAACTACTGCATGATAGGCAACCATGCCATCCCGGTCATCGCTGACGCCATTCTCGCCGACCTGCCCGGCATCGATGTTGAGAAAGCCTATCGAGCGATGGTCGAGAGTAGCACAAGGCCGCACACCAACTCGCCGTTTGACCTGTGGGAAAAACTGGGCTACATGCCCTGCAACAAGCAAGGATCGTCGGTTTCCATCACACTGGAGCAGGCATTTGACGACTGGTGCGTCGCTGCCGTTGCCGAGCGTCTGGGACACGAAGACGACTATCATCACTTTACCCAGAGGGCGACTTACTATAAAAACCTGTTTGATGAAAAAACGGGGTTCTTCAGAGCACGTGACGACAACGGACAATGGGCAGAGCCATTTGACCCGCTCAGCTATGAGGACAACAGCTTTATTGAGGGGAATGCCTGGCAATACCTGTGGTTTGTGCCTCATGCACCCGAGCAGTTCATCGAGCTTATGGGTGGAAAGAAGGCATTTCTGAAAAAATTAGATGAGAATTTCAGCCTCACTACCGCCAACCGTGAGACTAACGGCAATGCCTCGGCATTTATCGGCCAATATGCCCACGGCAACGAACCCAGCCACCACACCGTCTATTTCTACAACTTCGTCAATCGCCCTTGGCGCACTCAGGAACTGGTCAACCAAGTGCGCTCCGAATTCTATAACGCCACTCCAGCAGGCTATGCTGGCAACGATGACTGCGGACAGATGTCGGCGTGGTACATTTTCTCGGCATTAGGCTTCTATCCCTTCAATGCGGGCGCAGCCGAATATGTCATCGGCATGCCACTGTTCCAGCGTGCCACTCTGCACTTGGCTGGTGACAAGGAATTTACCATCATCCGCAAGGGCGACAAGGGTATATACGTCAAGGAAATCCGCCTCAACGGCAAGCGGCTACAGGGTTTCAAACTCAAACATCAAGACATCATGGTGGGTGGAACGCTGGAATTTGTCATGAGTGAGAAGCGTCCCTAGGCCTTCGTAGCACTTTTTTATTGGGAACGATATAAGAGTTGACCCTGAAAGTATTTAATGCGAATTTCGCTAATTAAACGAACCTTTAGCTCGGCGAAGCCAATTTCACGAAAAAAATTAAAAATTCGCGTTAATTGGTCTGATTCGTGTAATTAGCATTAGCCCCGCAGGGGTTTGGGCTAACAACTATATCATTGCCTATTTATTATACGGAGGGGATGGAGATGCCGTTGAGCTGGCGGTAGAGGTTGAGGGCATACACATCGGTCATCGCACTGATGTGGTCGAGCACCGCTTGAACCTGCTCAAAGAGCGTGGGGGCATGGACGTCATACTGCTGCGGGAACTTGTTGAGCAGCAGCTGGGAATAGTTGCGCTCGGGATGCATAACAGCCTCAATAAGTTTCTCCAACAGCAGGTTGATGATGCGATTACCCGCCAAGTCCACATCCACGACATAGCCGGCCCGGTAAAGCCGTTCCATGGCCAACTTGCTGCACGCCCGATAAGCCTCTGCGGGCATGGGGTCGATATGGTCAATCAAACTGCCCTCAAATCGACCCTCCATGATCTCATCCTCGTGGTGGGCAAAAGTAGCGGCACACTGTTGTACCAGCAACCCCACGGCACACGAGCGCAGGTAGGCGATTTTCTCGTTGGGATCTGCCACCTGGTCCATGTGGCTGCGGATACTGGCTTGACGCTCAGAGGTGAAGAAGCCCATGAGCAGATTGATGGTCTCCTCGGTGTCGATGATGCGCAACTTGTGACCGTCCTCAATGTCCATGATCTGGTAGCAGATGTCATCGGCCGCCTCGACGATGTAGACGAGCGGATGGCGGCAGTAGCGGTCCTTGTCCAGCTTAATCAGCCCTAACTCGCCAGCGATGCGCTCAAACACATCTCTCTCGGTGGTGAAGAAGCCGAATTTACCCTTCTCGCCAGCGTGCATCGACGAATATGGATACTTGACGATGGATGCCAAGGTGCTGTAAGTCATCGCGAAGCCGCCAGGACGGCGGCCCTTGAACTGGTGGACGAGGGTGCGCAATGAGTTGGCATTGCCCTCGAAGTGGATCAAGTCGTTCCACTGCTCAACGGTAAACTTATCCTTGAATTCCAAGCCTTTACCCTCACTGAAGTAGGCCCCGATGGTCTTTTCACCCGAATGGCCGAACGGCGGGTTTCCCAGGTCATGCGCCAAACAAGCGGCGGCAACGATTTCGCCGATATCGCGCAGTTTCTCGGCCCACGGTTCACCCGCATATCGTGGCATGAGACGGATAACCACCTCACGCGCCATCGACTTGCCCACACTGGATACTTCCAAGCTGTGAGTCAAACGGTTGTGAACAAAGATACTGTCAGGCAAAGGGAACACCTGCGTCTTGTTCTGCAAGCGACGAAAGGGCGACGAGAACACCAGGCGGTCGTAGTCGCGCTCAAAGTCACTGCGCACTCCCCCACCCTTGTCATCGTGATAATGTTCCAGTCCCAGGCGTTTGTCCGAAATCAATCGGTCCCATTTCATTCGTTGCATGGCAGTTGTTGTTAAATTATCGCACAAAATTAACAACATTCCACAAATTTTCATAAAATGAATATCAAAAAATGAATATTACTTTGAGATAAACGCAAAAAACAACCATAGGAGGTTCTTTTTCAAGTTCTTTGACGACAGGGATGACCCTCTCGACAATGCTGTCGGTCAAGCGGGCTGCAACGGCATGTAGATGCTCTTGTCAATTGAAATCCTAGAAAAACCTCTTTTTCGCGTCATGGGAACTGAAAAACGAATAAGCATAAAATCACGAATGGCATATTCAGACGAGAGAATTGCAGCAAACCGAAAAATAAAGGGTGTAAAGATGAAGAAGATGATTATTTTTTGTACTTTTGTGGATTGAAAGAAAAATCTATTTAGCTATGATACTATCGATGACCGGATTTGGCAAAGCCGTGAAAGTGTATAACAATAAGAAAATCACAGCCGAAGTCAAATCACTGAACAGTAAACAACTTGATTTTGGGGTGCGTTCACCTCAAAGCCACCGCATGATTGAGATGGAATTGCGCAATATCGTTTCTCAAGCCTTGCTGCGTGGCAAGATTGACCTGTTTGTCTATTGTGAGCCCATTGAGGGCGCACCTTCAGGGACCATTAATATCCCGATGCTGGAACAGTACAAAGCCCAGATTGAGGAGATGGCAAGACAACTGAACCTGCCTCAACCCGAAGACTGGTACGCCACACTGCTGCGCATGCCTGATGCGCTCAAGACTGAGGCTAAGGCTACTGAGGCCGATGCCGGTGAGCTGGCAATAGTCAAGGAAGTCGTGGCCCAAGCCACCGAACAGCTGATTGAATTTCGTCGTCAAGAGGGCGCTCGACTGGAGACCTTCTTTGAGGAGAAAATCGCCGCAATACAGGCATTGCTCAACGAGGTTCCCAAATTTGAAGAGCCTCGTACCCTTAAAATCAAATCCCGCATCCTCGACGCGCTGTCCAAAATCAAGGAGGCGGACTACGACAAGAACCGATTTGAGCAGGAACTCATCTACTATATCGAGAAACTGGATATCACCGAGGAGAAGATCCGCTTGCAGAACCACCTGAACTACTTCTTGGAGACAATGAAGAGTGATGAGCCAGGTCAAGGCAAGAAACTAGGATTCATCAGCCAGGAAATCGGGCGCGAGGTGAACACCATGGGCTCCAAGGCCAACCAAGCCGACCTGCAGAACCTGGTGGTCCGCATGAAGGACCACTTGGAACAAATCAAGGAACAAGTCCTGAACGTACTTTAATCTATAGTTTTATGGAACAGGGCAAATTGATCATCATATCGGCGCCATCAGGATCGGGCAAATCGACCATTATCGGGCGCATCATGGAGGACAAGTCTTTAAGGCTCGCCTTCTCGGTCTCGGCCACCACCCGCCCACGCCGCGGCGAGGAGGTGCACGGGGTGGATTACTACTACCTGACTCTCGATGAGTTCAAGGAAAAAATCGCCAACGATGAGCTCGTTGAGTACCAGGAGGTGTATGAGGGCCGCTATTACGGAACGCTCAAGAGCGAGGTGGAACGCATCACCCGCATGGGCATGAACGTGGTTCTTGATCTCGATGTGCTGGGGGGTGTCAATGTCAAGAGGATGTACGGCGACCGCGCCCTGGCCATCTTCATCCAGCCACCAAGCGTGGAGGTACTGCGTCAACGTCTCATCAAACGCGGCACCGACAGTATGGAAGACATCAAGGCCCGCGTCGACAAGGCCGAGTTTGAGATTTCAATCGGCCCGCAGTTTGACCACACCGTCATCAACGATGACCTCGAAATCGCCGTTGCCCAGGTGCACGAACTCATCTCCGAGTTTATCACCGAACCATAACAAAAGATTTTTCACATTATTAAATAAATTTAAAAACAAACACATAAAACTGAAAGAATATGGCAGATAAAACACCTACTCCGCACATCGGCGCCAAATATGGCGAGATTGCACCCACAGTGATTATGGCTGGCGACCCCTTGCGTGCCAAGATGATGGCCGAACGTTATTTGGAAAACCCGGTGCTCTACAACCAGGTCCGCGGCATGCTGGGCTATACCGGCCTGTATAAAGGCAAGCGCGTGTCGGTGCAGGGCCATGGTATGGGTATTCCCTCGATTGGCATTTATTCTTATGAGTTATTTAACTTCTATGATGTGAAGACTATCATCCGTGTGGGTTCGGCCGGCTCGATGCACCCCGACCTGCACATCGGTGACCTGGTGATGGCGATGGGCGCTTGCACCAACAGTGCCTATGCCATGCAGTTCCACCTGCCCGGTATCTATGCTCCGATTGCCGACTTTGACCTGCTGCGCGCCGCAGCCGAGAAGGCCGAGGAACTGGGCTATCGTTACAAGGTGGGCAACGTGTATTCGTCGGACACCTTCTATGATGACAGCCCCGACACCGACCAGTGGCAAAAGATGGGCGTGCTCGCCGTCGAGATGGAGGCTCCCGCCCTGTACATGAACGCTGCCCGCAGTGGTGCCCGCGCCCTGTGCATGTGCACCATCAGTGACTCGCTGATTACTGGTGAGGTAACTACCGCCGAGGAGCGCCAGAACAACTTCACACAGATGATGGACGTGGCATTTGGCATCATCTAAGACAAAAAGAGGAATACATCATGGCAATGCTATCTCGAATCACCGAGCTGTTTGAAATCGACTATCCAGTGATCTCAGGCGGCATGGTGTGGTGCAGCGGGTGGGAACTCGCTGCAGCCGTGAGTAATGCTGGCGGTTTGGGATTGATTGGATCTGGCTCTATGACCCCCGAGGTGCTGCGCGAACACATCGTCAAGTGCCGTGAGGCTACAAGCTACACCTTTGGCGTGAACGTGCCACTCATGCGACCACAAGCCGCCGAATTGATGGAAGTCATTGCCGAGCAGAAGGTCCCCGTTGTGTTCACCTCGGCCGGAAGCCCCAAGAAATGGACAAGCTGGCTTCACGAACGGGGCATCAAAGTCGCCCATGTGGTCTCTTCGGCAGCATTCGCCGCCAAATGCGAAGCTGCTGGTGTTGACGCTGTTGTCGCCGAGGGTTTTGAGGCCGGAGGACATAACGGCAAGGAGGAAACGACGACGATGTGCCTGATTCCTGCTGTGCGTCGCGCCACCAGCCTGCCCTTGATTGCAGCGGGCGGCATCGTTACCGGTGACGCTATGCTGGCTGTCGAAGCCATGGGTGCTGACGGTGTACAGTTGGGTACTTTGTTCGCATTGACCCAGGAAAGCTCTGCCCATGAGAACTTTAAGCGCCTTTGTCTCAGTCTGGATGAGGGTAGCACCATGCTGCATTTCAGGAAACTCTCACCCACCCGTCTGGTGAAAAACGGTTTCCAAAAGGCAGTGCAGGAAGCTGAGAACCGTGGAGCAACCGAAGAAGAATTGCTCGAAATTATCGGCATCGGCAAGACCCGTACTGGCATCTTTGAAGGCGATATCGAGAACGGCGAGCTGGAAATAGGCCAAGCGACCAGCCTGCTCAAGGGTTGCGATATTGAACCTGTAGAAGTGGTAATGGACCGCTTTGTTCGCGAGTATTACAGCGCACGCAAGCAGCTCATCAACCAAGCCATGGAGGAGCAAATCTCAAGACGGACTCTAATGTAAGCATTCCAGGTTGAAGTATTGAGTTTAGTGTCTAAAGGCTTGCCAACAGGCAACTAAATCATTTGTAAAACTTCAATGAATGATATTTAAACAATCACTTTAAAATTATAAAATCAAATATATATGTCACAGTGGTTTGAATGTAAAGTAAAGTATGACCGCATGATTGAGAACGGTGGATTGAAAACCGTTTCAGAGTCTTATTTGGTTGACGCATTGTCGTTTACCGAAGCCGAGGCCCGCATCACCGACAAAATGCAGCCTTATATTTCAGGCGAGTTCAGCGTGGACACAGTCAAGCGTGTCAAGCTAAGCGACATTTTTTATAATGAGGCAGGTGACCGATGGTACAAGGTGAAAACCAATTTCATCACCATCGACGAGAAAACCGCCGTCGAGAAACGAACCGCTAGCTTCCAGATGGTACAGGCCAGCGATTTCAAGGGTGCACTCGCCACCTTTATGGAGGGCATGCACGACACGATGGCCGACTTTGAGATCGCCTCCATTACCGAGACGGCGCTCATGGACGTTTTCCCCGCTGACTTGGACGAGACACGCGCTGACCGCGAGGCCCGCCAGAAGGCACAAAACAAGGAGCAGTGACCGCTATGCCCAGCATCGAAGAGAATCTGAAACAAGTGACTGCACAGTTGCCCAAGGGCGTTCACCTGGTCGCTGTGTCAAAGTTTCACCCTGTCGAGGCGTTGCAAGAGGCTTATGACGCCGGACAGCGCCTGTTTGGTGAGAATCGCGCCCAGGAACTGATTGCCAAGGCGCCACTGTTGCCCAAGGACATCCGCTGGCACTTTATCGGCCATTTGCAGAAAAACAAGGTGCGTGCCATCATGCCCTATGTGAGCGTCATCGAGAGCGTGGATAGCGTAGAACTGCTCAAGCTGATTGAGAAAGAGGCAGCACGCATCGACCGCTCAGTTGATGTGCTGTTGCAACTGCATGTGGCTCAAGAGGAAACCAAGAGCGGATTCAGCGTTGACGAGGTGATGGCAGCAGGCGAGGCAGGTGAATTGACATGTTATCCCCACATCAACGTGTGTGGCGTGATGGCGATGGCATCTCTTACCGACGACATGGAACAGGTGGCACAGGAATTTGACCTTGTGCGCCGCACCTATGTGATGTTGAAAGACGGACCGTTTGACGAGAGCGAGCATTTCAACCACCTGAGCATGGGCATGAGTGACGATTGGCCTGTTGCCGTAAAGTATGGCGCTACGCTCGTGCGCATCGGCACCGCCATTTTCGGAGCCAGAGAATACTGATTATTTTAGTAAACCTACACAGCAAAGCAACAAATTGGCGTTTTTTTCGTCGATTTGTTGCTTGTTTTTTGGCATTTGTGTAACTTTGACGGATTTTTGAAGAGAAATACAATTATTAACCACAAAAAATAAAACAAGAGAGAAATGGCTCAAAAATCAAAACAATGGGCAGCGATTATCATGATGATCGCGCTATTCGCAATGATTGCCTTTGTGACCAACCTGTGTTCACCCATGGCAACCATCGTCAAGAACCAGTTCGGCGCCTCGGAGGCCGCTGGACAAATCGGCAATTATGCCAACTTTATCGCTTATCTGCTAATGGGTATTCCCAGCGGTATGCTTATCACAAAGATGGGTTATAAGAAGACAGCACTTGCTGCTCTCATCGTTGGTATCATCGGCCTCGTTATCGAGTACCTGAGCGGCCAAATCGGCGGTAGCGGCGCATACTGGATTTACCTGCTCGGCGCCTTCATCAGCGGTATGTGCATGTGCATGCTCAACACCGTGGTTAATCCCCTGCTCAACGTGCTGGGCGGTGGCGGCAAGACCGGCAACCAGTTGATCCAGATTGGTGGTGCATTCAACTCGGCCGCAGCCGTAGCTGTGTACATCCTGATGGGTGCCCTCATCGGTGAAGTCACCAAGGACACCGTGATAGCCGATGCCACTCCAGCCATGTTTATTGCTTTGGGTATCTTCATCGTAGCCTTCATCGTGCTGTTGTTCACCAAAATTGAAGAGCCCGAGCAGGCCCCGATGGAGATGAGCCTCATCCCTGGTGCCCTCAAGTTCCGTCACTTTGCCCTTGGTGCATTGGCCATCTTCCTGTATATGAGTGTTGAAGTTGGAACTCCGACATACATGATTTCATACCTGCAAACGCCTGAAATCGGAGTCACTGCTGGTGTTGCGGCCCTCATCGCTTCGGTTTATTGGCTGATGATGTTCATTGGCCGAACCATTGGAGGCATGATTGGAGGAAAGGTCAGCAGCCGCACAATGGTAACTGTTGTTGCCGCTGTAGCTATCGTCTTGCTGTTGTTCGGAATGTTTGCTCCCACCGATGTTAAGGTAAACGTTCCCGGTATTGACTGGGGCAATCTGAACATCATGTGGACTCCCGTTCCTGTAGGTGTGTTTGCCTTTATCCTTGTTGGCCTTTGCACCTCGGTAATGTGGGGTGGTATTTTCAACATGGCTGTTGAAGGCCTAGGCAAATTCACCGCAGCCGCCAGCGGTATCTTCATGACCATGGTATTCGGTTGTGCAGTTATGGTTGCCCTGCAGGCTGTTGTCGCCGACAGTGTAAGCATCCTGTCAAGTTACTGGATTCCTGTAGCCTGTGCTGCATACATCCTGTTCTATGCCCTCATTGGCAGCAAGCCATCCAAGAAAGCCGAGTAACTTATTCTACATTTATATACAATGTGGCAGCGCTCTTGAGCGTTGCCGCATTTTGCTTGTTAATAAATTTTCATCTAATAATTTGTACCAATACGGAAAAATATAGTATATTTGTAGATTGTAATCACAAGTAAACCAATACGCTATTATTATGATTGATTCCAAGCTGATGACACGTGCGGCGGACAACATCCGCATTCTGGCTGCCTCGATGGTTGAGCAGGCCAAGTCTGGACACCCTGGCGGCGCCATGGGCGGTGCCGATTTTGTCAACGTCCTGTTTTCCAAATATCTCGTGACCGACCCTGATAACCCCAAGTGGTTTGCCCGTGACCGCTTCTTCCTGGATCCGGGGCACATGTCGCCAATGCTCTACAGCGTGCTGCATCTTGCCGGTCGCTACACAATTGACGACCTCAAGGCGTTCCGCTCGTGGGGCAGCATCACGCCCGGTCATCCTGAACTGGATGTCGAGCATGGCGTGGAAAACACATCGGGTCCATTGGGTCAAGGCCATGTTATGGCCGTTGGCTGTGCCATTGCCGAGCGTTTCATCGCCACACACTATAGTGAGGTATTTGCCCACAAGACCTATGCTTTCATCAGTGATGGCGGCGTCCAGGAGGGCATTTCACAAGAGGCTGCCCGCATTGCAGGTTATTTGGGCTTGAACAACCTGATCATGTTCTATGACAGCAACACGGTGCAACTTTCAACCGATTGTGATGCCGTGAGCAATGAGAATACCGCGTTGAAGTATCGCTCTTGGAACTGGAACGTCATCGAATGCGACGGAACCGATCCTGTTGTCCTGGCCAGCGCCCTCGACCAAGCCATTGCCGAAAAGGAACGACCCACAATCATCATTGGCCACACCATTATGGGCCGCGGAGCCGTTACTGCCGAAGGCGAGAACTTTGAGGGAAAATGCAGCACCCATGGCAACCCGTTGAGCAAGTCAGGCGCCGACTACGGCAAGACCATCGAACACCTGGGCGGCAACCCTGAGAATCCTTGGGTAGTATTCGACGAGGTCAAAGAACTCTATGCCCAGCGTGCCAATGAACAACGCAAAATCGTTGCCCAACGCCAGCATGACATCGATGCATGGGCAAAGCAGAACCCCGAGGCCATGCAACGCCTGCAAGACTATATCGACGGCAAAGTGCCCCAGGTGGACTATGCAGCCATCGCCCACAAACCCAGCATCGCCACCCGTGCAGCATCGGCCAATGTGCTTGCTGCCCTTGCCGACAAGGTGGAGAACATGATTGTGTCATCGGCAGACCTTGCCAATAGCGACAAGACTGATGCCTTCCTCAAGGCTCGTGGAGCATTCAAGACCCACGACTTCAAGGGAGCCTTCCTTCATGCAGGAGTGTCGGAACTCGCCATGGCTGCCATTATCAATGGCATGGCCCTTCATGGCGGAGTGATTGCCGCCTGCGGCACGTTCTTTGTATTCAGTGACTATATCAAGCCCGCGGCACGCCTGTCGGCCCTGATGGAGTTACCGGTGAAGTTCATTTGGACTCATGACGCCTTCCGTGTGGGCGAGGACGGTCCGACACATGAGCCCGTGGAACAGGAAGCCCAAATCCGCCTGATGGAAGAGTTGAAAAACCATCACGGACGCAACAGCATGCTCGTGCTCAGGCCGGCTGATGCCGCCGAGACCTCTGTAGCATGGAAAATGGCGATGGAGAACAACCTTACACCCACTGCACTGATCCTGTCACGTCAAAACATCGACGACCTGCCCTCGGCAAACGGCAACCGCTATAAAGACGCCCTTGGAGCTGAGCGGGGAGGATATGTAGTCATCAAGCAGGATAATCCTGACATTATCCTCGTGGGAAACGGCTCGGAAGTAGCCACCCTTGTTGCAGCTGCATCTATCGTTAAGGAAAAAGGCATCAATGCCCAGGTCGTTTCGGTTCCGTCTATCGGTCTTTTCCTGAACCAGGATACTGATTACCGTAATACTGTCATTCCCAATGACATCCCCGCCTTCGGTCTCACATCAGGACTGCCCTCTACGTTGGCCCGTGTGGTTCCCAATGGAATCGTTTTCGGGCTTGACCACTTCGGTGCATCAGCCCCCTACAAGGTGCTAGACGAGAAGTTTGGTTTCACACCCGAGAACATCGCACAACAGGTTCTTGAAGTCGTATCAAATCAATAAAAGAAAAAAATATCTTTATGTTTTTATACGATTTATTTTTCTGTTTTGAAAAAAACCATTAATTTTGCCGTTAATATTGGGGTAGCTAATAAGGTTTGTTTAAAAGAATTAACAAATATAAAATATAAAATATAAAATCGTTAAATTATTATGAAAAAGATTGCACTATTTGCTCTTTTATGCGCAGCTTACTTGGTGCCGATGGCAACCAGCGCCCAAGAGGTAGTCTATGTTGAGGATCCTTCTCAAGGTTACCTGTTTAATCGCATGAGAGACAACTGGTTTATCGATGCCGAGGGTGGTCTCGGATTCTTCATGTCTCCTTATGATGCACACGCTCCTTTCGGCAAACGTCTTGGTGCTAAGGTCAACCTGCACCTTGGTAAATGGTTCTCACCCTTGATTGGTATCCGTTTCGGTGGTGACTTCGAGCAACTCAGAGGCGCCACTTGGACTGGTAACTATGCAGCTCTGGGTTATCGTAACTGGCCCGAGATGTATGAGGATGGGAAATATGCACCCACCCACTTCAATGATGCGGGAGTGACTGGTGATGTACTGTTCAACGTGTCCAACTGGTTGGCAGGTTATAAGCCCTACCGCTTCTATAACGCCATTTTCTATGTTGGTATGGACGCTAACTGGGTATATGCCCGTTCTGGCGATCGTCCCGTATCGCACGGCAAGTGGAAATATGGTGCAAACGACGATGAGGACCACAGCCGCAACTATAGTATCCACGCTGGTTTGCTCAACAGCTTTGCCCTCAGCAAGAAGTTTGACCTGCTGCTTGATCTGCGTTTCGACTTCATGCAGGAGCACACCGATGGCGCTGGTATGGGCTACCGCACATGGAACGAGTATCCCAGTGTGATGATTGGTATGAGCTACAAGATTGGCAAGAGCGAGTGGAATGCTCCCGTTACCGCTGTTTGCCCCGAGTGGAAGTACACCGATGCTGAGGGTGATGCTCTTGTAGCTGACCTGAACGATGCAAAGCGCAAGATTGCTGACCTCGAGAGTCAACTGCGCAAGTGTCTGGAGAAGAAGCCGACCGCAACTAACATTGCAGATCCCGCAGCTCCTCTTGCAACCGTTTACTTCCCCATCAACCGTACCGAGGTTCTCGGAGTTCAGCGCAACGTTGTTGAAGCTCTCGCCGAGGTCATGAAGAACGAGAACAGCAACTACATGCTGACCGGATGGGCCGACAACTACACGGGTAATGACGCTATCAATACCCGCCTGCGCAAGGGTCGTGTCGCTACCGTCAAGAGCGAACTCGTGAAGAAGGGTGTTGCCGAGAATCGCCTCGAGACCCAAATCAATAATGGTGAGCTGACCAACTATGGTCCCCAGTGCGCATCTCTCGACCGTGCTGTAACCATTCACCGCAAGTAATGATTGATCAACACTGATTATTTCATAAAGATGTCCCGCCAATCTGATGACGGGACATCTTTTTTATGTACTTTTGCACTCCAATAGTATTAATAATAGCATTTCATGGCACCACAATCGGGCAAGGACTCACTACTGCGGCTTATCCGTGACGGTCGACCGTTGTCATTCAGACAACAGTTGACGCTCACATTCCAATTGAGTTTGCCAGCCATCCTTGCCAATGCATCGGCCATGGTAATGCACTTTATCGATGCTTCGATGGTGGGTCAGTTGGGTGCCGACGACTCAGCCTCAATTGGTCTGATGGGTACCACCTCATGGCTGTTCGAAGGCATCCTAAGCTCCTTTGCAGCCGGATACGCGGTTCAAGTCGCACACCTGCTGGGAGCCAAGCGAGCCACTGAAGCGCGCCAAGTCGTGCGGCAAGCTATCCTGGTGTGCGTCTTTTTCAGTATCTTGTTGGCCATCTTCGGGGCTATCATCTGCAGGCCATTACCTGTCTGGTTGGGTGCAGAGCCTCACATCAGGGCGCACGCGACACTGTACTTCGGCACTTTCATGATATTTGTGCCTTTCTTCATGATTGACGTGGTCGCCAGTTCCATGTTGCGCAGCAGTGGCAATATGCGCGTCCCCAGCATGCTCAATATCCTGATGTGCGTGCTTGACGTCATCTTCAACTTCTTCTTGATTTTCCCTACTCGCACTGTCACCATAATGGGGCACCAGTTCACCATGCCTGGTGCCGGATTGGGAGTACTGGGAGCTGCACTGGGTACGGCTTGCGCAGGCCTCATCATCTCGATGGTCATGGTGTACTATCTTGTATTCCGCTCCAATGAGCTGAGGCTCACCCAAGACAAAGGGTCTTTCAGGCCCACTTGGAATTACTTCAAGAAGGCTATCAACATATCGGCCCCTATGGGAATACAGCACACCATGATGTGCAGCGCTTCGATCGTAATTACTGGTATCGTAGCGCCATTGGGCAGCATCGCTCTTGCCGCCAACTCTTTTGGAATCACGGCCGAAAGCCTATGCTATATGTCTGGCTATGGCATTGCCGATGCAGCCACAACGCTCATCGGTCAGAGCCTAGGTGCAGGGCGCAAGCAACTCACCCGCAGCTTTGCCTGGATAACAGTCTCGGCGGGAATGGTCATCATGGGTGTGATGGCTGTGTTGATGTATGTATTCGCGACACAACTGATGGGCCTCATGTCGCCTGTTCCTGAGGTCGTGGAACTGGGTGCACGTTGTCTGCGTGTCGAAGCGTGGGCCGAGCCCCTGTTTGCTGCAGCAATCATAAGCTACGGCGTGTTTGTCGGTGCCGGCAACACTCTCGTTCCATGCGGCATTAACCTGGTAAGCCTTTGGATTGTCCGATTGGGATTATCCATCTTGCTGGTTGGCTCGATGGGATTATATGGCGTGTGGATGGCTATGGCTATCGAATTATGTTTTCGTGGTATCGTTTACCTGTTGGCCTTGGCCTCCAAGCGATGGCTCAAGACTGTCATCGACTAAGTCCTGTTCTCCATCAGCGTCTGGTTTACGTTTGAATTTTTCGGCAATAACGACGCCTGCAAGAATAAGCACACAGCCGATATAGGCAATGACCGTTGTCCGCTCGCCAAACCAAATGGCAGCGGCTATCATCGAGATGATAGGGCTCAGGTAAAAATAATTGCTGGCCCGCACCGCACCGATACGCTTCACCGTGATACCCCAAATAAAGTAGGCCGCCATCGAGCAAATCAATCCCAAGTACAGAAGGTTGCCCCACACGGCAGGTTGCTTTATCGATTCCCAATTGATCTGCGTGTCTTCCAAGGCCAACAACGGCAACGCTGACAGCACACCGTAGAAGAACAACTTGCGTGTAATAAACAACGTCGAGTATGTGCGGTTGAGCTTCTTCAAGGCCATCGAATAGAGTGCCCAAACAAGGGCAGCAAGCATCGCCAACAGGTCTCCCACCACGCTGTCGCCCCACACCAGGCCATCTTTCAATGCCAGCATCGTCGAACCCACAAAAGCGATAATCATGCCAAGGCATGTCATCAACGAGATGCGTTCGTCACGATAAAAAATGGCTCCCATCAATGCCGTTGTCAATGGGGCTATGCTCACCAAAACGGCTACATCACTGATCAAGGTGAGCTCCAGGGCGGTGTTCTCGGCAATAAAATAAGCCGAGCCACCAGCAATTCCGCACACGACAAACAACAACTCGTCGCGCCAACCGGTATAGCGCACCTTGAAACGGCACACCACAAGTAATGACAGGTAAGCAATAGTGAAACGGGCAACAAAAATCTCGGTAGGGGTCAGGCCTGCGTCAAGCAGCACTCGGGTGTTGAGGAACGAAATGCCCCACACCAAAATCATGGCGAATGCCGCCACATGATACCAGAAATCACTATTCTTCTTAACTTGTCCCATGAGAATTATGGCACAAAGGTACAACTAAGTTTTGAAAAATCACTACCTTTGCCACAGTGAATAGGGAAGATTTTCTACATATCATCTTCAAGGAAGAGGAACTGAAAACGCTGATGCAGCATCCTGTCATCGTGGCACTGAGCGGCGGGGCTGACTCTGTCGCATTACTTCGCGTTTTGTTAGAGGCTGGATGTGACTGTCATGCAGCGCATTGCAATTTCCACTTGCGCGGCGAGGAGTCGATGCGTGACGAGCGTTTCGTGCGTGAGCTGTGCGACAAATTGAATGTGCCTCTTTCAGTTAAAGACTTCGATGTTCCCGCCTTTCAGCTGGAGCATGGAGGTTCGGTAGAAATGGCTTGCCGCACTTTACGCTACACCTGGTTTGAGCTGGAACTAAAACGGCTGGAATGCTCTGTGATCGCCGTTGCCCACCATGCCGATGACCAAATAGAGACCTTCTTCCTCAACCTCATGCGCGGCACCGGCATCAAGGGCCTGGCCGGCATGGAGCGCCTTAACGGCAACATTTGGCGTCCTTTGCTGGAATTGACGCGCCAAGACATCCTTGATTATCTGGAAGCCATTGGCCAGGATTATGTGACCGACAGCACAAACGCCGTTAACGATTACCGCCGCAACCAGCTGCGCAACATCGTGTTACCAGCCATTGAACAGCAATTCCCTCAAGCACGGCTCCGCATCCTTGACACGATGTCCAACCTGTCATGCGACCATGAATTGTTGCGATCACTCGTTCAAGACACCATCCCCGACGAACGGAACATCGACATCAAGCAATTGTGCCACAGCGATTTTGCTGACACCCTACTCTATCACCGCATCCGCCATCTGGGATTCAACCGCGATCAGTGCGTACAGGCCATAGAGGCAGCACGTCGGGGTCACTCTGGACGTCAATTCACAGGTGAAGGACACGTCATGACCATCAACAGGCAAACACTCAGTATTGCTCCCAATATCGACAATTCCAAGCAGCAGGAAATCCCTCTTGATCTGCATCAAGGGCTCCAAAGCCCGATCCAGCTTGACATCCTCCATAACACTGCCCCCTTCTCGCCATTGATGTGTGACGGTAAAAACAAAGTGGCTTTTAATACCGAAATCCTTAATTGTCAACGCATCGTCTTGCGGCACTGGAAGCGAGGGGACCGCATCAGGCCGTTCGGCATGAATGGATCAAAACTGGTGAGCGACCTGTTTGCCGATTACAAGCTCGATCACGCAGCCAAGCAATCCACATGGCTACTCGAGGCAGATGGCATAATCCTTTGGGTATTAGGATACCGAGCCTCATCTGATTTCCCCGTCGCAAAGGAATCACAAGACTACCTTATTTTCAAAATTTAAAAGTTCTAAACAAAAATCCGTCAAAAAACTTGCATAAAAAGAAAGTTGGCAGTACCTTTGCACCCCAAATGGGCGGGTTCATTTCTGTTTAACCCGCTTTCGGAGAGATGGCAGAGTGGTCTTTCTCTCCGCATTTTTTTGCCCTTTTCTAAAGGCAAAGAAATCACAGGATGGTCCTGTAGCTCAGCTGGATAGAGCAACAGCCTTCTAAGCTGTGGGCCCTGGGTTCGAATCCCAGCAGGATCACGCTTCCAATTTAGGCACTGGAATTCAGAGATTTTTCAATGAATTTTCGGTGCCTTATTCTTTTTTATTTTGGAATATTTTAGCGGATTGGTTGGTGATTGTGGGAAAAAGTAGTAATTTTGCGGCGCAAAGATGGTAATCGGGTGGCTTGGGGCCATCGCGATGCAAGGGAATCCGGTGAGAGTCCGGAACTGTACCTGCAGCTGTAATCCCCTCAAACACAGGGTCTGCTTACTGAATGTCACTGGCCGACAACAAGGCTGGGAAGGCAAAGCAGACTGGGGAAAAGTCAGAAGACCTGCCATGACAGTTAATAGTTAAGAGTTGACAGTTAATAGTTGGTTTTGCGAACTATTATGACTGGAAACTAGTGGCTAGAAACTAAAACTAATTTAGTACGTTCACTCAGGAACAGGTGTGACGGAAAGCAAATGAAGAAAAGAAAAAGACTGACGGCAGCAGTGCTGGCTTTATGCACGTTTGCGGCTGTCAATGCACAGAATGACATCTGGCGGCAGGATAGTCTGCCCGAGGTGGTGGTTACGGGTACTGGCACGCAGCACCTGCTGAAGGATGCGCCCGTGCAGACCGAGGTCATTACCAGCAAAATGCTGCGCAATTACGCAGGCAAGAGCATCGAGGACATCCTGGGTGGCCTCACGGCATCGTTTGCGTTTAATCAGGATGATATGGGTTCGCAAATGCAACTGAACGGCTTGGGCAACAGCTATATTTTGATCTTGATTGACGGCAAGCGTATTCATGGTGACGTAGGCGGCCAAAACGACCTGTCGCTCATCGACCCGCAAAATATTGAGAAAATCGAGATTGTGAAGGGCGCGTCGAGTGCACTGTATGGCTCGGATGCTATTGCCGGTGTGGTCAACATCATCACCAAGAAACACCGCGAGGAGGGTTTATTAATTGAGAATACCACTCGCCTGGGCAGCTATGGTGACGTGCGCCAGCACAACGGCCTGGCATTGAATTATGGTAAGTTCAGCAGTTATACCAACTTCCAGTTACAACACAGTGACGGCTGGCAGAACACGTCTGTGGAGCATACCGAGGGCTCAGAGCCGCCCATCACCGACTCCCGCAACAAGACCGTGAACCGCCACACCAACTGGCAAATCGCCGAAAGGCTGACCTATCAACCCGTGAAGAACGTGGAGCTCTATGCCGATGGCAGCACGTACTGGAAGCGCATCTACCGCGTGAGTGGTCGCCATCCACACTATGACGTGAAGACTTGGGACATGGAATACCACAACGGTTCGGCATCCATCGGCGGCAAGTGGAGCCGTTCAAAGACCGACTACATCTCGCTCGACGTGGACTGGCACCGTCATGCCTACTATTACTATTACACGGCCACAACGCTCGTCGAGGACTATGAGAAGAGTGCTGGCACGCCCTACTACCCCTATTTCCCATATCTTCCTGACCAAAAAGAGTTGCAGAGCGACCAGCAGCGCACGATGACAGCCTTGAAGGGCGTGTTCACATTGCCCTACGAGAATATTCTGAGCGCAGGCATGGAATTTCGCTATGACTGGCTTCATGCCCCCACGCGCGTGAAGGGCGGCAAAGCCAGCGACTGGACAGCTGCCGTGTATGTTCAGGACGAATTCAACCTCATCCGCAACTTGAACATCACCGCTGGTTTGCGCTTGAACCAGAACGAGCAATTCGGCACAAAACTGACACCCAAGGTGTCGGCCATGTGGAAAATAGGTCAACCGTGGCGGTTGCGTGCCACGTGGAGCCAAGGCTTCAAGACGCCCGCCATCCGCGAACTGTTCTACCGCTATGTGCGCCAGATGAGCGGCACATACCTGTACCTCGGCAATACTGACCTCAAGCCGCAATCGAGCAACTATTTTTCGCTGAGCGGCGAGTATGGTTGGCGCGGCCTGAATGTGACCGTTACCGGTTATTATAATAAGGTCAAGGACATGATTGCGCTAGTGACCATCCCCAACTATCAGGCTCCCGACGAATATATCATCCAATATGACCCGGTCAAGACCCGCCAGTACCAAAATATCGAAGACGCCAAGACCTACGGCGTCGATGTAAATGTCAACTACCAGTGGCGAGAGTTCGCCTTTGGCTTGGGGTACAGCTACCTGGACACCGACGCCAACCAGTATGATACCAACCACGACAAGATGCGTAAAGTCACCATCGACGGCATGGCCCACCACAAGGGCAACTGGTTCGCTACATGGGGACACCGCATCTCGGCAGACTATCGCTTGAGCGTGGGCATTTACGGCCGCATGTCGAGCACCCGCTATTATCAGGACGACGGCAACGGCAAGGGTTACCAGACCTGGCGCCTGTCCACGACACATGACCTGGGTCACTTCAAGGCGACCACCTGGCGTATCGAGGCTGGTGTGGACAACATCTTCAACTACTGCGACCGCACGCCTCACGGGCTGCACCTGGGCACAACAACCCCAGGCCGCACGGGCTATGTGTCACTGACCATCCGCTTTAACCAAGGAAAGAAAGTTTCAAACAAGTATAAGTCTAACTTTAATTCCAAACAACAAAACAATGATGAAGATTAAATCTTTATTGATTGCCATGATGGCAATCTGTCTGACCATGGGCTTCACCTCTTGCAGTGACGACAAGGACGACCCCATCGAGAACAACTACACCGTTTACCAGAAAGCCGTTAACGAGACCGTCAAGTCTCAAAAGAAGAATGGCAAGGTAATCTTGCTGGTAGCCTTCGGTTCGACCTGGGAGCAGGCCTACGACGCATTTGACGAAACCGTAGCAGCTTACAAGAGCAAATTCCCCGGTTATGATGTATTCTTGTCTTTCTCCTCGGCCATCTGCATCAACCGTGCTGCCGCTGGTGAGAATGTTGATCCCCGCAATTTCTATGCTCCTCCCTTCTGGCTCAATGCTTTTGCTCAAAAGGGTGTTCAGTATAGCGAAATCGTTGTTCAATCCCTGCAGGTAATCCCCGGTGAGGAATATACCCGCGTGATCAACTACATCAAGGACTTTGCCAACAACGCCAATGGTGACATCGACGATAACTACCTGGCTAACGTAACCCTGAAGCTGGGTGTGCCCCTGTTGCAGGATGCTGAAGCTGACGTTAACCTCGTTGCCAGCGAGTTGAACAAGCTCTATAGCACTCAGGCCAATGAGGGTGTTGTAGCCTTTATGGGTCATGGTAACCCCGACAGCTATGACACTTATAAGGCTAACATTCGCTACACCCAGCTCGAGGAAGCCCTTCAGCAGTTCAACAGCCACTATTTTGTGGGTACCGTTGACATGATGGGCAACTTCAAGACCAACGTGTATGCCCGTATGCTCGCTGCTGGTATCACCAGCGGTAAGGTATATTGCCACCCCCTGATGTCGATTGACGGTGACCACGGCCACAACGACATGGCCGGTGACGATGATGACAACTGGGACGGCACCAAGTTCACTCCCAACGATGAGGGTGAAGTTGAGGATACCTCCTGGAAGATGTACTTCTACCACCTGGGTTATGAGTGCAACAACTCGACCATGATCGAGAAGGGTCTGCTGGAGCTCCCCTCCATCCGTCAAGTGTGGATGAACCACACCACCGATGCTATCAACGGCGATCCTTTGGACTTCTATCACAGCAAGAATCCCGAGTAAACTATTTCTAAACTACGAATTGCACGAATTAAACTAAATAGTTCGTTTCGTTAAATTCGTGTAATTCGTAGTTTTAAACCTAAACAGATGATTAAGAAAATCATACTAGTTACAGTGGCACTCCTGACGTGGAGTGCTGCTGTTTCCCAAATCCACAAGATGGAACGTAGCGACTCGTCGATGATGAGCCGCTCCTACACCTTAAATCCAGTGGTCGTGACCGGCTCGGGTCATCACCAGCGCTTGAAATCCACTGCCACACCTGTCCATGTGCTCAGCCGCCAGGAAATCAAGGAACAAGGCATCACCACCTTTGACGGTGCCCTGACGCGCATGATGCCCCAGGTGTCGATGGCACCCAACTCGATGGGTACATTCTTGAGGCTCAACGGACTGGGAAATAAGTATATCCTGATTTTGATTAACGGTCAAAAGTTGACGGGCGATATCTCTAACAATGTCGATCTCAACCGCATCAACATGGCGCGCGTGAAGCGCATCGAGGTGCTTGACGGCGCTGCATCGTCGCTCTACGGCTCGGATGCTATCGCCGGTGTCATCAACATCATCACCGACCAACCCACTCGGGATTTGGTGAGCGTGACCAGCGACACACGCGTGTCGGGCCATGGCCAACTGACCGAGAACATCGCTCTGGACATCTACAAGAACGGCTTCGGTTCCTATACCTCGTTCTCGCGTGACCAGGCCGACAGCTACCGCATCAACGATGTAGAATATGTCAAGGGCTCTGAGACTGAGACCCAGCCGACGATTGCCCCGTTCTTCACTGGCTACCGCGCTAACCTTGTGGGTCAGAAGTTCACCTATGCCCCCAACGAACATCTTGCGTTGAATGCCGGCATTGATTACTCCTACAAGATTACTGACCGCCCCGAAACCCGTAAGGACATCACCGGCGGCACCGACTATGAGATGCGCTACAAGGGCCTGCGCTGGAACGTGGGTGGCATCTACAAGTTCACGAGCCGCAACTCGCTACAGGCCGACTTCACGGTCGATCGCTTCCGCTATGGCAAACAGTATGACGTGGACACCAAGACCTACGCCATCGACGACTATGTGCAGTCCAAGAAACAGCGCTCGATGGAAGGCCAACTCAAGGCTATCCTGGGACTGATGAAAAATTCAACGACCATCTTTGGTGCCGACTGGCGCAAGGATTACCTCACCGCCACCTCGGGCAACATCAACCAGAATGCCTATACGGCAGCCGCGTTTGCCCAGCACGAGATGACCTTTTTTGACCGTCTCACCGCCACGGTGGGCTTGCGCCTGACCTATCATGAGACTTTTGACTGGCACCTCACACCCAAGGCCACGCTGATGTATGCACCAGGCAATTTCCGCCTGCGTGCCACCTATTCGGCCGGTTTCCGCGCCCCAGGTCTTGACGAGCTGTATTACCACTACTTCTCGGTGAACCGCGGCAAGGCACAAATTATATTCGGTAACAAAGACCTCTCGCCCGAGAAGAGCAACTATTTCTCGCTCAATGCCGAGTACCGCAGCAATATTCTTGCTGTGAGCGTGACGGGCTTCATGAATCGTATCAACGACATGGTCATCAGAGAGAACATCGACGTGGATGCCACCTCACTGGCTATGCTCCAGGCCGAGTTTCCCGAGATGACCGATGACCAGGCCCAAAGCCTTGAGCGTTACTCGTTGTATAATAACAGCGACAAGGGCGATGTCAAGGGCGTACAGGTTAACGTCTCGGCCAACCTGTTCAGGGGCTTTAATCTGTCGGCCAACTACGTTTATACCTATGCCCGCAGCTGTAGCGGTGGCCAGTGGACACCGCTGGAACGCAGCATCCGCAACGCCGCGACCGTGGCTGCCAATTATTACCACAGCTGGGGAAATTACGGACTGAACGTGAACATCAATGGCAGGTTGCAATCCAAGACTTATTATCCCGACTATGAGGATGCGCCAGGCTATGGCATCTGGAACCTGAACACGACCCACTCGTTTGATGGGTTGAAACATCTGTACTTGGAGCCGAGCATCGGCATCGACAACATCTTCGACAAGGTGGATCGCCGCATCGACTCATCCAACCGCAAGTATGCCCTGTATTCACCAGGGCGCATGCTTGTAATTGGCCTGAAATTGAAAATCAAGTAACCTTATATTGCAATTTTTATGGAGGATTGTCGTGAGACAGAGCCTCCATTTTTTTGTTTTTTTGCTAAATTTGCAACTGATATGGGAAAGATTATAGTAGCAGGCATTGGGCCTGGCAGTAAAGAAGACATCACGCCCGCCGTACTTGACGCTGTACGGGCGGCAGACGCCATTGTCGGATATAAGTATTATTTCCAGTTCATTCAGAAATATGTCCAAAATGGATGCGAGTGCATCGACACAGGCATGAAGAAGGAGCGCGAGCGTGCCGAGCAGGCCTTTGAACTTGCCGAACAGGGCAAGACGGTCGTGGTCATTTCCTCGGGTGACGCGGGCATTTATGGCATGACACCGCTGGTCTATGAGATGAAGCAAGAACGCAGTTCTGATGTGGAAATAGAATCGTTGCCCGGCATCTCGGCTTTTCAAAAAGCGGCTTCGCTGTTGGGCGCTCCCATCGGCCATGACATGTGCATCATTTCACTGAGCGATCTGATGACGCCTTGGGATGTGATCGAGCGTCGCATCAAGGCTGCCGCAATAGGCGATTTTGTCACCGCCGTCTATAATCCCAAATCCCATGGCCGCTACTGGCAACTGTACCGATTGGTGGAGCTCTTCCTGCAACAACGCTCTGCCGAAACTCCCGTGGGCTGTGTCCGTCAAGCAGGACGCGATGAGCAGGAAATCAAGGTGACCACACTTGGCGAGTTTGACCCCGAGGATGTGGACATGTTCACCGTCATCCTCATCGGCAACTCCCAGTCCTATATCATCGATGGTCACATCATCACCCCACGCGGCTATTACCGCGAGCGTGGTGATGAGGGCGTCAAGCCTGGCCAGCAGATTATGATTGAATCGTTTCGCACTATTGAGAGCGAATTGCGCAACAAGGATATCCCTCTTGACCACAAGTGGGCTCTGCTGCACGCCATCCACACGACGGCCGACTTTGAGATGGAACGGATTCTCTATACCGACGACCATGCGGTGGAAATGCTATATAACAAGGTAGCTAACGGCGAGTTAAAGACCATCGTGACCGATGTGACTATGGTAACAAGTGGTATCCGAAAAGGAGCGCTGGTAAGACTGGGCGTGGAAGCCAAATGCTATTTGAGTGACCCGCGAGTGGCTGAGATGGCCGCTGCACAAGGCATCACACGCACCCAGGCCGGTATCCGCTTGGCCGTCGAGGAGCATCCTGACGCCCTGTTTGCTTTCGGCAATGCGCCAACGGCATTAATGGAACTGTGCGACCTCATCCGCAAGGACAAAGCCCATCCTGCCGGCATTATTGCCGCTCCAGTGGGCTTCGTGCATGTGCGTGAGTCCAAACACATGGTCAAACCCTTTAAGGACATCCCCAAAATCATCGTCGAGGGACGCAAGGGAGGCAGCAACCTGGCAGCGACACTGTGCAACGCCATTTTGACCTTTGACGATGCGGCACAACTTAAACCAGGACGCGACCTGTAAAACTATTTTAACTACGAATTACGCTAATTATACGAATAATATATATGTATGAATCATTTTTAATTTGTTTAATTCGTGTAATTCGTTGTTTTTATGATAAATGATATGAAATTTTACGTTATAGGCATCAATGACGCGCCGCGGCCTTATCTGCCGCCGGAGGTCATCAGCATCATCTGCAATGGGCGCGTTTTCTCGGGCGGCAAGCGCCATTATGGACTTGTCGCTCCCTATTTGCCCGAGGGGTCACAATGGATCGAAATCACCACACCGCTGGATGCGGTCTTCGAGCAGTATCACGACGAGGTGATTGTATTCGCCAGCGGTGACCCGTTGTTTTTCGGTTTTGCCAACACCATCAAGCGCAAGATGCCCGATGCCGAGATTGTACTTTTCCCGTCATTCAACTCCTTGCAAATTCTGGCACATCGTTTAGTGATGCCTTACAATGATATGCGTGTCGTTTCTCTCACGGGGAGACCTTGGCCAGAATTTGACCGGGCACTCATCGAGAGAGCTGGCAAAATAGGTGTCCTAACAGATCGGGAACATACTCCCGCTGCCATCGCCCAACGTATGTTGGATTATGGCTATAACGGCTACCAAATGCACGTCGGTGAGCATTTGGGCAACCCTGACAAGGAGCAAGTCACGACTTTGACTTTAGAAGAAGCCGCCAACAAGGGTTTTGACTATCCTAATTGCCTGATTCTGTGCGGCCATGCTAAGGCGAGGCCCTACGGCATCCCAGAGAGCGAATTTGCTTTGCTTGATGGCCGTGAGAAGATGATTACCAAGATGCCCATCCGCTTGTTGACGCTACAGGCACTCGACCTACCGCAAAAAAGTGTCTTGTGGGACATCGGCTTTTGCACGGGCAGCGTGTCTATTGAGGCGCGGTTACAGTTCCCTCATGTGCACGTCGAGGCCTTCGAAATTAGGCCCGAATGTGAAGCATTGATACAGGAGAACAGCCGCCGCTTTGGTGTCCCTGGAATCAACTACCACATTGGGGACTTTCTCGATGCCGATCTCAGTGGCCTGCCTTGCCCTGATGCTGTGTTTATTGGAGGCCATGGCGGACGGCTCAAGGAAATCATGGCATGCGTGCTGACTGTCCTGAGCGATGACGGTTGCATCGTGATGAACAGCGTTACCTCGCCCATGGTTCATACCGACAGCCACAGACTGTTTAATGAGGCGTGTGCCGAATTGGGCCTGACGCAAGAACCACCCACTCGCATCATCCTGAACGACAACAACCCAATCGAAATACTGAAATGCAAAACATAAACCACGAAATAAACTGAAAACATTTGTGTAATTAGCGAAATTCGTAGTTTTAAAATAGTGACAATTGACATGCAAAAGATAGCCGTAATTCCCGTGAGCGACGAGGGCCGAGACATGGCCAAAATGCTCCAGCAAGAGTTCCAAGCCTCAGTCATCAAACGTGCAGAGGTCGCCAAGCGATGGAAAGATTTTGACGCTTTCATATTTATTGGAGCCATGGGCATCTGCGTGCGCACAATAGCCTCCTTGATCAACGACAAGCACACCGACCCAGCAGTCATCTGCGTGGACAGCGTGGGAAACCATGTGATTTCGGTTCTATCGGGCCATGTGGGTGGCGCCAACGACTTGACACGTCGTGTAGCTTCGGCGCTTGGTGCCGATCCCGTCATCACAACCCAGAGTGACAATGCAGGACTATGGGCATTGGATATGCTGGAAGAGCGTTTCAACTGGCCTATTGCCAGCGAGGACGACATGAATGCTTGCATCTTTGCTTTCGTCAACCGCAAGCCGACGGCTTTGTTCATGGAGGTGCGTGATGAGGGCACCGACTATCTGGAAAAAACGCTTCCTGACCACGTCACCATCATCAACGATCTCAGCGAAGCTGACCCCAAGAAATACGATTTGCTCATCATGGTCACGCCTTTCCGCCGCTATGCGCCTGAAGGCTTGCTGTCCTTGCATTTTGTACCCATGGTCGGTACTATCGGTTTCGGTTTGGCTCATCATCCTGACGATTACAAGTTCATCTATGACCAAATGGACGAGGCTTTGGCAGAATGGGGTATCTTGCCTTGTGCATGCCGTTACTGCACGATTGATGTCAAGGCCGATGAGCCGTTTGTGCAACTACTAAAAGACGGGTATGATGAGGACGTTGAATTCTTCACTGCCGAGCAATTGGCAGCCGTTGAGGTTCCCAACCCGAGTGACACAGTTGCCAAGCACGTGGGCACGCCCAGCGTGTGTGAGGCGGCTGCCATCCTTGGCTCCAATCACGGAAAACTGATTGTCCCCAAAATCAAAGGCAAGAATTTCACGGTGGCTCTTGCGATCGATCGTCAATACCTGCGTGACCAACAGGGCCACATCGAGATTGTGGGCGCATGCTGGAGCGCGCTGACCTTATTCTGTACGCCGGTTCTCTTGTTCCTCGTGAATTGACCTTGTGTGCCAAGCCCGGTGCTGTCGTTCGCAGTTCGGCAGGGATGAATTTGGAGGAGCAATGCGCGTTGATGAAGGAGTTCTATGACCATGGCAAATTTATTGTGCGTTTGCATACGGGCGACCCGTGCATCTTTGGAGCGATTCAAGAGCAGATGGCGTTCTTTGACCAACACAATATGCATTACCACATCACGCCTGGCATCTCATCGTTCCTTGCTGCTGCTGCCGAGTTGCGTAGCCAGTTCACCATCCCCGAGCGCACCCAGACCATCATCCTGACCCGCGGCGAGGGACGCACCCCCATGCCCGAGAAAGAGCAATTGCATCTGCTGGCCCGTAGCCAAAGCACCATGTGCATTTTCCTCAGTGCCGCCATCGTCGATGACGTACAACGGGAATTGCTCATGGAGTATCCCGAGGATACGCCCGTCGCCGCTTGCTATCACCTCACTTGGCCCGACCAGCGCATCTACCGCGGTGTGTTAAAAGATCTGGCCAAGATTGTCCACGACAATAACCTCACGTTGACCACGATGCTCGTCGTGGGCGAGGCCATCGACAACCGCAAGGGCCTCTCAGAACTTTATAACAAACATTTCACCCACTTGTTCAGAAAGGGCGACGCATGATCCTGGTATTTGGTGGAACGACAGAGGGCCGCATGGCCGCAAAGGTGCTCGAGGAATCGGGTGCCACCTACTACTATTCCACCCGAAGTGATACTCAGGACATCAAACTCGTGCATGGCCACCATGTCATTGGAGCGATGGAGATGCCTGAGATGGTAACTTTCTGCCATGAACATGAAATCCGACTGATTGTTGACGCGGCCCATCCCTTTGCCATCAATCTGCACCACAATGTTGTTAATCTTGCAGAGCAAATCGGCGTTCCCGTCATTCGCTATGACCGAATTTATCCACCCCATGACGAGGATCTTGCTTGGTGCAAGGACTATGACGATGCCATCAATCAATTGGAGACACATGACGTCCATCGCCTATTGGCTCTCACTGGCGTCAATACCATTGCGAAACTGCGTGATTACTGGAATAGCCATGAATGCTGGTTCCGCATTTTAAACCGTGATGAATCTCATGCCGGGGCACTAAAAGCGGGCTTTCCCGTTGATCACCTCGTTTACTACGAGAAAGATGACACTGCATCGTTGATTGATCGACTGCATCCCCAAGCAATCATCACTAAGGAGAGTGGTTTGAGTGGCGGTTTTGATGAGAAGATCCATGCTGCACGTCAAGCAGGAATCAAAATCTTCGTTGTAGAGCGACCTGAATATCCTACTGCGGATGGTATCACAGTTGACCACATCAACGGTCCTCATGGATTGCGTCGCATTGTGGAGAAACTTTTGCCCGAATTTTATCCGCTGCATAGCGGCTTGACCACGGGTACCTGCGCCACAGCCGCAACCATTGCTGCTACCATAAGGCTAAAAACAGGAGAAACACCAACCTCGGTGCCTGTAGTCCTTCCAAATGGTGAAACCATCCATGTCGATGTGACTTACGGTGATGGCTATGCGGCAGTCTTCAAACAGTCGGGCGATGACCCTGATGTGACCAACGGCATTGAGATTAGGGCAAGTGTTGAGCCTAGTGACCATTTCGAGATACTAGGCGGTGAGGGCGTAGGGTGTTTCACAGTTCCAGGCTTTGACTTCCCACCAGGCGAGCCTGCCATTAACAAGGCACCTCGGCAGATGATGCGCGACAACATCCATGAGAACGTGCGCATCACCATTAGCGTGCCGCACGGTGCCGAGATAGCCCGTCGCACCTTCAACCCGCGATTGGGCATTGAGGGCGGCATCAGCATCATCGGCGTGTCGGGTATTGTGAAACCCTTCAGCGAAGAAGCCTTTGTAGCCAGTATCCGCAAGTGCATGCAGGTGGCCAAGGCATCAGGTAGTGACCGTGTAGTCATCAATAGCGGCGGCAAGAGCGAACGCTTTGTAAAAGCGCAATACCCTGACCTGCCACAGCAGGCCTTTGTGGAATACGGGAATTACATCGGTGAGACCTTAGCCTTCGCTAATGAACTTGCCATCAAGTATGTCACCATGGGCGTGATGCTAGGCAAAGCCGTGAAACTCGCTGCGGGCAACCTCGACACCCACAGCCGCCACACCACGATGGACAAAGATTTCGTCATGAGCATGCTCCACGAGGCAAGCATTGACATCGACATCAGCGACCTCACCCTCGCCCGCGAGTTGTGGGAACGTATTCCCCAAGAAAAACTCCAGAATTTTGCCACGGTCGTCATCAACCACTGCAACCGCTACTGTTCTCCCCTACTCCCCAACGGCAATCTTACCATTCTCCTTATCACCGACACCGGCACCATCTACAATTCATAACAGAAGAGCCAAACAGTGAAGAAGGAAATCGGAACGCTTCAGTTGATGGGTAATCTGGTCTGACCGAGCACGAACTCCCATAATAGAGTGTTGTATTCCCATTTCGAGAGCCCAAGGGCACAACTATGCGTCCTCGAGATTAACGTCATTTCTTTTTCCTCAAATTCTCGCATAGTGAATGTCTATTATCGAAAATAGTAGTACCTTTGCAAAAACCAATCTAATATTATTATTTATGGCTTTTATTCTTGATCGAACAGAAGACAGGGCGAGAATGCCCAAGAGGAGAATCATTGCAACAGCAATCATCTGGTACTTTATCTTCCTTCTAATTAATTTCGCCATCATTGTTGGAGTGACCATAATTTATAACAAAATGGGTGTGGAACCAGATCAACTGACAAAATTTGCAGGTGACCGTAGTCTTCATATGGATAGTCCGCTTTGGTATATTGCCCAATTACTTCTAGTTGCCCCAGTCGTCGAAGAAATCATTTTCAGACTAGAACTGTCGTTCAAGCGTCAGACCGTGGCACTGTGGGCAGGGTTGTTGCCCGTTTCCATCGTGGGATACTTATTGGATTGTTCAGAGAATTGGATGCTGATGGCAGGTATGCTATTGACTGGAGGCGTACTTTATTGGCTGGTTATGCGCTACACCACCGACGAGCAGTGGACACAGTGGCGCTCACGTTATCTACATACAGCGATTTGGTTATCGGCTTTAGCCTTCTGCTTTATGCATCTCAGATTCACTGTCCTTACCTGGGGGCTGCTGCCCTATTGCCTAGCCATTATCCTGCGTCCCGGCCTAGTGGGGTGTTTATTAACCTATGTCCGTGTCAATCTTGGATACTGGTGGGGAGTGCTTTTCCACGCAGCCAACAATACGCCCGCAGCTATCATGATGTTGCTTTCAATGTATGGACAATAATCTAAACTGAAAACAAAAGGAAACGGTTACTCGTAGGAAGTTTTGCGGCGGTAGAGGACGTAGATGATGATGGGGGCGCCGATGAGGGCAGTGACGCTATTGACAGGCATGGCACCCTCGAAGCCTGGTGCACGGGCAATCAGATTACAGATTAAAGCTAAGGCTGCGCCACACAGGGCGGTGGCAGGCATCAGTTTCCAGTGGTCGCTGGTGCGGAAGATGCCGCGTGCCAGATGGGGAACGGCCATTCCGATGAACATGATGGGACCGCAATAGGCGGTAACGATAGCGACGAGCGTACCCGAGCAGATGATAATCCATGTGCGGGCGCGCTTGACATTAACGCCCAGATTGGCTGCATAGCGGTCGCCGAGCAGCATGGCATTCAGTGGCTTTACCAGCAGGAAACTCAAGGGCAGCAAGATGCACATGAGGACAACAAAAAGTATCATCTGGTCACCCGAGACGCGTGAAAACGAGCCTAACCCCCACACGACGAAGGCTTTGACGTCTTCCTCGGGGCTCAGGAACTTTAAGACGCCGATGATGGCAGTAGCCAGGTAACCAATCATCACACCGATAATAAGAAGCGTAACATTCCCCTTGACTTTCCCCGAAATCCATACAATGAGCATCATTACTGCTAGCGCGCCGATGATAGCAGCGACCGAGACAGCTGCATCACCCAGATAACCCAGGCTGCTCAATGCCACACCGCCCAATTGTCCTGACAGCAGGACGACAAAGGCAACACCCAAGCTAGCTCCGTTGGAGATACCCAAAATAGACGGGCCCGCCAACGGATTGTGAAAGATGGTCTGCATCATCAGACCGCTCACAGCCAAGCCAGCACCCGCAACGATGGCTGTCAATACCTGTGGCAGGCGGGAACTCAAGATGATGTTGGTCCATATTTCGTTCTCGTTGCCCTGACCGATAAGAATGCGACAAATATCGGCAACGGGAATCTCGACCGAGCCGATAAACAGGTTGACTATCATCAGAACGACGATAGCCACCAAAAGGGCCAACATCAAGGGTAGCGTCCGTCTCATCATCAAATACTCTTATTAAAACTACGAATTACGCAAATTTCACCAATTAAGAAAAATAATGAGTGTAATTCGTGAAGCTACTAGTTTATTGAAGCAGGCGGTAGAAAGTGGGTTGATAGTCTTTCTCAACCAATTCGGGATGGAAGATGGCCACGAAGTCCTTCAGGAGCACATCGGGCATGACGGGCGCTTTTTCATAATAAGGCGTCTGCTTCATGTTGCAGTAGATGACCTTTTTCTCCTTGAATGGTTTGAACAAGGCGTTGCGAGGCTCTGAGGCCTTCAGCGCTTCGTAGGAGAAATCGCCAACGTAGCTGTTGAGAATACGCCAGTAGTCAGCGTTAGCCGACAGGGCATACATCTTTTCGAACTCCAGGTCCTCGCCCGAGGTCTCGTCATCATTGATGACATAGTCGGCTCCAGCGTCACGGAAGATCTGCGCCAAATAATTCTTACCGCCAACGGCGTGCCAGTTGCCGTAGTGCATTTCGCCGCTAGTGACAGTGGGGCGTTGCTCAACTTTGGCAGCTTTCTCTTTTAACTCATTATAACGCTTCTCGATGCCGTCAAACACTTCGGAGGCCTCCTTTTCCTTGCCGATGAACATGCCGATGAATTTGATCCACTCGGCCTGCCCCAGCGGGTCAAGTTCCTTATAACCCAGGTGGGGTACCAGTGTGATACCGATTTCCTTGATGGCATCATAGCCGCCACGCTTAGACGGAGAAATGAAAATCACATCAGGATTGGCGGCCATGACCACCTCGGGGTCAAACTCGCCCTCCATACCGATTTTAACTATACGTCCGTCCTTGACGCGTGCCTTGATGTCCTCGTTGAAGAGGTTCTTTGTGCTGGTAATACCCTTGACCACGTCGTGTGCGTCAAGGATGGTGAAGTTGGACAGTTGCAGCGAGGTCATGCAGATAGTACGCTCGATAGGCACCTTAACTTTTACATAGCCCTCGGGCACAACGGCATCGTCATCGTAAACAAGAGCAAAATGATCGCGCTTGCCCACATCGACGAGTCTAACATCCGCTGAATCGCGAACGCTGAACCCTGTGGCATACTTCACTGTAATCTTTTCCAGGTTCTGATCATCGGCAGTGCTCTTTTTGTCACCTTGAGCAGCACATGCGCACATCAGAACCATAATCGATAAAAGTCCAAAAAATTTCTTCATGATCTTGTCATTTCTAATAATGCTACAAAGGTACGTCTTTTTTAGGACCAAGCCGCATGAAAATGGCCAAAACTCCCCAATCTTTCAACACGAAACTCTAAACTTTTTACTACTTTTGCAGTATGGAAGAAACAGGAGTGAAAACAAGATGGTTTGACGCGCCGTGGGCTGCGTTGGTATTTTTCACGCGGCTACCGTTTTGGCGGGTCTATCAACCTCCAAAAGAGAGTTACAAGGCTGTCGTGGAATTCTGGCCCTTGACCGGTTGGCTCACTGGCGGGGCGATGGCGGCAACACTGTATTTCGGAAGTATGGTACTGCCTTGGGTTGTGGCTGTAATTGCTGCGATTGCCGTGAGACTGCTCATCACGGGTGCATTGCATGAGGATGGCCTGGCGGATTTCTTGGACGGCTTCGGGGGCGGAGGTGACCGCGAGCGCATTCTTGCGATCATGAAGGACTCGCACATCGGCACCTACGGTGTGTTGGGGCTCATCATTTATATGCTGTTCTTAGGGACATCTCTTTATTGCATGCCTGTAATAGTGGCTGCTTTTGCCGTATTTGCCGCCGACCCGTTCTCCAAGATGGTTTCGAGCCAACTGGTGTCGATGCTTCCCTATGCACGTCGCGAGGAAGATGCCAAGAACAAGACCATCTATCGCAGACCCTCGCTTGGTGCCGGGTTGAGCCTGACTGTGCAAGGACTCTTGCCCATGGCATTGCTGTTCAGCGTGATGGACGCCAACTGGTATCTTGTGATTATCTTGCCTGCCCTTGTGATGTATTTCCTGTACCTGCTCATCATGCACAAGATTCACGGCTACACGGGTGACTGCTGCGGAGCGGTTTGCCTGCTGGTCGAATTGACGGTTTATTTAGTGGTCTGCTCACAATATGTGGGAAACTAAAGGCTTTAAGAGGATTACTAGAGAATTGAAATGGAAGTCATATTGGTGAGACATACCAGCGTTGATGTACCCAAGGGAACGTGCTATGGGCAGACCGATGTGCCTGTGAGGGTTACCTTTGAACAAGAAGCCGAGGAAACCCGCCAGTCACTGGAAGCGTATTTGCCATTTGACAAGGTGTTTTCCTCACCCTTGACACGCGCCCGCAAATTGGCTGCCTATTGCGGCTACCCTGATGCCGAGACCGACGAGCGGCTGCTGGAGATGAATATGGGCGAATGGGAAATGCAGCTCTATGACGAAATCCAAGACCCGCACCTGCAAGAATGGTATGACGACTACATCAACCAGCCCACGACGGGCGGTGAGAGCTTCCGGCAACAATACCAACGTGTGGCCGCGTTCCTTGACGAACTCAAAGACAAGCCCTACCAGCGTGTAGCCATTTTTGCCCATGCTGGGGTACTCATCAGTGCAGGGCTTTATGCAGGACTATATTCCTGGGACAACGCATGGAGCAATCTTCCTGATTACGGGGACTTTATTTTTATTAGAAACTGACATGAGAAGAATCATATTAATCACTGGTGGGCAACGCTCGGGCAAGAGCCGTTATGCCGAGGAACTGGCATTGTCCCTCGCCGAGAATCCTGTGTATGTTGCGACTGCTCACGTGTGGGACGAGGAGTTCCGCGAGCGTGTGCGCCGTCATCAGAAGCGCCGAGGCCCACAGTGGACCAATATCGAGGAGGAGAAATACCTGAGCCGTCACGATCTTACAGGCCGCGTGGCCGTTATTGATTGCGTGACGCTGTGGTTGACCAATTTCTTCTTTGAGAATCAAAATCAAGACACACAGCAGGTTCTAGATATGGCCAAGGCGGAGTTTGACCGCTTCACGGCCCATGATGCGACTTTTATCTTCGTGACCAACGAAATCGGCAGCGGTGGCGTGAGCGTGGATGCCGTGCAGCGGCGATTTACCGACCTGCAGGGCTGGATGAATCAGCACATCTCAGCCCGAGCCGATGAAGTCATCCTCATGGTATCAGGAATCCCGGTAAAAATAAAATGAAAAATTAATATTAGCGAGAGGAGAGACGATCAGTCAAGGTTCTCTATGCCGTGGCTCTGCCACGGCACACAAAACTAAAAAATGAACAACCAATGAAGCAATTCAATATACAACACACTGATAAGTCGATGGCCAATGCCATCCAGCAGAAAATCGACCACCTGAATAAACCCAAAGGCTCGCTGGGCCGCCTAGAGGAACTGGCATTGCAGATTTGCCTCATCCAACAGACCTTGACGCCCAGCCTCAACCATCCTTGCCACCTTCTGCTGGGTGGTGACCACGGTATTGAACGCGAGGGCGTTAGCGTGTCACCACGCGAGGTCACCTGGCAACAGATGATTAACTTTACCCGTGGCGGTGGTGGCGTGAATATGTTTTGCCGCCAGCACGGATTCAAGTTGAGAATCGTGGACACGGGAGTGGATTATGACCTTAGCAATGTTGAGGGCATTATCGACCGCAAGATAGCCCGTGGCACCTGCAATTTCCTGCACGAGCCCGCCATGAGTCAAGAGGAGTTTGACCGTGCCATCCAAACAGGCTGCAACCTGGTGGATGACTGTATTGCCGAGGGCTGCCAGGTACTGTGCGTCGGCGAGATGGGTATTGCAAACACCTCGCCCTCAAGCATCTGGATGAGCCTGTTCGGCAACATTCCATTGGACGAGTGCATCGGCGCGGGGGCGGGCCTTGACCATCCCGGCATCCAGCACAAGCGTGAAGTGCTTGCCCAAGCACTGAAGCATTATCATGAAACAATGGAAGACACTACAGAAAACGCTATCCGCTACTTTGGTGGTTTTGAGATGGTAACGGCAATCGGGGCGATGCTGCGGGGAGCCGAAAAGCACCTTATCGTCCTGGTTGACGGCTTTATCATGACAGCCTGTGCCATCGCAGCCATCCGTCTCTACCCTGCTTCCCAGGATTACATGATTTTCACCCATTGCGGTGACGAAAGCGGGCATAAGCGCATGCTTGACATCGTCCACGCCAAGCCCATCCTCAACCTAGGCCTGCGACTCGGTGAAGGCACCGGAGCATTGTGCGCCTACCCCATCATCGATTCGGCAGTGAGGATGATTAACGAGATGAACAACTTCGACACCGCCCACATCACTAAATACTTCTAAAGAGATATCACCACGAGGGACGTCAAAACGAGCATAAGGAGTTCAGCCGTTCGATTGATGTGGACGGCGGTGTGCATATCCTGGGTGGTGAGTTCACGGTCGTTCTCACCGATGAAGGGCTTGTCGAAGAGTTCGCCGAAATAATAGTGTGGCCCGCCGAAACGGCAGTTGAGGATGCCGGCAAGGGCAGCCTCAGGGTAGCCGCTATTGGGACTGGCGTGCTTGCGGCCGTTTTTCCACACAAATTTCAGCAGTGACAACTTGCCCGAAGCAATGACCATTAGCAAAGCAGTCAGGCGAGCAGGGATATAATTGGCCACATCATCGATGTGGGCGGCCCAGCAACCGAAGTCTTTGTAGCGCTCGGTGCGATAGCCAATCATCGAATCGAGGGTATTGACCATTTTGTAGGCCAACATGCCAGGGGTACCCAACAATGCGAACCAGAACAGCGGGGCTATCACGCCGTCGCTCAGATTCTCGGCAAGTGTCTCTAGAGCGGCAGTGCGCACCTCCTGGGCAGACAGTTGAGAAGTGTCACGCCCCACGATGCGAGCGACCTGCTGACGGCCCTCGTCAAGCGAACGGTCCAGCGCCAAAAACACCACTCGCACCTCTCGAATAAGCGTCGTCCCTGCCAAACAGTAGAAAATGATGATGGTATCGAGGATGAGCCACAAAACCGTGTTGGGAATCAACTGCTTGAGTCCCCACACGACAAAAAATACCATCAGAATCAGGACGATGGCCATCACGGCACCCTTGGCCATGCGGTGATGGCCTTTATTGAGGCGGTGCTCGCCCCACGAAATCATTTTGCCGAACCACACGATGGGATGCGGCAGGCGTGACGGGTCACCGAAAATGAAATCCAGCAACCAACCCAACAGCAACGGCAATATAAGTAATAGCGTATTGATCATTGAATTAAAAAAAGAAAACAATAAGTACAATAAAAACAATCGATGACGAAAAATTCCACATTTGTATTTGTTGTATTTATTGTTGTTAATTTAGAAAGAGACGGATGGCGGTGACTAGGGCGTCGTTTTCGGCGGGCGACTGGGTGGCGATGCGGAAGTGATGTGGCGTGAGACCCGTGAAATTGGAGGCGTCACGAATGAGGATTCCGTGGTCATGTGCCAGATATTCCTTCAGTTCGGCTGCCGTGGCCGAGGCGATCGTGCACAGGAAGAAATTGGTCTGTGTTTGTTGAGCCTCAATGCCATCTATCTCGTTAAGCATCGCGCGCAGACGTTGCGTCTCGGCCAAATAGGATGTCAAGTCAGGAATAGCGGTCTCAGCACGTTGCACGAGCCACTTGCCGGCCTCCAGCGACAGAGCGTTGATGGCCCAAGGGCGGTACTGTTCCCGCAAGCGGTTGATAATCGACGATGAGGCAGTGACATAACCCAAACGCAACCCCGGCACCGCATAGCGTTTGGTCATCGAGTGCAACAGGATGATGTCATCACGGCCGACTACATCAGCGGGTTGCAGCAAGGGGGCCATCGTATAGTCCTCGTATGACTGGTCAACGATGAGTAGGCGATGGCGCTCAGCAAGCGCCAACACATCCTCAACTGCCATCACATCACCCGTCGGGTTATTAGGGTTACACAGCCAGCACAGGGCGCCATCCTCGCGTTCCTGATAGCCAAACACGCGGCAGGCGTCCTCATATTCCCTGAACGTGGGCTGCATAATGCGACAGGAGCCCTCGTAGCGGTAGGCCTGAGCAATCAGGTAGATGGCATCTACCGCCCCGCTTGTCACCAGCACCTCGTCGGGGCTGATGCCGCACTCATGGGCAATCATCTGTTCCAGCGAGGCAGCTGAGGGCTCAGGATAGGAGCGCACGACATCGAATCTGGTACACAGGTACGCTTCCAATGCACTTAAGTCAGTTCCAGCATAAATGTTGGAACTGAAGTTCATCTTGATATTGTCGTAACGATACAGGTCGTCACCGTGTCCTTCAATCATGGTCAGTCAAAATTTTATAGATTTGCTCCATATCGACATACTGGCGCACGTGGGCAGCCAACTTATCGTATTGCTCTTCTTTAAATGCCGCGTAGTCAAATGGCTGATTTCCGTCAGTGATTTTGTCCTTGAAGGGTTCCAAAAGGAAATCCACAAAGGACGCATTATCGAGGATGCCGTGAACGTAGGTGCCCATGCACTTGCCATCAACGAGATAGCCGTCTTCGCGCCCGTCATCGAGATGCAGCAAGGGTGACGGCTTGGCGTCACACACGGGGCGCGTCTCGCCCTGATGGATTTCGTAGCCGCCCCCGTACTGGCAGGTAACTTGGCGCGTCTGCTTGTCACCGTTCATGGTAGTAGTCGTGGGCAGCAGGCCCAAACCCGGCAAACGCTCGATGTCGCCCTCGACATGGTCGGGGTCCAGTACTTCCATGCCCATCATCTGGTAGCCGCCGCATATGCCCAATACAGCAGCACCCTCGCGATGGGCCCTCACGATGGCCTGGGCGCATCCGTTGCGACGCAGTTCATACAGGTCATGCAGCGTGGACTTGGTACCCGGCAGGATGATGATGTCGGCCTTCTTGATATCCTCGGTATTGTTGGTATAGAACAGGTGGACACGCGGGTCACGCTCCAGCGCATCAAAGTCAGTGTAATTAGATAAATGCCGCAGCATAACCACAGCCACATTGACCTTGCCGCGCTCGGCCTGCATGGACTTTTGCGCTAAGGCCACGCTATCCTCCTCCTCGATGTAAATGTCTTTGAAATAAGGGATAACACCCAACACGGGAACACCGCAGATGTCCTCCAGCATTTTGCGGCCCTCGTCAAACAGGCGCATATCGCCACGGAACTTGTTGATGATGATGCCCTTGATAAGGTTTCGGTCCTCAGGCTTCTGCAGGGCGATACTGCCATAGACCGAAGCGAAGACGCCTCCACGATCAATGTCACCGACCAAAATGACATCGGCACGGGCATGACGGGCCATGGGCAGGTTTACAAGGTCGGTATCACGCAGATTGATTTCCGAAATGCTGCCAGCTCCCTCCATCACGATGGGATTGAAACGGGATGCCAAACGATCGAAAGCATCACACACCTCGCGGCGATAGTCAATGTCTGACGTGCCTCGACGCCAATAGTCATAGGCATTCTTGTTGCCGATGGGCTTGCCGTGCAGGATTACTTGCGAGGTATGGTCAGACTGTGGTTTCAGCAGAAGCGGGTTCATATCAGTGTGGCAAGGAATGCCGGCAGCCTCAGCCTGAACGGCTTGGGCGCGACCGATTTCAAAGCCCTCGGGCGTCGCAAAGGAATTCAATGCCATATTTTGGGCCTTGAACGGGGCTGGGCTGTATCCGTCTTGCTTGAAGATACGGCAAAAGGCTGCAGCAACGATGCTCTTGCCCACATCGCTGCCCGTCCCTGCGAACATAATGGGATGTAATCGCTTCATTCTTTCTCGTTGGCTAAGACAAACAGATAATCAGACAGGCGGTTCATCATCACTAGGATATCATTATTGACGG
>ONIL01000032.1 GCA_900317835.1 uncultured Prevotellaceae bacterium | reverse complement strand
CGCTGGTCATTACCGCCCGAGTCGTTGCCGCCGTAATACTGGCGGTTCTGGCTCAGCGTGTAGATGCCGAAGACCTCAAAATCGGGGTCGTATTTGCCGTTGGACTGATCCTTGAAATACTGCTGGACACTGGTGTTACCCGTCAGCATGGCTTGGATGATCTGCTCGCGGGTGTTTTTGAACTTCTTGTCCTGGTACTCGACAAGGATGATGGGCACCTTGCGATTTCCTTGAGCAGGCACGTCCGAGTCGGCATTACTGCCGCCAACGCCAAATTTATCCTTATTAGGTAAGAAGGGGCGCTCGCGCGAGGTCATCACCAGATTGGAGCGCTGGGCACCGATAAAGGCCACCTCGCTGGCAGTGCGGTCAGCAGGATTGTGAGCGTGAACGGTGGTAAGGCCCGTTAATGACGAATAGTAATAGCAGTCGCCATCATCGCCTCGGGCAACCATCAGGCCGTCGGTAGTGACAACAGCATGGTTAAAGGGGCCTCCGACAGCTTGCACCTGAACGGTGGATCCATCACTCTGGGTTACGGTCATCCAACCTGGCTTAGCGGGAACTGCAAGAACCGTCATGGCACTGAACAGTACCGTGAACAGTAGTAGAATTGATTTTCTCATAATTTGATAAAAAGATTCTATTTATAAAACGAATAATACTTGAATGTTGATAATGATTTAAAATATTGCTGCAAATATAGGCTTAATTCTTCATTTTTTAAAGAATCTGTGTGTTTATTTGATATTATTAAATAATTTCCCAATTTCTGCAAATATCGGCATTTTCTTTTGAGTTCCACTGAATATTGCAAACGATTCAAAATGATTGATGATTATTACTGAACACTTGATTTTTATGCTTGTGAGAAAGAAAATATTCCTTTTACTGGCTGGCTGACCATCGCGTCGTGTAGTTGCATTATACCTTAGATGACGTGATTCAAGAGCCACTGACCAGAGAAGGCCAAATGAAATGAACCCCGAACTTCCAACAACGTTCAGGGTTCATAGTGTCAGGGTAATACTTTTTTCTTCCGATTCGCGACCTTATCAGTACTCGCAACGCGAACGACCACTATTGGTCGGGTAGGTCGGATAGGTGGGGTAATACGATTGGCGACTTCCAGCCGTTTCGCTATCCTTGTTCAAGATCACCAGGGCGCCGATTACTCCCGGAATCCATCCGGCAACGGTAAGCAGTGTCACAATCAACACCGAACCACAGCCCTTGTCCAGCACAGCCAGCGGCGGGAAGATAATCGACAAGATGACTCTAAACAGTGACATAGTTCTACTCCTTTCTTTTCTATTAACACAATTAATTCATTTTATACCCCATGAACTGCAAATCTCATGCCAATCAGTGAGTTTTTATGAAAAAATGATATTAGATAGCCGTTTAATGATGCAAAAACACAGCCCGTGCCATCTATTGATTGAACAGATGGCACGGGCTGAAAAGACTGTTTTTTCTTAATAATGGAGAGGTTAGAAGGGCTTTTCGTCGCTGCCAGTGAAGGACTGGAACAGGGAGTTGGCCAGACTTGACGCACCGATGCGGAAGTAGCGGTTGTCCAGCCATTTCTCACCCAGTACCTCCTTGACGATGGTGTAGTACTTGATGGCATCCTCGGTGGTGCGAATGCCACCCGAAGCCTTGAAGCCCACCATGCGGCCGTGCTGCACGAAGTACTCCTTGATGCACTGGCACATCACATAGGCGGCCTCGAGCGACGCGCCAGGATAAACCTTGCCCGTCGAGGTCTTGATGAAGTCGCAACCCGAGTACATCGACAGGATGCTGGCACAGCGGATTGCTTCGGCGCTCTTGAGCAGTCCGGTCTCAAGGATGACTTTCAAGGGACGGTCACCCACGACTTGCTTGATCTCGGCGATTTCATCGCACAGTTCCTCGTAGGCCTCATCCTTGAAGTAACCCACGTTGAGCACGATGTCCACTTCGTCGGCTCCGTCGGCGATGGCGAGTGCGGTCTCGGCAATCTTGGTCTCGATGTGGGCTTGGCTGGCGGGGAAGCTGGCGCTGCACACAGCCACATCAACACCGCTCACCTCGAGCGTGCCGCGCACAACGGCGGCAAAGTTGCTATAGACGCAGATGGCGGCTACATTTTTGTACTGCGGATAGTTGTTGTCAAAGTCATTCACCTTTTGGACAAACTTGGCCACGCTGCGCTCGCTATCGTCGGTGGCCAGGGTGGTCAAGTCCACGCAGTTCAGCAGGAACTGCTGCACCTCGGGGGTATTGTTCTCGGCAGCATGCTTGTCGATGATTTCCTGCACAGCGGCAGTGACGGCTGCATCGTCGGTGGTGACGTTGCTCTGGCTGATGGCGGTCATGTACTTGTCCATGTGCTTGTGCTCATGGTCGTGATGTTCGCAGCCACAGCCGCAGTGTTCGTGTTCGTGATTGCTCATAATCAGATGATATTATTATTGGTTAAAGTTTCAGTTTCTCGTTATTGATATGGCGGGTGTTATCGCGGCTCGTCTTCTTGGCGAAGTTGCGTTCCAGCGCCTCATCGAGGTCGATGCCTGTCTGGTTGGCCAGGCACATCACCACCCACAGCACGTCAGCCAATTCGTCGGCAAGATCCAGGTCGTCGCCCGGTTTGCTCGATTGGTCGCCGTATCGGCGAGCAATGACGCGTGCCACTTCTCCCACCTCCTCGGTGAGCACGGCCATATTGGTCAGTTCGCTGAAGTAGCGCACTCCATACTGTTTTATCCAAGCGTCAACACGCTCTTGAGCCTCTTGTATTGTCATAGTGATGCAAAGATAGTGTTTTTTCGAGGAAATATAGCCAAATGCTGCGCGAAAAATGTGTTGCGTTGATTATAAGAAAAGAGGATGTGCCATCATTCAACGTCGCAAGATTTAACCATGCTTTGCACGGGAAATAATTCAAATTTCAAATATAATTATTCTAATTTGTTTAATTTCCCACTCTCTAGAGCGGTTTTTTCTACGGACGAGACAATGATGACACAGCCTCTTCTCAAGTATTGGTGTAAATCAAAATTACTTCACGAGGATTTTCTTACCCTCATGGATGTAGATGCCAGGAACGGTGGGAGCCTCGCTGGGAATACCCATCAGGTTGTAGTAAAGTCCATCGGTGGGTTGGGCAGCATTGATTTCCTCAACTCCAGTGTCGGGATCCTTGGCGGGCATGAAGATGACCAGACCCTTGCTGGGGTCATCAGCCTGATGGTAGATCACCTCCTCGATGCTCTCCTCGTCCTGTTCCTCGACGTTCCATGTATTACCCTGAGCCCATACGGTAGAAGTGCCGTTGTTATACAGGTCATAGAGCACACCGCTGTTGCCATTGTTGACAAAGGTGTTGTTGCCGGGATTGTAGTCCTCGGCCTCAGGGTCCTCGACCTTACCCAGGTTGACGTTGGGAGCACCGGTGACAATCGTGATGCCCCATAAACCGCCTTCCATCCAGTTGCCCTCGATGTAGATGTTGCTCTCGCTGCTGCTGTCATAGACGCTGATGCAGCTGCCGCCGTTGGCCGGGTTGGTCTCATAGCGGTTGTCGATCATCGTGTTGTTCTTGATAACGGCGTCAATCGAGCCGATAGTGGTGATGCCGTAACGGTTGTCGGCGATGTAGTTGTCCTCGATGTAGAGGATTCCGGTGTGACCCAAGCCCATCATGTTGCTCACACCGATGCCGCCCGAAAGGGTGAACTGGCCGCCAATCACCTGGTTGCCGACAATGTGCATGTCGTAGTCACCGGCACAGGTCATGTTGATTTGGGGCTTGTTGCGGTTGCTGGTCGTATTGTGCCAGAAGACGTTGTCGCGGATGATGATGCCCACGGGATTGGTGGCTCCACAGCCGATAGCGTTGACAGTGTTCTCGATAAAATAGCAGTTCTCGATGATGTTGTTGTCGCATGAGGCGTTGAACGAGATAGCACCCGAGCTTGAAGACTTGCCGTTGTGCAGGGTGAAGGTGCAATTGTCGGCATGCAGGCTGCTGTTAGCGCCACCAAATACCACACCCACGTACTCAAAGCACACGTTCTTGAGGACGGCGTTTCCGTTCTCGCCCAGCATCCAGAATCCCTTGGGATTGGAACCCTCGGCGTCGCGGGTGATCAAGGCGGTGTCGGCTGGTGTGAAATCAGCGTCACCGTTGATGGTGATCTGCACACCGTTGGCCATCTTGATGACGTCGTTGTTCTCAAGGCGCAGCACGTCGCCCTCGGCGATAGTGAAGTTGGCGCTAACCAGGAAAGAACCGTCGTCCTGCAAGGCCACACCCGTACCCTCAATCTGACTCAACGAATTAAACGTGTACACAGTGCCGTTGCCCTCGCTGGCGAAGTCATCGGCCATTGCTCCAGCAGCCACGGCTGCCATGAGCAGGAATGCGTAGAATTTCTTCATATTGAAAATTAGTTGAAATTGTGAATAATAAAACGATAGAGGGAGCAAAATTACTCTTTTTTTGATGATAATTCATCATGTTGAAGCCGATGATTATGTTACAGAATTGTTACAATTATGCAAAACAAATCGGTGTTTTATCGGTAAATGCTAGAATTGTTTTAATTTTGTATGTTAAAAGGATTATTAATGGACAATATTTTGATAGATAATGGATTATTCCGTAGTTGATTTTCTCTCTTTACTTGGTGCTGTGTGTCTCTTCCTATACGGAATGAAGATCATGAGTGAAGGTTTGCAGAAGGCTGCAGGTAGCCGTCTGCGCTCCATCTTGGCATGGATGACCAAGAACCGTTTCTTAGCCGTTATCACAGGTATTGTTATCACCGCCCTGATTCAGAGCTCATCGGCATCGGTATCGATGGTGGTCAGTTTTGTCAACGCCGGCCTGATGCCGCTGGAGCAGTCACTGGCAGTGAGCTTCGGTGCTGCAGTGGGTACCACGTTCACCGAGTGGATTATCGCTATCTTTGGCTTCAAGGTCAAGATGTCGGCCTTCCTGTTGCCCTTGCTGGCGATTGCCGTGCCCATGCTCTTCATCAAGCGGAACAACTACAAGAACATCGGTGAGTTGCTCATCGGTTTCTCGTTCCTGTTCATGGGCCTGGATGCCATCAGCGCCAATGTGCCTGACTTGTCCAAGTCGCCCGAAATCTTCACTGGCCTGCAGCAATTCACCTCGATGGGTTTCCTGTCAATCCTGATTTTCACCCTCGTCGGTTGGCTTGTCACGATGGTGATTCAGTCGAGTGCCGCAACGTTTGCCGTTGTGCTGATTATGGCGGCCAAGGGCTGGATATCGTTCGACATCGCCTGTGCGATGGTGCTGGGTGCGAGCATCGGTACCTCCATCACCCCGCTGCTGGCATCGCTTGGCGGTAATGCCGAGGCCAAAAAGGCTGCATTGGGCCATGCGCTGTTCAACTTGTTTGGCGCCGTGTGGGTGCTGATTATTTTCCATCCCTTTGTGTCGATGGTGACCTGGGTGGTCAAGGACCTGTTCCACTTGGGCGATCCGCTGGCCCTGTACAACAGTGTCAAGGCCGGTGGCAGTGTCGATGGCAGTGCCCTGGCACAGGAGCAGGTGGCCATGTCTATTGGCATGACGATGTTCCACACTATCTTCAAGGTATGTAACCTGTTGATCATGATATGGTTCACCAGGCTGTACGTCAAGTTGCTCAACAGCATCATCAAGAGCCGCAAGAAGGAGGACGAAGAGTTCCAGCTCAAGTATATCCAGGGAGGTCTGATGAGTGCCAGCGAGTTGAACATCGACCAGGCACAGCGCGAGATTGTCGTGTTTGCTGGCCGTGTAGAGCGCATGCTGGGTATGGTCAAGGAACTCGTGCACACCAAGACAGGTACGCCCGAGTTCAACAAGATTCTATCGCGTATTCAGAAGTATGAGGACATCACCGACCGCATGGAGTTTGAAATTGGCAGTTACCTCAACAAGGTGCTCGACGGACGCTTGAGTAGTCAGGCCAAGGCCCGCGTGGCCAGCCTGTTGAGCATCATCAGCGAGCTGGAGAGCATCGGCGACAGCTGCAACAACATTGCCAAGGCCCTTGTGCGCAAGGAGGAGGCCGACGCCCACTTCAACGAATACAACTATGCCAACATCGATGAGATGCTGCGTCTCGTCAGCGAGGCGATGACCAACATGCTCGCTGTACTCAGCGACATCGACAACGTCACTGCCGAGGACCTCATGCGCAGTTACAACAAGGAGCGCGAGATCAACAACTTCCGCAACGCCTGCCGCACCGAGAATATCGAGAACGTCAACCAGAAGAAGTACCCCTACAAAGCAGGTATCTTCTACATGGATATCGTGTGCGAGGCCGAGAAACTGGGCGACTTCATCGTCAACGTCATCGACAGCATGGAGGATATCATGCGCCGCAGTTCATCGGTAACGAGCAACCTGCCCCTCGGCGAACTCAATCCCGAGAAGGTTGCCATGGGCGGCAAGTAAAAACCTGTTTAGAGCCTAAAAAGGGGACGATTCATGTTGAACCGTCCCCTTTTTTATCGGCCTCTTGTACCGTTACTGCTCAGCCTTGAAATCGCTCAAGGTAATACCGTTGTCCGTCAAGTTGACGGTAGCGGTGATGGTGGGCATGTTATCGTAGTGCAGCACCTTGCCCACTACAAAGTTGACGCCAGGTGTAACATGAACCGTTATTGGGCCCTCGATGCCGTAGGATATTTGCTCACCGATGTAGATGGCATCGTCCATGAAGCCGCCCATGTCCTCGATCGTGTTGGTCGCCTTGGCGAGTTCTTTACCCTCGGCGTAGAAGGTGATTTCCTGACCGTTGATGCTGTAGGTCAGCGCTTTGCACAAGGCCTGCTGCATCTCGTAGGAATCAATTGAATTCACGATGGTAGCATAGCCGTCCTCGCCGAAGCGGAGCAGATAAGGACGCTCGACATTGACGCCGGTGCCTTCCATGTCGCTGCCTAGAATCCACAAGTCGCCAGTGGCAGCGTCGTAGTGTGCCCGTGGCATACGGCCATGACGTATTTGGGGCAGGGCAGTCTTCACGTCACCCTTGCCAATGACGATGCCATAACCCTCGCTAGACACCTCGTCTGAGCACTTCAACAGGCTCCATACGCTCACGCCCGTCGTCTTGTCTTCCATGAGGGTCTCGTAGCAGTCATCGATGTTGACGTGCTTCATCAGGTCCACTACTGCCTGAGGTGCTTCGCCCGGCGCAACAGCCTCTTCCATTGTTCCGTTCACAGGGAGCTGGGCATTGTGCTTGCTGCACCCCATCGTAGCGCACATTGCTACCAAGGTGGTAGCGATCATGAACCATTTTTTCATCTTATTCATTTTTTGCTTGATTTATTTGTTGAAATTGCGGGCAAATATACGCCAACTCTCCCATCCCGCCAAAGAAAAACATCATTTTCCCATGAGGAAAAGCAACGGTTGGTCAAGACGCTGGGCCCAACAGGTTTCGTTGTGGCCATGGCCTTGGTAAACACGGCTCATGTAATGGGCCTCGTCCCATCCCTTTGCTGTGAAGACGCTGTCTAGCAGTGTCTGGTATTGGCCATAATCCTTATCAAAGTCCCTTGTGCCGAGATCCATATAGACGAGGCTGCTGCCAGCCGCAGGTAGATGAACGTTCACATAATCGCGGAAACCTGTTGCCCACGGGTCTCCTTCCACTCCCGCCGGCAGATGAGCCATCGACAGGTGGGACGAGAGGCATGCTACCCCGCCAAACACCTGGGGATACTCGCATAGGGCATAGAGCGAAATCAGCCCACCCATGCTGGAACCCATCATGAAAGTGTGTTCTCGGGTAGTGAGCGGATTGTATTTTTCGTCTATGAAAGGTTTGAGCTCTTCGACGATAAATTTCAGGTAATTATCGGCTGTGAGTTTTTCCAGCTTTACTTTTTTGCGGTCGGCTTCGGACACGTGTTGCCATGTCTTTACTGGGAAATACTCGGTCAGGCGGTCGCTGGTGTTGTATATGCCCACGACAATGCAAGGCCTGATTCGGCCCAATTGAATCAGCCTGTCCGTCACTTCATCAACTCGCCATTCCTGGTGGTTCCACGTTGTTGTGGCGTCAAACAGCATATTCCCGTCGTGCATGTACAACACATCTGCCGAGTCTCCAGGCTGGTAACCCTGGGGCAACCACACGACCACGTCTCGGGCTGGGACATAACGGGATTCGAATTGCGGGTAAAGCTCGAGCGTCCCTCGAGTGGCCGTGGGAATCTCATTCTTGGGCGGTCTCAAGAACCACATCAATGCTAACAGCAGCATCACAACCACTGCCACAATCCATAGCCACCTTTTCTTTCTCTTGACAACCATACGCTGATCAGGGCTTAAACAAAACAGTTATAATCGATTGATTTAAAGTGGCAAAATTAATGAACTCATCAGGCATCACCAAATGTTTTTCTGTTTTTCAACTTGCCGTTATTCCGACAGGTACATTTTTTCGTATGAAATAAAGAGACTTTGGGCAAAGTTTTATAACTTTGCAGGTTGGAATGACATAAACTCTTAAAAGAATCGATTATGATGACCGATAACGATAAAGTGCTTGAAGCCGATGTTAAGCCGTTGTATATAGTTACAGGCTCGACCGACAGCATGGGCAGTGTGATTACCCGCAAGCTAGCCGAACAAGGCAAGGCCGTGCTCATGGCAAGCCGTGATATCAAAAAAGCCGAGAACTATGCGGCCCAGTTGCGCACAGTGACCCGCAACAAGGATATAACATGCTTGCAGCTCGACTTGAATTCTTTTGAATTGGTCAATGACTTTGTGAAGCGCCTTCGCGCCTTGAATCGTCCTGTTGCAGCGCTCATCAACAATGCCGGGCTGCTGCCTCGCCGCAGCGAGATATCTGAGAATGGTTTTGAACACTCGGTTCAGGTCAACTACCTGAGCACGGTGCTGTTGTCGATGCAGGTTTATCCGCTCATCAACGAGGGTGGTAGCATCATCCTGTCGACCAGTGTGTCGCGGCGTTTTGTCACGCTGCCCTATGAATTCCCTGCCGTTTCCCATTTCACTCCGTGGGGAGCATATGCCCAAAGCAAGTTGGCATTGACACTGTTCTCGATATACATGAGTAGCGTGATGAAGACCCGCCGCGTTAAAGTGAACTGCGTCAATCCTGGCCTGCTTAAGAGCGGAGCTCTGGCCATGTCGCGCTGGATGGACCGCGTGCCCGACTACCTGAGCCGCAACATCCCTAGTCCCGAGGCTGGTGTAGTGCCCACCCTGCGTGCCCTGGAGAGCGAGGATACGGGCTATCTCTTCTCGGGTGCCGACAAGCAAGTCAAGACATCGACGATGCTTAAAAACCGCGAGATGTTCATCCGCGTGTGCAACGACACGATGCGCATCTTGAAGGAGCATTTGGACAAATAGGAATAGGTGTTAATGAAGATTTTGGGCGAAAACGACCGCTTGCCGCATGGCAGCACAGTCGCTACGATAGGCATGTTCGATGGTGTGCATCGCGGACACGCTACCCTTGTCGATTTCCTTAACCGCCAGGCCCGTGAGATGGGCAAACAATCGTTGGTGATCACCTTTTTGCATCACCCGCGCCATGTGCTGCGGCCCAATGATCCTTTTCGCCTGATCATGACGCTGGAAGACAGACTGCAGCAAATCGGAGCCCTCAATCCCGACCTGTTGCTTCCGCTGGATTTTACTAAAGAATTATCTCAACTCGATTCCTCGCAGTTCATCGAGCTGTTGCGTGACCGATATGGCATGAGTGTGCTTGTGTCGGGCTATAATCATCACTTCGGGCACAACAGGGGAGAGACTTTCGAGGACTATTGCCGTCATGGCGAGCGGCTGGGCGTCAAGTTGGTGAAGGCACCAGAGTACCTGGGTCGTTACGCCCCCGTCAGTTCCACAATCATCCGCGGCCTCATAGCTGCTGGCAAGGTTGATGACGCCATGCGTTGCATGGGACGTCCCCATGTCATCAGGGGCAAGGTTGTGCATGGTTTCCACAACGGGCGTGGCCTGGGGTTCCCCACAGCCAATGTAGGTGAGTTGGATAGCAAGATTTTGCTGCCTCACAATGGTGCCTACGCGGTTTTAGCGCATCTGGGCGATAGAACGCTGCAAGGCATGGCCAACATCGGCAAGCGACCCACCCTCGACAATGGTGATCAGATCAGTATCGAGGTCAATCTGTTTGATTTTGACGAGGATATCTACGGCCAGGACATCTCGCTTGAGTTTATCAGTTTCCTGCGCCTGGAATTCAAAATGTGCGGTATCGAGGAGCTCAAGCATCAGCTCACGCTCGACCGCAACAACGCGCGTCGCCTTCTTGAAGAATTTTTAACCACTAAACAATCATAAAAGATATGGATATTATCAACCTGTGTGAACACAATTCGCTTGTAGGACAGTTCATGAGCGAAATCCGCAATAAGGACTTGCAGCAGGAGCGCCTGCGTTTCCGTGCCAATATCCAGCGCTTGGGTCAAATTATGGCCTATGAAATCTCTAAAAAGCTCGTTTACAACACGGTGGGTGTGACCACACCGCTGGGAGTGAAGCAGTGCAATGTGCTGGCCGACCGAGTGGTGCTTGCCACGTTATTGCGTGCTGGCCTGCCGTTCCACGAGGGCTTTTTGAACTATTTTGACGGTGCTGAAAACGCTTTTGTGTCGGCCTACAGGAAGTACTTCCCCAAAACCGATGATTTTGTCGTCCACATCGAGTATATTGCCAGTCCGCGCCTTGACGACAAGACGCTGGTCATCGTTGACCCGATGCTGGCCACCGGCTCCTCGATGGAGCTCGCCTATCAGGCACTGGTGACCAAGGGTCATCCCGCCCACATTCACGTGGCCAGCGTTGTTGCAACGCCTAAGGCCATCGAGGTTGTGCGCCAGCATTTGCCCGAGGACAGGACCACGTTGTGGACCTGTGACATCGACGACGAACTCAACGAGCACAGCTACATCGTCCCCGGCTTAGGTGACTGCGGCGACTTGCTCTACGGCGAGAAGGAGTAACTAACGACTAATTGACGAAACAATGGTACGCAAATATGATTACCTCATCATCGGCTCAGGTGTGGCCGGTATGAGTTTTGCCCTCAAGGTGGCAAAAACGGGAACTGTGGCGCTCGTGTGCAAGTCCAAGATGGAAGAAGCCAATACCGACCTAGCCCAGGGCGGTGTCGCCACGGTGACCAACCTGGAAGTGGACAATTTTGACAAGCACATCCACGACACGATGGTCGCAGGCGACTGGCTCAGCGACCCCGAGGCCGTGAAGAAGGTCGTCACCGAGGCTCCCAGCCAGATCCAGGAATTGCTGGGCTGGGGCGTGGACTTTGACAGGAACGAGAAGGGCGAGTTTGACCTGCACCGCGAGGGCGGTCACAGCGAGTTCCGCATCCTGCACCACGCCGACAACACGGGTCATGAGATCCAGGTGTCGCTCATCGAGACGGTCAAGAACAATTCCAACATCGACATCTATGAGGACCACTTTGCCGTGGAAATCCTCACCCAGCACCACTTGGGCAAAATCGTGACGCGTCGCACCCCCGGTATCGAGTGCTATGGCGCCTATGTGCTCAATCAGGAGACCGGCGAGGTTGATACTTTCCTGTCACGCGTGACGTTGATGGCTACGGGTGGCGTCGGCTGTGTTTATCACACCACAACCAACCCGCTGGTGGCAACCGGTGACGGCATTGCCATGGTCTATCGCGCCAAGGGTACGGTTCAGGACATGGAGTTCGTTCAGTTCCATCCCACGGCCTTGTATCATCCCGGCGACCGTCCCGCGTTCCTCATCACCGAAGCCATGCGCGGCTATGGTGGCGTGTTGCGCAACCTGGGCGGCGAGGAGTTCATGCAGAAGTATGACCCGCGCCTCTCGCTCGCACCGCGCGACGTGGTGGCCCGCGCCATTGATAACGAGATGAAGCAGCGTGGCGAGGACCACGTCTATCTCGACGTGACCCACAAGGACCCCGAGGAGACCAAGCATCACTTCCCCAACATCTACAAGCACTGCCTGGATTTGGGCATCGATATCACCAAGGAGTATATCCCCGTGGTGCCTGCGGCCCATTACATGTGCGGCGGCATCAAGGTTGACTTGAACGCCTGCTCGAGCATCAAGCGCCTGTATGCCGTGGGCGAGTGCTCATGCACGGGCCTGCATGGCGGTAACCGCTTGGCGAGCAATTCGCTCATCGAAGCGGTCGTGTATGCCGATGCCGCAGCCAAACATGCCATTGAGCACCGCAACGAGTATTCGTGGCGTGAGGATATCCCCGCCTGGGATGATGCCGGCACCACACATCCTGAGGAGATGGTGCTCATCAGCCAGAGCGAGAAAGAAGTGGGCGAGATCATGGCGACCTACGTGGGCATCGTGCGCAGCAACTTGCGTCTCGACCGTGCGTGGAACCGACTGGATATCCTCTACGAGGAGACCGAGAAACTGTTCAAGACTAGCAAGGTGTCGCGCCGCATCTGCGAGCTGCGCAACATCATTAACGTGGCCTACCTCATCACCCGCCAGGCCAAGGACCGCAAGGAGTCCCGCGGCCTGCACTACACCATCGACTATCCCCCTCAACCCAAGAGCGAGGACGACCTGAAACTGTAAATCTTTCAAATTAATGGTAACAAACAACCACGCCAACGGGATTCAGACCTCGCTGACGTGGCTGTTTATTGATTGCTGACTGCTCGTAGAAATTATCGAAGTGATTTGTCGAGCCAGCTGATGAATGGGTTACTTTTTTTTGTTTTTGTAACGTAAATAAGCATTCTCGAGTTTGATGTGGTACTTATTTTTCTCGTAACCTGCACCATTGTAACGACGAGCAAATTCTGCCCATTTTATGTTGCCAGGCCGCAGGGACAGGTGCATATTGTGATACTTGATAAATGCCACAAACAGGTTGAGCTGCTCACTCTCACTCATGCGCATGCGATCAACAAATTCATCTACTGATTTGCATCCGCAGGCTTTGTAATTATTTCCCATGATTTGGAACAATCCCCAACTGGCTGATGCATTGGCTGCATCACGGTTAATCCGGCGGGCCTTTTGCAAGCGGACATGTTCAGCCACGTCACCCTTATAGTGATCATAACTCCATTTCGGGTACAGGATATCACTGTCGCTATACTGGCTGGGCTTGCCGCCGCATTTATCAAGTAGTTTCCAGAATACATGGCCCTCGAACAAGATTTTAGGATGATTGCTGAACAAATATCCCGATCCGCTCGATTCCACGTCTTTGATGGCTTTGACCACCTCAACTTCAACGCCTAACGAAATGGCGGCATTCTCAAAATCCTTTTCTTGGATTGTACTGTTGGAAATCTTGTTTCGGCCGTGGTAGATGAGTCTGGTCCAGGATGCCGGTCCAACAATACCATCAACCTTCATGCCATTATCCGTTTGGAATTTCCTGACCGCTTGGTCAGTCAGTTGACCGAAAAATCCATCGGCCGTCAATGGATAACCCACCACATTAAGCATGGACTGCAGCAGCCAAGCTCTGGAATTATAGGTTTTAGACTCCTTTACATTACCCAGGTAATTCAGCACTTTGGAGTTGACGATCTTTACGGGTTTGGTTGTTGCTCCTCTATTATATGGACCAACATGACTATCATGATCTTCAGGCCAGAGATCATCACTATCAACTTCATTATCAACTTCACTTAATAGACCACGCTCTAATAATTCCAAATCTTCTTCCATCAAATATTCTTCCATAATGATTTAGGGTATTAAAATGTTAAATGTAGTTTGCTCTTGGGTTAAGAATTGATTTGATGCAAAATTACAACAAAAACTTTCATGAACAAAAAATATATGGTATCAAATTACATTGCTATTCGGGGTGTTACTGTCCAGCTAAACGCCTGCTGAAATGCCTCACGCTAAGCCGCTAATATTCTATGCTACTGATATTCAGTCAAATAATTTTTTATAATAAAAGCTTAGCGTCTTTGCGCCTTGTCGTGGGGTCAAACGGCTGAACAGTTTCGTCCGGAGAAAGCAGTTATGATTCTGCTTTTAGATTTCCTCGTACTCGGCGTCGGTGATTTGTTCCTCGATGATGGTGCGGGTTTCGCTTGTCGTGGTGGTTTCCTCGATGATGGTGCCGCTCACTTCTTCAAAGTCGGCATACTCACCCTCGTTGCTGGTATAGATTTTGCGCTCGCCGGTTTCGGTATATTCCTCCTCATCATCGTCACGGCGTGGCCGCTCTTGTTGCTGTCGACCGCGGAAAGACTCGTTGACTCGGCGGCGAAGGTTCTGCATATAGAGCCATCCCCGTATCAACGGAATCCCGATCATCAGGAACAGGACGAGTAATATGAATAACAGGAAACTCATTATTTCTCTCTCTTAATGACTGACAGTATCACATATAGGGTGATGGCGGCAGCCAGTCCGGGCAGACCCAGCAGCGCGACAAACACCACAGTAGCCACTACCTGCAAATATTGTGCCCAATTCTGCTTGAGCGACGACAGATTGTGCATCTTCAACGAGAACATGCGCAGCCTGCACACCATCAGCAGCGACAGCACCACGATGAGCAGAATGACGGCCCACAGGGGAACAGGATGCATCGCATACCATGCCGTGAAGCCTATCCAGAAGATGGCATTGGCAGGAATGGGCAAACCCGTGAAGACTGTTCCCTGGGTAGGATCGACATTGTAGCGGGCAAGCCGGAGCGCGCCAAACACGGGCAGCAGCATCGCTACCAGTGCCCAGTGCCCTGAGCCTTGCCCCATCATGATGTTATAGAGCACCATTGCCGGAGCAATGCCAAAACTCACCAGGTCGGCGAGCGAGTCCAACTCCGCGCCGATGTTGCTCACAGCATGGAGTGCCCGCGCCACCAATCCATCAAAAAAGTCGGCCACCGCCGCCAGCGCGATGAGAATAAAGGCCCACTGGTATCCCTTGAGCCCTGTGCCGCACATCGGGTCAAAGCAATGAAAGGCCGCGATGCACGCCAGGCAGCCGCACAGCAGGTTCAGCGAAGTGATGGCATTGGGAATATTGTTGCGGATGGCTTTCATCATGCGTTCTTTTTGTTCTTGAGGCGAGCCACAAGGGTCTCTCCACCCCAGGTGCGGTCGCCCAGTTTGACTTTTATTTCTGTATCAAGGGGCAGGAAGATATCTACCCTGGATCCAAACTTGATAAAGCCGATGAAGTCGTTGATATCGACCTTCTCGCCCTGTTCCACATAGGTGACGATGCGTCGTGCCACAGCCCCGGCAATCTGGCGAACGAGGATTTCCTCGCCTGTTTCGGTGTGGATTACTATTGACGAGCGCTCATTGTCGCTGCTCGACTTGGGCAGGTTGGCGGCCAGGAAGCGTCCCGAGTGGTGCTTGTAGTAAGTGATTTCACCCTTGACAGGCACCCAGTTGGCATGCACGTTGAAAATAGTCATGAACACCGAGAGCTGGATGACGTTGCGGTGCAAGCACTCGTCCTCATAGACCTCCTCGAGCGCGACCACCGTGCCGTCAACGCTCGACACCACGGCGGTGCCGTCATTGTTTTCGCCCTTGAAGTGGCGGCGCGGCAACCTGAAGAAGTTGAGCACCAGCAGGAAGAGAATGGCCATGAGCACAATCAGTCCCCAAGCCACAGGCTTGTAGTCAAAAAACCTATAGGCCAGTGCGCCACTGGCCGAAATGATCAAGAACAGCATCAGCAGGATGTTCTCGCCCTCGTGATGGATTTTGACTTTCATCTATGCGGTTAAAAACGTTTAACTTGCAAAGATAATCTTTTTTATCCAATATCCACCCATTATTCCCCCTTTTCTCACTTTTTCACCAAAAATCAATGAAAAAACCACCATCCGGCCCCTCTCAAAACCTTATAAGCAGCCCTATAGGTCCTATAAGTCCAATAAGCCATTTTTGTATAGTTCGCCGTCATTTAAAAGCGAGCCAGTCAAATAATTATCATTGTATTAGTCGTTTTTAAAAACAAGAGGCTCAGCAGTTCAAGAAAATGGCAAGGTTGCAGGAAAAAAGGGGGTGTTTGGCTTATTGATACCTTTGCAATGTCATCGGGGGCGAGCCCGGTGAGCCCATGGATATATTAACGATTAAAAGAAAGGAAAAGCGATGAAAACCAGAGTATTTAATGTGATTGTGCTTGACAAGAGTGGATCGATGAGTAGTATTGCCCGTCAGGCGATCGATGGCGTGAACGAGACCATCGGCAGTATCAAGAGTGCCCAGGAAAAGAACCCCGACCAGGAACACATGGTGACGCTCGTGGCCTTCTGCGGCTGCGAGATGAAAATGATTTATGACAATGTGCCAGTGAGCAAGGTGAAGCCCCTCACCGGCAAGGATTACCATCCTTGCTGCATGACGCCGCTCTATGATGCCATCGGCACGACCATCACCCGCGTGCATGCCGCCAAGAGCCAGGTGAGCGACTCGCTGGCGCTGGTCACGATCATCACCGACGGCTATGAGAACGCGTCCCATGAGTACAGCCATGCCGCCATCCGTGCGCTCATCGAGAGCTACAAGGAGCAGGGCTGGCAGTTCACCTACATCGGCGCCGACCACGACGTGGAACAGGTATCCTTCTCGCTGAGCATCGAACATCACCTGCAGTTTGACAAGACCGTCGAGGGCACGCAGGCGATGTTTGCCAAGGAGCGCAAGTCGCGCCACCGCTGGCTGGGTAAAACCGAGCGTCTGAAAAAGGAGTATGGAACTATGGCATCTCCCAGTGCTATGAGGGATCTCAAGCAAATGAACAATGAGGTCTTTTTTGACGACGAAGATTTAGAAAACTAATCATCAACAATTATGGACATGACAATCATTCAACCCAATCTTATCGATGATGGCGCTGCGATCATTTGCCGAATCCCCAGTTACACGATGTCGCAGTGGCTGGTGCAGATCGATGACCAGACCATCCGTGTTGAGTCAAGCAACCGCGTGGTGGCCTACTTGAAGGCCAGGCTGCTGTATCCCAGTGCCAAGCGCATCCGCGTCGTGAAGCAGGTGAAAAAGCGCGATCGCGATATCTTTATAGAATAAAGGCGAGGAGTTGTGCCATTACACGATTGTGTGATGGCACAACGGCCTGTTGGCACGGTTTTTGCTGCATTTCAACATATTAACGATTAACCAATCCCGTCAATAATTATGGAACATCCCAACGCTCAAAACCTCAAGTACGGCATCATCTACCTGTATAGCGACCGTAGCCTCTCGCCAGGTGTGCATGATCCTGAAGCCATCGTTGAAAAATTTGTCTCTCCCCTGCAAGTCAAATGGATTGACGAGCCGGGACGTCGCGATTTGCTATTGATCGCAAGACGGTTCAATGTGGGCAACATTGGTCAATATGCTACCGTGAGCTTGACTTTGAGCCGCATGAACCGTTCAGGCGGCTGGTTTGAGGCGATACGCCGCTTTGCCGACGCGCTGATGGGCGTGACCGATATGGGTGAAGGGGACATCGTGATCGATGAGCTTGACTATGGTTATCACTACTTTGACCAATCGTCAATCTTCGGCTCTATGGCTGAAGAAGCCCCGCCCAAGCCAATGGCGGCACCACAGGACCACACTCGGGTCGAGTCCAGCCCTGCGACCAGAGCCAAGCAGGGATTGGCAAAACGGTTGAAGAAAAAGCTGGAATCATTCCTCCCAGAGGAAGACATAGAGGAAGACATCGTTGAAAAGAGTGTCGCCAGAAGCTCTAAATTCGAGAAAGCTTATCATGAGGAGGGCCAGCGCTTAGAGAAAGAGGAACGCCGCGAGTTGGCCGCCATCGAGCGCGAGCGCGAGGAGGCGCTGGAGCGCATTAAGCAGGAAATCGTCAACTACATTGCCCGATATCAAGATGACCCTAAGTAACTCATGGGCGAACTGCTTCGTGGCAAGGTGGTCGTGGGCCAACCTGGACGCTTGTTGGTCAACGGTGACATGAAGGTCGTGCTGCCCGAGTATGACGAGATGGAGATTAAGATGCCCGCGATGAGCCGCACACTGTATATCCTGTTCATGAAACTGCGCAAGCAGGGCACGGGTGGCATCGTGTTGAAGAACATCGACGAGTACCGTGACGACATCATGAACATCTATCGCCTGGTGAAACCCGGAGCCAACGAGAAGCGAGTCAGTCAGTCTATCGACAACCTGTGCGATCCGTTCAGCGAATCGCTCAACCAGATGATATCGAGGATCAACCGTTGTGTCAGGAACGTCATCACCGACAAGGGACTGGCACAGCAATACATCATCACTGGCGTCAGGGGAGAGGAATACAGCATTGGCCTGTCGCCCGAATACCTGGAACTCCCTCGCGCGGTCATGAGCTGACTTCCCTTAAGCTTTAATCAGCGGTAGCGGTACTGGACGAAAGCCTCGATGGCCTCGTAGGTGGCCAGGCCCAGTTGCTGGTACCTGTCGGCCAAGTCGCGGTTGCGCTCGATGGAGCGTTGCCATGGCAGTTTGCCGTCGGCGCTGGAGCGGAAAGGAGCGTCGTGAATCTGGGAGTGGAACTGCAGGATGGCATCGCGCTTGCTGGCAAACTCCTCGGGGCTCATGGGCACCGCCATCTCGACATGGTCGACATCCCACTGCCCCCATTGGCCGCGGTACATCCACACGCGGCAGTCACGCATGAAGTCTTCGTTCTTCAGGTTGTCCAGGGCGTGCATCACCGCGCCACTGGCACGTACGTGTGTACCGTGAGGATCCACTAGGTCGTTATCAAAGAAGATTTGATGCGGTTTCACCCGTGTGATGAGGTCCTGGATAACGGCCACGTCGGCGTCGGTGAGTTTGCCTTGGCCGTGCGGGTCATTGACGTAGAACGGCATTCGCAGGTCGTACACGTTCTCCCAATGGACACCCATCTGCCGGCATGCCATCATGGCCTCGCTCAAGATGATAGACCCCTTGAAGTAGCGCATCTCCTCATCATCGCCGCTGGTGTTGATGTTCTTGATCAGGCGAGTCAGGGTCTCGTCGATGAAATTAAAGGTCATGCCTTGTTCAAAGTGCTTGGTCAATCGGTCGGCGAGCAGGACACTGCGCATCAAATCCTCGTCGCTCACGGCGACATCGGCATCGGTCTGCAAAGCGATGCTCACGTCATGCCCTTGTTGTATGAGGCGTTGCACGGTGCCGCCCATCGAGACGACGGCATCATCGGGATGCGGACTGAAGATAAGCACCCGTTTGGGGTAGGGCTCGGCGCGCTCGGGGCGATAGGTGTCGTCGGCATTGGGTTTGCCGCCGGGCCAGCCCGTAATGGTGTGTTGCAGATCGTTGAAAATTCTGATGTTGACGTTGTAGGCCGAATCAAACAGTGCCACCAGTTCGCTCAATCCGTAGTCGTTATAATCCTCGTTGGTGAGTTTGAGGATAGGTTTTCCCGTCTGCTCACACAGCCACACTATGGCGCGGCGGATGAGGTGATCGTCCCACTCACAGGAGGTCACCTTCCACGGGTAGCTGATGCGCGTCAGCCTCGATGCGGCATCCAGGTCGGCAAAGATGTTGACGTCGTCATGCACCTGCAGGAACGAGGCGGGTACCAGATCGGTCATCTTTCCCTCGATGGTGTTGTACAAGGCCGTTGCCGAGTCCTCCTCCCATGCCACACAAATGATCTTATTGGCGCTCAAGATGTTGCCGATGCCCAGTGTGAGGGCCGTCTTGGGAACAGTATCGCTCTGGAAGGTCTCGGCAACGCGTGCGCGTGCTTCGCTGCCCAACAGCATCAAGCGGCAGGCGCTGCTGCGAGCCGATCCAGGCTCGTTATAGGCGATGGATCCATCATTGTTGAGGTCGCACAGCACCAGGTCCAGCCCTCCGGCATCGATAATCTCGTGTTCATAGGCCTTGCACTGGTTGTGGGCGTTTTCGCTGACAGCAAAGTGGCTGAGGGTGTGGATGTGTGAGGGGTCGATATCGACCTTGGAGTACAGGTGTTCACTGATGTGCTGATGCAGACTCACTCCTTCATCATCGGTCCTGCCTAGTTCGCTCAAGTCGAACGCAATTACATCGGCGAAGCTCACCTTGTCGGCAAAGTAAAGTTTCACAAGTTCGTCATAGACCTTGAACACATATTTTCCCGAGCCAAAGCCGATAACGCAGCGTCCGGTATTCTCTACACACTTGTTGATGATGTTAGCGGCACTCAGGGCTGCCTCTCGGGCTCCCTCGTCGGCGCTTTCCAGGATGGTCGTCGGCACTTTCTCATATCGTGTGAGCGATGCGAGTTCAATCTCGTTCTCAGGACGATAGTACCTGTTGGACACCTGGTGGAACTTGATATTGGTTTTGAGGTCTGTCTTCATCTTTTTTACCTTGAAATTACTAAATAGCAAAGGTAGTCTTTTTTTTCATATCTTCACCCTCTCCCTCCAAAAAAATCTCTTGGCTATCACCCAATATCATCGTTCAGTCGCGTTGTCCACCTAATCGCTATAATAATCTTCTCATTTTAGCGTGATAGCGATGTGAGCCATTATTGAGCGTTACATGAGACCATGCAAAAGGCATGCAATTTGTCGTTGTTTGTGTTTTTTTCGTATCTTTGCAGTGTTGAATAACAATATCGACAGGACATGGCAATGAAACTGAAATATGACGGTCAGGGTGATGCCACCAAGCGACTGCTGCTGGAGACCTACGGTTGCCAGATGAACGTCGCCGACAGCGAGGTAGTGGCCACTGTGATGAAGATGGCGGGCTATGAGACGTGCGAGACTCTTGAAGAGGCTGACGCTATATTCATCAACACTTGCTCGGTGCGCGACAATGCCGAGCAACGCATTTTTTCCCGCCTGAACCAATTGAACGCTTTGCGTCACAAGCGCCAGCGGCGTCTCATCATCGGCATCATCGGATGCATGGCCGAGCGCATGAAGGAAGTGCTTATTGCAGAGCATGATGTGGACTTGGTGGCTGGCCCCGATGCCTATCTGGAATTACCCGCCCTCATCGGCATGGCCGAGCAAGGGGAGAAGGCCATCAACACGCAGTTGTCGACCACCGAGACCTACCGTGACATCATCCCGTCGCGTGTGACGGGTAGCAAGGTGAGCGGCTTCATCAGCATTATGAGGGGGTGCAACAACTTTTGCACCTACTGCATTGTGCCCTATACCCGCGGCCGCGAACGCAGCCGTGAACCGCAGAGCATTCTCAATGAGTTGAAGGACTTGCAGGCGCGCGGCTTCAAGGAAGTAACCCTACTGGGCCAGAATGTTAATTCCTACCTCTACAAATCCGAGGATGGTAGTGAACCCGTTGACTTGGCCCGCCTGCTGGCGATGGTCGCCGAGGCCGCTCCCGACATGCGCGTGCGATTCACTACGAGTAACCCTGAGGACCTGAGCGATGCCATCATCGAGACGATGGCAGCCCATGCCAACATCTGCAACCATATCCACTTGCCCGTGCAGAGCGGTAGCAACAAGGTGTTGAAACTGATGAACCGCAAGTACACCCGCGAGTGGTATCTCGACCGCATTGCCCGCATCCGTGCCGCCATGCCTGACTGCGGGATCTCGACCGACATGTTTACAGGTTTCCACGATGAAACCGAGGAGGACTTCCAGGAAACCTTGTCGCTGATGCGTGAGGTAGGCTTTGACTCGGCTTTCATGTTCAAGTATAGTGAACGCCCGGGCACCTTTGCCGCTAAGAACTTGCCTGACAACGTCCCCGAGGATGTGAAAATCGACCGCTTGAACCGCATGATCGCCTTGCAGAATGAACTGTCGCTGTGCAGCAACCGTGCCGATGTAGGCAAGACCTTTGAGGTGCTTGTCGAGGGCTACAGCAAGCGCAGCAATGATGACATGTTCGGCCGCACGCAGCAGAACAAGGTTATCGTCTTTCCCGCCAACGGCGAGAAACCCGGCGACAAGGTGCTGTGCCGCGTGCTGAGTGCGTCGAGCGCCACACTCAAGGGTGAGCGTGTGAACGAGTAGAATATTTGTTTTTAAAATCATCAGGATAACATTATGACTTTTGCCAACAAGTGTAACGAGATATTTGACCAGACGGTCAAGCTATACCATGTCACCGACGACGTGGATGCCATGTTCAACAACCCCCATGAGGCGGGGACCATCGAAAACCGCCTCGCCCGCAAGAACTGGATTGACGCCGTGCAGTGGCACCTCGAGGACATCATCCGTGACGAGGCGATAGACCCCGTTGCTGCCCTTGCCCTGAAGCGCCGCATCGACCGCAGCAACCAGGACCGTACCGACCTGGTTGAGGAGATTGACGCCTACTTTCGCCAACTGTATGCCGGTGTGACCGTATGTCCCGATGCGACCATTAACACCGAGAGCCCTGCGTGGGCCATCGACCGCTTGTCGATTCTAGCCCTCAAGATTTGGCACATGCGCGAGCAGACCCAGCGAACCGACGCTACTGCCGCCCACATCGCCAAGTGCCAGGCCAAACTCGACGTGCTGCTCGAACAACGCACCGACCTGACAACCGCCATCGACCAGTTGCTGGACGACATCGCTAAGGGCCGCAAGTTCATGAAGGTGTACATGCAGATGAAGATGTATAACGATCCTGAGACTAATCCCATCCTGTATGGCAAGAAGTGACAAGTCACTGCGCAATGTATTGGTCATGCGACTATCAGCACTGGGCGATGTTGCGATGACCATACCTGTGCTGTATCCAGTGTGCCTCGCCAATCCTGGCACCCGTTTCATCATGTTGACCAAGCCATGGCCTGCCTCGATGTTCCAAGATCGCCCTGACAACCTCATGGTCGTGGGTGTTGATGTCAATAAGGAATATAAGGGTGCCTTTGGACTGATGAGGTTGGCTAGCAAGCTACGCAAGGAATATGACATTGATGCTGTTGCTGACCTGCACAACGTGTTGCGAACCAGGATTATCAGCATCTTCATGAAGATGAGCGGCATTCCGGTGGTACACCTCGACAAGGAGCGTGCCCACCGCAAGGCCTTGATCAACCACAGGACTGACGATCCCGTCACTCCCACAATTGACCGTTACCGCCACGTGTTTGAGCAACTGGGTTTGTCGGCTCCAGATGATTTCACACGCCTGTATGAAGGCAAGCCCTTGCCCACGAGTCCCATTGTGCTGGAGAAAGAGCCAGGGCAGCGATGGATTGCCATTTCACCGTTTTCGGCTCACGAGGGCAAGGTCTATCCCCTTGAACTCATGGAGCAGGTTGTGGCGGGATTGAGCCAACGCGAGAATTACTGGATTTTCCTCATGGGTGGTGGCAAGGAGGAAAAAATTGCCCTTCGTGGCATCGCCCGCAAGAACAAGCGGGTCACCTCGATGGCCGAGATCAAGCATGGTTTCATCGACGAATATGCCCTATTAGGCAAGTGCGACGTGATGCTCACGATGGACTCGGCCAATATGCACCTGGCCTCACTGCTGGGATTGAAGGCAGTGACCATCTGGGGCGCCACTGCACCGCAGTGCGGTTTCCAGGGATATGGCCAGGATTCCAGCGATGACATCCAGCTTGACATGGAATGCCGCCCGTGTTCCATCTATGGCGAGCGTGATTGCAAGTATGGCGATTACCGTTGTTTGAGGAATATTCGTCCCGATGACATCATTCAGCGCGTGATTGACGTCGTGGAGAGTGAATAATCAGCTGATTGTTGCATGTTACGGTGATTATGTGTATCTTTGCCTAGCTATTAGAAATCAAGAATCTTGTGCAATATGTCTAAGAATATCAATAAACATAAAAATGTGCTCGTCATGAGATTGTCCGTGTTGGGAAACGTGGCCATGGCGATACCTGTTTTGTATCCTGTGTGTAAAGCCAATCCCGACACCCGTTTCATCATGCTCACCAAGAAATGGCCAGCCTCGATGTTCCATGACCGTCCCGCCAATTTGAAGGTGGTGGACTTTGATGTCAACGAGAAACACAACGGCCTGTTTGGACTCGTGAAGCTCGCAAAACAGTTGCACAAGCTCTATGATATCGATGCCGTTGCCGACCTGCACAATGTGAAGGGCACGTGGGTAATCGATGCCTGGATGCGCCTTCATGGCGCACAAATCGCCCGCCTTGACAGGGAAAAGCCCAAACGCAGGGCCCTCGTCAGCCACAGGACCAACGAACCTGTCACCCCTATCCATGAACGCTATCGCAATGTGTTCAGACAACTGGGGTTTGAGGCACCCGATAACTTTACAACCTTGTATGCCGGTCGCGAATGGCCCGTGAGCCCGATTGTGCCCAAGAAGGAGCCTGGTCAGCGCTGGATTGCCATTTCTCCATTCTCATCCCATCGCCAAAAGGCCTATCCGCTGGAGTTGATGGAGGAGGTGATAGCCGAATTGAGCAAGCACGAGAATTATTGGATTTTCCTCATGGGTGGCGGCAAGGCCGAGAAAATCGCTTTGAGACCTATCGCACGGAAGTATCCTCGCGTCGTATCGATGGCCGAGGTTAAACATAAATTCATTGACGAGTATGCCCTGTTGGGTAACTGTGACCTGATGCTTACCATGGAATCGGCTAATATGCACCTGGCCTCGCTGGTTGACCTGCAGGCAATGACTGTGTGGGGACCGACATCACCCGCTTGTGGCTATCTTGGTTATAATCAGGTGGTTGAGGATGACATCCAGCTCGATATGGATTGCCGCCCCTGTTCGATTACCGGTGACAAGCCTTGCAAATATGGTGACTTCCGCTGCCTGAAAAACATCCAACCCGAGTACATCGCAAGGCATGTAATCGAGGCGGTTGAATATAACTATGAACACAGGACCAAGGCGACCAAGCTGGCCATAGCCCGCAAGGCCGCTCAAGACGCTCAGTTGAAAAAAGATTGATGAAAAAAAGTATCCTGATTACTGGTGCAGGCGGTTTCATCGGCGGTTTCCTGGTCGAGGAGGCCCTCAAGCGCGGCTATGACACTTGGGCTGCTGTGCGCTCAACCACGAGCCGTGAATTCCTGCAGGACAATCGCATCCACTTCATTGAATTGGACTACGAAGACCAGGACCGGCTGGAGGAAACCTTGCGTGACCACATGGGAGAGTGGGGCAGGTGGGACTACATCGTCCACAACCTGGGCGTGACCAAAAGCACCAATTATCTGAATTTCGAGCAAGTCAACTATGGCTATCTCAAGACCTTGGCCGATGCTTTGCAGGCGACCAATATGACCCCTGACGTGTTCCTGCTCATGAGCAGCCTGAGCGTTATGGGGCCTGGCGATGAGAAGACCTATCAGCCGTTCAAGTCAAGCGATGTGCCGTTGCCCAACACCTATTACGGCGTGTCAAAACTCAAGGCCGAAACCTATCTGCAAAGTCTCGAGGGCTTCCCCTATACCATCTTCAGGTGCACGGGCGTTTATGGTCCCCACGAGCGTGATTACTACTTGATGATCAAGAGCATCAAGCGCGGATTTGACTTCAGCGTGGGTTTCAAGAAGCAGATGCTCACCTTCATCTATATCAAGGACCTGGTGACAGCCGTGATAGACGCGCTGGAAAAAGGCCCCCTGCGCCGCGCCTACTTTATCAGCGAGAACCAGGGCTATACTCAGCAGGAATTCCGTAAGATCGTATGTGAGGAATTAGGGAAAAAGTTTGTCATTCCCGTCACCTGCCCGCTGTGGGTAGTGAAGCGGGTGTGTGCCATTGCCGAGTGGATTGGCAAGGCGACGCTCAAGGCGAGCACCTTGAACCGTGACAAGTACAAGATTCTCAAGCAGCGCAACTGGTTGTGCGACACGAGCGACGCGCGTCGTGATTTTTACTTCAACCCGCAATATTCGCTGCGAAACGGTATCCGTGAGGCTATCGCTTGGTACCGCGAGGCAGGTTGGCTGTGATGAAGCCCGTTTTTCTCATCGGTTACATGGGCTGCGGCAAGACCACCGTGGGCGAAGCGCTTGCCCAAGAGTTGAATGTGCCCTATATCGACCTCGATCAACTGATTGAGGATACCTGTGGCATGTCGGTAGTCAACATTTTTCAGCAAATGGGTGAGAACCGCTTTCGCCAAATGGAAAGCAGTTCCCTGCGCCAAGTGGCGTCGATGTCCGATGTCATCGTGGGCTGTGGCGGTGGTACGCCCTGCCATGGTGGAAACATGGCATTGATGAACGATGCGGGCATCACGGTGTGGCTCACCACCAGCCCTGAGCGAATCACCGCCCGCCTGTTGCTGCCCGAACAGAAGTGCAAGCGCCCCAAATTCAAGGATCTCCCTGATGAGGCAGTATTGCCACTGGTTCAAACAGAACTAGAAAAACGCACCCCTTATTATAGTCAAGCCCAACTGCAGTTTGATTCCACCGATATCGAAACTGCCGAGACTACTGTACGCACGGCCCGTCGTCTAGCCCGTGTTTTAAGGTCTTTGGCTTGATTTGCCAATGTGGGAAATTTGATGTAATTTTGCCGTTCTAACCGAGGGATTGATAATTCATGGCAAGTGACAAGCGCAAATGGTATGTGGTGTGGCAGGGAACGGAACCTGGCATCTGTGACTCATGGGCCGAATGTGAACTGCGGGTCAAGGGGGTCCCTGGTGCGCGTTACAAGGCTTTCAATTCACAGCAGGAGGCCGTTGAGGCCTTCCGCAATGATCCTGGAGAGATGGACATTCTCAGAGCTATCGCTCGAGCACCGCGCGAGTATGTGAACTATGAGGCTTTACCCGATATTGTCAGGGACAGCATCGCTGTCGATGGCGCCTGTTCGGGCAACCCTGGCGTTATGGAGTACCGTGGTGTGGATGTTCCGACGGGTGTTGAGTTGTTCCATCAGGGGCCTTTTGCCGATGCCACCAATAACATCGGCGAGTTCCTTGCTATTGTCCACGCACTTGCGTTGTTTACTAACCAGGGTAATGATCACACGGCGATTTACAGCGACAGCAAGACGGCTCTCGCTTGGATCAGAGCAAAACAGTGCCGCACAAAGTTGGCGCGCACCGATGCCAATGCGCACCTGTTTGACATCATCGGGCGGGCCGAGCGTTGGTTGGCAACTCATACGTGGCGCAACGCCTTGCTCAAGTGGAACACCAGCGAATGGGGCGAAATTCCGGCTGATTTTGGCCGCAAATGACGAGTAATATGGCAGATAAACGAATGATGAAATATCGAGACGAACTCGACAAGAGTTACGGTGTGGCGGGAATGGCGCTGGGACTGTCTGTATTTGAGGCCGATAACCTGTACACGGCCATCACGCTTGACGGTGATAGTCCAGGAAGCATCCTATTCACACCCGAGTTCAACTTTGCCGGCAACCCGCGATTGTCACCACGGGGGGCATGGCAATATATCCTTGGGCACTACCGCATCTCGGTGGGGCTGGCAATCGCCAATGCCCTGTGCCGGCGCATGGTGCTCGACAATGAACGGGTTGACGCGCAATTGCGTGACCAATTGTTTAATGCGGCATGTGAGGACGGAAGGGAATACTGTCAACTGGAACGAGACGAGGTGGAACCTATCTTTGACGAGGCTTTCAAGAACCTCTCACGCCTGTTCGCTGATTCGCGTGTACGCAAGGCGATGGACACCTTTGCCGATGCCCTGCAACGGCGCCGCACACTGTCCCATATCGACGTCAACGACATCTTGCAACAGATGGACCTTATTTAATATATTATATAATGTGTAAACACCAAATTAAAAACTGAAGATATGCAAACTGTACTGTTCCATTCAACGATATACGGGCCGATTCACAGCCGCCGACTGGGAATGTCTCTAGGTATCAACCTCATGCCTAACGACGGCAAGATCTGTTCGTTTGATTGCCTCTACTGCGAGGCTGGTTTTAACGCTCAGGGCCCCGGCAAGGATGGCGTGCCCTCACGCGATACCGTCAAAAGGCAACTCAAACGCAAACTCGAAGAGATGAAAGCTCAAGGCCAGACCCTGGATGTCATCACATTCTCGGGTAACGGTGAACCTACCCTACATCCCGAGTTCAAGAAAGTGGTCGAGGATGTGCTCAGGTTGCGAACTGAGTATTTCCCCGAGGCCAAGGTATCGGTGCTCAGTAATTCAACTATGGCCGGTAAGCCACAAGTTGTCGATGCTCTCCTCAAGGTGGATAACAATATCCTGAAGCTCGATAGCGCCATGCCCCATACCTTCAGGGTCCTCAACCGTCCTGTATCTCCCAACTGCTTGCCCGAAGGGGTCATTGCCGACCTGAAGAGATTCAGCGGCCAGTGCGTGGTGCAAACCATTATGGTTAGAGGTGAGTTTGAAGGGGAACACTTCGACAACACCACCGATGAGGAGTTGGACGCCCTGTTGAGTGCCTACCTGCAGATTAAGCCACGGGAAGTGATGCTTTACAGCATTGATCGCAAGACTCCTGCCGAGAACCTGGAGAAAGTGACCAAGGAGGAACTCGAGCGCATCGCCCGACGGTTCCGCGATGCCGGCATCACAGTCCAGATTAACGCCTGACTTGTGCATGGCCTAAAAGAAAAAATCAGCCCTACCAGTGCTATGAAAATTAATAGTACGAAATGGGGCTGATTTTTTATTATTTCAGAAACTCAAGTAAATCAGCATATTATAAAATCAACGAAAAATTTTTTCAAAAAAAGTTCCGAAAAAGTTTGGTCAGTATAAAAAGTGGTTGTAATTTTGCAACGCTTTTCGGCTCACAATATGGTAAATTGCGTGAGCGATTTTTTTGACGCCTTTTTGGGGCGGTGCGCCGCGGAGCTGAGAGATCATTGAAATGTTTGCAATGAGGAAATTGACA
>ONIL01000056.1 GCA_900317835.1 uncultured Prevotellaceae bacterium | reverse complement strand
GTCCTTGCTATAGCGGGTGAATGAGCTGCCGCAATCCCACATCGGCCCGAAGATGAGCTTGGTGCTGTCGCCACGCTGTTTGTGCATGAAGCAGCTGCCTGAGAATGCCTCAGGATTGTCTACTGCTTCCTGCACAAGATAGTAGATGGCCAGCGTGTCAAGATCTATGTAGCGTTCCCACTCGATGCTGTCCTTGTTTGCCACATAGATGGCCGAATCGGCTTGCGTCAAGAAGGATGTGATGTAGTCACGCTGGACGTCGCTCAGCACTTCGGGGGACTGAGGCGTGACCCAGAAAGGCTCGCCATTGCCCTCAGTAAAGGTGATGTTGTCCGGCTCGATATAGTTGTCGATTTCCAGCAGCCAGCCGCCAGTGATTTTGTCTGAATCGGTTTCTTTATCTTTTTGCTCAGTAATATTGACGCGCTCCTTGTCCACGCGGATTTTCTCGGTCAAGAAGTAAAGGCCGATGTACTGTCCGTTGAGCACCACCTCGACCGGCTCTTGACGCGGATTCCACGCCATGCCCATGCGTCGCCCTATCTCAAAGGGCAGCGCATCGTTCATCAGTCCCATCCACATGCCTTCGTTGGCCAGCAGTACCCAGTGTCGGTTGGACGGCATGCCCAGCATGGCCTGTTTCACGTCCAACTTGAGGCGGAAAGGCTTTTTGTCCATATTGGTCCAAGTGGCATTGCCGCGTCCCTTGATGGCAGCGTGCCCGAGTAAGTGGGCATGGGCTTCAATTCGTCCCCCAAGACGGCACCAATGAGCACATTCAGGTCAGCGATGTTGATTTCCTTGTCGCCGTTGATGTCGTAGGCATAGGTGTAGAGCGAGTGATATGGCTTTCCCGCTATGATGGCATCCACCATAGCATTCACGTCAGCGATGTTGACCTCCCAGTCACAGTTCACATCTCCGCGTGGCCGCAGACCCGATTGGGCCGATAGCGTCCAATGGGACAACAACGCCAATAAGAGAAATGTCAAGGTTGTATTTTTCATCATATTACAAGGTCAAGTAAATGGAATGTAAAAGCGTTTCTTGAAGAATATGAATGGGCTTAGGTGCAGTTTGTCGCACACCCAAGCTCCAGCCAGGCAGCACGACACAATCAGGGCGAGGGCCAGCACCGCGAAGCACACGCCCGACGCATCAAAGCTGAAGTAAGGGGCCACCTGCTTGGTGGCCAGGGTGAAGACGGGTGAGAAAAGGACGATGGCCAGCGAGTTGCGACCGATGTAAGCCAGCATGCCAGTGACGACTCGCGCGCAATGTGGGAACAACGCAAGCAACAGGCTGACGACGAGCACCGTGATGGCAATGCCCGCGAGCGACCCCCGATCATAGTTCTCGGGGAACCAGAGCAGGACGATAAGAGGCAGCAGTGCCAGCCATGATGGAGTAATGACCTGCATGAACGTGCGGCTGCTCCTCAGGATGAACACACCTATCATGAAGTAAATCACATTGCTCCAGTCCAGCCCCTCGATGAGGAGCGAGAGACCATAGAGCAGCAGCCCCATGAGTGCCATTGCCCCGATACCGCTCAACTTGAGGACGCGGTAGATGAGCCAATACACGACTGTGCACAGGAAGAGCGTGTGGATATACCAGTAGGGACCGGTGGGCATGGTGGCTACGCGCATCACGAAGTCGGAGGGCGTCAAGCCCGCGATGGCATTGTGGGTCCCCAAGCTACTGCCCAGGAAGTATTGCATGAGGATGTACAGCGACTCAAACAACACGTAGGGCACCAGCAGGCGCAACAGGCCGTACACGAACTCGCGGGGCGTTTTTTCCACATTGGCCAGGTATCCCGAGATGATTAGGAAAGCCGACATGTGGAATGTATAGACGGCCTCACGCAGCAAGGGGTAGGTTTCCTCGACCAGCGCGAGGTGAAAAGTCACCATGAGCAGAATGAAGATGCCTTTTAGGTAGTCTAACTGTATGACTCTCTCTTTCATCCGATGGGCACATTATTGTCGGTAGATCCTGTTGCTGCGCACCTTGCGCTTACCCACGTTGGTGACGTTCTTGAACATCTCCTGCTCGTTTTTCACGCCGCGGAAAACATTGTTCTGCACCTCTAGACACTCAAAGCGGAAGTCGCGGGTGGAGTTCTTGGCCCAGTGGGTCATGAACTGCCCGCGGCCCTGAGTGATGGTGACGTCATTGTTGTTGAACACGACACTGCCTTTGGGAGCAAACTCCTGAAGGAAGAAGTTCATGCTGCTGCTCACAAAGGTATTGCCGGTGAAATTTAGCCGCAACTCGTTGATCTTGTGGCTATAGACGCGCGTCTCGCCCTCAAAGTAGTTATTGTGGGCATCCATTGAGAACAGCTTGGTACCCTCACCTGCTCCAACATAGGCGATGCACATTACGCCCTTGCACACGTTGTCACGCATCGTGACGTGACCGCCCAGTGCACCGGCCCACACTACCTGCACACCAGTGTTCTTGCTCGTGGAGGGCACCTTAACCACGTCGTTGACGATGTTGTTGCCCGTCATGTCGACGATGCCGCCCTGCATGAGCAGGAAACTGTAGCCCTGGCTTCCCGATGGAGTGAGGACCAGTTTTTTATTGCGAATGGTATTGTTTGTAATATGGATGGTGTCACCACATGAGCTCAAGTCATTGACCTCGATATCCTGGCGGTTGTACTTCCTGCTTGAGGTAAATGCCTCGTTGATAATCTGATTGTTTTCGATATGGATATTTTCATGGACATCGGCAGGATCAAAGCAGATGTAGAGGCAGCGGGCTGTCTCATCGATCATGTGGAACGTGTTGCCAATCAGGTGGAAGTTGCGCGTTGTGCAGCGGTCGCCACTCTTCAAGTGATCGGTCATAAGCGTGCAGATGGTATGGTTAAAGGCCTTGGGATCCTTGTCCTTGCCATCATAGCCATAGAAGAACTCATTGTTCTCGATAAAGATGTCGGAGCGCACGGCCTTGCCACGCACATATCCCTTAGAGTGATCGACCACGCGATCAAAAATGCCCAATGCCTCATCCTTGCCATATTTGAAGAATTTGTTGTTCTTGACATGGATGTTGTGCATTTCACCACGAATCCAAAGGTTGCCGCCAATCTGGCAGTTGTTGTAGTTTGTCAAGACGCAACCGGTGACGGTCACGTTGGAGCACACATGCAGGTCAAAGTTGGTAATCTTGGCATTGGCCATGTAACTGTCCACATCATGAATGTCGACTCTGTCGGCATGGTAGATCTTGACGGCATACTTGTCTTGGTCCTCCCACCAGATGCCGCGGTGATCCTTGAGCTTGAAGGTGATGTCGCTGATGGTGCAAGTGATGGGATGGGCAAGCGTGCCGTAAATCTTGAAGAAAGTGTCGTCGGTAAACGCCTTGTGGCCGTGTCGGTCTTTGCCGTTATCAATGATGATGGTGGACTTGTCTTGCCCGCTGCCCTTGATGATGACGTGGCATTTGCAAGTAACGGTGCCGTCGATGGTGTAAGTGCCCTTATCGAAGTTGATGACCACCGTGTCGCTGTAGGTCGCGCGTGCGCAGGCTTCACGCAGCTGCATGGTGAGGTCACTGCGGTAACTGTTGGCGTTGATGTTGATGATCCGAGCCTGTGAGGCCAATGCCGTGAGCGCCACGAGGATAATCAGGCTGGTGTATCTTGCTAACTGTTTCATGACTTGTATTCTTTTGTTTGTGGGTTAGACTTGAATATGGTAGATCAGTTTAATGAAATCTGGTGATGATGTCGTTGAGGGCGTCGCGCAACGCCTCGGGGGAGTAGAGCCGTTGATACAAGCCGAGAGTGGATGCCGACGCACCCATCGAGCGGGCAATCGCATCGGCAAGGGCATCGACGTCGCCGCTGGTGAAAAATTCCACTCCCTCTTCGCCCTCAGGGCAGATTTGCTTGAAAAACGGCAGATCGCTGAGCACCATCGGCTTGCCGAAGTAGCTGGCGATGCTGGTAACGCCGCTCTGTGTAGCCGAGGTATAGGGATAAACAACGACAGCGGCGCGTGAGAACAGGTCGGCTACCTCGTTGTCATCAATGTAACGGTTGATGAACGTGACGCCTGGCTCCATGACGCGGCGCTTGAAGTAAATGTCCTTGCTGCCGGCAATCACAAGCGGCAGTGACTGCAACTCGGGATGATCCAAATAGGCCTGGTACAGCAGATGCACCCCCTTGTAGAGATGCAACAGCCCGAAGAACAGGATATAGGGTCCTGAAACGCCCTTCAATTCCTCGACCTGCTCACCACCATGAGCAATGGTGCCGTTGACCAGGGTGGGGAAGGGGGCGTAATAAATCTTGTGGTAAGGGTAACGCTGGATGACATATTCGCGTTGCTCATGGCTGTTGGTGACCTGCTGGTGGGCCCGCTTGAGCATGAGTCGTTGCGGGCGCGCGATGATCAGGCGGTCTTTGAGCCACCTGACGGGTGAAAGGCTCTTGTAGTCGTGAAATGTGGCGTCGTGGACGGTGTAGAGCATCGGCACGCGCCTTTGCAGCCGGTTGATATGGTCTGCCAGGATAAGTTCCTCGGTGAGCGAGTAGATGAGGCTGATGCTCTCGGTTTCAATGATCTCATCGATGGCTTTTAACACCTGTTTGGGATAGAAACGAAAGGTCGCTTTACCCGCTAGCGAGGTGGGGTAGTCAATCCAGGTGATATGATTGGCAGGAACGTCAGGAAACGCCGTTTTGTCAGCCCCGTCGCGGGTGACGATGAGCACATGGTCGCCCGCTTGCCACAGGGTGTTGATGATCTGCCTTGAATAGGGCCTCATCCCCGGGGCATCATACTCGGTAGCGAGGAACAATATGTGCTGCGAGGCGTCTCTCATGCGGGTTGAGTGGTGACGGGTAGGTCTTCTTCCTGCTCCTCGGCTTGCTCGATGAGCATGCGTCGCCGTGAGGCTTCAACCGACTCAAACTCGGGGTGCTCCTCGGCTGCATAGTGGCGGTTGAGCGAGAAGGCGATGAACATGAGCGACAGGTTCAATGCGCTGGGCGTGAGCGGGTTCCAGTCGCTGTTGCCTTGAACGAGCAGGCAGCAGATGACGCCCAGCCCCGAAATGTTCAAGATGTTGTAGTAGCGGTTCTGGGAGGCGCGCGTCCGTCGCTTGAACGTGGCAATATACCAGATGACAAAGAAAAAGATGGGCAGGAAGCCAATCAGCCCCAGCTCGTCGATCAGAATAATCCAGATATTGTGGATGGGATTGGAAAACATGAATTCCTCGGGCTGGAAAATGTCAGCGGCGTCAAATATCTGTTCAAACATCATTGCCGAGCCGTTCTCGACAAGATAATTCAAGTGGTCGTTCAGCCCCACTCCCACTAACGGATGGTCCTCAAAAATCTCGTAGCCGCAATAATAGTGCATCAGGCGCGAGGTGGTCATCTCGTCGAGGTTGTCCACGTCGCTGAAAAGGAAATTCAAGGGGCCCGTGAGCAACAAGGCTATAATGATGCCCAGCGGCACAATGCCTTTGAGAATGCTCTGGAGGCTGAGAAGCTTGTGGCGACGGAAGATGTAGAACAGCACAATCATCAATGTGGCAAACACGGCCGCTGCCAGCGCGCTGCGACTTGTGCTGAGCACTATCACCAGGAAGGAGAGAAACAGGAACACTGCGCTAGCGCGACGTTTAAAGGCCGTGATAAAGCACCCTGCAAAGAAGGTGAAGTAGTAGGACGCATAGGTGCCCAGTCCGTTGGGGTGTGACATGGTGCCCACGGCACCCACGCGGTCATCTGATCGTGTCATCGCTTCCTCGTTAAAGATCTTGATGGCTGCTTCCACATCCAGCACGGGGAACAAAATGGCCAGGAAAAAATGCAGCACCACGGTTGCTGCCAGTCCCAGGAAGATGCCATTGATCATATTCTTGACCGTAAAGCAGTTGGCAAACAAGTACAGGAACACGGCAAGACCTAACAGATAGATAACGGAAAAGAGCGTCTGCATGCGTGAGACGTCATAGGGGTTGACCATCGTGTAGGCCGCATAGCCGGCGAACAGCAGGAAAATCCATAAGTTGGGCCGGCGGATGCGCCATTGCTTGTCGCGGGCAATGATCCAGATGAGCACAAACGACACGATATAGAACGGCCATATAGCCAAGCTGCCTCCAAAGGTGCCCTCGGTATCGGTCGTCACCTTTAAAACAGGCAGATAAAGCCGGTTGAAGCAGCACGAGAAGGTGTAGATGGCGATGATGATCTCATACATGCGTTCCTTGGTCAGACGGGTGCCATTGCGTGCGATGAAGAACAACAGCACGAGGGCCACGGTCACTAGTATGAGCGCTCTGTCCATCCCTGCAGGGTTCAGCTGGTGATTATTCCTCGTCCTTGACCTTGCCGTAACCGTAGCCGTAGGTGTTGTCGCCCGACGGCT
>ONIL01000024.1 GCA_900317835.1 uncultured Prevotellaceae bacterium | reverse complement strand
TGCGAAAGCGACAAACAGCACCGACAGGATGGTAAAGATCACTGCCTTTGTCGCCGCCAACCCCCGGCGGTAATAGTATTGATGTAATATCTCCATAACTTAAACTTTAATCTAGCCCCGACGGGGTCACATCAAAGTGCCCCTCACTCTCACCAGAACAGCTCGCCCCATTGCAGCAGCCTCATAGTCAACCATAAAACCCCAAAAACGACCAAAATATGGACCATAAAGCCATTCACAACCCTAAAGATAAACTATTTCTTATAATAGAAAGAGCTTTTTCATTGCATTTGTTATTGAAAACAAAGAGATTTGATTTATTTTTAGTAATTTTGCCATCAAACAAAAAAACACATCAAGTTATGGAAGAACCAAAATTAACAACGGTCAAATTAATAAACCGAAAGAGGCTATGGTTCCTCATACCTCTTTTCCTAGCACCTTTTTTAGGCTTATTTCTATATTTAAAATATAACTGGTGGATGTCAGTATGTTTAATCATTGTTGGATTGATACAATTTATTGCTATCATGGTATTCAATGGTGATGATACATTACACGATACGTCTTTTACCTATAAAACGATTAATATTAACGAATTAGATGAGTATGCGAAAACAGAGAAAAAATTAACACGAAAACTGCAAATAATAGCAGTCATTGTCGGCATATTGAATCTATTTCCTTTCTTTTGCCAATTTCATATAATTCCAAGGTGCTATTATGAAGGTGGAATAATTGTCACCTTCATGTCTTTAATACTATTTGGATTATGCTTGTGGTGTGCTTACAAAATAAGGAATCCACAAATTATTGAAAACCAACAATTGTATAAAAACACAGGACAGACCCAAGAAGATGTATCAGAAGAGAAATGGCAACGATTCAGAGAAACGATAGAACAAGAGAAACAAGCTAAAATACAAGAGAAAGAACAAAAGAAAAAGCTAAGAGAAGAAGCATTTGGTGTAGGCTTTATAGAACTTGGATATGGTGTAGTCATAAATGATAAAACAAATAAAATATTTATTAATTCAAATGAGTATAATTTTGATGACATATTGGAATTCTCAGTGCAAGACAATTCAGTAACAATACACACTGGATCGACCTCAACGGCAAAAACAAATACCGGAAGCATGATAGGGCGCGCTGCTGTTGGAGGTGTTTTGTTCGGCGGTGCTGGAGCCGTGATAGGTGGTGCTACAGCTAAGAGAGATATCTATAATTCTTGCAGCTCGAGCTCGGTTAATCATGACTATTCTGTGATTATCACGGTCAATAATATCACCCATCCAAACGAAACCGTCAAATTAGGAGATGATGAGGAAACATTAAACAAAATTACTTCAACATTAACCGTAATATTACATAATAATTAGATATGGAATTAACTGCATTGAACATAGGTGCTTTCATCTTAGTTCCTATCCTAACAGCTGTGTTGGGTGGATGGGTTGGTGCCTTTTTTGGTAGTAAATATCGAAAGAATGAAGAACTTGAGGAAAAAGAAAAAATTCGCAGTATAGCTATCAAGGCTTTAAATATAATTAAATCCTACTCAAAAAAGTCTTATCGAGAAGCTGAAGGTGAGTTTAATAAATCTTTATCTATTGCCGAAAAACGCACTATAATTGTAGCACTACATAAATTGGGCATTCCTTTTGGAGTTCCTTCAAATGAAACATTTAGTATAAAGAAAATATATTTTACTGATACCACCATTGACGAAAGTGATCTTAATGGAATGATTCTTCAAATAAGTAAAGGTTATTGCGATAACTTGTTTTATATAGATCCAGATACATATTTTGCAACAAACTTTACTTTACTTGCAATGAGAAATGCAGGTAAGAAATATGTTGCTGAAGTATTAGCAAAAAGTAAAGTTGATGTCGTAACCAATCAACTGGTGGAATCTATTGACTTAGGCACTATTTTTAGTCTTGGTGAGTTTAAAGCTATTCAGGTATTAAGGGATCAGGTAAGAGATCAGATGTATTTTGATAAAAATGGCCAGCCTATTAAAGAAAAAATTGATTCACTAATAAAAGATATTGATTTAGGATTGTGGGATTCATATTTAATGTGGAGCTTTGAAGCATATCAAAATATTAAAACTCAGAATCTAATGGCACAGTATTTATCCAATTTACCACTTATTAGTAATGGTGCTCAGAGTGATATCCATAAAACCAATACGATAAAGGATTAACAAATGTTTTTGTTACTTTTACATTGCATCGCTTTCTATTTGTCTGACACAAAGCATAATATGTAATAGTTGATTAACAAACGTACAAGATATGACAGAACAAGAGTTACAACAGTATCTTATTGAGCAATACCCAAAGGAAGATGAGGGCTGCGAATGGAAAGAGTTCAAGAATTTAAAGAACAATTTCTCAGGTCATGAAAGAGATGATGTCATTTCATACGTGTCTGCATTGGCCAACATGGAAGGAGGGCATTTAGTTATTGGTGTTGAGGATAAGACATTGAAGATTGTTGGAACTGACACATACTATGATGTTCCGACGGCACGTCTCAAACTGATTAGTCAATGCACCAATCTGCCTTCAGAAGGTTTACTCATAAAAGAATTCATCACATCAGATACTAATAAGACTGTGTGGGTTTTTCATGTGCCTCGTCACATGAAAAGACAACCCGTATATGCTCATAATAAGGCTTGGCAACGTTTTGATGATTCGTTAATAGAGATGACAGATTCCCGCAGGAATGCCATACTAGACGAGCAAGATGACGTCGTCTTAGATTGGTCTGCACAGATTATCCCCAACGCTAGTATAGATGACCTCGAACCGCGTGCTATTGTCAAGGCTCGCGAGAAATACACAGAGCTTTACCCAGAACGAGAAGCAGAAATCAAAGCATGGGATGATGTGACGTTTTTGAACAAAGCACGACTAACGATAAAAGGCCAGATTACTAATTCCACTATTATTTTATTGGGCAGGGAAGAGAGTGAGCATTTCCTTTCCCCTGCAGTATGTAAAATCAGATGGATGCGCAAAAAACATGGCTCCGATGATAACGATGAGTTCAGCATTTTCTCCATTCCAATGATTCTTGCAGTCGATGAAGTTGCTAACAAGATCAAGAATGCTACTTACACATACACAATCGAAGGTAATTTGTTTCCAGAAACTTTGCTGCGTTATGATGTCTTTACCATTAGAGAGCCACTATGCAATGCCATTGCTCATCAAGACTATGACCTGTCAGCAAGAATAGAAATTGTTGAATATGAGGATGAATGTTTGCGTTTTAAAAATTATGGAACATTTCTACCGCCATCAGTAGAATATGTGGTTGAGAATGACTTTCCTGAATCAAGATATCGTAACAAATTCTTGGTAGAAGCAATGCGCAATGTGAAAATGGTAGAAACAGAAGGCGGTGGAATCCGTAAGCTTTATATGCAACAAAAGAAACGTTTCTTCCCAATGCCTAAGTATAGTCTTGGTGGACAGACTGTAGTTTGCGAAATTGAAGGCAAAGTGTTAGATGAAAATTTTGCTAAAATTTTGGTAAATAACCCAAATCTATCTTTGGCTGATATCATTCTATTAGATAAAGTACAAAAGCATGAGCAGATTTCTGATGAATCTCTCGCATATCTAAGAAAGAAAAAGTATGTTGAAGGTAGAAAGCCTAATGTATATTTGTCTTTTTCTGTTGTTAAAAAATCAAAGCATGTAGGACTGAAAACATCCTACATAAAGAATAAAAGCTTTGATGATGACTATTTCAAAAAACTCATTATTGAATACATTACAAAATTTAGAAAAGCAACGCGTCAAGAGATAACGACTTTATTAGAAAACAAACTACCTGAAAACCTTTCTAAGCGTCAGAAGTTTGACAAGATAACAAATCTATTATCTTCTATCAAGAAAAAGGGAGCCATTGTATTTGTAGATGGGTGTTGGGTATTAACAAGAGAAATTAACAAGGAAAACAAGTGAAATTAGCAAGTCCTCCCTTTAATAAAGGGAGGACTATGAGTTCTCACTTGTGCTGGATTAACAAGGAAAATAGAATTAACAAGCCAAAATTAACAAGAATACCTTGCTTTATCATCATGCACTGCCGAGGTAGGTGGGGCGGTCGAGGTTGCGGTAGGCGATGGCTTCCATGATGTGGTGGTCGAGGACATCGGCGGTGCCTTCGAGGTCGGCGATGGTGCGGGCGACTTTGAGGATGCGGTCATAGGCGCGGGCACTCATGTTCATGCGTTCCATGGCATCGCGAAGTTTCTCTAGGCCGGCAGCGTTGGGCTCGGCGTATTTGTGCAGCAGGGACGGGGTCATCTGGGCGTTGCAGTAGATGCCAGGTTCGTCCTTGAAGCGGCGTTCCTGGATCATCCTGGCGGCGATGACGCGCTGGCGGATGGCGGCAGAGGGTTCGCCTGGGGCCTTGGATGACATCTGGTCGAAATCGACGGGCTGGACCTCGATCTGCAGGTCGATGCGGTCGAGCAGCGGGCCCGAAATCTTGCTCATATAATGCGCGCGCTGATATTCGTTGCAGACGCATTTCTTCTTGGGGTGACCATAGTACCCGCACGGGCACGGATTCATCGATGCCACGAGCATGAACGAGGCGGGATACTCGGTCGAATATTTCGCCCTGCTAATACTTATTATCCTGTCTTCCAACGGCTGACGGAGTACTTCCAGCACGCTTTTCGGATATTCTGCAAATTCATCAAGAAAGAGTAACCCATTGTGAGCCAGTGAGATTTCCCCAGGCATAGGGTAACTGCCACCACCCACCAGGGCAACAGGCGAAATCGTGTGGTGCGGACTGCGGAAGGGGCGCATCGTCATCAGCGTCGTGCCTCGCGGCAATTTTCCCGCCACACTGTGAATCTTGGTCGTCTCGAGCGCCTCACTCAGGGTCAACGGAGGCATGATGGACGGCAACCGCTTGGCCATCATCGATTTGCCAGAGCCTGGACTGCCCACCAGCAGGATGTTATGCCCACCGGCACACGCCACCTCAAAGGCGCGCTTAACGTTCTCTTGCCCCCTGACCTCTGCAAAATCGAACGGGAAGACGCCCTGCGCCTTGGCAAACTCGGCACGGGTATCGACCACCGTGGGTTCCAACTGGATGTCACCATTCAGGAAATCAACGACTTGAGACAGATTATCGACAGCCAGAATGTCAAGGTTGTTGACCACTGCTGCCTCGAGCGCATTGTCACGCGGCAGGATGAAGCCGTCAAGTTTCAACTGACGGGCAAGGATGGCCATGGGCAAGGCGCCCTTGATGGGGCGCAGACTGCCGTCGAGCGACAGTTCGCCCATCAGCATATAGCGGTCAAGGCGCTCGGCATTGATGACCTCGTCACTGGCGAGGATTCCCACCGCCAACGGCAAGTCATAGGCCGAGCCTTCCTTCTTGATATCAGCTGGCGACATGTTGATCATCACCCTCTTGCCGGGGAAATGATAGCCCGCCTGCTGCATGGCGCAGCGCACACGCTCGGCACTCTCCTTGACTGCCGTGTCGGGCAAGCCGATAACCATGAACCCCGAACCCCAATCGACCGTCACCTCGATTTCCACCTTGATGGCATCGATACCCTGGACGGCTGCACCAATAGTCCTTGTTAACATGTCTCTATCACAGATTTACTTGATTTCACTGCCTACAAAATTACACAGATTTTCGCGATTGATGAGTCCCTGGCCGCAAAAAGTGAAATTTATCGGGATTTTTGCCCTCATTGGCATTTATAATGGGAATTTCTACATAAATTTGCGAGTGAAAAATGATTTCGCTATGAACCTGCAACTCACCGCACCCGCTAGGGCCAGTGCCTCGATTGCCCTGCCCACGTCAAAGAGCATCACCAACCGCGCACTGCTCATCGCTGCCTTGTGCGGCGACCAATGGCAGGTGCTGCGTCCTGCCTTGTGCGACGACAGCGCCGCCATGGTTGAGGCCCTGGCACGAGAGGGCGGCGGAAACATCAACGTGGTGGCTGCGGGAACGGCCATGCGGTTCCTGACGGCCTATTACTCCACCCGCCAGGGTACCACCGTCACACTCGACGGCAACGAACGGATGCGCCACCGGCCCATCGGCCCACTCGTCGATGCCTTGCGGTCGCTGGGCGCACACATCGAATACGCCGGCACTGAGGGATATCCCCCATTACGCATCGCGGGAACGAGCATGCATGGCGGCGACATCACTATGCCTGGCGGTGTGAGCTCGCAATTTATCTCGGCTGTCATGATGATATTGCCCGTTCTTGACGGCGGCAGCATCAGTCTCATGGGAGACATCGTTTCCCTACCCTACATCCACATGACCGCCGCTGTGATGCGTGACATGGGCGCTGATGTGGATATCACCGGCAACCGCATCATTGTCGGAAGCGGCTATCAAGGCACTGACTATCTTGTCGAAGGCGACTGGAGCGCGGCTGCGCCATGGTATGCTATCGCGGCCCTGCTGCCCCAATCATCTCTCACACTCCAAGGCCTGACCGCTGACAGTATCCAGGGAGATGCCCACCTGATGGAATTGGGCAGGCAATTGGGCATAGGTACTCGATTTGATGCATCGGGCGCCACGCTTGACACCAGCCATTTCATCGGATGCTGCTGCTCGGCCTTTACCGACATGACTTCCACGCCTGACCTTGTCATGTCGTGGACTGTGCTGCTGTGCCTGCTGGAGCGGTCCTTCCGCATGACGGGTGTGCGCACACTCCGCCACAAGGAGAGCGACCGCATCGAAGCCCTGCGTGAAGAACTGCTGAAACTGGGCTATGTCCTCAAGATAGAGGGCAACGACGCCATCTCCTGGTATGGAGAGAAAGTCCCCGTCACCACCACACCCGTTATCGACAGCCATGGTGATCACCGCATCGCGATGGCATTTGCTCCGGCAGCGGTGCGCTTCCCTGGACTGGTCATTCAGGATGCCGAGGTCGTTTCCAAGTCTTATCCCGGTTTTTGGCGGCATTTACAGTCAGCCGGCTTCACCGTGGATAAATTGGCACAATAAATGCATAAAACCCCAAAACAATGACAACGAGACACCTATTATTGATGATATTGACCACACTGCTCTCAATAGAAGCCGCATCGAGATCCACTCTCGACCGCATTGTCGTCATCAGCGACACTCACTTGTTGAGCCCCGAACTGATCACTCCAGGCAATGCGATTAACCGTATTGATGCCAGCGACACCAAGATGGTGGCCATGAGCGATGACATCATGAGTGCCATCACCGACAGCATCATCGACCTCAAGCCATCGCTGGTACTGCTCACAGGCGACCTCACCTTTAACGGCGAGCGCATGAGCCATGAGCGCATGGCACAATACCTGGACCGGATGGCAGCGCACGGCATTCGCCCGCTAGTCATTCCGGGTAATCATGACTGCAACAACCCGTCAGCCCGACGCTTCGACGGGGACAAGACCGCAGCGACGGCTCCAGTCACGCGCGAGGAATTTGCCCAGATATACAGCAATTACGGTTACGGCAAGGGCTCACAGCGTGATCCCGCATCGCTGAGTTACTGCTGCGAACCCATCAAGGGCGTGGTCATCATCGGCATCGACAGCAACATGGACGAGAAAAACACGCTCACCATCCGTGGCGACAGCACCGATACCTATTACAACGGCGGCCGCATCAAGCCCGAAACGTTGCAATGGGTCATCGAGCGGGCCAACCAAGCACGCAGCAAGGGCAAGCGCGTCATCGCCATGATGCATCACCACCTGGTGCCGCATTTCGACCAGGAGGACGTCTTGCTGGCCAACTATATCATCAGTGAACACGACAGCATCGCGCGCCAACTGATGCAAGCAGGCATCCATGTCGTCTTCACCGGGCATCTGCATGTGACCGATGCGAGCACATTGTATAATAAGGAACACTCAAGCAGCATTACCGAGGTCTCAACCGGATCGGCCATCTGCTATCCGTTTGCAATGCGTGTGGTGACGCTCGACAGCAAACACCGCTCAATGGACATCGACACCCGTTGGCTCACGGCGACCCGGAACTGCCCTGATCTGCGCCAGCTGGGACGTCAACGCATTATCAACTCCACGCCTGGCGTAGCAGCCATGCTCACCAATAAAGTGTGGGACAAAGTGGGTGGCCACATGAGCCAACTCAAAAAGATGCTCGAACTGGGCGGCGGCAAGACAAGCCTGCCCGAAACTTCTCAACAGGCATCACAACTGGTGTTGCGCCACTTGAACGAGGTGTTCTCCAGGACGATGCTGGCCGTTGTTGAAGGCAATGAGCAGGAGAAAGACACTGAAAGCATCATCAACCAGGGTAAACAAGGCATACGGGCTATGATTGAGGAAGTCGCGCCCGACCAAGCCGACGCTTTGTGGGAATTCTTTTTAGGCGATGTTTATCCCAAACTCGAGCCGCTGTTGCGCAGCATCCTTGAGGACCATAACGCGGCCCGCACACGTGACGAGTCCCACACCGATGACCTGCGTGTCACCCTCGAACTGTAATCCCGATTGGAGTGCTAAATCTCAAGAAATTACTTTTGATTTAGCACTCCAATCTTTAGGATACCTCAATTATCTGACGTATATTTGTACCCTCAAGTAACTTTCAAAATATAGCAATGATGAAGACTATAATAAAAAAACTCACGCTCGTCGCACTGCTTGCAGTTTCTCTGACTGCAATTGCTCAGCAGCGCACGCCAACAATGGGTTGGAGCTCTTGGAACACGTTCGCTCTTGACATCAACGAGCAACTCATCCGCCAGCAAGCCGATGCCATGCACAATAGCGGACTGCAGGATGCCGGCTACCGCTATATCAACATCGACGACGGATACTGGCAGGGACGCGGTGAGGACGGTAACCTGAGGCTCAACATGCAGCGGTTTCCCAACGGGATGCGCAACCTGGTGGACTACATTCATTCCCTGGGCCTGAAAGCTGGCATCTACAGCGATGCGGGTGACAATACCTGCGGCTCGGGCAACCGCCTGCCATGGGGCCTTGGTGTGGGTCTGGCAGGACATGAAGAGCAAGACTGTCAACTCTACTTCCGTGACTGGGACTTTGACTTCATCAAGGTGGATTACTGTGGCGGTCGTCACCTCGACCTTGACGAGCGCGAGCAGTACACACGCATTTCCAATGCCATCAGGAATTGCGGCAAGCAGGATGTTGTGTTCAACATCTGCCGTTGGGCCTATCCCGGCACATGGGTCGCCGATGTTGCCGACTCGTGGCGAACGACAGGCGACATCTATGACGCCTGGCAATCGGTGAAGGAAATCCTTGAAGAGAACCTCTACTTGAGCGCCTACTGCCATGACGGGCACTACAACGACATGGATATGCTCGAAGTGGGCCGCTCCATGACGCCCATCGAGGACGAGACCCACTTTGGGATGTGGTGCATCATGTCCTCGCCATTGCTCATCGGGTGTGATATGGCCAACATCAAGCCACAGGCACTCAGCCTGCTCACTAACCGCGACCTCATCGCCCTCAATCAGGACCCGTTACACCTGCAGGCCTACGTTGCCGCCAAGCAGGGCGAATGCTTCATCCTCGTCAAGGACATCAAACAACTCCATGGCAAGGAACGCGCCTTTGCCGTCTATAATCCGAGCGACAAGGAACAGACCGTAAATTTGTCTTTCAGCACCATCGATCTGGGAGGCAAGGTGGAATTATATGACTGCATAGCACAAAGCAGTGCAGGTAATGCTCATCAGTCGTTGTCACTCCAAGTGCCAGCCCATGGCGTGAAGATTCTCCGTGCCAAAGCCGAAAAACGTCTTGAGCGCAAGGTCTATGAAGCCGAGACCGCATTCCTCAACCATTACCAGGAACTGCATTTTTACAATGATGTGTACACTGGCGCCTACATCCCAAGCCCTAAGGCTTCGGGCGGCTACATCACCTGCTACCTGGGTTACCGTCCTGGCAACGACCTGCAATGGCAACACGTGTATGCCGACAAGGCAGGCCCCAGGACAATGACGATACACTTCTTTGCTGGCAATTGGCGTGAGATTAAAGTTGAGGTTAACGGCCAGCAGGTAGGCACCTACCCGATCGAGGGCAAGGATTGGGACACTCCCATGGCTGTTAAGGTGGACATCAACCTGAACAAGGGCGACAATGTCGTCCGCCTGTGGAATGACGGCGCATGGCTGCCTGATATCGATTGGATGGAACTGGATTGAAATAGATGCATTATTCGATATGAAGAACGAGAATTCCATCATCAAGATGGCCATCATCAGCGACCTGCATGTGATGGCTCCCGAGTTGCTTGTCAACGAGGGCAGTGCGATCGACGAGTATCTGTCACGTGACCGCAAGATGCTGCGTGAGAGTCTTGAAATACTTGACACCCTCGTGAGCGGGATTCTAGACTTGAAGCCCGATCTCGTGCTGGTGACAGGTGACCTGACCAAGGATGGCGAGCGCAAGAGTCACAAACTGGTGGCTGACAGGCTGCAACGACTTGTGGACGCGGGCATAGAAGTACTTGTAGTGCCTGGCAACCATGATATCAACAACCCCGACGCCAAGGTGTATGACGGCGATAATGTCACGCCCACCGACACCATTAGCCGCAATGAGTTTGCCGACATCTACCGCAACATGGGCTATGACGAGTTGTCAAGGCGCGACACCGACACACTGAGCTACTGCCGAAACGTGACCGACAAGCTAACGATCCTCGCCATTGATGCCTGCATGGACAGGCTCAACACCTTTGTCTCGCGAGGGGATGCACGCGACCATACCAAGGCTAGCGGAAGCCTTGAGCCAAGCACCCAGCAATGGATTGTTGAACAAGCCCGACAGGCCTCGGCGGACGGTCGCCGTGTCATCGCCATGATGCACCACCACATGGTGCCCCACTTCCACATGGAGGACACGCTGGCGGCGCCCTATATGGTAGATGGCGCCAAGCAACTGTGCCAACGCCTTATCGAGGCAGATGTCCACCTCATCTTCACGGGGCACCTGCACATTAGCGACATCAGCCAGACAAGTACACGGCAGGGCGATATGGTCGAGGTAGCCACTGCAGCCGCTGTGGGCTATCCCTGCCAGTGGAGAATCGCCTCGTGCAACACCAGCAGTCGCAAGTTGCAATTGCACACGGTCACCTTGCACACATTACCTTCAGACCCATCGTTCAGTGAACGTGCTCGTGACGCCTTCACTCACAGTATTCCCACTATGACACAGGGTGTGCTCAACCGTTACTGGCCCGAAATCAGTCAGGCTATCGACAACTACCGGATTGAACACCCCCTTGTGACGCGTTACATCCACTTGCCCGACACGCCCGACGACATTGCACATCTATTGCTCAAGCACTTGCAGGCGCCTGTCACCAGGGCCTATATCGCTTTTGCCGAGGGTAACGAGGGTGGTAGCGACAACCGACGACTCATCGAGCAACTCATTGAGGGTGTGGACCATGTTGTTAACGAGACGATTACAGGCATCCTCAAGCCATTTGCCAAGGCAGCACTGCGACTGCGCATCTATGGCACAGCGCGACTGGTGCTGCGCAGCATTCTCGAGGATCTGAACGACATCGGCACGTCACATGAGGCCGTCATCAACGACCACACTGCAATCATACCATTCTAGCTATCAACGAGAAAGGAACGAAAAAGAAAATCGCGGCTGTGGTTTTTCACAAGACCACAGCCGCAAATCTTTTAGAGTATGAGAAAATTTACTTTATATCAAGAAAAGTTTTAAATTCTGCCCGCAAATATAAGCAATTTCTCACAATAACAAATGTTCTTGCCGAAAATTTCTACTATTTAATATAAAAATCATTAAAATAACTATAGTTTGAATTAAAATTGCAAGAATTCAAACTCGATTTCTCTCCACAATATCGAGTGCAAAGCAGTGGTCATCGGCACCACCCACACATTAGTTTTTGTGAAGCAAAAGAGAGGCCAGAAAACTAACAATTGGTTGCATTTAATCAGTTTTTTCTACTGAAATAAATAGTTTTGATATCATTTTGCCTAAATTATTGCAAATTTGTTTGGTTTGATGCATTTTACTATTTATTTTTGCAAATACGTTATAACTAGCAACTTATCAAAAAACGTGATATTATGAGCGCCCCCAAAATTGAACTGACTTCCCGAGAGAGGGAAGTACTTGAATTGCTGTCAACAGGGTATAACAGCAAGGAAATCGGAGAGAAAATATTTATCTCCTCCAATACCGTAGAGTACCACCGCAAGCAGTTGTTGCGCAAGACCAACTCACGCAACGTAGCTGAATTGATTGGTAAAGCGTTCCGTACTGGTCTACTAAAAATCAACGACTAACATCAATACCCTAACTTATCAAAGCTATACCCCATGGTGTAGCTTTTTTTATTTTCAGTGCAATGCAATCAAAACGCACCCGTGAACGATGGTTCACGGGTGCGATAATTCTACCAGACACTAGCTGTACGGGATTACTTCTTTTCCTTGAGCAGGTCACGGATTTCACCGAGCAGCTCTTCCTGGGTAGGACCAGCGGGAGCCTCGGGCTCTTCCTTCTTGGGCATGAGCTTGTTCATGGCCTTAATCATCAAGAAAATGCAGAATGCGATGATCAGGAAGTCAAGTACATTCTGAAGGAACAGACCGTACTTAATCACTGCGCCAGTAGCCTCACCAGCTATACCTGCGCTGGCAGCTGCGGCACCAACAGCGCTAGTGGCTGCATCAACGGCGCCTTCGGCACCAACAGCCTCAGCTGCACCTTCAACAATCTTAGAAGCGGCTGGCAAATGATATTCCAAACCGGAAAGATCAACACCGCCAGTGAGCACACCGATAAAGGGCATCAGCACGTCATCAACCAGCGAGCTCACAATCTTGCCGAACGCACCACCGATGATTACACCGACAGCCATGTCCATCACATTGCCCCTCATGGCAAACTCCTTAAACTCTTTGAAAAAACCCATAATTTTTCAGTTTTTAAAAATTAATATTATATTTACCAAATTATTAAACATTCTTAATTACGGTGCAAAAATAGCATTTTGATTGCAAAACACAATCTCATTCCAATATTTTTGTTAATTTTGCAGTCGCAAGCGACTGCCCCGCGAGGCTAACGCCAATGCAAAGGTAATAATAATAGTTATATAACCGCTTTATTTATTAAAAAATCATTAAAAAATGGAGAAAATTAAAATCGGTATTAACGGATTCGGACGTATTGGCCGTTTTGTATTCCGTTCGGCCTTTGAGCCTGAGAATGTGAACGACATCGAGGTAGTAGGTATCAATGACCTGCTCGACGTTGACTACATGGCCTATATGCTCAAGTATGACACCATGCACGGCCGCTTTGATGGCACCGTGGACTATGACCTGGACAAGAAGGAACTCATCGTTAACGGCCAGCACATCCACATCTACGCCGAGAAGGAAGCCCAGAACATTCCTTGGGGTGAGATTGGTGCCGAGTATATCGTTGAATCAACCGGTTTCTACCTGACCATGGACCGCGCAGAGCAGCACCTCAAGGCTGGTGCCAAGTACGTGGTTCTGTCGGCTCCCAGCAAGAAGGGTGATGACGGTCGCCAGGCTGACATGTTCGTTTGCGGTGTGAACACCGACAAGTATGCTGGCCAGACCATCGTCAGCAACGCCAGCTGCACCACCAACTGCTTGGCTCCCATCGCTAAGGTCCTCAACGACAGCTTCGGTATTGAGAGCGGTCTGATGACCACCGTTCACTCGGTAACCGCTACCCAGCGCACCGTTGACGGCCCCAGCGCTAAGGACTGGCGCGGCGGACGTGCCGCTTGTGGCAACATCATCCCCAGCTCGACTGGCGCAGCCAAGGCTGTAGGTAAAGTCATCCCCGAACTCGACGGCAAGCTCACCGGTATCTCGATGCGCGTTCCCACCCTCGACGTTTCGGTTGTTGACCTCACCGTCAACCTCAAGAACCCCGCCACCAAGGAGGACATCTGCGCTGCCATGAAGAAGGCGAGCGAGGGCGAGCTCAAGGGTATCCTGGGCTACACCGAGGACAAGGTCGTTTCTAGCGACTTCCTGGGTTGCCCGTTGACCTCAATCTTTGACGCCGATGCCGGTGTTTACCTCACCGACAAGTTCGTCAAGGTCGTTTCGTGGTACGACAACGAGATTGGCTACAGCCACAAGATGCTTGACCTCATCAAGGTCATGAAGAAGCACAACGGCTAATCCACCCGTCTCCTTGCACGACATCAATCCCTGCATGCCCCACTGGCATTGCAGGGATTTTTTCATAAAAAACAATAAAAAATTTGGAATATAGGGATGGTATAGTGTAACTTTGTAACCAGTAAAAATCATTTTTATTAACCAGCTAAAACAATTCACGACAATGAAGAAATGGAAATGCAATGTGTGTGGTTACATCCATGAGGGTGACACACCGCCCGAAGAGTGCCCCCTGTGCGGCGTTGGCCCCGAGGACTTTGAGGAAGTAACTGAGTAAACGACTCCCAATCCCCGTTTAATCAACTATCATCTGTTTAACTTTACAACAACAATTAATAACTACAACAATCACACAATTTTAAATTATGGCTAAAAAATGGATCTGCACCGTGTGCGGTTACGTGCACGAAGGTGACACACCCCCCGAGAAATGTCCGCAGTGTAAACAACCCGCCGAGAAGTTCAAAGAACTCAAGGAGGACGAGGAAGTAACCTATGCCGCCGAGCACACCCTGGGTGTTGCCAAGGGCGTTGACCCCGAGATTCTCGCAGGACTCAAAGCACACTTCGAGGGCGAATGCTCTGAGGTGGGCATGTACCTGGCAATGTCACGCCAGGCCGACCGCGAGGGATATCCCGAGGTTGCTGAGGCCTTCAAGCGCTACGCCTTTGAGGAGGCTGAGCATGCCGCCAAGTTCGCCGAGTTGCTGGGTGAGGTCGTTTGGGACACCAAGACCAATCTCGAGAAGCGCATGGCTGCTGAGGCAGGTGCCTGTGAGGACAAGTTCCGCATTGCCAAGCTCGCCAAGGCCCAGAACCTCGACGCCATCCACGACACCGTTCACGAGATGGCCCGCGACGAGGCCCGTCACGGACAAGGCTTCACCGGCCTGTACAACCGCTTCTTCAAGAAATAAGCGTTACACACTTGACAATCTAGAGCACTGGACGCAACCACAGTCCAGTGCTGTTTTTTTGTCATTATCACAGCGTTTCAAGCATTTTTTAGACATAAGTTACCATTGATATCTGTTTTTTTGTTACTTTTGTCATTGTAATCACAACATGGCACGCATCTCGGTAATCATCGGTATATATAACTGCGCTCCTACCCTAGTCGAAGCGCTGGATTCACTATATGCCCAAACCTATCAGGACTTCAAAATCATCCTGTGTGAAGACGGCTCCCAAGACAATACCTATCAAGTGGCTGCCGACTACGCTTCACGCCATGACAACATCATCCTGATCAGGAACGAGAGGAACATGGGGCTCAACTACACACTGAACCGTTGCCTCGAGCTTGCTGACACCGAGTATGTCGCCCGCATGGATGGCGATGACATCTCGGTGCCCGACCGATTCGAGAAGGAGATACGTTTCCTGGACGAGCACCCCGAGTATGCCTTTGTGAGTTGCCCGATGATATACTTCGACGAGCAGGGTGAGTTCAAGCGTGGTAACCCCCACAACAACCCGACGGGAATAGATTTCCTGCACGGGCGCACATTCTGCCACGCTCCGGTGATGATGCGACTCACGGCCTATCGGGCAGTGGGCGGTTACACCGTGTCCGACTACCTGCTCCGCCTCGAAGACCAGCACCTGTGGCTCAAGCTCTATCAGCAGGGCTACAAGGGCTATTGCCTTGATGAGCCGCTCTACATGATGCGCGACGACCGCAATGCGACCCGTCGGCGCAACTTCAAGGCCCGCCGCAACGAGATCTACATGCGGTGGCTCATCTGCCGCACGTTCAATCTGTCGTGGTGGCACTACCCCGAGAGTGTAATCGTCCCCATGCTCAAGTGGGCCATGCCCACATGGTTGTATGACCGTTTCCACCGCAAGCCTAAGAAAAATATTTCCACTGAACCTTCTCAATGACACCTTTCTCCGCCATTGACAATGAAAATACTGTTTAACAATAACAACACATTCGGTCTCACGGTTTTCAGGATTGACATCATCAAGCACTTCCTGGAAAACGGGCACCAGGTCGTACTCGTGTGCCCCGTGAGGCTCGTGGATGACTTGAAGAAGATGCCCTCCGAGGCCAAAGTGATCCGCATCGATGCAAATCGTGCATCAACCGGCATCCTTGACAACCTGAGCTACTTCAGGCAGTTGTACCGGATTTTCAAGAAGGAGAAGCCCGATTACATCTTCAACTACACCATCAAGCCCAACATCTATGGAGCCATAGCGGGCAAACTACAGGGTATCCCCAACTCGTGCATGATGGCTGGACTGGGTTACGCATTCTCGCACAACGACTTCAGTTCACTCATCGCCAGGGCACTGTATCGCGTGAGCATGAAGTGCACACAGCACGTCATGCTGCTCAACGAGAGCAACTACCACACGATCCTCGAGAAGCACCTTTGCCCCAAAGACAAAATCATCTGGCTCAAGGGCGGCGAGGGAGTGAACATCGACAATTATCCCTACTATGACAACCAGGCAAGCGTGCCCACGTTCATGTTTATCGCACGCATGATTGCCGAGAAAGGCTATCGCGTGTTTGTCGAGGCTGCCCGTGAGGTGAGACAGCGATACAATGGAGAGGTGCGCTTCCAGGCCATCGGCACGTTTGCCGACGGCTCACCAGACGAGTCATCCAACATCACCCGTGAAGAGGTCGACCGTGACGTGGCAAACGGTGATATCGAATACCTGGGCACCTTCAGTAACATGCTGGAGATCTATAGCCGACCTGGAACCGTAATCACTATTCCATCCTATTATAGCGAGGGCCTCAACAGGTCACTCATGGAGGCGTGCTCATGTGGCAAACCCATCATCACGACCGATATTTACGGTTGCCGCGAAACCGTGGTTGACGGCGCCAACGGCTATCTGGTCAAGCCACGTGATGTCCAATCGCTGGTCAAGGCCATTATGCGTTACCTGGAACTTAACGAGGAGCAACGCCAGCAGATGTCAGTGGAAAGCCGCAAGTTGGCCGAAGCTCGCTTTGACGTGCGCAAGGTGATTGCCGTCTATGACGACATCATCACCCACGCCAAGAAATCCAAAGACTAAAGCATCCTCTAGTAAATCCAATCGGCACTGATGGCCTTAAGTGGCTATCAGTGCCGATTTCTTTTTGTACTCCCGCTGGGAATCGAACCCAAATCTAAGGTTTAGGAAACCTCCATTCTATCCATTGAACTACAGGAGCAATACCAAACCGGCTGGCACTTGGCATGGCGCTGAGGCCAGCCGGTAATGTTAAAGTTTCAGGAATTACTTGTTCACCTTAGTGGCAAGGGCTGCCTCCTTCTTGTCGCTGCGACGGGCAATCCAGTAAGCCACGGGAGAAGCGATGAACAGTGAGGAGCAGGTACCGATGATAACACCGAGGATCATCGCGAAGATGAAGCTGCGGATGCTCTCACCACCGAGGAACAGCATGATGAACAGCACGAGCAAGGTCGTGATAGAGGTCATCATGGTTCGTGACAGGGTGCTGCACAGGGCCTTGTTAAAGGTGGTGTACAGATCCTGCTTGGGATAGAGCTTGCGGTACTCACGCACACGGTCAAATACAACCACGGTATCGTTCACCTGATAACCGATAACGGTCAAGATAGCGGCGATGAACGTCTGGTCAATCTCCATGGAGAAGGGCAGCAGACCGTGCAGGTTGTAGAAGCCGATAACCACAAACGCGGTGAACGCTACGGCTGCCAAAGCGCCGATAGAGAACGCGATGTTGCGGAAACGGAACAGGATGTACAGTGCCATAGCAAGCAGTGAGAAGAGCACTGCCCAAATAGCCTGACGGGTCATGTCGCTTGCGATGCTCGGACCTACGGTTTCGCTCGATACAACGCCGATGTTCTCGTTGGACATGCTGAAGTCTTCCTTGGACATCGAGCCAAGATCACTCTTCAAGCCATTATAGAGCTTGTCCATGATCTCGTCATCAACACCCTCACTACTGTCCTCAATCTTGTAGTTGGTCGAAACGCGCACCTTGGTGTCGTTATCGATGGTGATTACCGAGGTATTGGCACCGGGCAAGAGTTCAGTGAGCTGATTCTCCAGAGCCTGAGTCTTGACGGGATGATCAAATTGCACAACATAGTTGCGACCACCCGAGAAGTCGATACCACGGCTCAAACCGCGAACTGCGAACAGGATAGCCATGATGGCAATCAGGGCGATAACGATGATTGAAGTCTTCTTGGCAGCGCCCATGAAGTTGAAGTTCACATTCTGCATCAGGTTGCGGGTCAGCGAGGTGCTGAAGGTCATCTTGTCGAAGGTGCCCTTGTTCACGAAGTGCTCCATCACGAGGCGGGTTGCAAACACAGCCGTGAAGAACGAGCAGCAGATACCGATTACCAAGGTAACGGCAAAACCGCGGATGGGACCTGAACCAAGCAGAATCAGAATGATACCAGTGATGATGGTGGTCAAGTTGGAGTCGAAGATGGCCGAGAACGCATTCTTGTAACCATCGCTGACTGCAGCCTTGAGACCCTTACCGGCACGCAATTCCTCCTTACAACGCTCGAAGATAAGCACGTTGGCGTCCACCGCCATACCCAGCGTCAGCACAATACCGGCGATACCAGGTAGGGTGAGCACACTCTGGAACGAAGCCAAGATACCGATGGTGAAGAACAGGTTGAGTAGCAGACCGAGGTTGGCGATTGAACCAGCCTGCCAGCCATAAGCCAACCACATGAAGAACATCAACAGCACGAGTGCGATGATGAACGAGCGGAGACCCTTCTCGATGGATTCCTTACCCAGCGACGGGCCAATCACACTCTCACTGGCAACGTTTACACGTGCTACCATCTTACCAGACTCAAGCACGTTAGCAAGGTCATTAGCCTCCTCAACAGTGAAGCGACCGCTGATCTGCGAGCGACCACCGTCGATCTGGCTGTTTACATTGGGGAACGAATAAACCTGATCGTCAAGGACGATGGCGATAGCCTTACCGATGTTCTGACCGGTGATGATGCTCCATTTGCGGGCGCCCTCATCGTTCATAGTCATCGAAACGATCTGACCCTGCAGGTTGTCAAACTCGCTGGTAGCGCGGGTCACAACGTCACCGTTCAGGACGGGCTGACCATTGACAGTGCGCAGGGCAACGAGCTGGAATACCTCATGGCCACCCTGCATCTTCTCGGGCTTAACGGTCCAAGCCAACTTCAAGTCGGCGGGCAGGATGGTCTTAGCCACCTGCGAGTGGATGATGCGGTTCACAGCGGCGGTGTCACTAGTGGCAACATAACCCAGGACGGGTGAGCCGGCGCCAGCGCTAGCCAGAGCCTCAAAACCAGTGAGCTGAGCGAGGGTCATCTCTCCTTCCTTAGCGGCGGGAGCAGCCTTCTCGGCAGCCTTAGCAGCACTGTCGGCAGCAGCCTTAGCAGCGGTCTCGGCAGGAGCGGCCTCCTCAGTGGCGGTCTCCTCGGCGGGAGCGTTCTCGGCTACAGTCTTGTTGGCTTGTGCCTGGTCGCTGAGCTGACGCAGAGAACCAATCACGTCGGCGAGAGTGTAGGTCGTGTAGAACTCCAGGTTAGCGGCGCCCTGCAACAGCTTGCGAACGCGCTCGGGCTCTTTCACACCCGGGAGCTCCAGCAGGATGCGGCCAGTGCTCTGCAGCTTCTGGATATTGGGTTGAACCACACCGAAGCGGTCAATACGGTTACGCAACACCTTGTAGGAGTTGTCCACCATAGCATTCACCTCATCATTGAGGATGTTCTGGACTTCACCGTCTGAAGCGTTGGGTTTTTCCTTGACCTTGTCGATGCTACGGAAGATCTGAGCCAAGCTGCCCTCGGGAGCCAATTTCTTGTACTCCTTGCAGAATGAGCCCACAAAGTCTTCCTGAGCGGTCTGGTTCTTAGACACATTGTCGATGGCCTGGTTAAACTTCTTGTCTGGATTATTGTTCGCGAGCGCGCGCAAGATGTCGGGCACTGAGATTTGCAGTGTCACATTCATACCACCCTTCAAGTCAAGGCCGTAGCCGAGCTCTTTCTCACGAACCTGCTGGAAAGTGTAATAACCAAGGTACACTTTCTCTTTGGCGAGGGAGTCCAGATACTGGTTCAGCGCTGCTTTGTACTTCTCGTTGCTGGTGTCGGGCGATTTGATGCCGGCAGCAGCGAGAGCCTTCTTCTCTGCCTTGTTCTGATAGTGACTGCTCACAAAAGAAAAGGACAGATAGAACGCGCAAATCAACAACAGTGCATAAGTAAGGACTCTAATAAAACCTTTAGTTTGCATTTGTTTTGTTAATTATTTAATTAAATTTTGTTAAATTTCGCTTCAAACGTCTTTTTCAGCCTGCAAATATACATCATTTTCTTCAAGTGGGGCACAAAATTTTCAAGATTTTAATTTCCACCTTATTTATTTTAAATAGAAAAGCGATATTTGGGGCAAAAGGTAACCATTTTCGGTAGAATTTGCCTTTATGGTTTCTTTCAACTCGGTCAATGACGGGTGATGCAATCTTTAGCTGCTCGAGTTGCAAGTGTGATATTCGGGCCAGAATATTTGACGAGCCCGGTGCTGTCGGTCACGGCAAACCAGGGCAATGATGTCACGCCTAGCAGTTGGATTCCTTGTTCGAGGGGACCACCCGGAGCCCAATAATGGCGACCCGGTGTTTGGGCAATAGTCTGATGCCAGCGCAGGGTATCACTCTCGGTAAGGACGTCAATAAGATGGATTGCACCATCCGACGAGTCAACGACATCCTGCAGCTGCTTGTCCAGTGCTTGACGATCACGCTGAGGTTGCGCCCACAAGGATATGAATGTGACACAATCGGTGAGCTTCACTTCCTCAAAGTCACTGCCGTGATTGATAAGGTTGAGTGTCATCAGACGGGGCAAGACCACACCCTTGCGGGCCGAGGAATTACCAGCTAGAGCCTGTATCAAGGACTCGGGGCGCGCCTTCACATCAATGCTCATGAGCAATTTATCCACCTTGGCCCGGTCGCTATAATCGCTGTAATCGGCCATGAGCAGCAGCGTCGACAGCATGTCAGTGGGATGTTCTTTCACATATTTCTCTATTGCGGCATCCAGACGACTTGGGTTGGCATCAGCATAGAAAGCAGCGTGTTCGTCCTTAAAGAGTTGCCACTCTTCGTTGAGGCGGTTACCCTTGATCTTCACAACCACAGTACGAGATACGTCACCCTCCATCTTGAGATGGTCGCCATTGGTGGCAACCAGCATGCCGATAGGATTGTCCATTTTGTCGAGCACTGAAACGATTACAGGCTGTGAAACGCTCCCTTCATAGGAAAAAGCGCCATTTTTGTCCACATCGACCAGTTCATCCACCACACCTGAATCACCTTGAAACAGCACCCTAACCGTCGGCATGTCAAGATGAGCGATCTTTCCATCAATCTTGAACCTGTCATGACTGCACGAGGCCAAGACCATTGCAATTGCCAGCAAGAAAAATAAATGTCTCATTTTAGTCGATATTGGCGGTTGTAGTAGGCTCTATCCAATCATTATTCTGCTTGATGAGCGAGACAAGGCGGTCGATGGCATCCTGTTCGGGGATGTTCATCTCAACGCACTCTTTGCCCTTGTACAGGCTGATGCGACCAGATGCCGCGCCCACATAACCATAGTCGGCATCGGCCATCTCGCCAGGACCGTTGACTATACAGCCCATCACGCCAATCTTGAGGTGGGACAGATGGGCAGTTACCTGCTGCACACGCCGAACAGTGGATTGCAGGTCAAACATCGTCCTGCCGCACCCCGGGCACGAAATGAATTCGGTCTTGCTCATCCGTTGACGGGCCGCTTGCAGGATGGCAAAAGCATATCTCAACACCTCTGCTCCATTAAGGATGCTAGGTGCCTCCAGCCAGATGCCGTCAGCGCGGCGGTTCAGCAAGACTGCACCCATGTCAGCACCAGCCTTGACTTGCAGCCACTCGCTGGAACTGTCACTATAGGTGTTGCGCATGACCACGGGACAGTTTATGCCACTCGACGACAATGCATGCGTTAAAGCCTGTTGGCTTCCAGGAATATTGAGACCCACAGGAGTGATGACAAGCACCGTGTCGGTGCGTCCCTTCAGGAGCTCCAGCCTCTCGACAGGTGTAGTAGCAGGAACCTGCAAGAAACGCATAGGCGATGAGGGATTGCGTTCCCACTCTCCCAACGTGAGCAGTGGATAGGCATTGCGCTCCCCACTCCACCGATCCAGCGGCACCAAGAACTGGTGCATTCCATCAATCAAGCCATCAGCGCTATAGTATAAATCAGGCTGCAAATCAGCACCATCAATCTCATCAGGGCGGTAGCTGGCAATGACTATCGGCTGCCGACTGCCGCCAATGCGACCGGCCACTTCATCACTGAATCGCCGCTGCGGAGACAACGGGTCATATCCTGCTTGATAAGTGCCCTGGATGGGATCATGATTCTCACGAGAAGCGATATAATCCACCAGCTTGCGAGCCACAGGCACCTCGAGCTCAGGCTCTTCGCTCAACGATACTCGGATGGTATCGCCCAAGCCTTCGGCCATGAGTGCACCAATGCCCACCGCACTCTTGATGCGGCCATCCTCGCCGAAACCTGCTTCGGTCACTCCCAAATGCAACGGGAAATGCATATCCTCATGATCCATCGCATCAACAAGACGGCGTACGGCCTCGACCATAACGACGACATTAGACGCTTTCATCGAGATGACCACGTCAAGGAATTTCTCGGCCACGAAAACACGCAGAAACTCCATCACGCTCTCGACCATTCCCGCCGCGGTATTGCCATAACGGCTCATGATGCGATCACTCAACGAACCATGGTTCACACCAAGGCGCACAGCGGCGCCGTGCTCACGACATACGGCAATTAACGGCAGTAATGCCTCACGGATTCGCGTCAACTCGGCATCATACTCTTCATCGGTATATTGCATCTCTTTAAACGTGCGAGCCGGATCCACAAAATTGCCGGGATTTATCCGCACCCCTTCACACACCTCGGCAGCCGCAAGAGCCGCCTGACGGTTGAAGTGAATGTCGGCAATCAAGGGGATGTTGCTGCCCTCACGACGCAACACATCGGAAATCAGGCCAATACTCCGGGCCTGCTTCACGCCTTGAGCCGTCAACCGTACATAGTCGGCGCCAGCATAGGCAATGCGATGGCACTGGGCTGCACTGGCCTCCACATCATCAGTCGGCGTGTTGGTCATCGACTGGACGCGTACTGGCCACTCACTACCCATGGCAATCCCGCCCACATTGACACTGACTGTGCCACGGCGTTGATAATTGAATGTCTTATTCATGATGATTGTTCAAGTCTTGTTTATCCCAATAGTCTCATTGTCAGTGACACACACAAGAAACCCACCACAACTCCTGCCAGCACTTGCCACAGGTCGTGACGCTTGAGGGCCAGCCTGGCCGACCCCAGTGCACCCGCCACAATGATGACGAGACACAATAGCCACATCACGTCAAAGGCACTCAACCCCTGCACATGTATCTGGTAAACGAGCGCTATCAGTCCTCCAATGCCCGACATGTGTGCACTGATTTTCCACCTGAGGTTAATCAGTGCCATCACCAGCACTGTTATGGCCGAGCCCACCAGAAACATTACAAACCAGCGGGGCGAGTGGCAATAATACAGGTAATAAGCCCCAACAAAGTGGCACACGGCTGTGAACAAGTAAGGCACTAAGCGTTGCTCACGCACATCGACATGAAGATCCTTGATGAGTTTGAAGTGTCGCAACACATTCAGGAAGATGAGCGGCACGATGCACGTGATGCCCATGCACACCAACAGAACCGACACGCGGGTGCCGTAAGGCAAAATGCACAACACCGACACCCACAAAGTGACAAACACGCCATAGGTGGGCATCAACAGGGGGCTCAATGCGGTTGAAAGGAAGTTGGCGAATCCCGCAATGAAACGGTTGACTGTATATCTCGTGACTGGCATTATTAATAATATGTCTTTCGGTTTTTCTTGTTTCTTTAACGGGACATCTTGCGGCGGATGGTGCTGCTGGGTATCTTCAACGCATCACGGTATTTTGCCACTGTACGTCGCTCCAGCTTATACCCCATCTCCTTGAGGCGGTCACACAACGCATCGTCGCTCAAGGGGTGAGCCTTGTCCTCGGCATCAACGAGTTTCTTGAGGTCATCATACACCTCATGACGGGAAGCTCCGTTAATATCCTCGCTGAAAAATGACTTCAGGCTCTTGACGCCCCACGGCATCTGGACATACTTGTTGCTCACTGCCCGTGAAACGACCGACACATCCTTGCCAATCATGTCGGCAATCTGTTGCTGTCCAAGCGGTTTCAAGTCACGCTCATCACCGCTCAGGAAATAGTCACGCTGGCACTTGACGATGGCGCTCATGGTGTTGAATAATGTCTCTTGGCGTTGCTTGAGCACCTCAATGAACATGCTGGCCCGCTGGTAAGCGTCCATAATCTGTTTCTTCTCCTTGGTCTCCTTAACGCTCATTGCGACCGGCTGCTTGTAACGCTCATTCATCAACGCATAGCTCTCGCTGATTTGCAAAGCGGGAATGTTGTTGCGCAGGGTCACGGTCAAGCGGCCATCATCCTCGTCGAGTTCAACGTCAAAGTCTGGCGTCACCTGCTGGCTGCTGTCGTTGCGTGAACCGAAAGCATTGCCTGGATAAGGGTTTAGTCCTCGTCTGATCTGGTGCCTGAAAACTTCTTCCAACTGTTCCTTATCAACACCCATTTTGCGTGCCATTGAGTCGAACCGCATGGCTGCCAAGTCATCGAAATACTTACCGACCATCGTCATGGCCTGTTCAACCTCTCGAGTGCGGGGTTTGCGCTCCAATTGCAGCATCATGCACTCTTGCAGGTCACGAGCTGCAATACCCGGCGGATCCAGCGTCTGCACCGTCTTAATCATTTCCCCCACTTGATGGGCATCGACAACATAACCGTCATTGAAGGTCACATCATCGGCAATCTCGGCAGCGCTGCGGTGCAGATAGCCGCTATCCTCGATATTGCCGACAATGGCATGGGCTATCATCTGCTGAGTCTCGTCGAGTTCAAGCTCGCCCAACTGGTCGGCGACAAATTCCTGTAATGTTTTCTCGTTTACAGCAATTGGGGAATAGTACTCATCGTCACGACTGCGGTTATTGGCAAAATAACGGTACCACGCCATTGTGTCATCGTCACCACTAACTTCTGAAGCCGTTTCGGCATCCAAGCCATGAGGGTCATCATGACGGTCGTTGCCCTGGTTGCCTCCGTTATCATCAAGCGTGTCCTGGTCATCGGATGTTTTCTCGAGGGCCTGGATCTCACTGACCTTGTTGTCGATGAATTCAGCCATCTCGGCATCATTCTTCTCGAGCACGAGTCCCAGCAGGCGCTGCTGTTCAAGAGCCAAGCGCTGCGTCTGTTTCTGTTCTTGAGTGAGTACTTGTTTTGCCATTGTCGATTGAGGTTTTATCTTTAACCCACAAAGTTACAACAAACTTTCGACAAGTCGTGTTTTTTTCGTCAAACTTATGTGAGATTACATTTTCTTGTTTGCTTTTGTCTAAGAAAACGCATCAAAAAGCGCACCCCTTTGATGATAACAGAGACAGCCGAAACGATTCAGCTGTCTCCGTTGATATCAAGAATATTAAAATTCAACTAGTGAGTCAAGCGCTCGGCAGCTCTAGCACGCTTGAGCCACAAAGCAAACCACGTCATCGACACAGCAACAACAGCAAGTGCAGTCCATAGCGTTAACCCCTCACATCCTAAAGCCTTGGGAGACACCACAATAAATGTCGTGCACACCACAGTCATCAGCACAGCGGGAATGAGGGTTATCACGTAGGCCTTGTGATTGCGGGCAAGATAGACGGTGATCATCCACAAGGTGAATACCGACAACGCCTGATTGGACCAGCCGAAGTATTGCCACAGCACGTTAAAGCCGTCTTTATCGTTCATCTCCCAGATGAGCAGCATCAGCGATGCAGCAAACAAGGGAACGCTGATCATCAAGCGGCGTACCATGCTCTTTTGCTCAAAGTGCAACGATTCGGCAATGATGAGGCGGGCACTGCGGAAGGCGGTGTCACCACTGGTGATGGGTGCTGCCACCACACCCAGGACGGCCAGCGTTCCGCCAAAGACGCCCAGCCAGCTACTGCACACCCAGTTGACCAACTGGGGAGCGTCGAAATACTGAATTAAACTTTCACCATCGGCCAGCCGTGCCTGAGCCAAGAACTCGTTCACCACGTCGGGATCGACCACCTCTTTCCAACCGCCATAGTAGAAGAAGTAAGACGAGACGGTAGCCCAGATGAGCGCAACAAGACCCTCGGTAATCATCGCGCCATAGAACACCGGTCTGGCCAGACGCTCGCTCTTGAGGCAGCGAGCCATGAGGGGGCTCTGCGTGGCGTGGAAACCGCTGATGGCACCACAGGCGATAGTGATGAACAGGCAGGGGAACCAGGGGTTCTTCTGCAGATAGGCACTCACGCCCAACATATCCTTGCCATCAACCACCTGTGACTGGCGCCAGGCATCCATGCTTCCCATATCCCACAACTCGGGCAGGTGAGGCATCTTAATGAACAGTCCCACCAACAAGCCGGTAGCCATCACCAGCAGGGCGATGGCAAACAGGGGATAGATGCGGCCAATGATCTTGTCGATGGGCAGCAGCGTGGCGATGATGTAATAACAGAAGATGATAACGATCCAAAAGATGGGTTGACTCAATAACGACAACGTGGGTGTAGTAATCTGATTGCACATGTCGGCCATGATCAGAGAGGGGCTATAGACAAACACGGCTCCCACCATCAACAGCAACAGCACAGTGAAAACGAGCATCAAGTTGCGCGTTCCCCCACCCAAGTATTTACCGATGAGAGTCGGCAGATTGGCACCATCATGACGCAACGAGAGCATGCCGCTCAAGAAGTCGTGCACGGCACCGGCAAAGATGCAGCCCAACACAATCCAAAGATAGGAAGCGGGGCCAAACCACATGCCCATAATAGCACCAAATATAGGACCCGTGCCTGCAATATTCAAGAACTGGATCATGAACACTTTCCATGTGGGCAACGCCACATAGTCCACGCCGTCGGCCATGCGGATAGCGGGTGTTTCCCGATCATCGGGACGCATCACGCGCTCCACGATGGCACCATAAACCAAGTATCCCAATATTAGGGCCAAAAGGCTAACAATAAAAGTAATCATCGTAACATAGTGAATTAATGCATGCAAAAGTACAATTAATTTCTTTCATAGGCATCAGCACGAACACAAATATTACCTGACAGACATCGACATCACACCCTAAATTGACACAAATTGCATACATAACCTTACCAATTATGATGAATATACCATTCCAATCCAGTCTTTAACTGAATTTTCATTGAAAAAAATCAATAAATATGTTGTAAATTCAGCAAATTGACATTATCTTTGCATCTCTAAAGGAAAAATATGTGGCTTCGCGCATCGTGAAAACATTTTCATGACTAACGTATGCCCGTATTTTAGCCTAAAAGCATAACCCAAATTTAAGTATATACAAATGGATTCAACAACATTAACAAAAAAAACTAGAAAAAAGAAAGCACTCGTGAAAAGAAAACGTGACCGTTTACAATTGATCACCGATCTGATCAAGACAAATTGCATCGGCAGTCAGAGCGAACTGGCCGACATGTTGCGTGAGCACAACATCAATGTGACCCAGGCCACATTGTCACGCGATCTGAAGGCTCTCAAAATCTCAAAAGTGGCTACCGACCGCAATACGTACATGTACATCATACCTGACAGTAATCAGTTGCAGGACAGGTTGCTGAGCTTGCGCCAGGCAGACACTCACGCTGCTAAGCAGGTGGGATTGGTATCCATTACCTTCTCAGGCAACATTGCTGTCATCAAGACACGCAACGGCTATGCGCCAGGACTGGCTTACGACATCGACATGAGCCGCCCGCCAGAGGTATTAGGTACCATTGCCGGCGCCGATACTGTAGTGGCCATTCTTGCCGAGGGAACCACCCGTGAGCAGGCAATGGCTACGTTCGAGCAGTTTATGCCCAAGCAGTCTGCCTACATGAGCAGCATGCCACATAATCCTGCTGAGAATGATTAATATAGGCATCAGCCGATGTGACAATCTGTGTGCCGAGGAGTTGGTGAGAGTTCTCATCAACCATCCTGATGTGGAACTGAAGTGGGTTCTCAATCCAGGCGGTGATACCTCAAGGCTCGATGAACTTGTTCCCGGCATCGTGGGGGAAACAGACCTCAGGGTCAACCCCAACGAGCTTGATGATGTTGACATTGTCTTCATCAGCGGACCCAGAGATTCTCTTCAGGGCCAACTCGAGGCGTTGAGTCTGCCCAGGCAGACCCATGTTGTGGACATGACCGGCTCGCACAACCTGGACCATGGCATTGACAAGCCATGGAAATATGGAATGAGCGAAATGCAGCGGCGAGTTCTCGTGCACGACGCCCACCAAGTCACGCTCCCAGGCAATGCTGCAATGGCGGCCCTATTGGCACTGATGCCCATGGCGCGCAACTTGATGCTGAATAGCCCCTTGAAGCTGGATATCACTATAGGGTCTGCCGCTTTTCCCGATGGGAAGACCATCGATGGCATGGATGCCGCACAGTGGGCCCAAGACCAGAAGCAAGAGGTTTCCTATGCACTCAACCAGTGCCAGACAAGTTTCAATCAACCCGTTGAATTGACCATCTCTCCACTTCTAGGGCGACGGACTCTTGCTGTTGAGGCCCGATTCAACTGTGGAGTGGACGAGGAGACGATACGGCAGCTCTATGAGCAATACTACATCGACCACAATTTTGTCTTCATGGTTGACAGGCCTATTGTCAGTGCTGATGTCGAGAACACCAACAAGTGCCTCATCCGCCTGACCAAGGACGATCGCAACGGCATGTGCACGATCAATGCCATGATGGACCTGTTGCTGAAGGGCAGCGCCGGCAATGCCGTCCACATCATGAACCTGATTTTTGGCCTGCACGAGAGAGCGGGACTTGCCCTCAAGGCCACAGGCTGCTAATAACGATATTGAACATTCACATTATATATAATAAATATTAACTATACTTATGTCAGTCAATAAAGTCATTTTGCTGGGCCGTGTGGGCCGAGACCCGGATGTGCGCTATGTTGCACAAAATCAGCCCGTCGCATCGTTCACACTCGCCACTACCGACCGTGCCTACACCAATGCTAACGGCGTTCAGGTGCCTGAGCGCACCGAGTGGCACAACATCGTCATGTGGGGTAAGAATGCCGAGATTGCCGAGAGATACATCCGCAAGGGAACACAGATTTATCTGGAGGGACGTCTGCGCACCCGCGCCTGGGAAGACCGCAACCAGGTGAAACGATATACCACCGAGATCTATGTGGACACGTTTGAACTGCTTGCACGTCCGCGCGATGACGAGCACTCCCAACAGCAGCCCCAGCCCTGACCCTAGAAAGACGAACCATCAACACAGTAACGGGATTCCCATCTAGCGAGAATCCCGTTACTGCTTTTTTTGATTTCTACAATCTGCTTGATTACAGATACTTGTCACCAAACTTGACCTTCACGTCGTTGACATATTGCTTAATCTTCTGTTCCTCCTCAAGCGGGACGATGAGCAATGCGTCATCGACATCGGCAACGATATAGCCTTCCAGTCCTGATGCTACCACCAGTTTGTCACCCTTGATGGCAACGATGTTGTTGTGGCTGTTGAACATCAGCGCCTTGCAATTCTGAGTCACATTGCCGTCACGGTTCTTGGGCGAGTGGTCATACAGCGAACGCCATGTGCCCAAATCGTTCCAGCCGAAGTCAACGGTCTCGACATAAACATTGGGAGCCTTTTCCATCACGGCAAAATCGATGCTGATGCTGGGACATGCCTCAAAGTGGCTATCGATATAGTCCTTTTCCTGAGGTGTGCCAAAGAATTCACGTCCCAGTTCGAAAACAGCGTTCACCTCGGGGGCACAAGCGTCAAGCGCCTTGAGGATAGTGTCGGCCTTCCAGAAGAACATGCCCGAGTTCCAGAAGAACTCGCCCGACTGCAGGAACACGCGGGCCAGGTCCTCGTTGGGCTTCTCAGTGAACGTTTTCACCGTCGAGAATTCACCCTCAACAGGTTCACCCACCTGGATGTAGCCATAGCCCGTCTCAGGGCGGCTGGGCTTGATGCCCAGCGTCACCAGGGCGTCATGCGACTCGATAAACTCAAAGGCCTTTACCACACTCTGCTTGAATTTCTCCACATTGATGACCAGGTGGTCGCTAGGAGCGACCATGATCTTGGCCTCAGGACACAAGGCCTTGATGTGATGGGCTGCCCACGCTATACACGGTGCCGTGTTGCGGCGCGCAGGCTCCAGCAGGATTTGGTCGGCTTTGAGCTCAGGCAATTGTTCCTTGACCAGCGGTTCATAGCTCTCGTTGGTCAGCAACAGAATATTGTCTTGGGGTATGATGTCCTGCAAGCGGTCAAATGTCATCTGCAACAGGCTACGGCCCGTGCCGAAGAAGTCTATGAACTGTTTGGGCTTGGCGGCCTTGCTGAACGGCCAGAAGCGGCTGCCCACACCGCCGCACATGATAACGCAATATCGGTTGTTATCCATGATTTACTTTGTTAGATAGCAAAAATTGATTGACTTACAAAGGTACAAATAAAAATCGTATTTTTACCAATGGGAAAGATGTTATTGCGTCACACAACTGTTATAATTGTGTGAAACGGTAATAGGTAAAAGAGTAAACAGCTCGACTGAAGCCATGCCCACTGCCCGCTACTATTCATCATAGTAGATGGGCAACGTGCGGCTGATGCTCTGCTCAAGCGAGATGAGCGTCTCGGTCGCAGCGACACCATCGATGTGCTGGATGCGGTCATTGACCAGTGACATCAGGTGCTCGTTGTCACGCGCATAGACCTTGATCATCATCGTGTAGTGGCCTGTGGTGAAGTGACACTCCACGACTTCCCTGATCTTGAGCAACTCGGGGACAACAGTGCGGTACATCGAGCCACGCTCCAGCGTCAGCCCTATGAATGTGCAGGTCGAGTATCCCAGCATCTTGGGATTCACGTTATAGCCCGACCCTGTGATTACCCCATCATCAATGAGCCGCTGTATGCGCTGATGCACTGCAGCGCGGGACACTCCACACACTTGGGCAACATCCTTACTGGGGATACGAGCGTTATTCATCACTATTTCCAGGATTTTTTTATCCAGCGTATCAATCTTTTCCATGAAGCAAGATTTTATAACATATTGCAAATTTACCTCTTTTTTTTAATCTCGCTATAGGTTTCGGTAAAAAATTTTGTGTTTTTCACTTTTTTTGCCACATTCAACCCTCACAGCGCTATTGATGTAACTTGACATGTGGCTTCAACCCAGACTGAAAAAACGAGGGCGCGCCTCAACGGCGGGCCCTCGCTAAAATAATGCAAAGAGTTATTTAGTGTTTATTCAAATCTCTTTATTTGAACACCTTGACGGTGCTGATCGAACCGTCGGTGTAGCGGGTAACCATCACGTTAACTCCGCTGAACGGTGTCGTTGATGACTGACCCATCATGTTGTAATAAACAACCTCGCTCACCTGCTTGTCGGCATAGATGCCGTTAACGCTGGTAACAAGATTATCGTCCATTACGAGAGTGAACGGAATCGTCTTTTCCATGATGTAGTACTTGCCATCGGCATTGGCGCCATCAATGCGGCGAGGAGCGTGGTTTCCGTTGGTCTGAGGCAGGTTAGACTCCTTGGTGTAATATGCCCTGACAACGAACTCCATCGGCAGCTCGGTAATGGTACCGTTGGCGCCATTAGCACTCAGCTTCTGGGCACCGAAGGTGGCCTTCAGCTCTGAGCCGGTCTGGGGAATGGTTCCATAAGTCTCAACGACGGGTGAACCGATCTCGTAGGATGCATCCTTGGTATACTCAGGATAAGCAACCTCGTCAAACAGGTAATCACCGTTCACGCCCAGGCGGTACTGACGTGCCTCCTGTTCCTCCTGCAGGTACTGGGTATTCACCTTGCGCCATGCTCGCAGCTTGTACACGTTGTAGCCCTCAGGAACCTTCATGTCAACGATATCCAACGGGATGGTGTAGTAGCAATAGACTTTGTTGGTCGTGCTATCGGTCCAGTTATACTCGCTCATCTCACGGGTACCCTTGACGGTGATTTGCATGCTCGAGGTTGCAGTTCCCTGGAGCGGTCCACCATAGGTGTTATAGTCGTCACGTCCAGTGAAGGTCTCTACAACAGGAGCGAGCACATAGGCGCCCCATGTTTGGGTGGCAATGTTGTCCACAAACTTAGCCTTGGCTGTAGCCGCGGTTTGGCTAACGTTAACGCTACCTGTGTAATCGTTGTTCATCGCGATTGTGTAGAAGGTAGCCTGGTTACCAGCAATACCGTTAGGAGCAACATCCTCCTCCTCGGTACCATCGCTGTTACCGCTCTCGATAATCTTGCGGGTCTCGGTCATTTCCTCGTCGTTGCGCCAGCGATAAGCGTCATAGCGCAAGATCTCGGTCTTACTGCTGTACTTCACGTCGATGTTGAAAGCCCTATTCAGGATTTCCTCGTTGTGGAGCACGTCAGCGTCAACCGTTTCTTGGTCATGGGCAATCATTTCCATGTCGGTCTTGTGGACCATCACACCAATTTCATTGCTATGCTTCTCGCCGAACAACACTTTGTACTTGTACATAGCGGGATGCTGGTTGCCCTCGACCGAGACGCCAAAGTTGTCATAGATCGTGCAGTCGGTGAAATCAACTACGCCATTAGTGATGGTGAAGGTAGCCTCACCCTTGTTGGCCCTGTAGCCATAGGGATACTCGCTGAGCTCGCGCTGGTTCTGCATAGCGATGCTCAAAACCACATGGCTGCCGTTGTTGCTGGTCACCGTGGCGGTGGCAACAACATCGGTGTGAGCAACATTCTGGGCGTCAGTGTACATGCGGTTGAAGACGAACTGTGCGCCCGTGGTCAACATGTCGGCAGTCACGCTAGTGCCCACGTTGTTCTTCAACTTCAACGTGTTGGAGTAGAAGTTCTTCTCGGTCTGCGGGTCAAAGCGGCTGTAGTGCGTAGCACGTACGTCCAGCGACATCAACTCGTTGGGATCGGTTCCCGGGATGATGTAGCTCTCCTCGTTAGACATCTGCAGTGACAGGAAGTGATCGGTGTCCTGACCTTGCACGACATAGGTCACCACCTTGCCAGTGGCATCCATGGGAACGTGGTCAACATAGGTCGTCTGGCCTGCCTCGATCGTGGCAACAAGAATATAAGACTTGGTACCATCGTCGTTGGTCTCGACACGGAACAGCTGATATTCGGCCTCGTCACCAGGCAGGAAGTCGAGCAGGTTGCTCTCCCAGCTCAGGTTCAGGTCATAGACGTCGGCACTGGCCTGCTTCTCGCCAGTGATCTCGTTTTGGCGGATGACATACAGACCCAGCGTGGGACGATGGTCGCGGTTGTAGTTCACAAACTTCTCGTCATTGCTCGGGTCACGGGTAGCGTCGCCAAAAGAGTATTGGGATTCAGCCCAGAATTTCATGCGGTAATCGGGCACGAAGAACATCATGTCACGCACGTCCTGGCAGTCTTCGCTTTGGGAGTCAACACCATACATGTTGAACTCGTGGTTACCGCCAACAAACGGTACTGAAACGCAGTCATGGACTACCTCGTAGGATTCCATGTTTACCAGATCCTGATAAACGTCGGTCATAGCATCGGTTGCCGAGCTAGCCTGGTTAGGACTGAATTCTTCGAACATGTGCTCGAACGGAGCCAGCACAGCGCTACCTGACGACGTGTTGAATGTGTTGTCAGTAAAGGTATAGCTGCTGCCTCTTACCCTCATGCTAGGATAGGGAACAACATTTGTGCTGGTCCAGGGCTTTTCACTTGCTTGAGAGTGGTCAATGAGGCGAAGTTGTCCCTTGGCCAGGAAGAAGAAGCGGTTCAGTTTATCGGCATCAATCTTGAAGAGCGTACCGGCTTCCTGGTCAGAGCCTGACCTCTTCCAATTGGTGATGATGCGGGCACTCTTGAAGGTATTAGCAACCTTCTCCCTAAGCGTTGAGTTAGTAAAGGAGTAGTAGGAAGAACCAGAGTAGTTAGCACCGTCCTTCAACTCAATCATGATGAGTGTGAGACCTTCATCATTGGGCTCATACTCGGTGGGATCCATGTAGTTGTAGGTGTAATTACCCTTGGTATATGAGATAACTGGTTTCTCGGTAGGAATGTCCCAACCATAAGTGTCAGTGTACTGCAGGTTGCTGTTGAGCTGGCCGACTGCCGAGTAATTGACATGGAAGGCATCATTGCCGTTGACTATCAAGCTCTCGGGGGCACCAGCCTCGGTGTAACCACGAACTTTGTTACCAGGAATTTCTGGAGTCATGTAGATCTTGCGCAGCATGGCGATAATCTGGTCGGGGTCGGTAGCGGTCTCCAGCAGATTGCTATGCTGCTCGGTGCCGTTGGCATCATACCAGGTGTAATCCATGTCATAGATGGCCGAGTGGTCATTCTCGTTGTACTTGCCGCCCTTACCGGTGAGGGTGAAGGTGCGGTCGTCGATACCGTTGCCGAAGCTCAGCGTGGCCGTGCCGTTGTAGGTGGCCTCCTCGGTGGGGGTGAACGTGATGGTAATGGTCACGCTCTCACCGGGCTGCAGCGCGGTAGCGGTGTAGTCGGTCGAGAAAGGAGCGCTCAGTGCACTCAGCGTCGGGGTTACGGGATTAAGACCAGTGTTGGTCACCGTGATGGTGCGAATGGCTGTGGCGTTGTTCTCATAGTCAACCGTGCCAAAATTGATGTCACCACCGTCAGGAGCGACACTGACAGCGTAGTCAGCGACGATGTTGATGACATACTCGGCCTCGGCAACTGCACTATTAGCCATACCATCCTTAACGGCGATAGCCTTGATGATCATGTTCTCGTTCACAGCGATAGCCTCGCTGTAAACGGTGCCGTTGGTAGCACTGGGCTCAGAGCCATCGGTGGTGTAATAGATGGTAGCACCCTCGGTAGCACAAGCGATTGTCACGCTCTGGGCGCTGGTGTAAGTACCAGCAGCAGGGGTGAACGTCGGGGTAGCAACAGACTCTATGGGAGTCGAAGACTCGAGAGTGAATGTCGCTTTAGGAAGGATGGTGCTACCTTTCTTGCTAGTTGAATAATTCGTGTAGGTTGCCAGTCCATAAACCGAAGACATCTCTTTTCCATAGAATTTGGAATCACCATATATACCTTTAGTAGTAGTGACATCGATGAGAAGATCTCCTCCTGTATAAGTGAACGGTGTTGTAAATGTAATGGTCCATTCACCGTCGGCGGCTGTCGGAGCATTGATTGTAGCAACAGTAGTTACTGAGTTAGTAAACAAATCTCCAGATGCTGTACCCCAATAATCTACTGTCCAGGGAATAGTTGTACCCTGATTCATATTGGCCAATGAAATGGTCACTGAACCATTCGAGAAAGGCAGTGTAGAAGTAGTGGGATAGAATGTAATGGCGTTAATGACATCACCATCGTGTAATTGATTCAGTTCGCTTGCTGGATAAACGATTTGGTTATGCTGTGACTCAGCATCATATTGATAGCCATAGACAGGAACGTACTCTGCTTGTGCGGTTCCTTCGGCAACAGTGACGTCAACGTTGGTTGAAGGTTGACGGATGGTGTAGGTCGCAGTGACGATTTCGCTATCGGTCATGCCGTCCTTAGTGGCCTTGGCCATGACGGTAGTGGTTTCGCTCACGGTGAGGCTGTTGCCCACGGTCCAGGTGGTGCCGCCGTCGGTGCTGTAGCTGATGGTTGCGCCATCGGTAGCACACGAGATGGTCACGGTTTGGGCCTCAGTGAAAGTGCCCTCGGCAGGCGAGAACGTCGGAGTAGCCACTTGCTCAAGCACCTTGGTGATGGTGAAGGTGCCATCACTGTTGATGGTGATGTTGTAGGTGCCGGCATTGGGTAACTTGATGGGGTCATCATCATTGAGGTCGATGGTGCCCTCACCGTTGTCGCCATTCAGCAACCAGTCGCCATTGCTGTTGGGACCGAAGACGTAGCGGGTATTCCAGTCCACTCCGTCACCCAACTTGCGGGCAAATAGGATAAAGGTATTATCAGCATTGGCCGTAAACGTTGCGGTATAGGTACCGTTGTTGTTGGTCATATGGGTGCCGTTGTCGAAGTCCCAACCATTGGTCACGCCATTATCGGTCACGATATACAGGTCAGCGACATAGTTTACCGTTGCCTGAGCCGAGACAGTGTTGTCGCTAGCGGCTGCAGCGGTAATGGTGTTGCTGGCGCTCAAGGCACGACCGGTATAAGATACCGACAAGTTACCGCCCGTGTTGGCGAACTGCTCGGGAGTCATGTACCAGTCGGTGTTTGAGGCCAGGCTGGCGTTGATGCTGCCATCAACATTGGTGCCCGTCACCGTAAAGGTGCCTGCAGCAGCGTCATTGATGGTCAAAGCCTCGGGCGCAATTGCAATCGTCGGAGTAGCAGGAGTGTCATCATCCTCAAGCTCAAAGGTCACCTTCGGCAGGAATGTAGAATTGTAAGCATTACTATTATATGAATAATAGCTCTGATTGGTGCTCTGTTCGTCACCTGAGAAATAGGTGTTGCCGTAAGAACCCTTCACCGTATTGACCTCGAGAAGAAGGTCTCCTCCATTATAGGAGAACGGTTCATCAAACTCAATTAACCACTCGGTGATAGCATTGGCCTCACTCTGGCTTGGCATAGTATACTCATTCACCGTGGTAAAGTCTGCATCCTTATGGTAAGGAGTGTTATCAAAACCTGACGTGTTGGCATCCATGTTTGCCAATTTGAAAGTTACTGTCGCAGTGTTGCCATTGCGATAGAACTTGATACCATTAGGCGCATAGAAAGTCATTGATGTTATTTTCTTTCCAGCCAATTCAGACAGCATTGATGCAGGGTAAAGCATCTGATTGGTCTGAGTATCGGCATCAAACCAGTTACCGTAAACAGGCAAGCAAGCATCTGTGCTCTCACCATTGCCCACGGTTACCTCGTTGGCGCTCAAACCGCTCAAAGGTATTTCTACAGTGGCAATGTTGCCATCGGTGAAGCCAACTTGCAGCGTTGCGGTAAACTCTCCTGTAGTTGTCGGGTTGAATACAACAGGAATTGTAGCCGTTTCACCCGAAGCAAGAGAAGCGGATGTATAGGTGGTGCTGAAGGGGGCAGTAAGTCCGCTCAACGTCGGTGTGATGGTGTTAGCACCAGTGTTCTTGACCATCACATTCTGGGTCAATGACCCGCCAGGAGCTGTCTTGCCAAAGTCAATGCTTAAAGGAGAAACTTTAGCAGCATAGGGCTGCAATTCACCCTCATAGGTAAATGTAGCCTTGGGAAGGAATTTCACGCGAGAACCGTAACCAAAAGCAGTATAATCATCTTGGTTTACACCATAGAAATTCTGTGTAGCGTAACGAGAATACAGGTTCGAGTTAATGTAAATCTCGACCACCAGATTACCGCCATTGTAGGTGTAACCATTATCAAAATTGATCACCAATTCTGTGCCTCCAGGTACTGGCACTTGACCACTGGCTACAGTGGTAAGCCCTGTGATAGCTGTTGCACTCGAGTAGGTTGACTGAGTTGTCTCGCCAAGCTTGACATCAAAGGAACCTTGATTCATCACAATAGCAGAACTGGTGTAGAAAGTAATACCCGTGATTTCAGTGCCAGACATATCTGACAAGAGATCTGCCGGATAAATCATCTGCTGTTGCGGAGAGGTGGAGCCATAAGCTCCAGCGTAAGCAATTGGCACTGAACCATTAGTAGCAGTACCATCGCAAACCAATAGTGTTTCATCGGCCCAGGCTGGGGGTATCGCCACGGCTAGGGCCAATAAGACCATTAGAAACTTAAACTTGAAGTACTTCATAAATTGATATTTAAAAAATGGTTAGTAAAGTATCCCGTGTTTGTTGGAGTCCATTGCGGACCTAAGCAAGTTATCATGCATAGTAATGGCTAACCTAGAAGGCTGACTCATAGATACATGTAAATTACATTATTCATAATTAACCACATAATATGCATCGCAAAGGTAGATAAAAATCAAAACCAAACAGTTGCGCCCAAAACCTTTTTGCGCAAAAATATACTATATACATTATTTTCTCCAACAAATGGCTCTGTTTTTTCAACAAACACCCACCAACTTCTCCAAACACATCCCTAAATAATCCACCAACACTTGCCCAAATCCTGAAAAAGCACTACCTTTGCACCCGCAACGATAGCGCAAGCCGAGCAGAAAACAACGGGATTGCTTTCCACAAGGCACAGCACATCTTAGCACAAAGAAAACCACGCGCCTGTGGCGAAATTGGTAGACGCGCCAGACTTAGGATCTGGTAACTCCGGTTGTGTAGGTTCGAGTCCTATCAGGCGCACAAGTAAAACAAAAACCCGCTGAATCCCAGCGGGTTTTGTGTGTTAATATAGGCCCTGAAATGAAACTGAAAAAATTGTTTTTGTACTTTTACATCATTGTCCTTTTGATGTATGTAAGCTCGAAGATATAGTTCAGCTGCTTATCGTCCAATCGGTTGCACTCAATGGAATCTTTGAGGTTGATCATAATATTGTTTTGTTGTATCGTATCTTTCGCCAAAAGTACGGTAATCGTCTCTCTATGTAAAAAAGACAATAATTACCTATGACGAGCACAGTGAATAGTATAGAAAGATTTCACTATATCTTCACCATCAATGTTATAATATACTTTTATCTCTTCCTTTTCTGGAACGATGTCAAATGGTTCATAATGTTTAATAATGAAGTCGCCGATCTTATACTCGTCAGCATATTTTAGTAAATCGCTCTTATCTGGTTTTTCCTTAATTGCATTAATTATGTCTTGCTTAGATATTGATGAGAAATGCTTTATGAAGTTTATATCATTTCGTAAAATAGACATATCTTCTTCTGAATAACAAATATATCGGCCCCTGACTTCTAATTCCTGTATACTAGAATAACCAAAATTATAGAGATAAACAGAATGAGAGTCATGCCAAATTGAAGGGTAATATTTTATGACTCTTTCGGCTTTAGCTATTTCATCATTATGAGGATAAATCGCTATTTTAAAAGAAGATAAAGGTAAATAAGGACGTCCCCACTCCCAAGATCCCAATAAATTCAGTTCAAAACTATTTGATAAATCAAATACACTTGATAAATCAATATTAAAAGTTGTGTCGGAGTTTAAATCATTAGCTGAAATCTTTACATCTGAGCCATTTTGAGAAATTGTGCATTTTGATTCGTTCTTGCCAATACAAGATGTCAAGAGCGTAAGAATCACAAAAAGAATTATTGCTTTTGTTTTCATGTCTGTTTGATTAGCATGTACAAAGTTACAGTTTTTTTTAATTCTTAGCCATTATTTCAAAAGAATTATCTGTGAATGCGGAAGAAAAGGCGGACGTTTTTTCTTTCATGCAAAGAAACTTTTTTGGAGTGCGTGCGCTCCCCCTTTTTGCGCCGTTCAACGCCTTTAGACGCCCTTAAACGCCTCATCGGCTTGCTGGAAAGGGCTGTCAATCAGGCGCCGAGAGGTTTTTAAAGGTTTTGGGAGGCGCGAGCCTGAGTCCTATCAGGCGCACAGAAAAACAAAACCCGCTGAATTCCAGCGGGTTTTGTCAGTTTTTATGGAGGGGGTTGTTTTGAACTTACGCTCATACTTCAGCTTAACATACTCATTGAAGAATATTGATGATTAGTTCTCGGGCCAAGTTCCCACAAGCAGGAAATCAATGAGTTTTGTCACGTCCGCGATGTTTACTTGACCATCAGCATCGACATCGCCGCAGATCTCACAACCGCCCTCACCCGTAAGCAGGCTGTCAATCAGAGCAGTGACATCACCAATGTTAACCAAGCCATCGTGATTCACGTCGCCAACAGCATAGCCATGTCCTTCACCATGCAGGACAACGGTCTTGGCCTTGCTCCAAGCGCTCCAGGTGTCATCGGTGTAATGGGCCATCACCCTGAAGAAGAAGGTGCCGCCAGGAGTCAGATTCTCAACGTTGTAGAACTTATCGGGGGTGATGCCCGTAATCAGGCGGTAGGTGGCTGAATGCTCTCGATCTGGCCATAATTGTTGGGATAGTAGTCGCCACGGATGGTAATCCGCTCGATGTCAGCGCAATCCAGGACGAAGACATAATCGGTGAACTGGGTGCCAAGGTCCACATGCACGGATTGCTGGCTAGTGGAAATGGTTACACCCGAGAGAGTCCACGAACTGTAGCTCTTGGCGCGCATCTTGACGGTGACCTTGTCATAGCCCGTCAAATCATATTCGGGAGAAATGATGGCACCGCCAGAACCCAACTGGAGGCAGCCATTGCCGGTAAAGAGCTGGCTACCTTGATATTCCCAGCCCTCGGGGAAGTAGTCCTGCCAGTGGGAAATCACACTGTAGCTCTGATAAGTGAGGTCACTCCAGTCGGTCTCGCCCAGCAGAGCGGTGATGGCCTTGGTGGCGACCTCGAGGGTGTAGCTCTCTACATTCTTGGCAGGGGTCTCATCGGTCCAGTCGGCTCGGAACCCGGTGAGGTGTATGTATTCCTCATTGGCCTCGAGCATCACAGGATCATGGGTCTCAAACACCGAGGTGCCCACGATGCTGACGACTACGTCCTCGGCATTCTCGCTGCTCAAGGTGATGGTAGCGTTGTGGGTGCCCACCTCCTGGGGAGCATAGGTGATGGTGATGTCCTTACCGCTCTCGACCTCGCTCAAGGCGATATGGTTAACGTCAATCGAGAAGACACCATTGGGGTCGTCGAGGGTAACGGTCACGTCATGATCAAGGTAGTAGCCGAAGATTCTCGGCATAGGACTCGATGGCCATGTTCAGGGCGCTGGCAGTAATCGTCGGGCCCAGATAGGGCGGCTGGATACCAATGACCATCTGCTGGTCATCAGTGAAGTTGTAGTATTCACCGTCGCTGAATGCGTTGAGCGGGCAGTAGCAGTTGTAGTCACCGCTCCAGCCCCAGTTGATGTGGTAAGTGTCGTCGTTAGCGTCATAGCCGTCAACATTGAAGGCATGACCGCCTGCATAACTGTCATAGGCACTATACACGATGGGGCGGTTATTGATTAACTCTTCCTGAATCATGGCAGCCCAGGCATTATTGCTATAGGAGTACTTATAGTGGAGAGCGGCGGTCTCCTGATTATAGCCAAAGAACTTGACGGCGCGCAGGATGTCACTGCTATAGGCGCCACTGCCC
>ONIL01000007.1 GCA_900317835.1 uncultured Prevotellaceae bacterium | reverse complement strand
GGTACTGCGAAAGTGGGAGAGTAGGTAACCGCCCCCTAAAAGGGAGTCACTGCCAGTGGCAGCGGCTCCCTTGATTTTTATTGCCCCCAGCCCTGGACGCGCTGGACATGCTGGACGAACTGGATAAACTGGACGAACTGGACGAACTGGATGGAGGGTTATTGTCCTGGGTGGTGCATGAGGCGGAGGGAGTTGAGTACACACAGCAGTGCGACACCGACGTCGGCAAATACGGCTTCCCACATGTTTGCTACCCCTAAAACACCGAGAATCATTATCAGTACCTTGATGCCAATGGCAAAGATGATGTTTTGACGCACGACTTGACGTGTGCGACATCCCAGTGTAATGGCATCTTTAACGCGCGAGGGCTGATCGGTCTGAATAACGACATCAGCGGTCTCTATAGCCATGTCGGAGCCTAATGCACCCATTGCGATGCCGACGTCGCTCATTGCTAGAACCGGTGCGTCGTTGATACCGTCGCCCACAAAGGCTACTTGCTTATTCTTTTCATTTCGTGTCATCATTTGCTCGATGTGGTCTACCTTGTCTTGTGGCAGCAGGTCACCGTATGCCTTGCTAATGCCCAGTTGCCCGGCTACTTGGCTCACCAGTGATTGTTTGTCACCTGATAGCATCACGGTCTCGATGCCCATTCGATTAAGTCCTGTGACGGCCATGCCTGCGTCTTCCTTGGGCTTGTCATTCAATAGGAGATAACCAAGGTATTTTCCGCAGGCCGCCACGGTGACTATCGTCCCAACGACCTCATTTAACTCGGGTGGAAAATCGATGTGCTCATGCCTCAGTAGCCTGGGTGTACCAACGAGCCATGTGTCGCCTTCCACGATAGCGCTCATGCCATAACCAGCAATATTTTTCAGGTTGTCCACCTTCACATCAGCCGGTTTGTGATAGTTAGTGATGGCTTGTGCAATCGAGTGAGGGCTATCCTGTTCGATTGCTGCGATGATGGCTAATTGCTCATCAGTCAAGCCATGGACTTGGCTCACGGCAAAGTTTCCTGTGGTTAGAGTTCCTGTCTTGTCAAACACGACAGTGCCGATTTGAGCCATTGCGTCCAGGTAATTACTTCCCTTAAATAGTATTCCTCGCCGTGAGGCGGCCCCTATACCCGCAAAATAGCTCAGGGGAATGCTGATAACCAATGCACATGGGCAAGAGATAACCAGGAAGATGAGTGCACGGTGCAACCATTCGGTGAAAATATAACTGAACGACGGGTTGGCAATTGAATAGAACCATGGCACCGCAACAACCAATGCGGCCAGTCCCACCACAGCGGGGGTGTAAATCCTGGCAAAACGCCGGATAAACAGTTCGGCAGGGGCTTTGCGTTCGGCTGCTTCCTCAACCATGTGGAGTATGCGTGACACAGCGCTTTCGCTGGCTTGGCGAGTGACTTGAATGTGAACGATACTCTCGCAAACGATCATTCCGGCTAATACCTCGTCTCCGTCCTCGATGATGCGTGGAACACTTTCTCCTGTCAAGGCAGCAGTGTCAAAAGCTGCCGCTCTTTCCTTCAATATCCCGTCAATGGGAACACGTTCACCGGGTTTCACCTCAACGGTGTCACCGACCTTGAGATCAGCAGGTTCGACGGTGTGACGCTCACCGTTGATGATAACCACAGCATGATCAGGCCTAAAGGCAATCAATGACTTGACATTGCTACGGGCACGACTCACAGCACGGTCTTGTAGTGCCTCTCCAATGCAGTAAAGTGTCATGACGGCCACTGCCTCAGGGTATTCACCGATGGCAAATGCACCTATACTGGCCAAAGACATCAGCAGGAATTCGTTGAACACGTCACCTTCTCGGATGCTCTCGAAAGCTTCGCGCAGGACACCGAATCCTGTGGGTAACCATGCTACTGCATACCAGATCAACCTGGCCCAACCATTCTGGAACCACTGCACGTCTGTCGCACTCATTACAATACCTGTCAGCAGCAATACCAGCGATAGGGCCGGTTTCCACCAGCTCATTTCCTCTTCCTGGGCATGAACGTGTTGATTTGCGTCATCACAGCAACTGCAACCATGGCTGTGACAATGGGTGTTCTCGTGTTCTTGACTGTGTATCATATCATTGTCTCCGTTTAATCATCATTGTGGAGGCAAAGATACACACAATCCCGTGCAACCGAGTTGCAAAGATTTAGTAGAGGATTCGTGCGATGCGTGCCGACCCACGTTTTCCACTTGCAATACGGGTGAACAATCGGCGGGTAATTGGGCCAACAATCCATCGCCATCGACGTGACCCATGATAGGTCTCTTGGAGCGCTCTGTAGGCTTGTTGGCAAAGAGGCTTAGCCAGGTCGGGATAATTCTCGCGTTGATATTGTGCAGCCAGCACCATGCGCCTGTATTCCAGTAACCGCTCGAAGCGCAGTTTGTATTCAGGCTTGAGTTTAGAACACCTGATCTCGTTAATCATGATGTCAATGACATATTCCCATTGTCCTTGACGGCTGTGGAACTCGGTGCCGGTAATGGAGTCGTTCCCATTGTGGTTGATGGTCACTCGGGATTTGCTGCGGTCAAATGAGACTTGTGGAGCGGCGAGCAACAACCTCAATCCCAGTTCCCAATCGTTCCATCCTGGCAGGTCGATGTTCCATCCATCGGTAGCAGCAAAGAAATCCCTCCTCACCGCATAGCGCTGTGTGGCCAGCTGGCCGTGAAGAATGTGGTTGGCAAACAGGTCGTTCCTGTGAAATGGAGCTTCGCGACTGCTACCATCGGGAAAGACAAGCGTTGACCGAACGCTGATCAAGTCCAACGGTTTACCTTTCTCCCGGGCTTTTTCAATAACACGGACATAGGAAGCCACTAACCCCTCGGCCATTTGGTCATCGCTGTCAAAGAACAGGATCCACTCACCGGTCGCATGCTCAAATCCGCGGTTGCGGGCCGCACCAGCAGTGTGGTGCTCTTCGCGCGTGACAACCACTTTGAAGTCCTCGCTCTCATGGTCCAGCTTGAACTGTTCCAGCGTGTGTAGCGTGTCATCGGTGCTGTAGTTGTCCACCAGCACCACTTGCAGTGGGCGGTGAGTCTGTGCGAGAACGCTGTCGAGTGTGGCTCCCACCACAGCAGCGCGGTTATAGACGGGAATGATGACAGAAACCTCCATAATACCGGAATGTAGCATGATTAGTTGGGGTAAAGGTACTGCTTTTTTTGATAATTCGCAAAAAAAGTCCTACTTTTGCTGTCGCAATGAGAATATTATTTGCGGGAGACGCAAGCAACATGCACAACTGCCTGGCCCACGAACTGCGACGCATGGGTCACGAGGCGACAGTGGCATCCGACGGGTCACGCTGGATGAACACGGGTCGTGACATTAACCTGTTGCGGCGGCCAGGGTTAATGGGTACGTTGCGTTATGTGTATGATATCCAACGAGCCTTGCCCAAGATGACGGGTTATGACATCGTTCAGATAGCATCCCCGATTTTTCTGAGGCTAAGGCCCCATCGCAATGCTCGCGTGTTTGATTACCTCAAGGCCCATAACCGCCACATGGTGTTGTCGGCGCTTGGTACTGACATGGTTTACTATGACGCATGTCATGATGGCCACACCTTCCGTTACAGTGATTATATGCTTGGTGATGAGCCATCGCCCTATGTAGGTTCCAGTGAGTATATTGCCCAACAGCAAGACAACTGGAAACAGCCGTTCATGCGAGAACACAGTGATCACATTCTGGCAGGAATTGACGGTGCGGTGGCTTGCCTGTATGAGTACTATGCTGCCTATAAGCCGTTGATGGGAGATCATGTGGCTTACGCAGGCATTCCCGTTGATACAGAGTCTCTTGAATTCCGTCCGCTTAATGAGGTGCCTGATAAGGTGCGCCTTTTTATCGGTATCCAGCGCGACCGTCACGTCATCAAAGGTACCGATCGCCTATTGGCTGCTATGAAGCGTGTGCATGACCGTTACCCGGGACTTACTGAACTTGAGGTCGTGGAGAATCTGCCATACGATGAATACACAAGGCGTATGCGGGCCTCGCATGTTATTCTGGATCAACTGTACAGCTATACACCAGGGACTAACGCCCTGATTGCGATGGCTCAAGGCCTAGTGGCTGTGTCGGGTGCAGAGCCTGAATACTATGACCTTATTGGCGAGACAGTCAATCAGCCAATCGTCAACGTGTCGCCGCTAGTCGAGGGTGATATTGACCATAAGTTGGCTTGGCTGGTTGAGCATCGTGACCAACTTCCGCAAATGTCCCGTGCGAGCCGTATCTTTGTTGAGAAGCACAATGCCGCACCAGTAGTTGCCCAACGTTATCTTGACTACTGGAATAAGTTGCTCAATCCTCAGAATTAATTAGTGAACTCAAACGAAACGGGTGCCCGATGTGATGGTGAAACCGCGCAGAAAGGCATCAGTATCCATGCGTTTCTTGCCCGATTGCTGCAAGGAGAGAATCTGTAGCCAGCCATCAGCGCCGGCGACGCGCAGGGTCTTGCGGTCGGCCTGGATTGCGCCTGAGGCGGGCTTCTCGTTTCCTGAGAATGGTTGGGGCTCGCTGGTCTGGAAGATTTTGATGGAAGTCTCGTTGTCCTTCTCATCTTTCAGAATTGTCCAAGCGGCAGGGTAGGGTGACAGGCCGCGGATGTGGTTATAGAGTTGCTCGGCAGGCCGATTCCAGTCGATGCGACAGGTGTCCTTGAAGATTTTAGGCGCTGGCGTGGGTTGTTGCCCGGCTGTGAGCATCTGGTCTTGAGGAATGGGCTTGACGGTGCCATCGATGATGGCATCAACGGTCTCGAGTACCATATCGGCACCCATCTCCATCAGACGGTCGTGGATGTCCTCCACGTTTTCCTGGCGGCCAATGGGGCAGCTTCGTTGTTGGATGACGTCACCCGTGTCAATCTCATGTTTGAGGAAGAAAGTGGTTACACCCGTCTCGGTGTCGCCGTTCATGACGGCCCAATTGATGGGGGCGGCACCGCGGTAGCGGGGCAGCAGCGAGGCATGCAGGTTGAATGTGCCCAGTGGCGGCATCTGCCACACGGCCTCGGGTAGCATCCTGAAGGCAATGACGATGAACAGCTGGGCTTGAAATGATTGCAGCTGTTGGATAAACGCTTCGTCCTTGAGACTGACGGGTTGCAACACGGGCAGACCATGTTCAACGGCATAGCGTTTCACGTCACTCTCTTGCAACTGGCGCCCGCGTCCAGCTGGTTTGTCGGGCATGGTGACCACTGCAACTACGTTATAGCCGCCGTCCACCAGTCGGCTCAGGCTCTCAACAGCAAAGTCGGGCGTCCCGAAAAATATGATTTTCAAATCCTCTTTAGCCATAATTGCTTGATTATTTTCTAACTCCTAACTAAAATGAAACGCACAAGGCCCCGCCGAGCACCCACTGGTGCAGCTGCTTGTTAGCACTGGAAGCATACGTCCTGGATGGGTCAAATTCATCACTATTAAATTGTTCAAGAACCTTGGGGGCAAAATCCTTGATAAAAGCAAGCGGGGAATAATAAGCGGTATAAGTCTTAGACGTATAATCATAGTCCAAGAACAAACGCCATGAGAAGGAATTTTTGTAGGAATAGGTAACCGAGAAACCAGAACCAAATTTGTATGAGTTCGAAGCTTTTAAGTTAATGTAATCCCACTTCTCGTCAATGGCTTCGTCTGTTTTGACATAGTGACCATTCACCATCTTCATCTTATAGCCCACGATGTGACCATCCACATCGACGTCGTCCATCACACTGCGACCAACAAGTATTTTGGTACCAACAGCCAACCGTGAGGAAAACGGCACGTTGATGTATAAACCCGCATCGGCAGCAAATTCTGTGAGGTGGTCACTCTCGACGAACAATTTAAGGTCTGAGATACCATCCTTAAGTTCGGTTTCCAAAATATGCTCTCTCATGACACCCTCCTCCTCGGTGGCAAACGATGACCATTTCTTGATTGGGGTGGCTTTTACACGCAGTCGTGCACCAACGCCAACGTATCGATTGAAGAAGTAGGCCGCTTCGGCTCCCACTGCAGTGGCGTTACCGAACTGGAGGTACATGGGCTGATTGTCATGACCTTCTCCATAGCCTTCAAAGTCAAAAGGTGGCAAAGTCAAGTTTTTGTTACCAAAACCTACGCCCATCGAGATGGAGAAGAACGAAGGATTCTTGCTAAGGTCGACATGGGTACTGAGGTCGTTCATCAACAGGCCTCTGTTCTTGAACAACAGGTCGCATATACCGTAGGCCAACTCGGTGGAGAGGATACCGATGCCGGCACCCGACAGCACGTCACTGATCCAGTGACGGTTGTTCAGCACACGCATCACACCAGTGGCGGTGGCTACCGTATAACCGGCAATGGAATACCATGGCGAGCGCGTCAAGCCATATTCCTTGTGCAGGATGGTGGCGCCGACAAAAGCAGTTGCCGTGTGTCCTGAGGGCCAGGAGTTGTGCGTGGAGCCATCAGGCCGCAGCTCGCTGGCAGTGTATTTGATGCCATTGACAAAGGCAGCCATCACGGCATAGGAGGCTAAAGATGAAGCAGCCAAACGAGGCCAGCTGGAGCGGCCCTCAACGCCAGCAAGTTTGAGCCCGACAGTCAAGCCGATGCCAGCAAACTGCGTGTAGTTGTCAATCTCGGTGTGAAAGTCATACTTGATGAGACGGATTTTGGTGTTCTTGTTCTTGTAGTTTTGGCGAAAAGCCTCTTTCTCTCCTTTTATAGCCCAACCTGCAAGGAATACCGGAATACCCACCCACGTCTGGTCATTCAAGAAAGTATATCGTTGTGCAGCAGGGTTGGTAGTGTTCTTCAGGAAATGAAAATCAGGGCCGTTGTACTCGCGGAACAGATTAGCATCAAGGCTGTATTCTATTCCTGATAATTGCTCGGCCATTGATTGTTCCGAAAGCGTGTCAATGGCATTAACGGGCGCAGTCTCACTAACAGTTATTTCCGAGTCCATTTCATCAACAACGATTGTTAAAGAATCGGCGCTGAGTATGGTTTCATCGGTAGAAGACGGTTCGCTTGTTGTCTGTGCCGAAACAGGCACCAACACAGCGGTAATCAGTGACAATAGTAAAGTAATTCTTTTCATGACCAAAAGTTTAATCGTAGGTATAGTGCTTGAGCACCTGGCGGTAGCTGTTGAATATTTTGCTCTTGGACACAAAGCCCACATACTTGCCGTCCTCGTCAATGACGGGAAGGTTCCAGGCTCCAGTGTCGTCAAAGGTCCTCATGACTTTCTCCATGGGCGTTCCGACAACAACTTTGGCGGGTGGTGTGGCCATAAAGCGGTTGACGTTCATGCGCCTGTACAGGTCAGGACGGAACATGATGTTGCGGATATCATCGAGTTGCACCACTCCCAGCAACAGGCCCTCGTCATCGGTGACAGGGAATAGGTTGCGATGGCTCTGGGCAATGATGTCAACCATGTCTTTGAGACTCATGTCAGGGTGGACAATGGAAAAGTCCTTTTCGATCACGCTATCCATCTTGAGCAAGGTGAGGACGGAGCGGTCCTTCTGGTGGGTGAGCAGTTCACCGCGCTTGGCAAGACGGCGTGAGTAGATGCCGTAAGGAGTGAAAATGCGGCACACGCCATAGCTGCTAGCCGACACGATGAGCAATGGCAGGAACAAGTCGTAGCCGCCAGTCATTTCGGCAGCAAGGAAGATGGCCATCAACGGCGCATGCATGACGCCCGCCATGACACCCGCCATGCCCATAAGGGCAAAATTCTTGATACTGAGCGGTGTATCGGGGTCGATGAAACCTAGGTTATTGAACAGGTAGGCAAAAAACACGCCTGCCATCACACCCACGAAAAGTGACGGTGCAAACGTTCCACCCACGCCACCACCGCCGTTGGTAGCAGCTGTAGCAAACACCTTAAAGGCTCCCAACGCGAATATGAACATCAGCACTGCCACCGTATTGTTGCGGTAGGCATAGAACAGGCTGTTGTTGAAGATACCTGTCACGTCGCCGTTAATCAATCGGGAAATGCCCTCGTAACCCTCACCGTAGAGCGGTGGCATCAGGTAGATGAGCAGACTCAGGGTAATGCCACCCACGGCCCACCTGACCCAACGGTTGCGCAAGCGCTTGAATCCACGTTCCACACTGTCGATAAGGGTGATGAAATAGAGCGAGACAAAGCCGCAAAACACGCCAAGGAGCAATACAAACGGGATGCGGGAGGCAAAGAACGGCTCACTCTGTGAGAAGAAGAACTCGACATTATAACCCGTGAACACATAGGCTACTGTCGCACCAGCCACCGATGCGGTAATCAGTGGGATGGCTGCTCCCGCCGTGAGATCCATCATGAGCACCTCGATGGTGAACAGCATGCCGGCAATGGGGGCCTTGAAGATGCCGGCGATGCCCGCTGCCGCGCCACATGCCACAAGCATGGCAAGCTTCTGGGGGGTAAGCCTGAATGCCTGCCCCAGGTTGCTGCCGATGGCAGCGCCCGTGAACACGATAGGACCCTCGGCACCGACCGAACCACCGAACCCGATGGTCACCGATGAAGCAATGAGCGACGAATACATGTTGTGGATCTTGAGGCGGCTCTTCTTCAACGCCAGTGCATAGAGCACACGTGTCACACCATGCGAAATGGGCTCACGTGCGATGTAATAGACATATAGGCTTGCCAGCAGGATACCGATGGCGGGGAAGACGAGGTAGAGCAGGTTGTCCCGCTCGATGTCGAAGCGGCTTGTCAGGAAGCCCGCTATCAATCCGATGAGCGTCTTCAGCAATACCGCCGCCAGTCCGGCGGCAATGCCCACGATGAGGGCGAGCAAGATGACAAAAGTCTTGTCGGGGATGTGCCGCTCGCGCCAAACGAGCAGTCTAATCCACCAGTTGCCCCCCTCGGGAGAGTCACTGGCTGTGCTGGGACGTGTTGAAGCAATTCCTCGTGCCATCACATGCCGCGTCCGGTAAAGACGATTTTAATTGTGTAGATGAGTATCTTCAAGTCGTTGAGCAACGACATGTTGTCAAGGTACATCAGGTCGTACTTGACACGCTCGACCATTTCATCGACATTCTTGGCATAGCCAAATTTCACCATGCCCATTGAGGTGATGCCTGGACGCACCTGGTGTAGCAGGGCATAAGCGGGTACCCGCTGGGTGATGAGGTCGACATAGTACTTGCGCTCGGGACGGGGACCCACAATTGACATGTCTCCCATAAGAACGTTCCAGAATTGGGGCAGCTCGTCGATGCGGTACTTGCGCATGAAGCGACCAAAGGGTGTGATGCGCGGATCGTTGTCAGAGGACAACTGAGGCTTGCCGGCCACCTCTGCATCTTGTACCATGGATCGGAACTTGATGATTTTGAATGGTTTATTGTGCAAGCCGATGCGTTCTTGCTTATAAAAAACCGGACCAGGGCTGGTACGCTTGATGATGAGTGCAATGACAGCATAGACGGGAAGGAGGACAATCAACGCGATGATCGAGAAGACGACGTCGATGGCCCGCTTGATGTTCTTGCCGCTGTCACTCATACTGCTGTTGGAGATATTGACCAATGGCTCGCCATAGATGTCTGAAATGCGCACCTGGCTTTGCATCATGTTGAAGCGGTCGGGTGAGACCTTGATGGGCAAGCCCAAGGCAAACAGGTGGTTGATGGCATTCATAGTCTGGTGGAAATCATCGCGGGTGGGTACCACAATGAGTTCCCAAATTCCCTCTTTCTCGCACACATCCTTGATCATATCCAGGTCATAACAGGGCAAGTGGTTGCCCTTGGCAGGATTTTCGCCAGGAATGTTGACAAAGCCCTTGATGTCATAGCCCGATGAATTGCGCATCTTGTTCAATTTTTCGGCAAACGCTAGTGCCGCCGAGCCGCTACCGATAATCAATGTCGGGAATGTCCATTGGCGCGTATTGATGCGTTTGGTGGCCCTGTTGGTGATAAAGAGGCGCACGGCATAGACGAAGCCGAACAACAATGCCCAAAGGATGAAAATCATCTCGTAGTCAAGACCACGGACGCCAATGACATCGTTGATGAGTGCCAGGAAAAAGATGAGCAACGTGTTGATGGCCGAGCTGGCGGCTGTGGTGAGCAGTTCCTGAACGCGTGACTTGCGGCACACATTGTTGTAGTAACCGCTGAAGGCGTAGGTCACCATCATCATCAAGGGGAAAAACACCTGACCCAGCAACACAATCTTGCTGGTCAAGTAACTCGACAGGTGCTCATAGCCCGCAACATTACCCATCTGGTAACGCACGATATTGTAGGTGAACCAGGCAAGGTTGGACATCACGAAGTCGCCCACCACATACTTGATGCGTTGGCGATGTGCCCTGTTTTTGATGTCTAACCTGATTTTCATAACGTTATCTGATGATTTTGAATGTGCCGTCGCGGCTCAACAGGATGATATTGGAGGGTTGGTGAGGTGTCTTCTCGCCACGACGGTACTCGACGGCATAGTCCACGCCATCAACGATGGCTGGGTCGATGTCGGCAAAGGTCCTGGCTGTGGGCTTGCCGCTGACGTTGGCCGAGGTGGACACGATGGGCTTGCCATAACGCTCACACAGGCGATGACAGAATTCGTCGTTTGGAATGCGAATGCCCACACTGTCCTCATCTCCTAGCACGTTCTTTGCCAGGTTGTATGCACCCTCATAGATGATGGTCAGCGGTTTGACCGCTACATCGATAAGTTCACGGGCGATCATTGGCACATCGACCACATAGTGGTCCAGGTGGTCGGCATTGTCGATGAGCACGATGAGCGCCTTGCTGTCGTCGCGTTGCTTGAGTTGATAGACCCGTTTGACAGCCTCGGCGTTGGTCGCGTCACAACCGATACCCCACACCGTGTCGGTGGGGTAGAGAATCAGCCCGCCCGCGCTCAATGTCTTGAGGCATTGGACGATATCATTTTCCTGCTGCTCGCGGTTCTTCAGTATTTGTTCCTTTGATAGGCTCATCTTGGTTAAGTTGCAATTGCTTACTTGCCTTGTTGCTTGGCCCAGCTGTCTTTCAGGCCGATAGTGCGGTTGAAGACAAGTTTCTCGGGTGTTGAGTCCTCATCGACGCAGAAGTAGCCGATGCGTTGGAACTGGAAAGTGTTGCCCACCTTGGCGTTCTGGGCCAGGAAAGGCTCGATTCTGGCATCGGTAATCACCCGCAGTGAATCAGGATTCAACAGTTCGCGGAAGTCATGCTCGGTGTCGGCGCTTGGATTCTCGACGGCAAACAATCGGTCGTAGAGCCTGACTTCGGCGTCAACACAGTGACGGGCACTCACCCAGTGGAGCGTACCCTTGACCTTGCGTTGACTGCCGGCGCTGCCGCTCAGTGTGTCAGGGTCATAGGTGCACTGAATTTCAGTCACGTTACCATCAGCATCTTTGGTGCAGCCGGTGCACATGATGATGTAGGCACCCTTGAGGCGTACTTCCTTGCCTGGTGTGAGACGGAAGAATTTTTTGGGCGGCTCCTCCATGAAGTCGTCACGCTCAATATAGATTTCGCGCGAGAACGGCATCTGGTGGGTGCCGGCATTCTCCTGCTCGGGATTGTTGTCCATCTCCATCATCTCAACCTTATCTTCGGGATAGTTGGTAATGACCACCTTGACGGGGTTGATCACTGCGCTCACGCGGTTAGCGTGGTGGTTCAGTTCTTCACGGATGGAGTGCTCCAGCAGGCTGATGTCATTCAGCGCCTCATATTTGGTATAGCCGATGTCCTCGATAAAGTTCTTGATGGACTGTGGGGTGTAACCGCGACGACGCAGGCCGCACAGCGTGGGCATGCGCGGGTCGTCCCAGCCAGCAACGAGACCTTCCTTGACGAGTTGCAGCAGTTTGCGCTTGCTCATCACAGTATAGGTGAGGTTCAGGCGGTTGAACTCAATCTGGCGGGGGCAGTACTCAGATGCGCTCTCCCCGGCCAGCTCGTGGACGAAGTAATCATACAGGTCGCGGTGAGGCACAAACTCCAGGGTGCAAATCGAGTGGGTCACGCCCTCGAAGTAGTCGCTCTGGCCGTGTGCGAAGTCGTACATCGGGTACACGTTCCACTGGTTGCCAGTGCGCCAGTGCGGCGTCTTGATGATGCGGTAGATGATCGGGTCGCGGAAGTGCATGTTGCTCGAGGCCATGTCAATCTTGGCGCGCAAGACGCGGCTACCCTCGTCAAACTCGCCAGCATTCATCCGCTGGAACAGGTCCAGGTTCTCTTCGATCGTGCGGTCACGATAGGGGCTATTGGTGCCAGGAGTGGTGGGGGTGCCCTTCTGCTGAGCAATCTGCTCGCTCGTCTGGTCGTCAACATAGGCCTTACCCTCCTTGATCAGGCGGATGGCGAACTCATACAGTTTGGGGAAATAGTCGCTGGCATAGTAAAGCCTGTCGGCCCAGTCATAGCCCAGCCAGTGGATGTCGCGCATGATGGCCTCGACATACTCAGTATCTTCCTTCTGTGGGTTGGTGTCGTCAAAGCGCAGGTTGCACGTACCTCCAAACTTCTCGGCAACGCCAAAGTCCATGCAAATGGCTTTGGCATGACCGATGTGCAGGTAACCATTAGGCTCTGGCGGAAAACGCGTGTTCAAGCGTCCGCCATTCTTACCAGCGGCCAAGTCATCGGCCACAATTTGCTGCACAAAGTTCAAGGGCTTCTTCTCCTCGCCCCCAGCGTTGATGTTCTCTAAATTCTCCGCCATATTATATTCAATGTATCTTTTTTGTAATGATAATCTCACTTATTAACCTGCAAAGTTACACAAAATCCACAAATAACCCATCCATCTGCCGAAAAACTTGAGTATTTATATTATCGGGGTCTTGTCAACAGCCGACAAGACCCCGATAAGTGTGAAATCTAATAATAACAGAGCGAGCTGATTACTTCAGGCCACGGTTGCGCAGCAGGGCGTCGACAGTGGGAGCCTGGCCACGGAACTTCTTGTAGAGCACCATGGGATCCTCGGTGTCACCAGCCTCGAGGAGAGCACGATAGGCATCGGCAGTAGCCTTATCGAAGCAACCGGCTTTTTCAAATGCCAGGTAGCCGTCAGCCTCCAGCACCTGTGACCACAGGTAGGTGTAGTAACCGCAAGCATACTCGTCACTGGCAAAGACGTGCTTGAAGTAGGGGCTGCGATAGCGGAACTCGACGAGGGCGGGCATGTTGAGTTGGTTCTTCACGTCCTGCTCAAAGGCCTTCACGTCGATGTTCTTCACCTCCTCAGGAGTCCAAGCCTTCTTGTGCCAGTACATGTCCATGAGAGCAGCACCCACCAGCTCGGTGGTCATGAAGCCCATGTTGAACTGTGCGCTCTCGTTGAGCTTCTTCACCAGGCTGTCAGGAATCACCTCACCAGTCTTGTAGTGGCGGGCGTAGTTCTTCAATACCTCAGGCTCAAATGCCCAGTGCTCGTTGATCTGTGAGGGCATCTCAACAAGGTCACGGTCGGTGTTGGTGCCGGCCAGACCACGATACTGCACGCGGGTCAGCATACCATGGAGGGCATGACCAAACTCATGGAAGACAGTCTGCACGTCATCCCAAGTGAGCAGTGAGGGGGTGTCGCCTGAGGGCATAGCCATGTTACCCACATTGTAAATGATGGGACGTACGTTTTCGCCAGCATAGTTGTGAGCTTCCTGCATGGCATTCATCCATGCGCCGGGGCTCTTGACGGGACGGGGCAGGTAGTCGGTCATGAAGACGGCGAGGTGCTTGCCCTCGGCATCCTTCACGTCATACACCTTAACCTCGGGGTTGTACTTGGGCGCATCAGGCATCTCCTCAAAGGTGAGGCCGTAGAGCTTGTTGGCGGCATAGAAGATACCATTCTTCACCACGCTGTCGAGAGCGAAATAAGGACGCACGTCATCCTCGCTGAAGTTGAATTTTTCCTTCTTCACCTTCTCGGCATAGTAGTAATAGTCACAAGCCTCGATCTTAGCGGTGTCACCGTGGGCAGCAGCATACTTCTGCATATCGGCAACTTCCTCATCAACCTTCTTGATGGCGGGACGCCACAGTTGCATGAGAAGATCCTCGGCAGCCTTGGGGGTTTTAGCCATGTAGGGATCAGTTGCATAGTCGGCATAGGTGTTGAAACCGAGCAAGTTAGCCTTCTGCTGACGCAGGAGCAGGATGTTGCGGATGTTCTCGCTGTTGTCCCACTGATCACCGTGGTTGGCGGTGGACGTGTAGGTCTCGTACATCTTGCGGCGCAGGTCGCGGCTGTCGGCATAGGTCAACACGGGAAGGCGGGTAGCGGCGATGGCATTGAATGCCCACTGGCCCTTCTTGCCCTTCTCTTCAGCGAGCTTGGCAGCGTTCTCGATGATGGTCTCGGGAAGGCCTGCGAGTTCGTCCTTGTTATCAACAAAGAAGACACATTCGCTCAAATCATGCTGAATGTTGTTACCAAACTTGAGGTTGAATTCACCCAGCTTGCGGTTGATTTCCTTAAGGCTGTCCTTCTGAGCAGCGGTCAAGAGGGCACCGTTGCGCACAAATTTCTTGTAGTACTTCTCAGTGAGGCGCTTCTGGATGGGATCCATACCCAGCTTGTCGGCGTTGTCATAAACGGTCTTCACTTTAGTGAACAGACTGTCGTTCATGTACATGGCATCGCTCTGGGCCGTCAGTTTAGGCATCAAGGTCTCAGAGATTTTCTGCATTTCCGGGGTGTTGTCACTCTCGCTCAAGGCATACATTACACCTGCGACCTTGCTCAGGATCTCGCCGCTGTTGTCCAGGGCCAGAATGGTGTTCTCGAAGTTGGGTTCGGCCGTATTCTTGATGATGGAATCAATCTCGGCGTTCTGCTGCTCGATGCCAGCGTCAACGGCGGGCTCGTAGTCGGCATAAGAAATCTTGTCAAACGGTGGAATACCGTACTCGTTGGCATAGTCTGACATAAAAGGATTGTTCTCGGCTGTTTTTTTCTCGCTGCAGCTCACGAGCACCAGGGCTGCAAGGGCAAGAACGGTGAATAAAAACTTTTTCATATCACAATAATTAATGTTAAAGTATTTAGTTGTTTTTAGTTGCTCACTTGATATCGATGTCAAACGTCACCATCAGCGGATAGTGGTCACTGCTGCCACCCGTCAGCCGTTGTGCGTTGAGTGCCTTGATGGCTCCTCGGTAGAGAATATGGTCAATGCGGTATTTGAGCCCAAATCGGTTATAGGTAGCGGCATATCCTGTACCGGCGTCGCACCAGGCATCATTCAGGTCATCACCCTTGATGACACGATAGACGTGTGACTCGGTGATGTCGTTCATGTCCCCACAGACGATAACATTGGCTGGTGAATCGTCAATGGCCTGACGCAGTGCGGCTGCATTTTCGCCTCGCAGTGCGAATGAGCGTTTCATCCTTTCCATGCGTGAGGGCTTGATATCGGGCGAGACGCGCACACTCTTGTTCTTGCCGAAGCTCAGATGGTAAGACTGCAAACGGAAGTCCACCAGGCGCAACTGCTTGCCGTTGGGCATCTGCAGGTCGTAGGCGCGTGCGAGATATGACGTGTTGTTCCTGTTAAATCCCAGTGGGGAACGTGCCTCAACCGACTCGCCCAAGGGTACGGTCGTGAAAGGATATTTTGACATAATGTTAAGTCCCTCATTACCAAAGTAATAGTAAGGGTATTTTGACTTGATCTCTGACACATACGGGACCAGCGATGGAATGTCGGCCCAGTCAATGCCACCAGGAGAGCCTTCCTGTAAAAGGACAACATCTGGGTAGGCATCGAGAATCAAGCGCATGGTCGCCGACGGTACGCCGCTCAATAAGGGTTCATTGTAGTTAAAACCGAGCACATTGTAGGTCATCACGTTCAGCACCATTGTCGGGTCGGCTGGAACAGGAGGCCCTTCGTCCGGACTATTGAGGGGAACGAATTTGCCGATAATAGGAGCGGTAATCACCAGGGCAACGATGATTTCCAGCAAGGCCCACCAGCGACGCCAAATAATGGCTGCTATCAAGGCCAGGAGACCAATGAGCAGCAACGGCATGAAGCCCAGGGCGACAAATGGTGCCAAGAAGAAACTTTGCGGGTCGATGCGACCGGCATAGGCACTGCAGATTAACAAGACAGCCAGTATAGCCACCAGTATCTCAAACGTCCAGTTGACGCGTTTCTTTCTTCTGTTTCGGTAGTTCGTCATTCTTTAATCCTAAATAAATGTGTCATTAAACTGAGCGTCGCCTAGACGCTTTAAACAATTTGTCTTTTTCCTCATCGGTCAAGGCATCATATCCTGCGGCCTTGATTTTGCCCAGGATTTTGTCCAGCTCTTTCTCGTCAACAAGGTCGCCAGGTGTATTGGCTCGGGGAGGCTGGTTCATGTCTTTCTGGGATTTATCAGTTGACTTGCGCTCAAATCGGGGCATTGAGAATGAGCGACCATTGAAGATGCCAACGATGCCGTCGATCAACGCATTGAATGGACGGGTGATATCTTTTCCCTGCTTGATGCGCAACGAGAACAATGCCCCCACAATGGCCCCACCGATATGGGCAATGCTGCCCCCCATGTTGCCAGCATCCAAGCTTAGCAGGTCGATGGCCACTGTGATGATGGCGATCCACTTGAGGGACACCTCACCCAGGAACAGCAGCCCGATTTTGTAGTCGGGCGTATAGACCGCTGTGGCCACGACAATGGCAATCACCGATGCCGATGCCCCGATCAATATCCCAGTCATCATGGCAAGGTGAGGCAGCAGGTTATAGGCCAGCAGGTAGAGTGCGGCTCCTCCCCAGCCACCAAGAAGATATAATCCCGTGAGCTGCTTGGGCGAGAAGAATTCCATGAAAATGCGCCCCAGCCAGTACAACCACAACATGTTGAACAGGATGTGCATCACGCTATAGTGTGAGAACATGTAGGTGACCAGTGTCCATGGCTTCTTGAGCAGCAATGACAGGTCGCTGGGCATACCCACCCAGCTGGTCACACTGTCACTGGCATTGAAAATCAGCCCGCCGAGAGCCAGCATATGCAGCAACAGGAATACCCCGATGTTGATGAAGATGAGCTTCAGCAGCATCGAGCCGTTCACATTACTGCGCTTGATGTCGTCAATAAATGTCATTGCGACGGATTGTTCCGTTGTGCTTCCAATACAGAATTAACACGATACCGGTAATCATGCCTCCCAGATGGGCAAAATGGCCAATGCCTGGCATGATCTGCTTGATGCCGAAGAACAGCTCAAGCAAGCCATATCCCAGTACCAGCCACTTGGCCTTGATGGGGAACGGGAAGGGAATGATATACATGTTCACATTAGGATAGAGCATGCCGAAGGCCAACAGGATGCCGAAGACGGCTCCCGATGCGCCGACCGAAACCACGTTGTCGAGCGGGAAATACTGTCCAGAGGCAGCTATGCTGTCCATGATCGAGGGCAATGTGAATTGCCAGACCACTTCCTGCAAGAGCGCGGCGCCAAATCCACATGTGATATAAAAGAACAGATAGCGTTTTGCTCCCAAAGTGCGCTCGATAACGCCACCAAGCATCCACAACAGGAACATGTTGCACAAGATGTGTGTGAAATTGGACGTGTCGTGCAGGAACATGTAGGTGAAAAACTGAGCGACATTGAAGTTGCTGGCTTTCCAGAAGTGCAGTCCCAACCACTGGAACAGATCCACGCCAAACCTCAGACACGCCAAGGATGCCAGCCACATCAACACATTGATGATGAGCAAGTGCATCGTTACTTGAGGTATAGAGAGAGCAGAAAAACGATTATTCTGTAGCATAAATCTAACGTATATGATTTCTCTTTGAAATAACGCACAAAAATAGCGAAAAACTCCCTATTAAACGTGTTTTTGAGGTTAAAAATGCCGCAAATCGTCATTTTTAGGGGTTTTTCAACGATTTTTTCAGAATTTTTTTTGCAGAAAATGTTGTTTTACTTATATTTGCGCAAACAAAACAACAATTTATTTTATTCACATCATTAAATTTTTTAAAAAGTTACACTATGAACAAGACTGAATTAGTACAAGCAATCGCCGAAAAAGCCAATCTCACCAAGGTTCAGGCTAAGGCTGCTCTCGATGCAATGCTCTGCTCTGTTGGATGCGCTTTGAAGGATGGTAAGAAAGTTGCCCTCATCGGCTTCGGTACTTTCCAGGTTGTGAAGAAGGATGCTCGTGAAGGCATCAATCCCGCTACCAAGGCTAAGATCAAAATCCCCGCAAAGAACGTCGTTAAGTTCAAAGCTGGTGCAGAACTTGCAGACAAGGTGAATAGCAAGAAGTAATAACAAATTGCTTGTGCCGTGTCAAGGACGTGAGTCCAGGACAATGATTCACGACCTGCCGCATCCCGTAATCTGGTGATGTGGCAGGTTGCTTTTTTGTTTTGCCCAAGTTGATAAATTGCAGAAAAGAATGCCGCGTTTGTGAAAATTTATTGTTTTTGGTGCCGATTTAATGGTTTTTTATTTATATTTGTGGTTTAAAATAAAGAAATCACTAATTAATAACCAAAAACAATAAACTTATGAAAAAAAACTTTACTCTAGGAAAATGGATGAGCCGCCTGTGGATGGTGTTGGGATGCCTGGCCACAGTGGTGACAGTGAATTCGGCCAACATCACTGTCGATGGTATTAATTACACGACTAAGGCCGATGGAACGGCAACGATTGCCAAGTACACCATCAACAAGGCGACCGCAACCACCCCAGCCGACACCTTGTTCTACACGGGTGATATCGTTATTCCCGAGAAGTTCACCTATGAGGGGGTAGAGTACACCGTGGTGGCTACTGCGGCCAACTCGTTTGTGGACTGCAGGGACTTGACCAGCTTGACACTGCCTGCGACCTGCGTGACCATCGGGCGCAACTCTTTCAAGGGTTGCTCCTCGCTTGCCGTTAGCCCGATTCCCGAAACTGCAACAAGTGTGGGCACTGGTGTGTTCAATGGATGCACGAGTCTGGAGGAAGTCACCATCATGGCCGGTTGGGCCAAACCGGTGAGCGAAGAATTCGCCAACTGTTCCAACTTGAAGCGTCTGATCATTGCCGAGGGTGATGCCCCTGTAGTCATGAAACTTACCATGTTTGGTACCACTGCCGAAGCACGTACCGCCCTCGCGAGCATTGAGTACATTTATATGGGCCGTGACGTTGACGCCAGTGCATATACCAATGCCGACCAGCCTTTCCACAACATGAGTGGCCTCAAGACGCTGGTAATTGGTGGTGAGACGACCGCGATCCAGAGCACCACCTTCCAGGGTTGCACCGCATTGACCAATGTGACCTTTGAGGACGGCAATAAGGTGGCATCTATTGGCTCAAGCGCATTTGCTGGCTGTACTTCCTTGGCCGGTATCGACTTGCCCGCGGGCGTTACCGTTATCGACCAGAGTGTGTTCAACGGTTGCCGCTCGCTGCAACACATTACCATGAGCGACAATGTGACCAGTATCGGCATCACGTCATTCTATAACACTGCCTTGACATCGATTGCATTGCCTTCGGCCCTCACAAGCATCGGGCAAAGTGCCTTTGAAAACAGCAAACTTGCTGGTGACCTTGAACTTCCTGACGGGTTGACGGCAGTAGGCACCCAGGCATTTGCCGGCACCCAGTTGACAGCCGTGAGCATTCCTGCCAGTGTGACCAGCATCGGCAGTGGCGCTTTTGCACCCATTGCCCCGCTTGCCGCCATCCATCTGGCCGACGGCAACCAGAATTTCACACTCGACAATGGCGTGCTGCTCAATGCCGCTGGCACGCGGCTGCTGGTTTCGGCCCACGAGGGCAACATCGGCACCAGCTACAGCAATGCAACGGTAACCAGTATCGACAATTATGGCTTGGCATATGCTTCGTTTGCCAGCGTTGACCTGCCCGCATTGGCCAACATTGGCAATTACGGCTTTGCTTACAGTGCCATAGAGAATTACACGCTTGAGCAGCAGGTGACTGTGGGTCAAAACGTGTTTGCTGGTTCAGCACTCAAGCAAATTGTCATTGGTGAAGGCCGCAACGAGATTCCCCAGGGCTTGTGTGCCCAGTGTGCCAACCTGACCAGTGTGACGCTTCCCTCCACGACGACCAACATGATGCGCAACTGTTTTGAGGGATGCGTTGCGCTCGAGGAGATGGAGATTCCCGCCAATGTGAATTATATGGAACCTGGCTCGGTGCCTGCTACCATCAAGATGTTGCGTGTGCTCAATGTCAACACTCCCGCTCTGGCAGCAGGTGTGTTCAGTGAGGAACAGGGTGACGTCGTCTGCAAGGTTGCTCCCGCATCGGTAGAATCGTTCAAGAACGCCAGCCAGTGGTGTTACCTGAATATTGTGGCCGACCCGACCATCACGGGCAATGGCTCGACTCTGGGCTGTCCCTCGGGTCTGTACTACGCAACTACTGCAGGTGACCTGATGTATAAGGACAAAGACGGCAATCTCGTGAATACCAACTTTAATGCCGGTTCCCACGCCTTCACGTTACATAGCTACAAGAACCGCGTGTATGTTGCAGTAGCAGGTCAGCGTTTCACCTATCAGGATCCAAATCAACCGCTGGGTGACGGTGAATTGTTCTATGTGAACAACACCAATGGCATCTTCTACCGCGTTACTATATTAAATAATGTGGGATATGCGCCCAGTGAGGATCCTTTCACTATGTTCATTGACCAGAACGAGAACAAGATCTACATCAGCGACCGCAACGTGGGTATTCATGAGCTGAATGCCGACACGACAGGTCTGTATGGCCAGCAACCGTTCCTGTTGCAGAACCAGTGGCTGCCCTTCTATAACGATGAGATCAGTTGGGGCTCGATTACCGGTGGCTTTGCACAGGACAAGCACGGCATCTTCTGGATGAGCAAGAAGTTCAATGGCCTATGCCTGTTGCGCTTCAAGAAGGGCGACATCTATCCTGATGGCGGCGCTGGTCACACCAAGACCTATAAGGCGCTGTTCAAGGATGCCATCATCAAGACCTTCTATCTCGATGAGGAGAATGGTTACCTGTACATGCAGGTGCAGATCGACCCCTATGGCAGTGTGCCCGGTATCTATCGCATCGCGCTCAACAAGATCGAGGACATGGAAACCGGAGCCGACTTGGAAGGCAATGAAAACCTGCGTATCGCCGACTGTGAACTCATTGATGATTCCCCCATCAAGGTCGAGGGTGCCGAGGATAGCGGCGAGATCGCCAACGTGGCACAGATCAACAGCGACGGCGATTACATCTACTGGAGTTATATCGCTCCCGCCAGCGATGCCGAGGCCATTCGCAACAGTGTGCCCCTTGACCCGAATAACCCGTTGCACAAGAGCGGTATCAAGCAGTTACCTGCCAGGCCCAATGAAGACGGGACGATGCCAAAGACCGTGACCTTTGCAGTCGAGGGCGTTGAGGCCTATGGCGTGTGTGGCGCGACATTCGTCGAGCCCATTCCCGAGCCCGTGCCTGGTGACGTGAATGGTGACTACGTGGTTGACATCTCGGATCTCACCGACCTCATCGACGCAATCCTCACCGATAACTACAGCAATCCTCTTGTTGATGTCAACGGCGACGGCGAGGTGAATATCACCGATCTTAATTTATTGATTCATTATATGCTGAGTAAAAGATAATTAGCATTGAATCTATACCATCAAGCGGGGCGACAATTACACATGTCGTCCCGCTTGATGATGTGGGGTAATAAAAAAAGAATGGATTAACCATTCTATTATACCAACAGTATAGTTAATCCGAAACTCTTTGATAAATCAAAATAATATTTCCCTTTATGCACTGCAAAGTTAATATCAATTTTTCAATTACAAAACTTTTTTGACTTTTTTTCCAAAAAATAGACAAAATTACCGAAAATGGAGCGCGGACCCCTTTATGAATGGGCGGCGAGCCGCTCCTTGTTGTTATAGATGCGGTCAACTACAAGTGCTATTGCACCGTCGCCCGTCACGTTACATGCCGTGCCGAAGCTGTCCATTGTGATATATAACGCGATCATAATGGCCTGCTGCTCGGCATTGAAGCCCAGGATGGTCTGCAGCACGCCCAGTGCGGCCATAATGGCGCCACCAGGAACACCAGGAGCGGCAACCATCATCACTCCCAGCATCATGATGAACCCGGTGAACTGGCCAATTGAGATTTCGACTCCCTGCATGAGCATCAGTGCGACAGCACAGGCCGTAATCTTCATCGCACTGCCCGACAGGTGGATTGTAGCACACAAGGGCACCACAAATCCGGCGATGCCGTCACTTACATCATTCTTCTTGACTTGTTTCAGCGTTACCGGTATGGTCGCAGCCGATGACGATGTGCCCAGGGCAGTGAAATAGGCGGGTAACATATTATATAATGCCTTGAACGGGTTGCGGCGAGCGATGGCACCTGCGATGCAGTACTGTAATACCAACAGGAAGACGTGCATCACGAAGATGAGTCCGATGATGGCGACGAACACGTTGATGATGCGCCAGGCCTGCCCCGTGAACGACATGTTCAGGAAGATCGAGAAGATGTACAAGGGTAGGATAGGGATGAGTGCCACCTCGATGGTCTTGGCGATGATGTCACGGAACTCGTCAAAAGCCTTCTTCAGGTTGGGTGACTCAAAGAACGAGATGCCCAGTCCCAAGACAAAGGCGCTGATGAGAGCGCTCATCACGTTGAGCAGCGGCGGAATCTCGATGGTGAAGTATGGCTCCAATTCCACAGCGCTGGCAACGGCTTGGGCGGCCTGGCTGCGGTCGATGAGCGACGGGAATACACCTGTGCTGGTGAAGTAGCTCAGGAAGCCTGAGAAGACGGTGTCGCCATAAGCAATGAGTGCTGTGAGTAACAGCAATTTTCCTGCCCCCTTTCCGATGTCGGCAATAGCGGGAGTCACGAGTCCAACGATGATGAGCGGAATCAGGAACGACAGGAAGTTACTGAACACGCTGTTAAACGTGATAAAACACCTCACAGCCCACTCGGGGAAGAAGTTGCCGCAGATCACGCCGAGGATAATGGCGATGATGATGCGTGGCAATAGACCAATCTTTGACAGTTTCATCTGGTAATGAAGGTATATTTCAAAATTTTTTGGCAAAGGTAATATTTTTATTGTTATTTTTGCGTTTTAATAATGATGAGAATGATTGAAATCGTGAGATATGACCCCTCGATGGCAACACGTTGGGACGAGATGGTGCTTATGAGCCGCAACGGAACATTCCTGCACCAGCGGGGCTATATGGACTATCACAGCGACCGCTTTACCGACTGCTCGCTTGTCGCGTGCCGTGACGGTAAGCCGTGCGCCCTGCTTCCTGCCTGTGTCGAGGAAGGCACGTTGTGGTCCCACCGCGGCCTCACTTACGGCGGTTGGCTGGTTCCACTCAAGCACTTTGATGCCACTGTCATGCTTGAGGTGATGGATGCCACATGCGACTGGATGTCGGCTAATGGCATCAATCGTCTGGTTTACAAGCCAGTGCCTCATATTTATCACCGCTATCCTTGTGAGGAGGACCTGTATGCGCTGTTCCGCCATCAGGCCACGTTAAACGAGGTGAATATCTCAACGACAATCGATTTGTCCTGTCCGTTGCCGCTTGACCGCGGTAACAAAAGCGGCCTCAATGCTGCCCGCAAGGCGGGCATCGTTGTGGGTGAGAGTGACGACTGGCAGGGCTATTGGCGATTGCTGGACTCGTTGCTGGGGTCGCGCTATGACACACGCCCTGTCCATAGCCTTGATGAGATTTGCCTGCTGCATGGCCGTTTCCCTGAGAATATCCGCCTCTACACGGCAACGCTCGACGGCGAATTGTTGGCCGGCGTGGTCATGTACCTCGCGGCTCCCGTGGCGCATTGCCAGTATATTGCAGCTTCACCAGTGGGCAAGGACATGAAGGCTTTGACTTTGCTGTTTGACCACCTTATTCGTCTGTATGCTGGTTTGGGTTACCGCTACTTTGATTTTGGCATTTCCAACGAGGACCACGGGCGTTACCTCAATATGGGTCTAGTGCAGCAGAAGTCCCGATTGGGTGGTCGCGGCATCGTGTACAACACCTTTGAAATCAACTTGTAACCGCATCCATGTCAGGTAAGTCGAGCAACATATCCCGAATGGCAATGAAGGCGATGGGCCTCTTTGGTGGCGTCCAAGTGGCGGGCATCCTGTGCTCGATCATCCGCACCAAGCTTGTCGCCCTGTGGATAGGGCCGGTAGGAATCGGCCTTTTCGGCCTGTTCAACAACGCATTGGAATTGATCTCGACGGGCACTAACTTGGGCATCCGTTCCAGCAGCGTGCGTGACATTTCGCAGGCCCTTTCAGGGCGTGACACGTCGATGGCGGCGCGCATCATCACAGTGGTGCGCAAGTGGTCGCTGTGGCTTGGACTTGCCGGGGCCTTGCTCACTCTGGTGCTGGCTCCGTTCTTGAGCCAGGTTACCTTTGGCGATCAGTTCCACATCTGGGGTTTCGTGGCTTTGAGCATCGCCGTGTTGCTGCAGGCACTCACTAATGGCGAGTATGCTGTGCTGCAGGGTACCGCTCGCCTCAAGCGACTGGCCAGTGTGACGCTGTGGGGCACCATTGTGGGTCTTGCCGTCTCTATTCCGCTATTCTACCTGTTGCGGGAGCGCAGCATCTTGCCGTCAATCATCGCCTACGCTTTGGCGCTTGCCCTGTTCGCCTGGTTGTTCCGCAGCCGTGAATATCCTCCAGTCCAGGTGAGCCGTCGCGAGACATTTGACCTGGGAAAAGGCTTTGTCCGTCTGGGTATCTATATGACTCTCGGCAATTTTGCGAGCATCCTCGCCAGTTACGCTTTCAATGCCTGGCTCAACGTGAATGCCGGCACCGAGGCAGTGGGCTATTACCAGGCTGGTTACACGTTGATTAACAAGTACACGGGATTGATACTCACTGCATTGGGGATGGAATACTATCCTAGGCTTGCCAAAGTGGCCGAGAGCCGCTTGAGGCTGCGTGCCTTTGTGTCGCAGGAGATAAATGTCGCCATTGCAGTCATGGCACCGGTGGTGGCATTGTTCATCCTGTTGCGCGAACTGGTCGTGTGGATCCTCTATACACCCGAGTTCAATGTCATCCTCACCTTCGTGTCATGGGGAATGATAGGCACCATCCTGCGCACGCTGTCGTGGTGCCTGGCCTTCACAGTTCTTGCCAAGGGTGACGGCAAGACCTATCTGTGGACTGAGGTCGCCAGCGCCGTCATCAATCTGGCACTGAATATCGTGTTCTATCGCTGGTGGGGACTCACAGGGCTGGGTGTGGCTTTCCTTGTGTCCTATCTGCTTTACACGCTCATTATCGCCGTGGTCTATTTCAAAGTTTATCGCCTGTCGTTATCGCGGGCTTGTCTCTATAACCTGCTGTGGACTCTTGCTGTGGCCTCGTGTGTGATGCTGGCTATGGAAACAGGATGGCATGTCATGGCTGCTGTTATCACAGTAGTCAGTGTGGTTATAGCAGGCAGGCAGATTGTTGCCCTGTGGCGTCGTTGATCGCTGACCGAAAACAATAGCATCCTTTCCCAAAATCGGTTAAATTTTAATAAAAGAGAGGGAAAATATTAACAATCCCATGCTGTGAATAAAATATTATATCTATCTTTGCAACGTTAAAACAAGTATTAACCACGGGGGATCTCATATGCCATTATTGAGATTCTTCTAATTTTTTGAATCTTAAAAATTAAAAAAACACAGTATTTAGCATGGCTATTACTTACATGACACAGGAAGGCTACGACAAGAAGATGGCGGAACTTTCCCATCTTGAGAATGTCGAACGCCCCGAGGTAGTTCGCGCCATTGTTGAGGCTCGCGACAAGGGTGACTTATCTGAGAATGCGGAATATGATGCTGCTAAGGAGCGTCAGGGTATGCTCGAAGCCAAGATTGCTGAACTCAAGTCACTCATCGCATCGGCACGCATCATTGACGAGAGCAATATCTCGACCGACGAAGTGCAGTTGCTCACCAAGGTAACCATCAAGAATATCAAGAGCAAGGCTACAGTAACCTATACCATTGTCACCGAGACCGAGGCCAACCTGCGTGAGGGCAAGATTTCGATCTCTACTCCCATTGCCAAGGGTCTGTTGGGACACAAGGTGGGCGAGACTGTAGAGGTTCAGGCACCTGCTGGTTTAATGAAGTTTGAAATCCTTAAAATTGAAATTTAATTGTTATCATGGCAACCATTTTCAGCAAGATCGCCGCTGGTGAGATTCCCAGCTACAAGGTGGCCGAGGACGACCGCTACTACGCATTCCTGGACATCAATCCCATGGCCAAAGGTCACACGCTTGTCATCCCCAAGCATGAGGTGAACTACATGTTCGACCTCGACGAGGAAGAGTATGCCGGCCTTTGGGCATTTGCCCGCAAGGTCGCCATGGCGCTTGAAAAGGCGGTTCCCTGCAAGCGCATCGGCATCGGCGTGCTGGGTCTTGAAGTGCCCCATTGCCACATTCATCTCGTGCCGTTGCAGAGCGAGAAAGACATGGCCTTCGGTGGTCCTAAATTGACTCTTCCTGCCGAGGAAATGCAGGCTATTGCCGCTGCAATCGCTGCAGAACTTTAAACGGTCACATCATAGACTGGAATAACCACAGCGCGCTCGTTTCTACACACAGGAACGGGCGCGCTGGTTTTTTAACGAGAGGATGCGTCCTTGCGGCTGGCAGTGCCGTTGGGACGCATCCTCAAATCATGGTTACTATATACTATAATGCTGTGTGTTATCGTGGTTGTTACTTGATGACCTTGGCGGTGCTGGTGGTGCCGTCGTTAAAGGTGGTAACGACAATGTTCACACCGTCAAAGGGCTTGTCGCTGGTCATGCCAGCCAAGTTGACGTACTTCATGCCAGTCACCTGCTTGTCTGTATTGACGCTCTCTACGGAACTCGGACTGTCATTTACCTGTAACTTATCCATGCAGAAGAAGGCAGCGGTATTCATGCCGTACATGCCAGTGTCGGTCGAATTCAGAGTGAAGTAAACCATGGTTACCTCGCCCAGGCTCGACAGGTCGAAATAGGTCCAATCATTCAGTGCATTCAGTTCACCGTTAACATACTCAACGAGGTTAATGCTAGTACTCTTCTCGTTGCCATCGGCATCAACCCCGACTGCAATCAACTCAAAGTAGTCACCCTCGACAAATGCTCTGCTGGAGCCCTCGCCATGCAAGCAGTCGTAGTATGCCCAAGGATGGTTGCACACATATACTCCAGCGGGCCTGAAGGTCATGGAACCGTCCTTATCCATAAACATCACCTGATTGCTGGGACCTTCCATTGCCCAACTGCTGTAGTAAGCCACAAGGTAAGGCTGATTAGGATCGGCACTGACCGAACCATCGGCATTGATGACGCAACCACCACCTGCCATACAACCACCGAACCTGGAAGTCCAAGTGCCGCCACTGCTGGGCAAGGTGTAGTCCGTCTGATCGCCACCAATGGCGGGAATGAAACCGTCCCAATAGTATCCTCCCCACGATGCGCCCTCACCATCGATGAGGTGCGAAAGCATGAATTGACCATTCTGGTTGCCAAACTCCAGCCAGGTGAAATCCACGTCGTTGTAGGTGCCCGTCCAGATGCCGAACTCGTTATACTCGAGTGACTCGGGGTTCAGCGGAGAGTTCAAGTCAAGAGTTACAATACCTGCCCACATGGCAGATGCAAACATCAGGCTTGATGCAAGAGTAAAAATCTTCTTCATTTTGTCTTCATTTTATTAATAGTTAAACATGCGATAAATCAGTTTTTCAGATGTTGGTTAATAACCTGTCGATGAGCTCGGTGACATCACTAATTGTGATGCGGTGGTCTCCGTTGACATCTGCGGCTCCCATATCATAGACCGTGAGCACCGACCCTAGCAGGATATCGATAAGATCCGTCACGTCGTCAATACTTATCTTGCCGTCCATATTCACATCGCCCGGCGATGAGCCATCCGTTACGGTAACAACAAACGATGTGGTCGCTAACTGGCCGTTGCTGTCGGTGGTCACATCGATTGTTGCTCGACCAGGAGCAACAGCCTCGACGATCAGTTTCAGGCCAACGACACGAGCCCTCACAATCGACTCGTCACGGCTCTGGACCGTCGTCACGGCAAGCGCTGCCATGTTATCGGGATCTTGAATGGCGTGAAGCAAGTTGACTTCACTGCTCGTCCCTCTCGACAACGTCATGTCACTGACACTAATAGTGGGCGCATACAGGTCAGGATAAACCGCTAAGGCAGGGAACCAATAAGCGTCCTGCAAACGCACTTGGCGTTTGAGTTCACCTGTCATCACGTTATAGAACAATACCCAGTTGTGATTGAAGTTCTGGTAAGCATACATCGGTGCTGCCTCGGTGGTCTGCACCACCATGTCGCCAGTGTGCGGGTCAAAACTCAACGCCGAGGCGTATAGGCCTTGACGCTCTTTTGTTCCGTCCCAATTGGTCTCCACGCCCTCAGGCAAGAGGATAAGCGTGTCGATAAACTCTCGCGAATTGAAATCATAACTACTGATGAAGTTCTGATACTCCTCGTGGTTGAAATACACACGCTCGGCAACAGGATCAACACATAACATGCGGGCATGCCATGCTCCCCATGCACACACCGCGCCCTTGTCCTCAGGCAGGCTATGCACACTCTTTATCTCAAAAGTCACCGGGTCTATCTGCGTGAAATTGGCCTCAAATGGACCTGTACCAAAGTCATAGACCTCACGGCTGTTATTGGCCACATAGAGTTTACCGCCTGCCGTGACAAACACCGTGACAATGTCGGGGAAAGGCAAAGTAGTTACAATCGCATCCGTCTCGGGATCAATCACATGCAGGCCCTTGCCTTGCTGCACGGCATAGACATACTGCCCAAATCTCACCATATCGCCACACTGGTCGTAATACAGGCTGTTGTAGTCGCCCCTAGCGCTGGACTGCGTGCCCTGTATGGGGCCTCTAACTGTCATGCTGGCGACATCCAACACAAAGATGCCGGCATTGGTCGAGATATAACCCTTATAGTTATTGACAGCGCAATAGGCGCGACCGTCATAGGTGCTGTCGGCTGACGCACCAAAACGCAGAATGTTGGCCTGCTGAACGAGCGTCACACCATCAAGAACGGCCAGCCTTGAGCCCACAGTGCTTCCACTGGACTCGTTTCCATTGGCCTGCTTGCTCACGATGAAGAGTCGACCGCCAAAAAGTTGCCCGTGCTGAGATGTCACACCCAGTTTAACGCCCGGGTTTACAAATGCGAACACGTTATACTCCATCTCATTATAATCATAATTATAATAGTTGATAGAGCCTTGATTGGCGCCATAACGATCCTCATTAATGAAGATAATGCCATTAGTGAATGTGAACTCCTGGGCCTTGGACACTAATGCCACGAGGGCTATTATCACAAATATACCTATCTTTTTCATGAGCCTAAAAGTTCATCAATCAATTGGGTGACATCGGAAATATTAATATGGCTATCATGATTAACATCGGCAGCAGCTGTGTTAATCGTAGCCACTTCGCTGCCCAACACGTAGTCGATAAGAGCGGTCACGTCACTGATGTTCACCGCATTGTCGCAATTCACGTCTCCTGGTAGCGTCATAACGGCATCGGGATGCAAATCCTCGGCACCGCAAACCTCAGTCGACACCTCACCCAGCCAACCGCAGTAGTCCAACTGACCGCAATAGACCTTGATAAAGTCAATATGGTCGATTGAAACGGAGTTACCCTCCTCGTCAACGGCCCAGTCGATCATGAAACCAGGTTCCTGGCCATTGGGCTGGTTATCGACATAGCCCAAGCCAAAGAACGGCTGGAACCAGTTGTTTCCGTTACCGCCACTCATGTCGATAGCCGTGTTGGGCAATTTGGTGCCCCTAAAGGTCATCACGGTGTCCTCAAGCCATAAGGGCCAATATGGCTGGTTGTGGAATGAATTGCGCCACACATAGCCGCTCGTGCTGTCGGGATTCTCGTCGTTGCTGGTCCAATAGACATACTCAACGTCGGTGATGAATCGCCAGCTGTCATGGGGCACGCGCACTTTGTTCTCGTCAGGCTTGTAGTAGGTAATCTCATAGCCGTGCAGGCAACGGTCATAGTCAGCGCCCCTGATTTCATACCACAGGTCTCCGTCGCCGGGCAAGCCATCGCCGTCATTGTCCACGCCCACCATGATAATGCCAGGTTCGCAACTGCCGCCGGCCATGCCGGGCACAGCCTCACTCTGCATAGCGTTGCCATAGATTTTCACGTCATAGCCATGCATGTTCACCACAGGATGGTCAAAGCCAAAAACGATGTAGCCGCCATAGCTGCCCAGGCTAACCGTGCCACCCAGTTTTCCGCACAGGGCATCCTCGAGCTGTGCGTTGATGCTGTCTTGGGTGTATCCGGGCTTGTAAGCTGGGAACACGTTAACAAACTGTCCTGGCGCGGGCCGATAATCATATACCCGAGCGATGTAAGGCGAGTTACCGGCTTGAGCCGCTACCACGGCCAGTACCATTACCACAGCAAGATGTAGAGCTCTTCTCATGTCATTAATATATATAATGTTAAACTTCACGTTTCAGCGCGAATTCATGAGGCATGAGTGACCATGGGTGGTAAATGGTAATCTCTTGAGAATGTGGGCAGTTTGTGTCCGCATCATCTTTCTTCGCCAGGGTCCAAATGCCGCGTGAACCACGATAAACAGGCCGTGTGGAGGCAGGTCTTCTGACTTCTCCCTCATCGCGGCGGCGCCTTCCCGGTGATGATGCAGCAGTGATGTTGCAACCAGTGGCATGATGCCGTGCGATGTGTTGTGGGGAGTTACAGCAGCGGGTACTGTCTAGGATTTTCACCTGGTTCCCTTTTGATTCCTGCAACCCATAATCGTGCAGGAAACCTCAACACGTTGATTTCACGATGCAAATGTAGGGCTTTTTTTAGATTCGGCCAATTATTTGAAGGCAAAAAGTGATGGTGCGAGGTCGTGTTAATAAAAATGATGTGAAAAATGGTGTGAGGTTGAGTGAAATTGCTTACCTTTGCCCCACTAAAACAAATTCATCCATTATCATAAACAGAAACGAAATAATTTCCAATGTCATGAAAGGAATTCATGTTACAAGTGAGATAAAACCGTTGAAGAAGGTTTTGTTGCACCGTCCCGGACGTGAACTGCTCAACTTGACACCCAACACCCTGGAAGAGCTGCTGTTTGACGATATTCCCTATCTCAAGGTGGCCGAGGAAGAGCATGACGCTTTCTCACAGGTGTTGCGTGACAATGGCGTTGAGGTGGTTTACCTTGAGGACCTGATGGCGCAAGTGCTGGACATCAACCCTGAAATCAGGGAGCAATTCCTGCGCCAGTTCATCGAGGAGGCCGGCATCTGTGCGACAAAATACCACGACATCATCTATAACTACCTGAACGGCATCAAGTCGAGCAAGGAACTCGTGTTGAAGACGATGGAAGGCATCTACCTGCAGGACCTGCCGCGTGACCCCCGCGAGGTCGAGAACTCGCTGGTTGACCAGGTGCGCGGCGACAGCCGTTTTGTGGTCAAGCCAATGCCTAACCTGTACTTCACACGCGACCCGTTTGCCTGCATCGGCACGGGCGTGAGCATCAACCGCATGTTCTCGGTGACGCGTTGCCGCGAGACCATCTACGGGGACTATATCTTCAAGTATCACCCCGATTTCAAGGACGTGGAGCACTACTATGACCGCGACCTGCCTTACCGCATCGAGGGTGGTGACATCCTCAACCTGAACGAGCACACGCTCGCCATTGGCATCTCGCAGCGCACCGAGCCCGACGGCATCGAGTTGATTGCCAAGAACATCTTCGCCAACAAGAATTCCACCATCGATACCGTGCTGGCCATCCACATTCCCGAGACGCGTGCATTCATGCATCTGGACACCGTGTTCACCCAGATTGACCACGACAAGTTCACAGTTCACCCGGGCATTCTGGGACCGCTTGAGGTCTTCAAGCTTACCCGCGGCGAGGGCGATGCCATCAAGTTGGAGCGCAAGGAGGAGACCCTGGAAGAGATTCTGGCCGAGTCGTTGGGACTGGAGCATGTCACCCTTATCAAGTGTGGCGGCGGTGACCTCATCACTGCCGAGCGCGAGCAGTGGAATGACGGTTCCAACACGCTGTGCATCGCTCCCGGAAAGGTGATTGTCTATGAGCGCAACAATGTCACTAACGCTATCCTGCGTGACGAGGGCATCACCGTGCTCGAGATTCCCAGCAGTGAGCTCTCCCGCGGTCGTGGAGGCCCCCGTTGCATGAGCATGCCGTTGTGGCGTGAGGGCTGATTCTCAAGAATGAACTTTCAATACATTAATTAATATTCACCATTTAACACAAAACATTTTTATTATTATGCCAAGAAGTTTATCTGGAAGAAGTTTCCTGAAGTTACTCGATTTCTCAACCGATGAGATTAAGTATTTACTTGAGCTTGCTAAGGATTTCAAGCGCATGAAACGCGCCGGAACTCCCCACAAGTACCTTGCTGGCAAGAACATCGTGCTCTTGTTTGAGAAGACCTCAACAAGAACCCGTTGCTCGTTTGAAGTAGCTGGTAATGACCTGGGTATGGGTGTTACCTACCTTGATCCAGGTTCATCCCAGATGGGCAAGAAGGAGTCTCTCGAGGACACTGCCAAGGTGCTGGGACGCATGTTTGACGGTATTGAGTATCGTGGCTTCGACCAGCGGATTGTCGAGGACCTCGCCAAGTATGCAGGTGTTCCCGTTTGGAACGGTCTGACCACCGAGTTCCATCCCACTCAGATGCTCGCCGACGTCCTCACCATTGAGGAGAACTTCGGTTACTACAAGGGCCTGAAGATGGTCTTCATGGGTGATGCCCGCAACAACGTGGCCAACTCACTGATGGTCGTTTCGGCCAAGTTGGGTATCAACTTCGTGGCTTGCGGTCCCAAGGACAACATGCCCGACGAGAAGCTCGTCAAGACCTGCAAGGCTATCGCTAAGGAGAACGGCTGCACCATCACGTTGACCGATGACGTGAAGAAAGGCACCAAGGATGCTGATGTCATCTACACCGACATTTGGGTATCGATGGGTGAGCCCGATGAGATTTGGGAACAGCGCATCAAGCTGCTCAGCCCCTATCAGGTGAACGACGCAGTTATGGCCAATGCCAATCCCGGCGCCATCTTCCTGCACTGCCTCCCCTCGTTCCACGACCTGGAGACCACTATCGGTGCTGACATCTACAAGAAGTTCGGTCTGCCCGAGATGGAGGTGACCGACAAGGTGTTCCGCAGCCCGCAATCCAAGGTATTTGACGAGGCCGAGAACCGCATGCACACCATCAAGGCTGTGATGTACGCCACGTTGAAGTAATACACATCATATTTTTAGACACAACTAGAGTATGAGCAAACGTCTTGTGATTGCTCTGGGTGGTAACGCCTTGGGCAAGACTCCTCAGGAGCAGTTGGAGCTGGTTAAGAGCACCGCGTCAACGATTGTTGACCTCGTTGAGGAGGGGTATGATGTGGTAATTGGTCACGGTAATGGCCCACAAGTGGGCATGGTGAATCTGGCCTTTGAGTACTCGGCCAACAATGGTGGCGGCACACCCGCCATGCCGTTCCCCGAGTGTGGCGCCATGACGCAGGGCTACATCGGCTATCACTTGCAGCAGGCTGTAGAGCGTGAACTCGCCGCCCGTGGCATCAACAAACCCTGTGCTGCTGTGGTGACCCAGGTTGTTGTTGACAAGAGCGACAGCGCCTTCCAGAAGCCTACTAAGCCCGTCGGCATGTTCTACAGCAAGGAGGACGCTGACCGCATCGTTGCCGAGACGGGTTACACCTTTGTCGAGGATGCTGGCCGTGGTTACCGCCGCGTGGTGCCTTCACCCATCCCCGTCAAGATCGTCGAGTTGCCCATCGTGGAGCAACTGGTTGGTCTTCACAGCATAGTTATCACCGTCGGTGGTGGTGGCATCCCCGTTGTGGAGAAAGGTCCTGGCGACTATGAGGGTGTAGCAGCCGTTATCGACAAGGACCGCGCCAGCGCCAAGTTGGCTCTCGACCTGAATGCCGACATGCTGGTGATCCTTACTGCCGTAGAAAAGGTTTCGATCAACTTCAACAAGCCTGACCAGAAGGATCTTGACCGCATGACTATCGCCGAGGCACGCGAGTACATCAAGCAGGGTCACTTCGCCCCCGGCAGCATGCTGCCCAAGGTGGAGTCGTGCATCAGCTTTGTGGAGAACACCACAGGCGGCACTGCCCTGATCACCTCGCTCGACAAGGCCCGCGAGGCCCTGCAGGGCAAGACCGGTACACTGCTTGTCAAGTAGTATAAAATCCCACATGACAATTAACGAGGGGCGATGCCAAATGCGGCACCGCCCCTCGCTGTGATTTGTTGAGAATGGCGTCTTTACTTCACCTCCTGGCCCTGGAGGAATGTCCTCGCGATGATGGGCGTGGTGTAGGAGTAGGGGATGAAGTCGATTGAGGGGATGGGGTCGGTGATGAAGAAGTTGGCGACCTTACCCTGGGCGATGCTGCCGTAGTCCTTGCTCAGGTCCATAGCGGCGGCCGTGTTGATGGTGGCTGCGTTGATGGCCTCGGCAGGCAGCAGTCGCATCTTGATACATGCCAGAGAAACGACAAACTTCATGTCACCGCTGGGTGTGGATCCCGGGTTGTAGTCACTGGCGGTGGCTACAGGCAGTCCGGCTTCAATCATCTTGCGGGCAGGGGCAAACGGCATGTTCAGGAAGAACGAGGTGCCGGGCAGACCGGTGGGGATGGTGTTGGTGCCCTTGAGCATCTCGATGTCCTCGTCGATCATGCTCTCAAGGTGATCGACCGAAACGGCGTTATGTTTCACACCGACCTCGACACCGCCTGACGGTGCCAGCTCTTGGACATGGATTTTGGGCCTCATGCCCCACTTGGCGCCAGCTTCAAGGATGCGCGAAGTCTCGTCGGGGGTGAAGAACCCCTCGTCGCAGAAGACGTCGATGAAGTCGGCCAACTGCTGCTTGCCCACCTCGGGAATCATCTCACGGATAAGCATATCGACATACTCGCCCTGTCTGCCCGTATATTCACGTCCCACAGCATGGGCACCCAGGAAGGTGGAAACCACCTTGATGGATGAGGTCTCGCTGATACGGCGGATGACGCGTAACATCTTCAGCTCATCCTCGGTGTTCAGGCCGTAACCGCTCTTGATTTCGACGGCACCAGTGCCCTTGGCAATGATTTCCCTCACGCGGCGCATGGCCTGCTCGTAGAGCTCATCCTCGCTCAAGAGGTGCAGACGGTCGGCTGAATTAAGGATGCCGCCTCCACGACGTGCAATCTCGGCATAGGAGAGGCCGCGAATTTTGTCCACGAACTCACCTTCACGGCTGCCGGCATACACGATGTGGGTGTGGCTGTCGCACCACGAGGGCAATACCGTGCCGCCCTGTGCATCGATGATTTCCCAACCGTCTTCGGGCACGGGCATGGTTGCCATCTCGCCCCAAGAGTCAAAGCGGTCGCCGTCAACGAGCAGCCAGGCATCGTTGATGCAGTTCAGCGTTTCCATCTCGCTGCCCCGCAGGCAATGTTTCCTGTCGGAATCAATGCCTGCCAGGCAAGCGATATTCTTAATCAATCTTTTCATATTGTGTTCAAAAATGCCTCACGCTAAGCCGCGAAGTCGCTAAGTTTATAATTATATAATGTTCTTAGCGTCTTAGCGACTTAGCGTGAGAAATAGTTGTTAGTCAATCTTGTTGCTCTGCAGGAATTCTACCGACTTGGCAATGTGCGGATACATGGGTTGGTCCTCGTTGATAAAGGGAACCACCTTGCGATAGTTGGCCAGGACATGTTCAAGTATCGACGATGACTTGAGCGGGCGGCGGAACTCCAGTGCCTGGGCGGCATTGAAGAGCTCAATAGCCAGTACGCGCTCAGTGTTCTCGACCACCTTACACAGCTTCACACCGGCATTGGCACCCATGCTCACGTGGTCTTCCTGACCTTGCGAGGTGGGAATTGTGTCGGCCGACGAGGGCATACACAGCGTCTTGCTCTGGCTGGCGATGGCTGCGGCGGTGTACTGCGGAATCATGAAACCGCTGTTTACACCGGGCTGTGCCACGAGGAAGCTGGGCAGGTCACGGGTGCCAGACACGAGCTTGTAGGTGCGGCGCTCCGAGATGTTGCTCAGCTCAGCCATGGCGATGCACAGGAAGTCCATGGGCATGGCGATGGGCTCACCGTGGAAGTTACCGGCCGAGATGATGAGGTCGTCATCTGGGCAAACGGTGGGATTATCGGTTGCCGAGTTGATTTCGGTGTCGATGACCGAGCCGACGTAGCGGATGGTGTCCTTCACTGAACCGTGAACCTGCGGGATGCAGCGGAACGAATAAGGATCCTGCACGTTGACCTTGGGTTGACGGATGAGTTCACTGCCGTCGAGCAGCTCGCGCATGCGGGCAGCCGTCTCGATCTGGCCCTGGTGGGGACGAACGGCATGCACAGCGTGGGTGAACGGCTCGATGCGGCCATCGTAAGCCTCCAACGAGATGGCAGCGATGACATCAGCCCAACGGCTCAGACGCTCGGCCTTAATGAGAGCCCACACGGCGTGTGCGCTCATGTTCTGGGTACCGTTCAACAATGCCAGGCCTTCCTTGGAACCCAGCTTGACGGGCTCCCAGCCCATCTTCTTGCACAGGTCGGCACCGCTCATGAGTTCGCCCTTGTATTCCACTTGTCCCAGGCCCACGATGGGCAGGCAGAGGTGAGCCAGCGGCACGAGGTCGCCCGATGCACCTACCGAACCCTGCTTGTAGACCACAGGATAAACGTCGTTGTTGAACAGGTCGATGAGTCGCTCGACGGTGTCAAGCTTCACGCCCGAGTAACCATAGGAGAGTGACTGCACCTTGAGCAGGATCATGATCTTGACGATGTCGTTGGGCACGCGTTCGCCCACGCCGCAGGCATGAGACATCATCAGGTTGATTTGCAGCTGGGACAACTGGTCGTTGCTGATGGAGATTTTGCACAGCGAACCGAAACCCGTGGTCACGCCATAGATGGGTTTCTCGCTCTCGGCAATCTTCTTGTCGAGGTATTCACGGCAGTGGGTGATGCGCTTGACGGCATCGGCACTGAGCTTGAGCGTATGATGGCCTTCAATGATCTCGGCGATTTTTTGGATCGTGAGATGCTCGGCACTGATTTGATGTGTCATATTAATATGTTACGATATTAGGTAATTCAACAAAAATTAGAAGATGGTCACGGCATTGTCAATCACATCGTCGTCAACCAGGTTGGGCATGGTGACGGTCAACTCGGGCGTGCGCTCCATTTCACGGCGGATAGCATCCATCGAACCCTTATTGCGGGCCCAGCTGCGGCGTGCGATACCGTTGTTCACATCCCAGAAGAGCATCTCGCGGATATGACGAGCCGAATCCTCGCTGCCATCGATAGCCATACCAAAGCCACCATTGATGACCTCGCCCCAGCCTACACCGCCGCCGTTGTGGATACTTACCCACGTGGCGCCGCGGAAGGAGTCGCCAATCACGTTCTGGACTGCCATGTCGGCACAGAACTGTGAGCCGTCATAGATGTTGCTGGTCTCGCGGAAGGGCGAGTCGGTACCCGACACGTCGTGATGGTCACGACCGAGCACGACGGGAGCGCTCAGCTCACCACTGCGGATGGCGTCGTTGAATGCCAAGGCAATCTTGGCGCGACCCTCGGCGTCGGCATACAGGATACGGGCCTGTGAACCCACAACCAGCTTGTTGGGGCCAGCCTCCTTGATCCAATGGATGTTGTCATCCATCTGACCTTGGATGTCCTCGGGAGCGTCCTTGCGGATTTCCTCGAGCACCTGGGCTGCCAGGCGGTCGGTAGTCTCCAGATCCTTGGGATCACCTGAGGTGCATACCCAGCGGAAGGGACCGAAGCCGTAGTCAAAGAACATCGGGCCCATGATGTCCTGAACGTAGGACGGATAGCGGAATTTGCCATCGGCCGTCATGATGTCGGCACCAGCACGGCTCGACTCGAGCAGGAAGGCGTTGCCGTAGTCAAAGAAGTACATGCCCTTGTCGGCCAACTTGTTGATGGCAGCACACTGGCGGCGCAGCGATTCGCGCACGCGCTCCTTGAACTGGTCAGGATTCTCGGCCATCATCTGCTTGCTCTCCTCGAGGGTGAGGCCTACGGGATAGTATCCACCTGCCCACGGGTTGTGCAGCGAGGTCTGATCGCTACCCAGGTCAACATGCATATCCTCGGCTGCGAGGCGCTCCCACAAGTCAACGACGTTGCCCACATAGGCCATCGAGACGGTGCGCTTGTCGGCCACAGCCTTGCGGATGGCGGGAATCAGTTCGTCGAGGTTGTCGTGCAGCTCATCCACCCATCCTTGCTCGTAGCGCTTCTCGGCAGCGAGGGGGTTAATCTCGGCAGTAACGCTCACTACACCGGCGATGTTACCGGCCTTGGGCTGAGCACCCGACATACCGCCCAAACCTGCAGTCACGAACAGCATGCCGTGGATGTCGCCACCCTTCTGGCCGCGCTTCACGAGCTGCTTGCGGGCTGCGTTGAGCACGGTAATGGTGGTGCCGTGAACGATGCCCTGCGGTCCAATGTACATATAAGAACCAGCGGTCATCTGGCCGTACTGGCTCACGCCCAGGGCGTTGTCACGCTCCCAGTCGTCTGGCTTGCTGTAGTTGGGGATTACCATACCATTGGTAACCACCACGCGGGGAGCATTCTTGTGCGAGGGGAACAGGCCCAGGGGGTGTCCTGAGTACATCACGAGCGTCTGCTCGTCGGTCATTTCACTTAGGTATTTCATCACCAGGCGGTATTGTGCCCAGTTCTGGAAGATAGCGCCGTTGCCGCCGTAGATGATGAGCTCATGGGGATGCTGTGCCACACGGGGATCCAGGTTGTTCTGGATCATCAGCATGATGGCAGCGGCCTGGCGTGAGCGTGCGGGATACTCGTCGATGGGACGGGCATACATCTCATAGCTGGGACGGTAGCGGTACATGTAGATGCGGCCATACTTCTTCAGCTCCTCGGCAAACTCGGGTGCCAGGGCGGCATGGAGATGCTTGGGGAAGTAGCGAAGGGCATTCCTCAAGGCGAGTTTCTTCTGCTCGGGGGTGAGGATGTCCTTGCGCTTGGGCGCATGGTTAATCTCTTTGTCATAGGGCTGCAACTCGGGCAGTTCCTCGGGGATACCACCGCGAATGTCGGCAATGAATTCTTCTTTGGTCATGATGAATGTCCTTATTTTAGTTTGTTTTATTTGATTTTCTCTTCAACCATAGCGGTGATTTCAACCTCCTCGGCATTGGCCTTGGCAACGAGTTCGTTGGCCTCGCCGATGAGTTTCTCGGCAACGGCGCGGTCAGTAAGGCTCGACGCATTGATCTTCACGTTCATGCCTGCACCGATGACTGCGGCACGAGCGGCGAGAGCGCCCACACCAGCGTCGGTCACACTGTTGGGGTTACCGGTCTCGACCATGGCACGGCAGATCTCGAATGCCTTGAACGAAGCCTTCATCGTGCGCAGGGGCACCTGGGTGGCATAGAGCGTTGCGTCCTGGATAGCGGCCGTGCGGGCAGCCTTGTCCTCCTCGGTCTTCTTGGGCATACCGAAGGCGGCCATGATGCGGTTGAATGCGTCGGTGTCCTCGTCAACGAGATGGAGCAACTCTACCTTGAGGGCCTGACCCTTGTCGGCCCACACGCTGAACTCGTTCCAGCGGTCGTCCCAACCGGGCTTGTGGCTCGAAAGGTTGGCAACCATAGTACCCAGCGAAGCGGCCAGCGCGCCCATGTAGGCGCTGATGGAGCCGCCGCCGGGAGCGGGTGATTCGCGCGATGTCTCGTCGGCAAATCCGGTCACGGTGAGGTCCACCAGGCGGTTTGCGGTCTTGTTATCGGCCTCGAGCATGAATTCGATGACTTTCTCCTGCGGGTCGAAGGGCTTGAGGTCGTCCAGACCCATCGAGTGGATGGCGATGTTGATGATGTCCTCCTCGGGGATACCCGTCGAGCGTTGCTGTTTCTCGAGGAAGTACTTGCCGGCCTCGATAAGGCAGCGCTTAGGCATCAGACCCACAATCTCGGTACCCGTGACGCGGATGCCGCGGTTCTGGGCGCAACGGCACACTTCGTCAAAGGCGACGTGCAGCGGGGTGACGTTGATGTTGGTAATGTTCATCGATACCTGAGCGATCTTGTACTCGTCGATATACCAGCCGATGGCCTTGGTGCCCTTGAGCGTACCGGGCTTCATCACGTTATTACCGTTCTCGTCCTTGACAATCTTGCCGGTGATGGGGTTGCCCTCACGCACAGGGCGTCCCTTCTCACGCACGTCAAATGCGATGGCGTTGGCGCGGCGGGTCGAGGTGGTGTTCAGGTTGTAGTTCACGGCGATGAGGAAGTCGCGGGCACCCACTGCGGTGCAACCGGTGCGGGCAACACCTTCGTCAAAGGGGCGGTCGCCAAAGTCGGGACCCTTCTCGGGATTACCCATCTTCTCGGGCAGCGCCTCGTATTCGCCAGCACGGCATACGGCCAGATTTTGGCGTCCGGGCTTCATCGCTGCTGCCTCATAGCAGTAGCAAGGGATATTGTGTTCGCGGGCGATGCGCTCGGCCAGTTTGTGGGCCAGTTCGGCACACTCCTCCAGGGTGATGCCGGCCACGGGGATGAGCGGGCACACGTCGGTGGCACCCATACGGGGGTGAGCACCATGGTGTCCACGCATGTCGATGAGTTGACCAGCCTTGCCAACGGCCTGGAAGGCTGCTTCGAGCACTGCATCAGGTTCTCCCACGAAGGTCACCACCGTGCGGTTGGTAGCCTCTCCCGGGTCCACGTCGAGCAGTTTCACGCCCTTCACTTTTTCAATCTCATCAGTAATTTGTTTGATAATGGCCATGTTGCGTCCCTCACTGAAGTTAGGCACGCATTCCACGATTTTTTTCTCCATACTCATTTGATAGTTAGATGTTTGTATTCAGTTCTTATTGTTTAAAGGTTAATTCTAGCCACAAAATTAGTGCAAGTCGAGCGGAGTGCCAAATAAAATATCAATTTTATTTGTGCAAAACCGAGACGCAGCCTAATTAATCAAAAATTAGTGCAAGTCGAGCGGAGTGCTAAATAAAATATCAATTTTATTTGTGGAAACCCGAGACACAGCCTAATTAATCAAAAATTACAGGTCAATGCCCAACAGATGAAGGAAACCTGCCATTCCGTGCGTGTTGTCGATGTTGAAAACGGTGTGCTTGGCGGGCTTGATGTAGTGGACTGAACCGTCGGCGGTAATGTCAAAAGCAATCAACTGAGCAACAAGTTGGAAGATGTTGAGCGGGTCGGTAGTCATGACAAATGAGTCGATGCGTGGGGACGACGGTCGTTCCAGGTTGAACTTATAAAGTCCAAGCCCTGCAGGGTTAAATGTAATGGCGTCGCATCCGGTACGCAATGCACAGTAAGCCGCTTGGCCACCACCCTTGCTGTGGCCGACAATGGTCAGGTTCTCGATTCCCAATTCGGCAGCAAGGCTTTCGGCAGCCTCGGCAGCCTGGTCATGCTGGTCGCTAATACCCACTACTTGACCCAAATTGGTGAGCCAGTCTTTTGCATCCTGCGTTCCTGAAATGGCATAGGCATATCGGGGCTTTTCATATTGCTCCTGGTTGACATACAACATTGCTCTGAGCCCCGATTTGTCATCATCGAGTTTGATGTTATTGTATTCATTGCCCAGGCATTTCCATTGATGGGTCAAAATGCTGTCATACAGGTCCCCATACACATGAGCCGCCATGCGCACATAGTCGCCCACGGGTTCGATGTCGGTATCGTTGTCCGAGATCATTCGGGCAATTCTCTTGGCCACGGGCAACGTCTCCTTAGTGAACCATTTCTTGATATTGGCGAGCACCAATTTGATTTTGACGGAACGATCAAGATCAATCGTCGTCGTGCCATCGGGCCGCGTTACAATTACCGACTGAATATCCCCATCAATCAATGTCTCGTCTTCGGGTTCGATATCCTCAGGACGCCGTAACTTAGCACTGACGTCCTCTTCGGGCGTGCCCGTTATCTTACTGTATTCATTGAGGAAAAGATTCATTGCCTCTTTGGCTTCGTTTTGGTCATTGAGACCAATGCGCTTGAAAATCTCCAGTTCGTCCATTTCTTTTTTTGTATTGATGGTTAATTGCTGCAAATATACTTAATTTTTGGGTGAGAATCGAGTGGATGTTCCCGGTTTTTTTGTAAGTTTGCGGCAAATATCTGAATAATGAGGCATTTGTTGTATATAGTAATGTTAATGGCTGTACTGCTGGGCGCTTGCACCGAGAAGAAGTCGCCGCTGGACGCCGAGGCTCGTGATAGCGGCATGAGGGCTGCGGCTGCGCTGGTTGCCGTTGACCACACCGACACAATGGCAATGGAACGTGCCGTGATTGATGCCAAGGCAAAGCAGAGCGCCTATGCGCTCCAACGCGACTCGGCGGCGGTCAAGGCGTTCGAAGAGGCCTTCCGTGCCTATCTCAAGGAGAAAGATAAACCATTGTATCACTCGATATTCCCCGAAGACGCAAAATAACGATGAAGAAGTTACCCTTGATATTGATGGGCCTCATACTGTTGTTGACCGCATGCAGCGGGGCCCGTAAACGTGGCGACGCGGCAGGACGCGCGTTCATGGCCGCATGGGGCGACACAGCCGCGATGCGGCAGGTCGTGCAGCGTTTCAATGCTTTGCGTGACGACAGCCTGCGCTGGCCATGGGAGGTCAAGGCGGCCAACCGAGCCTTTACAGAACCGCTGCTGGCCGATGGCCGTGACTCGCTGTTCCAAGCGGCCAACGTGATAGTGCTGTCGCCCACCGAACTGGCCCAACGCAAGTGCCAGACGATGGTTGAGGTGCTGATGCGTCACGAGGATGAGCCCGACTCGGCTGCCGACCATCTGTCACTCATTCACTGGTTGTGTGATGTGTTTGGCTATACCCGTCATGCCCAGGTGTTTGACAGTACATTGCAGGCATCGGTTGACAATTTGTCGGTTCATGAGCAGATGCTTGTGTATGCCCAGGCATCGCGACCGGCGGCCCTAGGGGCAGCACTGGCCGAAGACGCGAACCAGCCCAATGCCGACATGGCCGATATCAACACCCGCATTAACGAGCTGCGGGGTATTTATACTGAAGAGGATTTTAAGACCTTTGAGAAAGCCTATAAATCAGCTCTGAAAATCAAAAAATAACCACGATTGATAACTATGAAATCATTCCAAGAATACCTGGATCTGGTCAATCGAGCGATTGACGCGATACCTTATCCCGACGCACCCTCACAATTGTATGAACCTATCGCCTATCACATGGCACTGGGCGGCAAGCGCATCCGTCCCGTCTTGATGCTGATGGCGTGTGACGCCATGGGCGGCGATTGCTCGATGGCACTTGATGCTGCCGTGGGACTGGAAATGTTTCACAACTTCACACTATTGCATGATGACGTGATGGACAATGCCGACGTGCGTCGCGGCAAAGCCACCGTGCACCGCCGCTGGAATGACAACACGGCCATCCTGAGCGGAGACACGATGTTGACGATTGCCACGCAGTATATTGCGCGCTGTTCCAATTGGCAGGTGATGGACCTGTTCAACAAGACCGCCATCGAGATCTATGAGGGGCAGCAATGGGACATGGACTATGAGCAGCTCAACGATGTTACTGTCGATGAGTATATCAAGATGATCAGGCTCAAGACGTCGGTCCTGCTGGGTTGTGCGCTCAAGATGGGCGCCCTCATTGCCGATGCCGGCGAGGAGCAAGCCGACACGCTCTACGAGGCTGGCGTGAATATGGGACTGGCATTCCAACTCATGGACGACATGCTTGACGTGTGGGGCGATCCCGAGACCTTTGGCAAGGAGATTGGCGGTGATATCATGAACAATAAAAAGACCTATCTTCTCATCAATGCCATGCGCCTTGTCAAGGGTGATGATGCCGATGAGTTGCGCCACTGGCTCAACGACCCGTATGCCACACGTGACGACAAGGTGCCCGCTGTGACTGCCCTGTACGAGCGATTGGGCGTTCGTCAGTTGGCCATGGACGCAATCACCCATTATAACGACCTTGCGGTGGAAGCTTTCAACCGATTGAAAATCAGCGATGAAGATCGTGATGCCTTCATTGCTCTTGCCAACCGCCTTGCAGGCAGAAAATACTAGGAATTTCCCAGAAATAGAGATCATCACCCATGATAGACAGTCACAGCCATATCTATTGCGATGCCTTTGATGAGGACCGCGATGCGGTAATCACGAGGGCGAGAGAGGCTGGCGTGCGCCACATCATTTTGCCCAACGAGAATGTGGAGAGCATTCCACGCCTTGCGGCGATGCTCGAGCGGTATCCCGATTACGTCTCGATGACGATTGGACTGCATCCCGAGGATGTGCATGATGACTACCAGGCCGTGCTTGACACGATGCGCCCCATGCTTGACCAGTATCCTGTGGTGGCGATAGGGGAGATAGGCATTGACCTGTACTGGGACAAGACTTGGCGTGAACAGCAGCACCATGCACTCGATGTCCAGCTGCACTGGTGCCACGAGCGGGATTTGCCGTTCATCATGCATTGTCGTGATGCCTTGGACGATATTCTCGACGTTATTGACCATCTGGACTGTCCTGTTCCCCGTGGGGTGTTCCACAGTTTCACGGGCACCCCCGACGACGTTGCGCGCATCCGTGAGCGAGGCGATTTCTACTTCGGTGTGAACGGCATTGTCACGTTCAAGAAAAGCGCTGTGCCCCAATTGTTGCCCGTCATTGGGCTTGACCGCCTGCTGCTTGAGACCGACTCGCCCTATCTGGCTCCTGTTCCTAACCGTGGCAAGCGCAACGAGAGTGCCAATATCCCTTATATCAATGACTTCATCGCCAGGTCGTTGGGCGTGAGCCCCCAAGAGGTGAGCGCTGCAAGCGACCGCAATGCCGCCCGCCTGTTCAAACTGAATATTTAAGACATTTGATGTCAGCTGGTTAAGACTTGTTTGGAATATTTTTCAGTAAAAAGTGTTGCCAGTTCGGGAAAAAGCAGTACCTTTGCAGTCGGGTAAGTCCTACACGGCCAGCTCCCTCCCAATCCCCCAGGCCTTGACCGGAGCAAGGGTAACGAGGTTGTAGCGGCGCGCTGTAGCTCACTTGCCCTTTTTTTGTACCCCTACTACACTTATTATAGCCATCACTACAATAGTTCGTTTTTTTTATTTATTTTCGCAGCATGAATTCTTAACCGATGATGTCGCCAAAATGAGACATTATCTATAAGGCTGTTTTTGTGAAGTGCGATTTCTGAAGCGCCTTAATACTAATATGTGTGATGATTATTCTATTTTTATTAACCTATAAATGCTGACATTATGATGAAAAAGACATTTTATTCCAAACTGTTGCTGCTTGTTGCAGCATGTCTGGCGGGACTGGTTGTCCATGCCGAGAACCGTTTGTACATCAATGATTTACGCATCAGTAGCGATGACATCGGCAATAGGATTACCGTGCCCGTTAAAGCTTCATTTGATACCCCCGTCAGCGCGTGGGATGTCGAGTTCCAGTTTCCTGAAGGCCTCACTCCAGTGAAATGTACCAAGGGTGCTGATTCTTCAGTGAGCTACCTTGACTGGGGAACCGACTCACTCACGGCTAGCATGGAACTGTGTCAAGGCCAAAACTATAATCATTTTTCTGGTTTTATGCTCACCAGTTATTGTGATTCGGAAGGCAATTTCGTGGGCTCTGTAAAATGGCCATCTGGCAACTATGAAGAGATGCTCCTTTTAACAATCAGAGTGGACGGGGACTTCAATGGAGGCGATATCATCGTCAACACAAAGACCACCTGCAGCTATGATGCAAACTTTGATACAGGGTTGCATGAAGCTTCGGCTCCATGGGGGGCCGATTATCCTGTTGGAGACGTTGACCAAGATGGAATGATTAATATAAGTGATGTGACCTCATTGATTGACTATATTGTAAATCCCGATAATGCTGGTCACGTATTTGCAGAATACGCCGATGTCACTCAGGACGGTGTGGTCGATATCAGGGATATGACGAGTTTGGCAGATTATATCTTAACTGGAATATACTATGAAGGCTATGTGCTGCATGAGTGCAGTTCTACCAGCCATACCTATCTCCTCACCGGATTCGATTGTTTCTTCGAAATTGATGGTTTTGATGTGATCAGCAACCAAGTGGGTGAGGTAATTACCGTACCCGTTCGTGCCTATTTTGAGAACTACGTCAGCTCGTGGGGTGTTGAGTTCCAGTTCCCCGAGGGCCTCACTCCATTGGGTGTCGTGAATGGCGATGGCTTGAACGTAGCCTACACCGACGACGAAGGCATCCCCGGTGTATCCCGTGCAAACTTGTCGTACAGCAATGATTTTACACGTATCGGAGGCAACACGAAGAACATATCCAATTATGAACTCAACGAGTATGACGAGTATGAGTACACAGGTTCAGCAAAATGGGATATTGGGTTACATGAACTGTTCTTGCTTAAGTTCAGAGTAGAGGAGAACTTCTGTGGTGGTGAAATCACTATCTACGGCAAGACGTCATGCGGTTATGACTCACGTCCCGAAATCAATCCATTCCTCACTCCTGGAACAATGGACATGGATATGTATGAGTATGGTTGGCCTGGTGATATCAATGGTGATGGGTCAATTGACATTTCAGATCTCATTGACACTTGGTATTTTGCCTTGGGCATTACCTACAACGGTAATCCATACATTGATCCATCCCACCAAATCTATGCTGATGTCACCCTGGATGGGTTTGTTGACATCCGTGACTACGAGAAATTGTGGGATTACTGCTTAATGGGCCAGTGGTTTGATGGTTACCCCTTGGGTGAATCCGAGGTGAATGTGATGATTAACAACATCATAGCAGGTGACTTGAATGGTGACGGTAAACTGATGATCAATGACGTCACACTCATGGTCGATCAGCTGCTCAACAGTGTGAATGGAGGAAACTATCCTGTGAACGACGTTAATGGTGACGGCGCTTTCAATGTTAATGACTTGACAGCACTCGTTGACCTGATTCTCGGCAACAATTGAAACATCACATACTGACGAACCAAGGACGGCTCTCTTGAGTATCGAGGTCAACGCAGCATGTCGCGCACTTCGTCAAGAGAGCCGTCGTTGGGCGATGGCGTTACCCCTAGCAGGTAGCACAACAGCGGATAGATGCACACGTTGCGGAAGCGGTCAGGTTTCTCATAGCCCACCTTGAAGTCAGGACCGACGGCGCGGAATCCCACCTGCATGTCGGCAGCCATGTGGTCAAAGCCGTGGCTGCCGCGCTGTTTCTTGCTGGGCTTGTCGGCAAAGAGCCAGCCCACGTCGGGCAGCACTACCACATCGCCCATGTTCTTGTTGGTGCCGTAACCCAGATAGGCAGGCACATCTTGCTTTTTCCAAGCGCGGATGTGGTCCACACCCCGCAATGCGTTACAAATCGAGTCAATGTATTCGGGCGCGCTGGCATAGATGAGGGTGGGGTAGTCGTTGCAGAAGCGGTCATACCACTGCTTGGGCACCACGTCGTCGATATCGACAAATCGCTTGGGGTCCACGCTGGTCATGCCGTGGTCGCCCGTGATGATGAAATTCACCTTGTCGGCAATGGGCAGTAACTGGATGCGGGCCCACAGGTTGCTCAACAGCAGGTCCATGTCCTCCATCGCACGACGTGTCAACCTGTTCATCGGTCCGTAGTTGTGGCCGCTGCGGTCAGGCTCCTCAAAGTAGGCCATCACCAGGTGGGGACGGTCCTTCTCGGGCAACTTGAACAGGCGGATGATTTCATCGACACGCTCCTCAAAGCCGAGTTGCTCTGTTTGGTAGTCACGCCAGTAGGTGGGATGCTCTCCATTGACGGCAACATCGCTACCCACCCAAAACACGGTGGCGGTCTTCACGCCCTGATGCTTGGCCGTGAGCCACACGGGGTCGCCGCCGTAGTAACTGCCATCGGCACGAGTCACCTTGTTGCCCAATGAGAACTCAACGCCCTTTTCACGATCCCAAAAGGTGTTGGCAATGATGCCGTGGTGGTCGGGCGTGAGACCTGTCGCCAGCGTGTAGTGGTTGGGGAACGTCTTGCTCGGGAATGACGGTTGCATCACCGCCTTGACACCCTCGCGCGCCAGCTGGTTCAAGAATGGCACGTCATAGGTGTCGAGATAGTCCCACCGCAGGCCGTCGAGCGAGATGATCACCGTGTAAGTGTCACTTCCTGCCGCCCATGCCTGCCATGGCAACACGGCTGCCAACAAAATAAAAAGGTAAATTCTTCGCATCATCATGTGTCTAGTATGAATATCAGTTTAGTCTATATTTACTCAATTGAAACTGGTCAAAGACCTGATATAGTTGTTAACCTGTTATGACTCACCCTCTGTGGGTAAACCAACGTCGCAGGGTGGCACGTCGTGAGACGTGCAGTTGTGCCTTGCTTAAGGTGTCTGTTATTTTCTACAAAGGTAGTGATAATAATTGAAACGTGCAAACGACCGCACCTTGAAGAGGTGCGGCACGATGGATCGTGTCATCCTGCCCCGAAGTGAAGCTTGCCGCGTAGCGGGATGCTCCACTGTGGGGACGTTGTTGCCGCAGGGTGGCACGTCGTGAGACGTGCGGTCGTTTGAGACATAAAAGGGAGTCGCCGTGATGGTGACTCCCCTTTTTGAAATGTTATGCGTAATTGGCTTACTGGGCCTTCTCGTGAGAGAAGTAGATGCCGTTGGCCAACTGCGGAGTGCCGTTATAGGTGCTCTTGACGCCGATAACCGAGAGCTTGTCGCCGACCTCAATACCTGCGGTCTCAAGCCAATTCTTGCGGTTGTCGCCAGTAGCGCCCCATCCGGGATAAGTACCATAGACATATACCGAGTTGGTCTCGTCCTCAAGGTAGAGGTTGCCGTAGGTCGGGTTGGCAATCTCGGTAATGGTACCCGTCAGCATGTAGTAGGTGTTGGGATCATCGGGCTGATCCAGGAACGAGTCGATGTCGATGGGGGTCACGGGGATGCTGGCCTCGAGGATCGCGCCAGTCATCTGAGGATCGCCCTTGTACTCGCCGCGCTTACCCACGAGGGTCACAACGTCGCCAACCTTGAGACCAGCAGCCTCAAAGTCACCCTTGGCGCCGATGCCGTAGACGTAGGTCTCACCAGACCAGTCACGAACGTAAACATTGCCATAGGTGGGGTTAGCTACCTGGGTGATCACACCAGTGATGCGGTACTGGGTGTCGCCCACAGGAGCCTCCAGGAACTCGGCAATCGAGCAAGCAACGATAGCGCCCTTCTGGAAAATAGTTGCCTGGGCGGTGTATTCCTTGCCCTTGTCATCGGTGGTCTTGAAGACTACAGTAGTGCTGCGGTCGCCGCCATTGTTGGCATTGGCATGGAAGGTTACCACGGGCTCAGCGCCACCAGTGATGGAGACGATGCCCAGCCAGCTCTTGGCATCCTCGGGAATCTCGACCGAGATGCCGTTGTTGGTCTTGCAGCTCAGGCTAACGGCCACGTTGCCACCCTCCAAAGGAATGGTAGCATCCTCGGGGTCATAACCCTCGACCTTGACGAGCGACTTCTGGATATTGATGACGGTCACGTCAACCAGCTCTACAGTACCGTTATAAACGGTCTTGGGACCCTCGACGGTGACAATGTCACCAACCTCCATGCCCCAGCTCAGGAAGTTCTTGGTGCCACCCTTGGCATCCAGCGTTCCATAGATGTATACCTCGCCGGTCTCATCTTCCAGATACCAGTTACCGTAGGTCGTGTTAACAATCGACTTCACGGTACCGGTCACACGGTAGGTTTTGCTCTCGGGGCCTGAAATGACCTCGGCGCAAGTAGCCTCGCTAACGGTAGCAAGACCCTGGATCACGTTGATGGTCTGCTTCTTGTCGCCACAAGCAATGTGGAGGACAGCGGTGCGGCCGTCGGGGGCAGCTTCAGCGCTGAAGGTCACGTTAGTCTCACCGGCACCACCGTTCATCGGGCTGACGGTCAACCATTCGGGCAGTTCCTCGGAGTCAAACGTCCAAGCTTCCTTGGCGTTGAGGGTAATCGTGTTAGATCCACCAGCCTCATCAATGGCCACATAGGACGACGAAACCTGAATCTCATCAAACAATGTCATCGCATCGTCATCCGAGCAGCTCGACAAGAGGGCTACCAGTGCAAAAAACGAAATAAAATATTTGAGTTTCATAATATTGTTTCAGTCTTTAGGAATTAGTTAAAGATGTACTTAATACCGATAGATGCATTCCAGCACTGACCGATGGCCTTGTTGGGAACGAAGGTCTTGGTGGCACCGTCGATCGACTTGGGAGTCGAGAAGGTGGCGTAACCCTGTGCGTCAACGCCCTCATACTTGAGGATGCGGGGATCGCTGCCGATCTCGGGATTGAGATACTTGCTCACGCCCCAGCTCGAGTTGAACAGGTTCAAGACGTTCTTCACGTCAAAGAGCAGCTGCAGGGTGTGCTTAGCGCCGCACACGTTCACATTGAAGTCGTGCTTGTAGCTCAGGTCGATGCGGTGAACCCAGGGATTGTACAGGCTATAGGCCTCGGCATACTCGCCCTGATGGTTCTTCAGGTAGTCGTTGGCGTGTACATAGTCCATGAAGCGGTTCTTGTCACCCTCGCTCACGAAGCGGAACTCGCGGTTGGCCACTTGCTCGTCGGTGGGGATGTAGAGTGCGTCGTAGTTGTAGCCGTCGCCGTTCATGTCGTTGGCCATCATGTAGGAGTAGTTGTAACCGCCACGCCAAGCCTCATAAATCAGGCCGTAGTGGTTACCGCTGTGGTCATGACCGGTTGCCGAGAAGATGAAACGGTCAGGAGTTACATACTGCGAGTTGTGCAGCTTGATGTTGTTGGGACCCTCAATGGTGGGAACATAGGTGAAGGCACTCTCAGCAGCGCTACCGGGCATACCGGTGACTTCCTTCTGCACGGTGTGGGTATAGGCAGCCATCAGGCTCAACCAGTCGGTGGGATCAGCATTCAAGGTGATGTTGCCAATCCAGCCATAACCGCGGCTAGTGTTCTCCAGGACGAAGGCCTTGGTTCCCGTGCGGAAACCGGCGGGATAGATGGGACGGTTGTCAGCACCGTTGAAGCGTGCATAACCACCCACGCTGGGGATAGACCAGTCGCTGATGCTGGCAGCGTTGATGTTCTTGTTGAAGATACCCTCGATAGTTACGCTGAAGGGGAACGATACAGGAATCTGGTAATCAACAGCCAATGAGGTCTTCCATACCATCGGCATCTTGAAGTTGGGATCCACACCATTGACAGCCGAGGGAACAGTACCCATGTCGGAAGTCACGTTCTCGGGATAACCCATTTCGATGAGTTTGTTGCGCAGGGCTGTGATAGTGGCATGTCCCTCGGAGTCAGTTACAAGACCGCCAGCAAACAGGCTCATGTCGGTGTTCTTGCTGTTGAGCTGTGCCTGATACTGAACCAGACCACCGTTGGTGGGCATGTTGGTGAAGAATACCAGGGGCAGACGGCCCGAGAACAGACCCGTACCACCGCGCACCCTGAGTGCCTTGTTGCCAAATACGTCCCAGTTGAAGCCCAAGCGGGGTTGCACGATCAGGTTGCTGCTCGGCCACTTGCCGGTGTCGATGTGGCGGACGTTGCCGTCGTTGTCATAGTAGTCAAGGGCCAGAATGGCGTTGTTGGTGATCAGGTCACCATTATTGAAGAACAGACCATCCAGACGCAGACCGTAGGTCAGCTTGAAGTTCTTGGTCACGTTCCACTCGTCCTGAGCATAGATACCAGCCTTGTTGAACTGCACGCGGGCAGCAGGCTTGGTCTCGCTACCGTAACCGTAGGTCAAGCAAACGACCTCGGGAGCGGCACCGTTGATAAAGTCGTCAACGCTGTTGTAGCGGTAGTAACCGGTACCATTGCGCATGTACTGGTTGTCGGCCATCTGATGCTCAAATGACAGACCACCCATGATCTTGTGGTTACCATAGTACCAGGTCACGTCGTCACGCAGGTTCCAGATGGTGTTGTGAACGGCGTTGTTCCAGGTGAACAACTCATAACCCAGGGCCATGTAGTTGTCGGTGTCGCCATTCTCATCGGTCATGGTGATGTCGATGAAGGGGAACTCGCTCGAGTTGCTGGCGCGGATGTCGTCCAGCTTAGACAGGGTAGCCAGGAACTGGTTCGACAGGTTGTCGCTCAGGCGGCTGTTCAGGTCAAATGAGAAGGAGTGTACCAGGTTGTCCATGCCATACATTGAGTTGGCAAACGAGAAGGACTTCTGAGATACACGGGCAGTAGCCATACGGGTGCCACCGTCCATCGAGGTGGCGTTGGGATTGCTCCAGTAGCGGTTCTTGGTGTAGTTGTAGCGCAGGGCCAAGTGGTGGTCATGGTTGATGTTCCAGTCCAGGCGGGCGAGCAGCTTGTAGTTGTTCTCGTCGGCGGGGAAGTTGGTCCATGAACCCGTGTCATAGCCATATTTGCTCTTTACGAAATTGCTCACGCGCTCCAGGTCGGCCAGGGAGGTGCGAGAGATGTACTGGTCAGGAACGGCAACACCGTTCTGTGAAGCACGCCACATGTTGACGATGGTCGGTTGCTTGGTCATCTCACCGTTCACAAAGAAGAACAGCTTGTCCTTGATGATCGGGCCGCCGATGGTAGCACCGTAGGTAGTCACCTTGAATTTCTCGCGTGCCTGACCGATTTGGGTGCGCTCAACAGCATCACCACGCATGTTCTCGTTGCGGTGGAAGATGTAAGCACTGCCGCGGAATTTGTTGGTACCGCTCTTGGTCACAGCATTCACACCACCACCAATGAAGTTGGTCTGACGAACGTCGTAGGGTGAAATCACAACCTGCATCTCCTCGATGGCTTCAATGCTGATGGGGTTGCCACCACCAGGCAGATTGTCGCTCAAACCGAAGTTGTTGTTGAAGTTTGCACCATCGACCGTGAAGTTGGCGGTACGACCGTCGGTACCGGCAAAGCTCATGCCGTTACCACCGTAGGGCGACAGGCGGGTAATGTCAGTCAGACTGCGGGTCACGGTGGGCAGATTGGTGATCTGTGCGCTGTTGATATTGGTAGCAGCACCGGTCTTTTCAGCCCTGAACTTGGTGGCAGCCGCGGTAACGACAACTTCACCCAGCGCATTAGCGTCAACACTCATGTCGAAGTCAAGATTTGAGGTCTCGGCCAGTTGCAGTGACACCCCATTAATGCTGCGGGACTCATAGCCCACATAGCTCACCGTCACGGTGTACGGGCCACCAGGACGCATACCCTGGATGGTGTAACGGCCGTCCATATTGGTCACGGCGTTGTACTTCGTGCCCGAAGGGGTGTGCAGGGCGGTAATCGTAGCACCAATCATCGCCTGCTGGTTTTCATCGGTCACAACACCCGACAGTGCCGAGGTCGTCACCTGAGCGCTTGACGACAATGCTACAAAGAACATTGCCACCAATGCTAAAAGCTTTACTGTTCTCAACATGTTAAAAACTTGTTTAAGTGAATGAAAAAATGATGAATTATTAAAAAATTGTTTGTTTCTATTGCTTTTTGACAAAAGAATTCGCGCCACATTAGCGGAATATCCCCCGTCTAATGTGGCGCGTGTGTTGCTGGCTATACTTTCTTGCAGCGGGTTATAGAACTGGCTTGCCGCCTCACCGCTACAAGATATCCTAAAGGGTATGCCAAAAGAATGTATTTTCACTTTAAAAACGCGTCATATTTTCGCCTGCAAAAGTAGTCATATTTTTCTTATCTGACAATTTTTTTTATTAACAATGCATCAACATTTGGCAGAAAATACTATTGACCGTTGTCGGGATTGCCAAGGAGAAGCCTGTCGATGAGCCAAGTGACGTCGCTGATGTCCACGTCTCCATCATCATTCGGGTCACTGGATGGCAGGAGGATGATTTCGGGAGCACTGGTCAAGATGCCGTCAATCACCCGTGTCACGTCGCTGATGTTCCAAACCGTGGGTGTGAAGTCAAAGCTCTTGTCTTTGAAAGTCAAGGTGTTGTCGCAGAATATATCGGCCGACCATACTCCCTTGCCGTTGCCAAATGTGGTGTTGCCCCATGTCATTCCATCCTGTGTCACCTTGCCTTTTACTCCTTGCAGACGGTGCAGATAGGTTACTACCGAAAGCATGGGTTCTCCTTGGGGTGTATAGGAACGATAGGCCGTGTAATTGTACCAGCAGCCACCATCCTCGTTATAGCCGCACTGCTGCCATGGCCAGTCAAAGAAACCGTTGTCGATGACCATGCGGTTGAATCCTCCCATGTTATAGAGGTTCCACACCATGACCGTGTCGTCGCGCTGAACGATGTAAACGGGCACAATCCTCGGCAGATTGTCGAAACCATTACTCATTGGCTGCACGGTTCCCGGATCGGGCTCAGCAGGCTTGTTGAAGCGGTGAACTCCGTTGGGCTTGGCCAAAACCATGCTGCGGTAGAGGTTGCGGCTGGTTGTCGTCTCGGATGAAATCAATTGATGGGACCAACTGTTGGTAATGGTGACAATGCGCTCGGTCTCCACAACGAAACTGTCAAATGAGATTGATCCATCGGGATTAATGTGGCCCTGCACTGGGCTGGATTCTTCATGGAAACCATTCAAGCAGTCTTCTGAGTAGAGGTAGTAGTGGATCTCGGTGGTGACCGTCTGCAAGCCTGATGTCGAGACATTGCTGTCCTCTGAGTAGTTTTCATTGAGCAATGCGCTCATGTTGTCGCGGTCAATCTCGATGAGCATGAGGTCATTGAAGAGACTAACAAACATGAGGTCGTCCTCTTCTCGGCAAAATGCCAGCATGCCGCACTGTGACGGTGCTGATGGCTCTATCAGGTAACCATCATTAGTATCTGTGACATCATATACATCTGACATGCACACTACATCATAAAAAACTCCAGTCGTCGGTATTACCCTCTTTTCGGGGTTGGCATTTAACGTGGAGCCGGCCAGCACAGGGGTGGCCGCAGCCCAAAGGAGGGCAAGAAACAATAATAATGATAACTTTTTCATCTTGTTTATATTTTAGTTGTTTGGGTAATAAAACAAACGTTTCGGTTAGCCGTGAAATAGTAGGAGCTATTGCGCCTTGGCGGTGGGCTCTTTTGAGCGGTTGGACACGCGGTCAGGATGTTGGGCAATGAAAGCCTTCCAGGACTTGGTGCCGTGGCTGGAGATGGGCTTTTGGCGCTCATAGAAGTGGCACAAGGCGGCGGCAAGGGCATCGGTGGCGTCGAGTAGGGCGGGCATCTGGGCCTCGTCGATGTGCAGCGTGCGTTGCAGCATCATCGCCACCTGTTCCTTGCTGGCTGCACCGTTACCCGTGATGGCCATTTTGATCTTGCGCGGCTCATACTCGGTGATGGGAATTTCGCGGTTCAAGGCTGCGACCATCGCCACGCCCTGGGCGCGTCCCAGTTTGAGCATTGACTGCACGTTCTTGCCGTAGAACGGAGCCTCGATCGCCATCTCGTCGGGCATGTACTCGGCAATCACGCCGCTCACGCGCTCATAGATGTGCCTCAGCCTCATGTAATGGTCCTCCATGCGGTTGAGCTGCAGCACGCCCATGACAATGAGTTGTGGTGTCTTGTCGTTCACCCCCAGCAGGGCATATCCCATCACGTTGGTGCCGGGGTCGATGCCAATGATGATATTTTCATATTTGTTCTCCATCACTTCATCAACCGCAAAGATACTAGTTTTATCTCACTCTTGCAAGTGTCATGAGGAAAACGTTCATTCAATATCCCAGTTGATGTTCCAGATCGATAACCGGTCGGTCTTGCCTGTTTTGCCCGATGGGCAAAGGTTAGTGAACTCGATGGTGAATTCGCCCTCCACACGGCATTCCTCATCAAAGGAATAGGCGGTTTTAGTCTGTACGTCATTATTGGCGACCGTCCATGACTTGACCACCGTGCCGTTCTGCTTGACATCGACGCGACAAGCAAGCTGTTTGCCTGAGAAAGCGTAGCCGTAGGAAAACCGCAGACGCGTCATGCCGCCGTTAAGAACAGGCGAGACGACAGTCCCCACGGCATCGGTGCCACCGTTCAAGGTCGGGGCCTTGGCGTAGGTGGCGAGTTTGTTAGTGGCTGTGCCGATAAAGGCGAAAACGGGATTGGCATCCTTGTCGCCGCCTTCAAACATCATGCAGTTTGTGGCCACCCATCCGGCCTCGGTGGTAAAGGTCCCCATATTGGTGGTGTGCCCGCTGATGGTCTCAAAATCGGCCCACGTCACGGGGCGAGGCGGGCGAACAATCACATCATCGATGGTGCGCAGATAGATTTGCCATGGATCGTTGGGGTTAGCCTTGGTGGCAAAGTAGCCCAACAAGCCCACGATATCGACACCGCTCTTGGGCAGGATGGAATCGCCGAAGGTGGCATAGTTGCTCATGCGCACATTCAGTTTCTTGCCGTTGCTGTCCGCAATGCGGCGGTTGACCGTTTGATTCTTATCGGAATAAGTGGTTATGCCATTGGCGTTCTCAAAGGTCACATCATTGATGCGCACCAGCAACCCCTGATATTTGATGAGGGTCTCGGCGTCGTTTTTGCCTAGGATTTGATCAAGGGTGATCTCGGTGGTATCCACCTTGCTCAAGTCGGGAAATCCGTTGACTTGACCCAGTTTTTTCCAGGTGTCTTCATTCATGGTGCTGGTTTCCCACACATTAGTGTTCTTGTAGAAGTAGGGTGCTCCCACTTGCATCATGCCTGTGATTTTGCCCACATGATATCCCTTCATCTCCAATACGACTTCGGCTCCAAGGCGATATCGGGTGTACATGTCCCTGCTGCTCACGGCGATGGGCAGCCCAACGCCCGACTCATCCATGATGTAGATGGTGTTGTAAATGTTGCCCGTCTCATCGGTGCTGGTGATCCAGCCGTGGATGATATCGTTGTCTTGAACGGTGTCAACGTAGTTAACCGTGTCGCGCCAGTACTTGGCCTTGAACTCGGCGATGGACATGTTGGGAGGGGGAGGGGACTTCATCGGTGGAATGTCGAATTCCTCGTTGCACGAGGTGGCAATAACCAGCATGAATAGCATTCCACAGTAAATGAGCAAGCGCTTGAAGAGTCGTCGGTCGTGACGCACTGCCGACAGGGACCATGCAGTCGAATCCTTACAGGACATCGCTGCCAACATGGAGAATTTGGCTTTGTGTTGCATAGTTCTGAAAAAATAAATAGTATGTGATATAAGCAATGCCCAAATGGGCAACAACATCCAAAAAAATCGCGCCACATTAGCGGTCTATTCCATCTAATGAAGCGCAGCCAGTGGTAGCGTCAGCATGTCGCAGCGGTTTGAAGAACGGTTTTATCGTTTCCCCGCTACTTTTTATAAAAAGTGTGTAGATATAACACCAGTACATCACTACCTTGTTTTAAATTGGCCGCAAAAGTAATCATTTTGCTTGAATTTAAGAAACAAATTACGTTTTTTTGCATTTTTTGTAATTTCAAAACAGTCAATGGCACATTTCTTGTATGGATGTTTTGTAATTTTGCCCTTTAGAATAATGACAAGGCTTGAATTGAACATACTGGGATGTGGGAGCGCGACGATGACGCCGCGTCACAGTCCCTCGTGCCAGGTGCTCAACGTGCGCGACAACCTGATGATGATCGACTGCGGCGAGGCCGCACAGTTGGGGGTACGCCGCATGAGGCTCAAACTGATGCGCCTCAACCATATCTTCATCAGCCACCTGCATGGCGACCACTGCTTCGGCTTGCCTGGGCTGGTATCGACGATGGCGCTGTTGAAGCGCAGCAATTCGCTGACGATCCACACCTTCAAGGATGGTGTGGACCTGTTCTCGAGAATGCTGGACTACTTCTGCCGTGAGCGCCCCTTCGAGGTGCGCTACGACATCATCGATACTCACCGGCGGGTCATTCACGAGGATGATGCCGTCACAGTGACGACTTTCCCGTTGCTGCACCGCGTTCCTGCCGTGGGATTTCTTATTGCCGAGAAACCCAAGATGCGGCACATCATCGGCGAAGAGGTCAAGCGATTGGGCGTGCCGCATTATGCGATGAACTCGCTGCGGCAAGGGCAGGACTGGGTCAGCCCCGATGGCGTCATTATCCCCAACGACCAGTTGACGACTCCTGCCGATCCCGCTATCAGCTATGCCTATTGCAGTGATACCAAGTTCTCGAGACGCGTCATCAAGAGTGTTGAGGGCGTGGATTGGCTGTATCACGAGGCCACCTACGACGACAGCTTGCGCGTCAAGGCCCACAAGCGTTACCACAGCACCGCGCTCGAGGCGGCTACTGTCGCCCGCGAGGCAGGTGTGCACCAGCTCATCCTGGGTCACTTCTCCAAGCGGTATGACGATGAGACCGTGTTGCTCGACGAGGCTCGCGGCGTCTTCCCCGCCACCCGCTTGGCCAACGAGGGACTGGTCATTGACTTGAATGATATCAAATGACTTCCAGTTAAGTAAAACTCAAAATTATTACATTTTTTAACGGTGGCTGGAAGTAAAAAGTTTAAAAATTTGTTTAAAAACATTGTCTTTCATCAAGATAAAGACTAAAAATCCCCAATTGGGCAGAAATTAAGTAAATTTTTCTTTATTGTTTGAATAATTTATATTTCCTTTGCAGTCTCAAAAATGTGAATATACAGTTTTTACAATAACAATTTAAAAATTACGACTATGTCAGAAATTGAAGAAAGAGTAAAACAAATTATCGTTGACAAGTTAGGTGTTAGCGAGTCTGAGGTAACGCCCGAGGCTACTTTCAGCCAGGATCTGGGCGCTGATAGTCTTGATACCGTCGAGCTGATCATGGAATTTGAGAAGCAGTTCGACATCAAGATCCCCGATGACAAATCTGAGACCATCCAAAACGTTGGCGACGCCATTAAGTTTATTGAGGAAGCTAAGGCAGCCGAATAATATCTTTTAATTTCCTAACTACCACATGGAATTAAAGAGAGTTGTGGTAACGGGTCTTGGTGCCATCACTCCCTTGGGTTTGGACGTTGAAACGACATGGGACAACGCCCTTAAAGGAGTGAGCGGCGCAGGGCCTATTACTCATTTTGACACCACACTGTTCAAGACCAAGTTCGCCTGTGAGCTCAAGGGCTTTGATCCGCTCAACTATGTGAGCGACCCTAATGACCGCCGCGAGATCAAGGATTTCAAGCGCAACGACCTCTATACCCAGTATGCTCTGGCATGTGCCAAGCAGGCTGTTGAGGACGCTGATTTGCTTGCCGACGGTATCGACCGCGACGAGGTGGGCGTGATCTTCGCTTCTGGTATCGGTGGATTGCACACCTTTGAGGATCAGGCAGGTGACTATGCCCGTCATGAGGACCGTGGCCCGATGTACAGCCCGTTCTTCATCCCGACGATGATTGCTGATATCGCAGCCGGACAGATTTCAATCAAGTACGGCTTCCGCGGTCCCAACTTCGGCGTGGTTTCGGCATGTGCCACCTCGACCAATGCCCTCATCGACGCTTTCAACTACGTCCGTTTGGGTAAGGCCAAGGCTATTGTCACCGGCGGTAGTGAGGCACCCTTGTTCCCTGCTGGCGTGGGTGGCTTCAATGCCATGAAGGCCATCTCCTTGCGCAACGACGATCCTAAGGGAGCTTCGCGCCCCTTCAGCGCTTCGCGCGACGGTTTCGTCATGGGCGAGGGTGGTGTGTGCCTCGTGTTCGAGGAACTCGAGCACGCTCTGGCACGTGGCGCCAAGATTTATGGTGAAGTAATCGGTGGCGGCATGAGTGCCGACGCCTATCACATCACCGCCAGTCATCCTGAGGGGTTGGGAGCCAAGCTCGTGATGCAGCGCGCCATTGAGGACGCAGGCATCATGCCCGAGGATGTTGACTATGTCAACGCACACGGCACATCCACTCCTGTGGGTGACTTGAGCGAGGCCCAGGCTGTGAAGGACGTCTTCGGCGAGCACGCCTATAAGCTCAATGTGAGCAGCACCAAGTCGATGACCGGCCACATGCTGGGCGCCACGGGTGCTATGGAGGCAGTCTTCTGTCTGCTGGCATGCCGCGACGACATTGTTCCCCCCACCATCAATCATGCCGATGGCGACGAGGATGAGAACATCGACTACAAGATGAACTTCACCTTCAACAAGGCACAGAAGCGAACAGTAAACATTGCACTATCCAACACGTTTGGTTTCGGCGGACACAATGCGAGCATCATTGTCAAGAAGTACCAGAAATAAAATCAACACTGGGATGAAGACACTCTGATGCCTTTAAGCAACGCCATATCACTCATAAAGCTCCTTTTCGTCAAGGATAAGGAGCTTTATGTTTTTATTCACAGCATCACCGGCTACTATCCCCGCGACATCAAGGTTTACCAGTTGGCGATGGTTCACCGTTCCAAGCCCGTGCAGCTGGAGAACGGAAGATGGGCCAACAACGAGCGTCTTGAGTTCCTGGGAGATGCGATACTAGATGCTGTGGTTGCCGATTTCCTATATCAGACTTACCCCGGCAGGCATGAGGGCTTCCTCACATCCACACGAGCCAAGATTGTCCAGCGCGAGAGCCTCAACCGCATTGGCAACTCGCTTCATCTCGACAGGCATGTGCGTGCCTTAATGCACTCGTCGGCCCACAACAGTTACTTATGTGGCAACGTCCTCGAGGCCCTGGTTGGTGCCGTCTATCTTGACCAGGGTTATGACCGATGCCGCAAGTTTGTCATCGATCGTTTAATCAAGAAGCACTTTGACCTGAATGATTTGGTCAAGACCGTGCAGAACTTTAAATCACGCCTGATTGAGTGGACTCAGAAGTATCACGTCACCATCGAGTTTGAGCTAGTGGAAGCATTCACCGATGCCGACAAGAACCCCGTTTTCCGCACCGCTGTAATCCTGGGGGGCATCTACGCCAGTGATGCCGTGGGCTATAGCAAGAAGGAATCGCACCAGGGCGCGTCCAAGAAAGCCCTCGAGCGCCTGCAGCATGACCAGCAATTCACTGAACAGGTTCTCTCCACGGCCCTCAACTAATATCTGCCTTACACTGTTTTTCCTTGCTTGGGTTGGCTGATGAATCGTGCTGTGCGCGAGAAATCAGTCAAAATGATTTTTGCAACGCGGCGCATGAGAACGCCCCCCTTTTTTGTGAGTGGAGTAGAGGAAAGGACGACCAAAAGTGCACTAACAAACGTGAATTAGTGTAAAATTTGGTTTCATTCTGTGAGCGGTTCAGCAATAATTTGTAAATTCGCAAGCTATTGTGGCTCATAGTTCCACTAATCACTGACGATCATTCATGAAACCAATTACCAACATATTGCTTGTGCTATCGCTCATCTGCTATGTCTTCCTGCCTTTCTATGATTTGGCATTGACTGGCACGGTGTCGGGGCTCAACTTCACCGCGGGCACCATTTCACAGGCCCTCTCCTTCCGCCACGTTTTGTTGGCATCGTTACCGTTCATCGCCTGCTTTGCAGCAGTTTTCCTTAATTGCCTTAAAAAACGCTGGTGGGTGATTGGCACCATTGCCTGTATCATCGTTTGGCTATGGTTCTACAGTGCGACCGGTAACGTTCAAGAGATCATGCTCCAGCACAGTCCTGATGTGACGCCCGACATCGATGTGGGCGAGGGCTTTTCAGTCAACGGCATGGGCATCGGCTACAAACTCTCTTACGTCCTCACGGCCCTGTCGCTCGTTTCGGCTCTCATTTCGTTGCTGCCGTTCAAGTTCAATGCGACTATCGAGAAGGCTGTCGATGACACCTTTGAGGACGGTCGCCGCCACGTACGTCAGGAGTTCAATCGCCTCGAGAACCTGCACAAGTCTCACAAAACCAGGCAACAGCCCACAATCCCGTCCTCAACACCCGAAGCCGAGGAAGAAACAGAGAAAACCGCCGAGGATAAAGAAGACCCGACGCGCTTCATGCCCAAGTAATGGGTTTCATTTAATTGGTGGGGTGGTGCATGTCGATGCGGCGGAAGGTGATGGGCGTGGTCACCCGCAAGGTGTTGTGATTGGCGCCATAAAAAAGGACACGTCCGGCCAACACGTCATATTTGGCCAACACTCCATGCACATTCTTGTACTTGAGATTTCCTAGCCAGATGTAGGCCTGCTTGAGGTCCACGCTGTAGAGCAGTACCCACTTGGCGGTGAACTCGCCCTGCCACAGCAACTGCCACTCGTCATGCTCTGGGCTGCCGTCGGATGAGACATTGGTGCGAATCAGTTCATTGTAATATCCCCAAACGGTGCTGTCCTTGGTATTGAAGATATAGTTCATCTCGATGAAGCTGATGCTGTCGTCATACTGATAGACCCATTCCCCATTCATGTATTTGTTGTACTGATCCTGCAATTCCACGCTCTCGAGCGTGGTCCAGTCGGTTTCGATGACCTTGTGGTCGTCCTCACAGGACAGCATCATCAACAGCATGATGGTAAACGCCACTATGATTCTCGCTATTCTCATCACATTCAGTTTTCCTTTATTAAAGTAACGCAGGCGCGGCAAAAATATTGCCAGCGCCTGCCGAAAACCATTATTTGTAGTACGACTCAATTAATTCCCCATGCCTCCAGGTGCACCGGTGAGGCCGCCTCCGGTTGACTGCTTGCCGCTGTTCAGGAGGTCGTCGTTCTCGATGGTCTTGCTGGCCTTCTTAACCGATGTCGAGAGCGAGCCGAAGCGATAGCTCAACGAGAGGGCAAACTGGCGTGCCACATGCCTGCTGTTGGCCCAACCTGTCACGTCACCGTGGTCGGTATATTGCTTAAAGCTCATGTGCTTGCCGCCGAAAGGACTTACAGCAATCAGCTGCACGGTCAGGCGGTCTTCCTTGAGGAAGGTGCGCTGCAGCGACAATCCGTGCCAGAAGCTCGTTCCCATGTGGCCGTAGAGATCGCCCACATAACCGCCCCACATGCCTGCGAATCCAGTGAGTTGCAGTTTCCAGGGCAGGTACTGGGTGACGTTGGCAAAGAAACTGCCCGAAACCCTGCTGTTCTCCAGATTGAGCTCACGGCTCTTGTACTTGTTGTAAGAGATCGAACCGTTGAACACGAGGTTGGTCTTCTGGGTCATCATCCACTGCACGAATCCCGACAGCGAACTTGAGAACGTCTTGAGGGTGTTGGCATAGGTCGAAACCTGTACCAGACCATCGGCCCAACGCACCGAACCGACGCTGTTGTTGCTGAACTGGATTTGCGGCGTGACATTGAACGTCATCCTGGGGCCAATGTGCATATAGGTCATGCTAAACGAGTGGTTATGGGCGCTGCCCAGGTCGGGGTTACCAAAAGAGCGGCTCGTGGGGCTCTCTACCACGGTGGGGTTCAGGAAGTCGATGCTCGGACGCTTGATAGTGGCGGCATAAGAGAGCTTGAGGCTGTTGGCAAAGTTAAACTGGTAGCGTACGCTCGCACTGGGCACCACGTCGTTCAAGTGGGCATCAAAGGCCTCCTGCTCGCCACCGGGATAGCTGGCGCGCAAGTAACTGTGCTCGTAGCGCAGTCCGGCACGGGCATCCCAATTTCCCGAGTGGAAGGTGTAGCTCAAGTAGGCGGCACCCACTTGGGTCAGGTGCTTGAAGCGCAAATCGGTAGTGTTGTCGATACCCAGATAATCGAGCATGTTGTGGCTGCGGTTCAAGCGGTAGATGTACTTGGCACCGGTTTCGATGGTGTGCTTCTTAGCGATGGGGCGCGTCCAGTCGATCTGTAAGGTGTGCTCGTTGAAGTTCTCCTTGCCGTTCTGATTGATGCCGGTATAGGGGACAGGCATCTGGAACAAGTCGCTATAAATCGAATTGTCTTTGTTCTTGTTATGTATTGCCGAGAGCATGTAACTCAAGGTGATCGTCTCGCCCTTGTGGCCGGTTCGGCGCTGGTAGTCCACGCGTCCATCCACGTTGTAGCTGTCCATTGAGGATTTGCTGTTGGAGTTGTAACCATAGAGTGTCTGTCCCAACATGTCACGCATGGTGCTGCTGTTGAAGCCATGGGCACCATAGTTCCAGCCATAGCCGCCCACCGACAGCGAGACGAGATTCAAGGTGTCGGGTTCCCAGCTGGCGTTTAAGTTGCCATAGTGCATGTTCACATGATCCACATCCATGATATTTTCGCCCAGCAGGTCGGCACCGCTCTGCTCGTAGTGGGAAAGGGAAGATGAAGTGACGCGCTGACTGCTGCCGCCTCCGTGCTGCATGCCGTAATCGAGCGACATCACCACTTTATCGACTTGAGTGGTCAGGTTCAATCCCGCACCGAAATCTCCCATGTGATTAGCCATCGCCGTGGCCATTCCCGACACGCCCTTGAGAATCGTTTTGTCAGACATCACGATGTTGAGGATAACCGATGTGCCCTCGGCGTCATACTTGGCACCCGGGTCGGTGATGACCTCGATGCGCTTGACGCTGCTGGCGGGCATCGCCTTGAGCAGGTCCTTGGCATTGCGCTCGAGCGAGGGGTCGGGGTGACCGTTGCGGAAGATCCTGAAATTGGTCTGACCGTTGACACGGATCTGGTCCTGTCCGTCAACACTGACCATAGGCACCTTGCGCAACATGGTGAGCACGTTGTTGGTCTTGCTGTCGGCATCGGCCTCGATGTTGTAGCCGATGCGGTCCACTTCCTGCTTGATGAGCTGGCGCTGGGCGGTTACCTCGATGCCCTCGAGCTGGATGTTGTCAAACGCGCTCAGCAGCGAGTCGTTCACCCAATCATCATCGCCCTCAGGGGCCTTGACAGCATCGCGCGTCATGTTCAGCGGCATCGGGTAGCCCATGATGGTAAAGGTGCCCTCGAGGGTGTTGCCCTTGAGTTCAGCCTTATAGACACCGCCGCCCTGAGGCTCGGTGACGGTGAGCTTGTTGCCCTCGAACGACGCCTTGGTGGGCACGTCGTAGAGCTGCTGCATCGGGGAGTCCATCGTGACAGTGATGTTATCGCCGTTCTGCTGGATGTGAATGACCAGAGGAATCGACTGCGGACCGGCGGTCATGTTGCCGCGCCAGGTGCCGTTGTAGTCCTGAGCCATGGCCGTGAGGCCCGTGAGCACTACCATGAGCGCACTCAGTAATCGGATGTTGAATAGACGTTTCATAATCGTTTTTGGGTTTAAAGTTGAGTTGTACTTTTGTTGTTAGATACTTTTGTTATCCTAAAAGTTGCAAGGATAGGGTACTTTTTTATTTCATTGCCACGAGTTCCTTGATTTCCCTCAATTCGCGACAATCCTTAGACGTATTAATATAGCACATCACGCAAAGCACTATCCACAGGATGGCAATGAAAATATTCGGTTTCATCGTGCCATCTAGATATCCAAATCCAAAGATGATGGCAAAGGCCAATATCAACAGTATTGTCGAATAGATAGCCAGTTTCTTCCTGTCCTTGTCATTCACTCTCAGGATTTCGTTTACATCGTGGGCTTTGCTCATGCGGGAATTAAACTGGCTCGTCAGCCAGGATGAAATGAAATACAACAGCATGACGCCAGCTGCTCCATAGGCTCTGATAGCAATAGACTGAGTGGTGGGGGACCATGCAAAGAACACTAAGCATGCAAGGATGATACCTGTTGGAATTGTTAGCCACTTTTGTTTCTTGACGGCACGGTCACACTTTTCGATTGATTGTTCAAACAGCTCCTGAATGCGCTGTTCTTTCTCGTTGTTATTGAATATTGATGTTTCCATAATGAAGAAGTATTTTAGAGTTGAATTATACTTTTCTAGTGTACTACATAACTAGTACACTGCAAAGGTATAGCAACAATGATTAATTTTCCAAACTATTTAACATTTTTAAATATTTAATTATATTTTGTAACATTACGTCGGTCGATTTTGTTTTCTGATGCAAAATTATTTCCGCCTCAATGAGGCGCCAAGTATTATAGGTGCCAAAAAAGGTTTTTGTCAAATTTTTAGACACAGATCAGTCTAATTTTTTGACAGTCGGTCCAACGTTCCCTTGAATCAGTTACACAATGGGGCAGGGTCATTGTTTGGCATGATTGTTGCAGGATTGACAGGTGTGTATAATTTATAAATAAAGGATAGAGTATGATCATTACAACAACGCCCCAAATCGAGGGTTACAAGATTCGTGAGTACAAAGGCGTGGTGACAGGTGAGACCATCATTGGTGCCAATTTCTTCAAGGACATCCTGGCCGGCATCCGTGACTTTGTGGGTGGCCGTTCGGCCAGTTATGAAAAAGTGCTGCGCCAGGCCAAGGACACCGCAATGCAGGAGATGATGGAACGGGCCATGAGCATGGGTGCCAATGCCATTGTGGGCATTGACATCGACTATGAGACCATCGGCGAGGGCAATTCTATGCTCATGGTTGCCACCAGCGGCACCGCCGTTGTCATCTGATTTTTCAACGACTAATTACGCTAATTTAACGAAGGCATCCGCTTCGTGAACTGCGCCTCAAAAGTATTGTGTCTAACTTTTGAGGCGCAGTTTGTTTATGAAGTATCACTCGCGAAATACGCCGTTTTCTATTTCGTGAGTTCGATGATTGTCGATGCTGTGATGTCGGGGATCGAAACGGGGATAGTGAGCGTGGCACTGCGCTTGTCGTAGGTCACGTCCTTTGCCTTCTTCCCGTCGATTTTCACCCGTGAAGGCTTTGCGGTGCCTGGAATAACGAGGCGGTATTCCTTATGTGACGAGGCACCGGGGTAAGATCCCTTGCCCTGGATGGTGATAAAGCACGACTTGTCTTGAGGCGTGGCGATGAAATTGATCTCGCGGTGCTTGTCGGCGGCAAGTGTGCCGGTTGAGTGCAGGTCGTCGTCAAACAGGACAAAAGTCGATGGCTGGTCACCAGGATAAAAGAGGATGTCGAGTTTGTCTGGGTTGTAGTCACCCACGTTGTCCATCGCATAGTTAGCCTGGGGAATGAAGGCTCCGGCACGGGCAAACAGCGGCAACACCTCGATGGGCGCGTCATAGTTTACAGTCGTGTGGCCCTCGTAGCGGCGCTCGGGATGATTGATGTCAACCCAGGTGCCTTCGGGGAAAGTGATCTCACGGCTGACGGCCCCTTGCTGCATCACGGGAGCAACCATCACGTCACGGCCCCACAAGTACTGGTCGGTGATGTTGTCATAGCGGGCAATGTTGTGGTCGTTCTCATAGAAGCCCAATGGACGCACCAGCGGCAAGCCGTATCGGGCATTCTCGAAGGCCAACGAGTAGTTATAGGGCAACCAGGTGTAGCGTTGCTTGATGATGCGCAACGTCAGGTCGCCGAATTCGGTATAATTGTAAGGCTCGGCTTGATAGGTCGAGTGGGTGCGCAGCATGGGTGAGAACAGACCCAACTGCAGCCAGCGGATGTAGAGTTCGCCATCGCGCTTGTTCTTGGGGTCAACGGCAAAGCCGCCCACGTCATGCGACATATAGCCCAGTCCGCTCAGGCCCGTGTTGAGCATGATGGTCACCTG
>ONIL01000046.1 GCA_900317835.1 uncultured Prevotellaceae bacterium | reverse complement strand
CGACGCCTGCACCATTACTGTTGAGGCTCCCGTTGTCCTGCCCGATTCTGTTGTATTGAGCAGCCATGCCGAGACGCTTCAGGTGGAAGGCACCGTTCAACTGACGGCTACTGTATATCCCTCAGATGTCACGGACCCAAGTATTGTCTGGACCACCAGCGATGCCAGTGTCGCCACCGTCGATGAGACAGGCCTCGTGACCGCGGTTGCCCCCGGTACCTGTGTGATCACTGCTACCTGCCAGGACAAGAGTGATGCCTGCGCCATTACCGTCGAGAGTCTCAATGCCCAACCTGATTCGGTGGAAATGTCAACTTCTGAGGCTAAACTGATTATTGGCGATGATTTGGAACTCACTGCTAAGGCTTATCCTGAAAGCCTTTATGGAACTTTAGCCTGGACCTGGACCTCAAGTGACACTAATGTGGCCAAGGTAGAGGATGGTAAGGTGACAGCGATTGCCGTTGGTGAGTGTGACATCTTAGCATCGATTGGTGACGTGAAGGGTACTTGCCATGTCATTGTTTATTGTCCCGAAGATGTGGTTATTACCCTTGATCAAAGTGATGCCAATGTAGTGATCAACAGCACCGTTGAGTTGACCCCTGAAATCTCGCCAGTGCCGAGGGAGTTTGTTGTGACCTCCACCAATGAAGATGTGGCAGTTGCCATGGTCAATGATGGTGTAGTACAGATTACTGGTAGCGGCTACGGTAAAGCGACCATTAAGGTGGCTTCGACCGATGGTAAGGCTCAGTCGGACTCATGCAGTATCTATGTGTCCTCCTACTTGGGTGATGTCAGTGGTGATGGTTCGGTCACCATTGGTGATATTACTCAGATGATTGATGGCATACTCTCGTCTAACGGATTCCTTGATACCTACTTCGGAGATGTGGATATTGACGGGATGTTAGGTATTTCCGATGTAACCGAATTGGTCGATTTCCTGCTGTCTGGAAAAGAGTCGGTTTATGTGATCTTCCCAGAATCTGTCACCTTGAGCGTAGAGACGGCATCTATGGCACTTGGCGAAAAGCTCTATCTGGATGCCACAGTAGAGCCCTTTGACGCAACCAATAAAAATCTGATCTGGTCATCATCCAATACTTCGGTAGCTAAGGTCTCAAATGGCGTTGTGACTGCTACGGGCTATGGCACCTGTGATATTATCGCTGTTTGTCGTGACTTAATGGCCGTCTGCCGCGTTGAAGTGAAACAAATACTTCCTGAGAGTGTGTCCCTGGATCAAGAGAACTTGGTTTTGTCTCCAGGTCAAAGCGTACAACTCACGGCTACCGTGAAACCTGAAAATACCACTGATAAAACAGTGACTTGGTCTTCAACTGACACTAATGTCGCTACAGTGGTGAACGGTAAGGTGACTGCCAAGGGACAAGGTGAATGTGATATCATTGCCAATTGCCAAGGCCTGCAGGCCCTGTGTCATGTTAAAGTAGAAGTCATTGCTCCTCAATCCATCACGCTGAACATGACCAACGCCGAGATGGGTATAGGTGATGAGATTACTCTCGTGGCCACGGTAAATCCTGAGAATGCCACTGATAAGACTGTGGAATGGTCATCTTCCAATCAGGCGGTTGCCACCGTGCAGAATGGCAAGGTGAAGGCCGTTGGTCTCGGTGCCTGTGACATTGTCGCCAAATGCCAGAACGTTCAGGCTACATGTCATGTCGTTGTAAAGGATGAGAATGTGTTTACCGTCAATGGCGTGACGTTTGTCATGGTTCCTGTCGAGGCTGGCTCATTTAAGATGGGTGCGTCAGATATTGATTTGTCAGCGACTTCCTATGAGCTGCCTCAGCATGAAGTGACGTTGACCAAGGACTATAAAATCGGTCAGACCGAGGTGACTCAGGAGCTTTGGGAAGCTGTCTTGGGCGAAAACACGAGCATCTTCAGGGGTAATCCTAAGCGTCCCGTTGAGAATGTGACCTGGGAGAAGTGCCAAGAGTTCATTGACTCTCTCAATAAGTTAACAGGCAAGCACTTCCGTCTTCCTACTGAAGCTGAATGGGAATTTGCTGCACGTGGAGGCAACCTGAGCCAAGGTTATAAGTATGCGGGCAGCAACACGATTGCTGATGTGGCATGGTTCTATACCAACAGCGGCAAGCTCGGACCCAATGATCCCGATTATGGACCTCATGAGGTAGCCACTAAATTGCCGAATGAATTGGGCTTGTATGATATGTCTGGCAACGTTTGTGAATGGGTAAATGACTGGTATGCTAAATATACTAGTGATGCTCAGGTTGACCCGACAGGACCGGCAACTGGCACCTACAAGGTCTATCGTTATGGCTGTTGGAATTTTAAAGCTTCGGAGTGTAGAATCGCCTATCGTTTTATGCAGATGATATCTCATCGCAGTGAATTCATTGGCCTGCGATTGGCCCTGTGATATTTGTTATCATAGCGAAAATGAATGGTTGCAAGATCCAGACTAATGGTCTTGCAACCATTTTTCCATGGATTGGCGTGTGGTAAAACTCTAGTTTTCAATAGAAAATAGCGTTAAATCTGTTGATAATGGCTTGCGTGTGTCATTTTGTGCTGAAAAAATACTAATTTTGCGCGATTTTTTATTGAACAAATAATAGCAACATTCTTTTTTCTTTATGAAACAGTATTTGTCTAGAAAGTATTTTATCATATTAGTTTCACTGTTTTATTTGTTTCCGTTATCGCTGATCGCTTCAGATGACGTATACTCTATGGGCGTTGATGTGGATAATGATGGGGTCATCGGCATCAGTGACGTGACGGCATTAATAGATTTTCTGCTGACAGGAGATGGTGAGCTGGGTGATGTGAATAATGATGGATTGGTCACGATCGATGATGCGGTTTATCTCATTGATCAGTTGTTGACGCCGGCTCCAAGTATTCCTTACACATTGATCTTGAACCGTGACAGTGTCAAGGTTGAAATAGGGAAACGTTTTTTGCTGATGGCTACTATCGAGCCTAATGATGTGAGAGACCTTTCAATCTCATGGCACTCTACTGATAATTCGATTGCCAAAGTGTCTAAATCAGGCAATTATGCAAGTGTAGAGGCGATTTCTGTAGGTGAATGTGACATCGTTGGTGAATGGATGGGTCTTCAAGCGTCATGCCATGTAGAAGTGATTCCTGTTGAGCTCAAGTCAATCACTCTGGATAATGATTACCTGATGATGAGGGTCGATGAAAGCAGGACAATGCATGTTACGTTGACTCCCAGTAATGTTGACACACAGGATCTTGTTTGGCAGTCATCGGATAGTAATGTTGCGAAGATTCATGAAGGAGTGGTGACTGCTGTGGGCCCTGGTGTGTGTGAAGTCATGGTGCAGTGTCAAGGTAAACAGGCAACTTGCAAGATTGCGGTCCTCAAGACGGTGATTGTCAATGGCGTGTCGTTTGACATGATGCCTGTCGAGGGTGGCACCTTCATGATGGGAGCGGCTTCAGGTGAATTTGAAGCGATGAGTTATGAAAGCCCGCAACACAAAGTGACTTTGTCGGACTACTTTATTGGGCTGACCGAGGTCACTCAGGAAATGTGGCATTCAGTAATGAATTATACACCAGGACATTTCAAGAGAAATCCCAAGCATCCAGTGGAGAATGTGTCATGGGAAGACTGCCAAGAGTTCATCAAGAAACTGAATGAGATGACGGGGCTTCGTTTCCATTTGCCCACCGAGGCGCAATGGGAATTTGCGGCAAGGGGCGGCAATCAAAGTCTTGGTTTTAAGTTTGCAGGTGGTGAGAATATCAATGAGTTGGGGTGGTACTATATTAATAGTGGAAAGTTGGGAGAAGATGATCCAAACTACGGTACGCACGATGTCGCTCTCATGAAACCTAATGAATTGAACCTGTATGACATGACTGGTAATGTAAGAGAATGGTGTAATGACTATTATAGTCCATACTCTGCTGCTGATCAGGTTGACCCTCAGGGTCCTGCCATTGGGTCGATGGTAGTATATCGAGGTGGCAGTTGGAATGACTATGCCTCTTGTTGCCGCGTTGCATTCCGTTACCCCGAGTATCTGGCCACTAAAAATGATAAAACGGGCTTGCGTCTGGCGTTGTGAAAACGTTTAGCATTTCACACCATGGCGATTTAACAAACATTTTGCCTATTGATTTTGTCAACTCGCAAAAAATGGGGAAATTTGCAGTTTAAAATGAACTAATAACGCAAATTGAAGTGAAATCAAGATTATTTACCGTTTTGATGATGGTACTGGCCTTGTCATCGGCAATGGCCCAAAACAATATAGCCGAGGAAGTTGCGTGGGTTATCGGCGATGAGCCCATTTTCAAAAGTGACATCGAGGAGCAGTATAGGCAGGCTCTGTATGAGCGCATCGCAATCGACGGCAACCCCTATTGTGTCATTCCCGAACAGATGGCTGTGGACAAATTGTTCCTTGACCAAGCCCGCATCGATACTGTAGAAGTGCAACAGGCTTCCATTTCATCGGAGGTGGAGAGCCGCATCAATTTCTTTATCGCCAATCTGGGCTCAAAAGAGAAGGTTGAGGAATACTTTCGCATGCCTATGCCGCGATTGCGCGAGAAACTCAATGAGGTATATAGTGAACAATACTGCATCCAGCAGGTGCAGAATGAGTTGACCAAGAACGTGAAAGCGACACCTGCCGACGTCCGCAAGTTCTACAACGGTTTGTCCAAGGACTCGCTTCCCTATATCCCCATGCAGGTCGAGGCCCAGATCATCACCATCAACCCCAACATTCCACAACAGGAAATTGATGAGGTGAAGGCCCGACTGCGCGATTATGCTCAGCAAGTCAACAGTGGTGAACGCGAGTTCTCCACACTGGCCATTCTTTACAGCCAGGACCAAGCCACCGCAGTGTATGGCGGCGAAACCGGATTCCAGAGCCGTTCGGTGCTCTTGCCTGAGTATGCCACGGCGGCATTCAACCTGAATGACACCAAACGTGTGTCAAATATCGTTGAGACCGATGACGGCTTCCACATCATCCAGTTGATTGAGAAACGAGGCGACCGCATCAATACCCGTCACATCCTGTTGCGCCCCAAGGTGAGTGACAAGGACCTGATGGATGCGGTGACTAGACTGGATTCAGTTCGTACTGAGATTCTTGATGGGAAAAAGACCTTTGATGAGATGGCGCTTTTTGTCTCTCAGGACAAGGATTCCCGCAACAACAATGGCAATATGCTTAACGAGAAGACGCACAGCAGCCGCTTTGAGATGGCTGATCTGCCTGCCGAGGTGGGCAAGAAGATCAGCACGATGCAGCCAGGCGACATCTGTGAGCCTTTTGTCATGATCAACCCCAAGACACGACGTGAGCAGGTGGCTATCGTCAAGCTCGTCAAGAGAATCGACGGCCACAAGGCTGACCTTGCTGAGGACTATATGGTCATTAAGGACATGTGTGAAGCCACCGCCAAGGAAAAAATCATCCGCGACTGGGTCATCCAGAAGCAGAAAAGCGTCTATGTCTATATCGAGGAAGGCTGGCGTAACTGTGATTTCAAGTACGACTGGCTCAAGACAGACAAGACAAAATAGTCCACGAATCGCCGATGCCCACTTCTAATGACAACTGGCGTCGCATCACGAGGGACCATGCCAAAGGCATGGCCCGTTGGCGTTATACGGTCATAGCTTGTTGCATGATGGCATTGATGATGTCGCCCATGATGTGGGCACAACAGCCCAAAAAGGTTGTGAAACCCAGCGTAACCACCCAGACTAAGACCAAGAAGCGGCCGACGAATCCGCAACCGGCACAGGCTGCACGCAAGGGGGCCAAGGGACCAACTGTTAGCCGCATCACTCCCCAAATCCCGAAGGCTAACCGCAACCAGACCAACAAGGTCTTTCTTGAGAATGCCGATATCCTGAGCGCCAACGAAGCAGTGAGCCTTGATTACCAGGTGTTAAAGGGAAATGTGCGCTTTCGTCGCGGTGATATGTACATGTTCTGTGATAGCGCCTACTTTTATGCCGAGACAAGTTCGCTCGATGCTTTCGGCAACGTGCGCATGACTCAAGGCGACACCTTGTGGGTTTACAGCGACGTGCTGCATTACTATGGTGACCAAGGCGTTGCCGAGTTGCGCAGTAATGTGCGTCTCGAGAACCGCAGCACCACACTGTTGACCGATGACTTGGACTATGAGATCAACTCAAACGTCGGGTACTATTTTAATGGCGGCACGATTGTGGACAACCGAAATAATACGGAACTGCGATCCCAGTTCGGGCGCTATGAGCTTGACACCAAGCAGGCAGAGTTCTCTCGTGACGTTCACTTGATTAATGACCGCTACGAGATGTTTACCGACCTGCTGGATTACAATACTCAGACCCACATAGCCAACATCACTAGCGAGACACTCATCGTGAGTGACAGCAACACAATCAATACGCGCAATGGCTGGTACAACACCAGTGCCGATGACGCCACCCTTTTTGAGCGCTCACTCATCACAGCCAAGGACGGCAAGACGCTGCTTGGCGACACGGTTTATTATAACCGCAAGCGCAACTATGGCGAGGCGCGTGGCAATGTGGTGATCACCGACCCTAGCAATAAGGTCATCCTCGACGGGAATTATGGCTACCACGATGATAACGCTCACTATAGTTATGTGACTGGCAAGGCTAGGGCACGCGAGTTCTCGCAGGCCGACACCATCTACCTGCATGCCGACACGTTGTGCACGCTCATCAATCATGTTGTGAATGATACCGTCAGCGATTCGGTCAGGGTGCTGCGGGCTTTTAACCAGGTGCGTTTCTTTCGCAGCGACATGCAGGGCATTTGTGATTCATTGCAGCTTAGTGAGGCCGATTCGATCATCAACATGTATCGCCATGCCGTGGTGTGGAATCTTGAGCGGCAAATCTTCGGCGATGAGATCAATGTCCACCTCAATGACAGTTCTGCCGATTGGGCGACACTGCCTACTGGCGGTTTCATGGCCGAGCACTTGGGCGAAGTCTATTACGACCAGTTGAGCGGCAAGAAGATGAAGGCGTGGTTCGAGCAGAAGGAGTTGCGCCAGCTTGACGTGGAAGGCAATGTACAGGTCATCATGTTTCCTCAGGAGGAGGATTCCACCTACAATAAAATGGTCAATGCCGAGTCGAGCTATATGAAGCTTAACCTCAAGCCCAAGCAGGAGGTTGACCGCATCATGATGTGGCCCGAGGTGTCAGGCAAGGTGACACCCTTGTTCCTTGCCAAGAAATCCGAACTTTATCTGCCGCAATTCAAGTGGTATGAGGAATTGCGTCCCAAATCGCCCGAGGATATTTATGATGTGAGCGACGAACTAAAGCAGCTCATGCAATCCATCGAGGGCGGCACACGCCGCCGATCGGGTGGGAATGCCAGCGCGTCAACCGCGGTCGAGAAGTCTGAACCCATCCAAATTAATGAGACGCCATGAGTGATGTGATTAAACTGCTGCCCGATTCCGTCGCTAACCAGATTGCAGCCGGCGAGGTGATCCAGCGTCCTGCCAGTGTCATCAAGGAGCTGGTAGAGAATGCCGTTGATGCAGGCGCGACCCATGTTCAGATCATCCTCAAGGATGCGGGCCGCACTCTTATCCAGATTATTGATGATGGGGTGGGGATGAGCGAGACCGACGCGCGACTGGCCTTTGAGCGTCACAGCACAAGCAAGATACGCAGTGCCGAGGATCTGTTCTCGTTGAAGACGATGGGCTTTCGTGGTGAGGCTTTGGCCTCGATTGCCGCAATTTCTCAAGTGGAATTGCGCACACGTCGCCAAGACGCCCAGTTAGGCACACGCCTGATTATCAATGCATCGCAATGCGAAAGCCAGGAGCCTGACATGTGCCCTGTCGGCAGCAACTTCATGATCAAGAACATCTTCTTCAACGTGCCTGCGCGCCGCAAGTTCCTCAAGTCCAATCAAGTGGAGTTGAGCAACATCGTCAAGGAATTCGAGAAATTGGCCTTGGTCAATAATGAGGTGGAGTTTACCCTTATTCACAACGGCAACATGATGTACAAGTTGATGAAGGGTACTTTCCGTCAACGCATCACGTCGCTCATGGGCAACAGCCTGGATCAGCAGTTATTGCCGGTCACTATCGACACGTCGCTGGTGAGGGTCCAGGGCTACGTGGGCAAGCCCGAGAACGCCCGCAAGCGTAACGCCCTTCAATTCATGTTTGTCAATGAGCGCTACATGCGTCACCCCTACTTCCACAAGGCGGTGATGACAGCCTACGAGCAGCTTATTCCTGAAGGGGAACAGCCCAACTATTTCTTGAAATTCACGGTTGACCCTCAGTCAATAGACGTCAATATCCATCCCACTAAAACCGAGATCAAGTTTGAGGATGAGATGCCTATCTGGCAGATTCTCGCTGCCGGAATCAAGGAGACGTTGGGACGTTTCAGCGAGGTGCCCTCTATCGACTTTAACACCCAGGACGCCCCCGAGATACCTGCTTATAGCGGACATGTCGAGGTCCACCGACCCGAAATTGAGGTGGATCCGTCATATAATCCGTTCAAGGCTCATCAAGGCAGTGGCCAACGTCAGCAAGCATCAGGCCATCACGCTTCAACATCCCCAATGAGCAATTGGGATGAGTTGTTTGCCAATTTTGAGCGCAAGAAGCGTGAAGGGATGGCTCAACAGGACCTTGGCCAGGAAAATGTGGCAGATAACGCTGTAACACAGGATCCGGTATTGCCAATGGGCGAGATGCAGTCGGTTTACTTGCAGCTCAAGGGGCGTTACATCCTGTCGCCTGCCAAGTCGGGACTGATGGTGATCGACCAGCATCGTGCTCATGTCCGCATCCTGTTCAACCGCTATATCGATAACATCCATGCGGGTAGCATGTCCTCTCAGACTATTTTGTTTCCCGAGGTGTTGCACTTGAGCGCTGCACAAAGCGTAACCCTGCAAGGCCTCTTGCCTGAGATGGAGCAGATGGGCTTCGGGCTCTCACCCCTCAGTGGTAACGACTGGTCACTCAATGCGCTGCCGGCAGGCGTTGACGGTGTTGACGCATCCCCGATGATACACCAGATCATCGCATCGGTGGAAGAGGGTGGAATGCCGCTCAAGAAACGCCTGATGGAGCATCTGGCGCTGACAGTGGCCCGTTCGGCGGCAATTCCAGTGGGACGCACGCTCAAGCAAGAGGAAATGGAAGTCCTGTTGGCTGACTTGCTGCGACTTCCTGAGCCCAACTACACACCTGATGGAAAAACCATCATCAATGTCATCCCCATGGACCAAATCTCAAAAATGTTTTAACCATGTTTGACTTCACAAGAATAACCCAATCTACTGACCTATATAATCTGCACACCCACACGCAATTCTGTGACGGGCATGCCACGATGGAGGAGTTTGTCATCGAGGCCATTGCTTCGGGCTTCACCCACCTGGGCTTTACGCCCCATTCACCCATCTCGGTCGAGAGTCCCGTCAACATGACGCGAGAGCAAGTGCAGGACTACTATGATGAGATGAAGCGCTTGCACAGCACCTATGGCGATCGCATCAATCTCTACACGTCTATGGAGGTGGACTATGTGGGCGCGGGTGATGGCCCTGCCAGTAACTACTTCCAGCAGTTGCCGCTGGATTACCGCATCGGATCGGTACACTTCATCCCAGCCATTGACAATCCTGACGATATGGTGGATATTGATGGCAAGTTCGAGGGCTTTAAGGCCAGGATGGGAGAGAAATTCAACGACGACATCGAGTATGTGGTCAAGATGTTCTTTTCCCAGATGATGGACATGGTCGATGAGGGCGGTTTTGAGATTGTGGGACACATGGACAAGATAGGGTTTAATGCCAGCCAGTTTCGTGCTGGAATTGATGAGGAACCATGGTACGACAGGCTGGTCATGGATTTGTTTGAGAACATCATGGACCATCACTTGGTCATCGAGGTCAACACCAAGGCTTGGTTGCAACGCAATCGCTTCTATCCCAACGTGAAGTACTTCGAGTTGCTCAGGCGCTTCAATGCTCCCGTTGTGGTCAACAGTGATGCCCATTATCCCACGTTGCTCAACAATGGCCGTTTCGAGGCTCTCAAACTCCTCAAAGCGCTGTAATAACCATTTCAAGAGATAGAACAATGAAACAGACGATGAAGGCTTTATGGATTGCCCTGCTGCTCGCTGCCATGTCGGCAGGAGTGTTAAACGCACAGGATTTTACCAATAAAGATACTTTGCGCTATGTCGATGCGATGCATTACCGCATGATCAATTGGGCTTTTGACCGCACATTGGCTTCGCGTATTCCCTTGAATTTCAAGGATAGTGTGCGCCCCACCTTGTGGGACCGTGCCTACTGCACCAGCGGTAAGGGATTCCGTTTTGCTACCAACTCGACGGCAATAGCCGTGCGTTATAACCTGTTGACAAACATGCACATGATGCACATGGCCGATACAGGTATCAAGGGCACGGACCTTTACATATGGGACGAAGATACCCGCAGTTGGCAATTCGTGAACTGCAACCGTCCAGTGCGCATCGACAATGACATCCGCCCGCGTCAGGATTCCATCCAGAGCAAGGTCTATGTTGACCGTCTCGATGGCAAAATGCACGAGTACATGATTTATTTGCCGCTGTATGACGGCGTGCGGTGGATTGAAATTGGTGTCGATAGCAATGCTGTCATCAAGCAGCCCGTGCTCAACTCGCCTCAAGTGGGCAAGAAGTTTGTCTTTTACGGCACCAGTATTTTGCAGGGAGGTTGTGCATGCCGACCGGGCATGGTAGCCACCAGCATCATCCAGCGCGACCTGGATGTGGAATGCGTCAATCTGGGCTTCAGCGGCGAGGGTAAGATGGATTCCTGCATGGCGCGCGCCATGGCCTCTATTCCCGATGTGGCGGCCTATATCCTGGATCCCATCCCCAACTGCACCAAAGACATGTGTGACACGTTGACTTATGGCTTCGTGAATATCTTGCGCACCCTGCGCCCTGAGGTACCCATCTTCATGGTCGAGGGCCAGATGTACAGCTATGCCAAATACAGCGGGTTCTACAGCGTGTACCTGCCGCAGAAGAATAACGAGTACCACAAGAACTACCTGAAACTGAAGGCTGATAATCCCAACAACCTCTATTACATTACCTGCAAGGACCTTTATGGCCCGAACAACGAGGGAACTGTTGACGGTATCCACTTGACCGACATCGGCTTCTGGTGGTATGCGCAGAAACTGGAGCCCTACCTGCGTGCAGTGTTGGATGGAACCCCCATCCCTCAGGAACCCGGTGTGGACGATCCCCGAAATTTTTAACTACGAATTGCGCGAATTGAACCAATCATTCGGCTGATTATTCGCTGAATTGGCTTCCCTGAGCATGGAATTAGTGGTTTAATGTGAAGATGATGAAAACCAAGAAAAGTCACTATATACAGGACCTCATACTTGAGGGCGAACACGAGCATCAGGATTTCAAATACCAAATTACTGATGCCCGCAAGATTGCCCGCTCGATTGCCGCCTTTGCCAACAACAGCGGTGGGCATCTGCTCATCGGTGTGAAGGACAACGGCAACATCGCTGGTGTGCGCAGCGATGAGGAGATTTACATGATCGAGACGGCTGCTCAGATGTATTGCCGTCCTGAGCAACATGTGACCTTCAAGGTATATAACATTAACGGCAAGTCGGTCGTGAAAGCCGATATCGCCGAGGCTGAGGAAAAGCCAGTCGAAGCGCCTGACGATAATGGGGTGTGGCACGTCTATTACCGTGTCGCCGATGAGAACGTGCTGGCCAGCCGCCTGCATGAGCGCATCATGAGCCGTGCTGCCAACGAAGAAACTGCTCAAGCTGATGAAACCATCAGCTACAGCGAGCGTGAGCAGGTGCTGCTGCAATACCTGCGTGAGCATGGTGGTATCACACTGGATGGCTACAAGCGCCTTGCCCACATCAGCGAGGAGACAGCGATGCGCACTGTGGTCGCCCTGCACGGCATGGGCGTGGTTTCCATCGAATATCACGACGGCCAGTGCCTGATTGTGGGGACTTGAGTGAACGCAAGGAAATAAAAGCCGCTGGAAACATCTCTCGTTCCAGCGGCTTTATTGTTAGGGATTGAATTCCTTTTTAGAAGGGGAGGTCGTCACCGACGCCACCCTGGTCAAATGGAGGCTGATCAATGGGAGGCGGTGCGGGCATGCCTGCATCGGCCGGAGCAGGAGCAGGTGCACCTGCGGGCTGATAAGGTGCGGGAGCGGCACCAGCCATATTGGGATCCTCCTTCATGGCCTTGAATCCACGGATGTCGGTATACCAGCGGCCATTGAACTCGCGGCTCTCGATGTCATAGCTCAATGTGATGACATCACCCACCTCGAGTGGGTACTGGTCGGCACGATCACCAAAGAAGTCGAACTTCACCTTGCGGGGGTAGCTGTCAAGGGTTTCCATGACATACTCCTGTTTCTTCCACTGGTTGCCAGCCTTGGAAACACCGCTTTGGAGTTCCATCTTCTGGATAATTTTTCCTTTGATGTCCATTTTGTTCGATTGATGAGAAATGGATTACTTGCTCTCCTCGGCGATGACCTTAAGGATGTTCTGAACTTGCTTCCATGCCTTGTCAACAGCGGGGATGTGGCAGCGCTCGGCGGGCGAGTGCACGTCACGCAGCGTGGGACCGAAGGAGATCATCTCCATGTCGGGACGGGCCTTCAGGAACAGACCGCACTCCAGACCTGCGTGGATGGCGCGAACCTCGGGACGTACGCCGAAGAGCTTCTCCCACGAGTCCTTAGCAACCGAGAGGAGGTGGCTGTCGCTGATGGGCTCCCAGCCCTGGTAGCCGCCCTCGCTGATGATTTCGTCGGCACCAGCCATGCGGAAAACAGTCTCGCACCTGTGGGTCAGGTCATACTTGCCGCTCTCGATCGATGAGCGGTGGAACATCTCGACAACAATCTGGTTGCCCTCGCGCATCTTCACGCTGGCAAGGTTGGTCGAGGTCTCAACGAGGCCGGGAATCTCCATGCTCATGGCGTCGATGCCGTGAGGAGCTACATATACGGCGTTGACAACGCGACGTGCGGTGTCGGTGTCGATGATGGTCTCGGGAGCGTCAACGCTATTGCAGGTGATTTCCATCTTGGGCTCGGTGCGCTTATACTCGTTCTTCACCTCGGCGATGAAGGTGTTGAGGACTACCGACAGCTTCTCCTTGTCCTCGGGCTTGATACCGATAACGAGGGTAGCGGCGTGAGCGATGGCGTTGTGCAGGTTACCGGCGTCGATCTTGGCCAGTACATAGTCCATCTGATCACCGATGTTCCACAGCAGACGGCTGCTCAGCTTGGTCGTGGTGGCGAAGCCCAGGTGGATGTCGGCACCGCTGTGACCACCATGGAAGTGCTCAAACTTGATCTCGAAGTAGGTGCGATCCTTGGGAGCAGCCTCGGGTTTGTAGTTAAACTTGAAGATGCTCACCAGACCACCGGCGCAACCCATGGTGATGACGCCATCTTCCTCCTCGTCGAGGTTGAGCAAATAGTCACCCACGAGCATGTCGGCCTCGATGTTGCTGGCACCAGTCAGACCGGTCTCCTCGTCAACGGTGGCAAGAGCCTCCAGGAGACCGCACTGCAGCGAGGGCTCGATAACTGCAGCCAGGGCAATAGCCAGGCCCATACCGTCGTCGGCACCCAGCGTGGTGTTGTTGGCACGAACCCACTCGCCATCAATGATGGTCTCAATGGGGTCGGTGTCGAAGTTGTGGGTCGAGCCGGGACCTTTCTCGGCGACCATATCCATGTGACCTTGCAGCACGATGCCCTTGCAATTCTCGTAACCAGGAGCGGCGGGCCTGAAGATGGCCACGTTACCCGTCTTGTCAATCTTGTACTCCAGATTGTGCTTCTTGGCGAAGTCCACGAGCCATGCGCGGATCTTGTCTAACTTGCCTTCTTCGTTGCCACTGGGGCGGGGCACCTTGGTGATCTCGTCAAAGATAGACCACACTGCCTGCGGATTCAGATCTTTTACTTGCATTGTAAAATAATTGGTTAAAAATGTTAGTGAATATTATGGTTTATAAACTTGTGCTCATTAAAGCCTGTTTTGACCCGCTAAGATACAACTTTTTCTCGAATCACAGACCAATTGTCAATAAAAAAACCAAGATTTCAACATCGCCTCATGCCAGTGATGCTCAAACGACCTTCACAACAGGAAAAACTAGCACCATGTTTCACTGCTTTGAAGGCGTAAACATAGGGTTTGTTATTTCTTTTTCTTGTTGAAGAGGTCTGAGTGAGTCCCTGTACGGTAAAGTGTTATGATTCGTATCTCAGTATCTTTTAAATAGATAAGCAGCCAATCTGGGGAAATATGACATTCACGATAACCTTCATAGTCACCATGCAAGTTGTGGTCATGGTTACTTTCTGGCAGTGGTTCGTCATTTGCCAATAACTCCACGACATGAATCAGGTCATGCAGATTCAGTCCGCGTTTCTTTGCGCGCTTCAGGTCTTTCTTGAACTGGCCTGTGGTGGAAACTTGATACTTTGCCATCCTTTAAAGAGTTTCAGCCCATTGCTTGAACTCATCAACACTGCCAGTGAATTCAATGCCCTTACCGTCGCGTGCGTCCTCGATGACTTTCATCGTCTTTTCGTTCAGGCTGGCTCCTGTTTCGGGATCGATGATTTGGGGCTTGCTCATGACCTGATAGGACCATCCTAGTTTCTCCATTATTTTCTTGAAGAAACCGATTTCATTATTGGGAATATGAACTGTAATTGAAGTCATGATGCATTTATGATTATATTCTCTGATGCAAAGATAGGACAATTTCTTCAATATCCAATTGAAATATGAAGATATTTTGCGATTAAATAATCCCGTTTTTATGCTAAAGTGTATCAACAGTTACCTGTTTTTGCTCATTATTGGCTTAATTCGTAGCCCGACAGAGTAATGATGGGACCAGCCGGCAGCTTTCTTGTCTTGCCGGAGGACAAGCGGCGGGCAATGCAGCTCCTGAACTGAGAATTGAATTCCAGCATCCCGCTCTCATCGCTGTCAACGATGGTGACACTGACGTAATACTGCTTGCCTGCTTTGAGAATGACGTTCTCGTTAGGTTGGACAGCGAGTTTGGTCTTTTGAGTAGTAGTGGTTACTGTTCTGTAAATGGGCTTGTTAAGAATGTTGACATATTCTTTGCCTCTAATTTCATAGATGGTGAAACTGAGAACACATCGACTGTAAGTGCTTTTCTTGATGGTGAAAAAGATGTCACTCACGACCCAATTCTTCTTGGCCTTGAATGTCGGTCCCCATTCCAGCCAGTTTTGTTGTCCTTTACCTCTAAAACTGGCCGTCGGTCCCGGCAATTTCTTGCCCAAGATGGTTTTCATCTTGTTCTTCTTGCCAATGACCACTTCGTCCAGTTTCACGTTCTTGTCCTTGACGATGATGGATAACGGCTTGCCTACACTATAGGACGAAAAGGGGATTGATGCCTTATCATAAGAAACATGAGTGATGACTAGGTCATTATTCTTGCCTTTGGGAATTGTAAGGGAGAATCGCCCTTGAGCATCGGCAAGAGTACCGATGGTATCACCTTCGAGCACTACCGTAGCATATTCAACTCCCTCGCCCCGCTCGTTGGAAATGCACCCCTTGATGGTGGTTTGAGCCAAAGATGAAAACGAGAAGATTGTGGCAAGAGCAGTCAACAAGAATGTGGTTGCTTTTTTCATCATGTATAGTTTGTTGTTGATTATGATGCTACAAATGTAGAACAAAAACTGGTAGGGCGGGCGTGTCGTGCTATCCCGTCGGTGATATTTAAGACTAAATAAGACTTATTGGATGTGGTTAACATCTTTGGGTACCATGCCGCCCTACCAGGTAGCGATATTGTAAAAATCGTTGGTTAAAATGTTAGTGAATATTATGGTTTTTATACTTGTGCTTGTCGAAACCCGTTTTGAACCGCTTAGTTACAACTTTCCTGTATCTCTGACTAATTGTCAATAAAAAAACCATGTAATAAAAATTTTGTCTATCTTTGCAACAAGCAATTCATCATATAACCAGACATAAACTATGAAACTGTACAAGGCTAACATAATTTTTACTCGCGATAAGGATCACTTTGAAGTTGTGGAACATGGCTATGTGGGCGTCGAGAACGGGCGCGTCGTGGACGTGGCCACTAGCGCCGACGCCTTTGGCCAGCAGGTCGAAGAGGTGATTGATTACGGTGACCGCCTGCTCATCCCTGCCATGAACGATATGCACGTGCATGCGGGGCAGTACCGCAACCAGGGCATCTCCATGGACTTAGAACTGCTGGAATGGCTCAACAACTACACCTTCCCCGAGGAGGCGAAATTCAATGACCTG
>ONIL01000052.1 GCA_900317835.1 uncultured Prevotellaceae bacterium | reverse complement strand
GCATTCCACATAGATATCGTTGTTATCACCCAGGATCATCTGGATGGGATAGAAACCGATGATCTGGCGAATGGCATCAGGAACAGGTTTGTTCTTGACATGGGTGGTAACAGTGAAGTCTTCCAGTTCGTTGTAGATAAACACGATCTTGTGGTTGCCGGTCTGCTGCTGGATATACTTCAGCGCGTCGCTCATCGACACGTTCTGGAAGTTGCGGGTAATGCGTTGCGCGTGTGCTATGCCTGCCAAGGAGCACAGCAATAGTATCATGGTAAAAAGTCTTTTCATCACTTGCCCTCCTGTGCTGATTCAACAATGAGTTTGTTGCCCTCACGAGAGATGCTGAGCGACTCGAAGTGGGACAGCATATCCACGACCATGTCGAGCGAATAGTCCGGCTCCCACTCATAATAGAGACGCAGCGAGCGCACATCGTCGCTGCGGTATTCCACGTCAACGTGATAATAGGCAGCGAGTTCGGCCAACATCTGCTCCAGCGGCACGTTGTCATAGAGCCGGGGCTCGGCCATGGCTGTAGCCGTCAATGAGTCGGTGAGTTGCTCAATAGCCTCTGAAGTCTCGTCGGCAGTGACAGCAGGGGTTTCAGGCTTGACAGCAACGGTCTCCTCTGTCGTCTGCTTTTGCAGTCCGAAGAAACCTGTCTTGACAGCAGCATAGGAGACTCCAAAGAGAACCAAAGCAATCGCGGCGGTTGCTGCCACCTTGCGCCACATGGGGATGATGGTGGCGCGAGGACGTTGCGGCTGGGACAGACGTTCCCATTCGGCATCGATGGTCTCCCCGCTCACCTCGGGTGAGGGGGCGGTGCTCTTGACTTTCGCCATCAGGGTATAAAGTTCACGGCACTCGTCATCGGCAAGAATCTCTTGCCATTGTGCCTCGCTGTAACGCTCGGGTTGTTCCAGCATCTGGAATAGTAAATCGGTCTTGTTCATTGCTCAATAGTCTTTTAGCGTTTGACGTAATTGACGGAGTGCGCTGTGCAGGTGCTTGTAGATGGTAGTATGGCTCACTCCCAGGCGCCGAGCGACCTCGGTCAAGGCTACTCCTTCATGGAAATGCAGGCGTATCACCTCTCGGCACACAGGCGGTACCAGAGCATCGATGCCCTTGCTGAGCACTTCAATTTCGCGCTCAAGCTCCTCGGGCGATGTCTGTTCCGCTACAGTGTCGGGAATGAGGTACTGCTGCAACTGGGCATGCAACTTGCGGTCACGCATCACGTTCAGGCACTGGTTGCGCACGCATGACAGCAGATAAGGCAAGACGGTCGTTTCACGCAGTTCCGTTTGTTCCACAAGCAACTTGGCAAAGACGTCGTGCACAACGTCCTTGCTGTCATCATCGTCGTGCAACAGCAGGTAAGCCAGCCGATGCATCGCACTGTAATGTTGCCTGAACAGCCCCTCGATATGTCTTTCTCTGTCTGTCATACACTCTATATACACACAGAAACCGATTTTTTAAACCCCAAACGGATTTTTTTTCTCATTTTTTTCGCTATCAGTTTTGACGTTGCAAAAATACTTGAATATTACACTAAACGCCAATACCTAAATGGGTGTTTTTGGATTTATGCAAGAACTTCATCGTTGAAATGCGAATGACAGCAGGAGAAGAGCGCACCTCATTAAGCATTAATGGGAGGAATTGCGGGTTGACTCTGACTTGCTGACGAAGTAGTCGGCAATGTCGGCAGTCGGGGCGATGGCAGTAAGCAGAGACTCGTAATCGGGGATGAGCAGAGAGGCATCGTGCCAGTGGTGCTGCTGGGCGATTTTGCGCCAGTCGGCAATGGCGTCGGCATCAGGATAGAGTGTTACATCACGGCCATTCAGCACGCTGCGCTCACTCAGTGCATTGAGGTTGCTTTTTGAGCCTGTTGCCAGCCAAATCACGCCGTGAATCACCATCGAGGCGATGATGGCGGTTTTCTCGCTCTCTACGACGGCTACTGGAAAGTCAGGGTGCCGCGAAAGCAGGTGCTCCCCAAAGTAAACCAATTCGGCACGCTGGCCCTCTTGAGGCTGTTTGCGATAAATGAGCGGATATATCGATTTGTCTCGGTGTCCGTCGCTGCAGTAAGCCATTGCCTTGATCTGACGCAGACGATGGTTGACGTCCAGGTAGCGGAACATCGTGCGGCGACCGTCATACCCCACTTCGTAGCGCTTGAACGCTTCATGAGTGCCAGGATAAAGGCTCTTGAGAAATCTGTACAGATTGGACATTTCAATCACATTAGGCCGAGTCGTGCGTTGGTAATCTTCCCATCTCTCTTCGTAATAAATCGGTTCCGGCCGTGATTGCACGACTGGTGCAACACGACGTGGAATATAGGGAAGCGAGTGGTGACCTCGTGTCATCGTCACACCATTCGCCCGCAGATGGGCAATGATGGTGCCTGGGGAGATTCGTGACGGTGTGCGGCAACTGCGCCATTGCGTCATCACGTCACGGTCGCCCTTATAGCCGCCACTGTTACGGCTCAACGAGAGCCACAGTTCCCGCAAGGTTTCCTCATCGGCTGGTGACTCGATAGCCGCTGCACGCAGCGACAAGCAGGCCCGGTACCACGTCTCGTGGTCATCCAGGCCACCAACGTGCATCATGTCCACCTGACGCAGGATGTCGTTCCAGTCATAATCGCTGGCAGTGTGAGAAGAAAAAGTATGTCGCATAGGTTTCTGATTTTTGAGTTGTTTGTGCATCGGTATTAATAATTTCACTATTTGTGCAATCGCTCCGGTGTCGTGGGGTGGTGCAGTTTATATATTACACCCCCTTTATAGGGGGTGATATAAATTGCACCTCTCCTACGTGACTTCACCATCGGTTGCATAATACAGACCATTGTCGCGCTTGACAATCAGGCCAGCCTCCATGGTCTGTTTGATGTTTTCCTTGGCAGTGCGATCGCTCTTGTCGAACGCTCGTTTAACCTCCTTTATCAAGTCGGCATAACGACAACCATTGGGAAACTTGCGGCAGTAGTTAGCGATTGCATCATAACGTATTTGCTGGCGCATCGAGGGGCCATCGTCCTGCTGTGGCGCGCCCACCACCTCGGGCAAGCCCTGGTCGTTCACTTTGAAACAAAAGTCCTCTGGGCGCTTTCCACGGGCCTTCTCGAAGGAGACTTTCGTTATCTCGCCATCGGCGTTGAAAACCATGGCCGTTTCAGTTTTGCGGTACAGGTTAGAGCCGGCATGGCCACGCGGACGCAGCACCTTTCCCCCGCTCATCACGTCGTTCAGATTGGCGTGGATGACAGTGAGGATGTGGCAATTGTAGTGTGAAGAGAACTTCATCACAAACTGCTGGATGATGGCACCCTCAACAATGTGGTTGGGATCATTGCACAAGTCGGCGATGCCATCGATGACCACGAGAGACGGATGATACTGCTCGATAGCCAGTGCACACGCCATCAGGCGCTTGGGCGGGTCTATTTCGCGCAGGTCGAAGACTTCAAGCAAAGCGGCATCAGAGTCAAGAATACGCCTCATGCGGCGTTTGATGCGTCGTGCCCTGCCTCGGCCTTGCTCCGTGTCAATCCACAGCACACGGCCCAGCTCGGCATCGGCACTGATGAAATAGTTAGAACGTGGGCGGGTGCATGCACTCAAGTATTCGGCCACCAGCAGTAGGCAGCCGAATGTCTTGCGTGTACCTGGCACACCGATGATGACCGAGAAGTTTTGCAGAGTCATCATCGGCGATTCTTTACTGCCGGCATACAGGATGGGCACCTCGTCGCAGTCATCGTTGTCCACTTCCTCAGGCGTGATGCGCCCAGCATCAAGGATGTCCTTTACAGCGCCGGGGTCAATCTTGTCTGCCTCACTTTCATAGGCCGTTGCGGCAGTGATAATGTCATGCAGCATGCGCAGCGATTCGGGCACGAGCTGGCCATTAGCGGCATACTGGTCAGCCGTTGGACGGTCTTTTCCGTTTTTAGCGGCTAACATCGCCGCACTCATCGGGTCAATGACATTGCCCGTGGGTGAGTTTTCAGAAAAATCATTCATGGTACAAGAATATTAAGATTATTCTGCAAAGTACGCATATGAGGACACCTCTCCGCAATGTCAAAAAGCAGAGAGGTATCATCAATTCGCTAATCATGGCATTGGCCTGCTCCTGCCAGGCGATTGATGTCTTCACGACGATAGGCCACGCGTCGCCCAACATGGCGCTTGGGCAGATAGCCACTCTTGTCCCATCGGATAAGCGTGCGCAGGCTTACCTTGAGTAATTTAGCAGCTTCTTCCTGAAAGACAAAGCCGTCATCAGACTGTTTTTTTTCAACATTGTGTGTTTTTCCTTGCAATTGTTGGATGACGCGATTAGCAATCGTTTCTGCCAACTGATTGTAATCGTCCTCCGTAAGCAAGATTAGATTTGTCGCTTTCATATAGTTGTGAATTTTAATGCCTTGACTCCGTTGTCATCGGCATTGCAAAGTTCACACCCAAATGTATAATCAAAACGAATGATTTTATAAGAAAAACAGACAATGAAGCCAATCAAGAAAAGCCCCGTAATCGCTTGAGTTACAGGACTTAGCTATATAAGTAAAGAAAACTATTTTTATAAGAAATATAACTTATGCATAATTCCCATACATTTTCAGGGGAATTTACGCAGCCATTGTTTCGCAATATGGGGCTGATTGGAGGACTTAGAAGAACTCAGCGTGTTCCATTGGCCATCTGTCAAGACTGACTTTTTCCAGTTCTTGACCTCATCAATGATAAGTGATGAGATTTGCTCTAGGGCATAGTAGAACTTTACTTTATTTTTTGCCCGAATGATGTCCGTGGGAAAATGGCCATTCTTGACCCAAACGAAGAAATCCTCATAGTCACATGGCTTAATGACGCCAGTCTCGACCAGGTAGGCATGGATCTTCTTTACCCTCTCCTTTTTGGAAAACGTGAACGTTTTCTGACTCTCGGGCTGGCTCTCAAACTGGCTCTCGGGCTGAATCTCGGGCTGAATCTCAGCCTGAATCTCAGCCTGGATTTCGGGCTCTCGGTCGTTCTTTTCAGATGGCGAGAAACTCAGGTCAATAGCATGTGGAATGCCCAGCTGTTCCAGTCGGTGTGACAGTTCTTTGACAGCAAATTGATAAATAGGCGACGAGTTATCGATTGCCTGGCCACTGGTTATGGGCTTCTCAAGATAATATATCTGAGGAATATCACCATTATAGTTTGGAGAGAGCTTGATGCATTTGAGCACATAATCGAATGCATTCTGCATCGTTTCTTGGTTGATCTGCTGCAATAGGTCAAGCAAAAATCGCATCATCACAGGGTTAAACCCTGCAGTGGCGTATCTAAGGCGCTTCAGCTCGATCTCATCCCCGCCAAACGGCCTGCCAAACTCTTCTATTTTCAATTCTATGCCTCTTTCACTAGTAGTTACATGTGGCGTGACTTTCACATAAGCGTAATTAACGTAAGTCTCCAAACGATCATTGATTTCCTCCTCGGTGAGTTTTCTCTTATTGGGTTCTTCTTTTGCCATTGTTTCTCGATGTATTATGTCATGCTATTGTTGTCCATTGTCAAAGAATTTGAAGAATGACTCGATTTGGTGTTTTCTTAGTTCCTCGGGATCTTTCTCGATATAAATCCTAAACACCTCCTCTGTCTCATGGCCGGTGATGCCCATGATGATTTGTGTCGGCCAGTTGCGTTCAAACATGTTGGTGGCGAAACTGCGGCGGCCGCTGTGAGAAGTCACGAGATTATAGAATTTCTCGCTTAACGTGGTTTTCTCGGCATTTAATGTCCGTTCTAACTCCACTATATCATCAAAACCCGCCTCTTTGCCATCATCCGTTTCTGAGATAGTCTTGCAGACATCCTTGATGAAGTTATTGAACTTTTGATTACTGATAGGAGCCGGAAAGCCATCCCTGTATTTTTCCAGCAATGGCTCTACTTCGGGCAATACCGGAATATATACGAGAGCACCCGTCTTTGTTTGTTTGACTTTGAAAAAGCGGTGCTTCCCATCATCTGTTGTATCGATATTGTCCGGGATAAGTTGACCCAAATCACTATAGCGTTGGCCGGTCCAGCACAACAGCAAGAATTGGTCCCTTACACGATCCATGTAACCGTTTAATCGGGCATTGGCCATCACGTGAAGCTTGTTCTCGTCGAGATACACATTCTTCACTCGCTCGTGCAGCACCTTGCACTTGCCACGAACAATGAAGGCACACTTGGCCGCCTGCTCGGGATCGTCGATTCGTTTGCGCAGAACAGTCTTCAAGCTTTTGATATGCTTTCCTACACTATTTTTACGCAATCCCTGGTCGTACAGGAATTTCACAAACGCGGCATACCAACGCTCATTGAGCTCATCTGTTTCATAATCGGCCACGGAAGAATGTTTGCAAAACTTCTTGAGCCAGCCCTCAACCTGGGCATAGACACGGACGGAACTCGGCTTGAGGCGTTCTCCGTTATCATTCAGCAATCTTCCTTCCTTGCCATCCAAGCAGAATTCATGCACAATTTGCATGAGTGTCTTGTTTTTCTTCTTTTTAGTTTCTGATTTTTTAGGATGCAGGAAATTGTTCGTCTCCTCCAAGAGCCATAATTTCAGTTCTTCTGAACTCCTTCCGTTGAGACCGCCTTGCGCGGTATAGGCTTCAAGCAGGTGGGCTTTAAGGTTGGTTATTCTTTTGTTGATTTTCGCGTTCCGCTCACGTTGATCATCATCAGGCACCTGTTTGATTGACGTGCTCAGTTTTTGCGTCTTGGACGACCAGTATTCCCTAATGATATGGATGCCAGTAGAGAAAAACGGCTTTATGGTCTGCGTCGCGCTGAAGCGGAAGCGCACTTCTGCTTCTGCTCCACCACCTTTGCTGATTGAAATTTGTATGCCTGCCATTTTTATTGTAATTTTGTTCGGCAAAGATACAAAAGAAATTTATTCCGTTGTCATTCTGTTGTCATAAAAATGGTAAAATAATGTCAACACATTGTCAGGCTATGTCTGATTGGTTTTAATTATCTATCAGACATTCAGTAATTTATGACGAAATTATCATGACATATCCTATCCATGGATGGAGTCCGCTATGCTCCACAAAGATTTTATAAGTGACTGATTTCTCAGTCACTTATTTTTGTTTATATTCGGTGCTCCCCCCAATGTACCTACCTTTCCGTTTACGGCGCATGATTCGCTATGTTTTTTTGAATATCTTTATCGAAAACTTGTTGGTCTGCGCTCTCACCACGTTTCTTCAATTTACTCGCATCTATAGTATTTCCATCTCCTTCGCAAAACACACTTGTAATCACGGATTTGACTTCGTTGTCATCAACATTCTTGCTTGCTAATGTTCTCATTAGAATGAACAAACAAGAATAATTTGTATATCCACTCTTAGTCCCACGTGTCCACCTCAATTTCTGCGATAACGCTATCACCGAAGCGCTGAAGATTGCCAAAAATTCGTCTTCTTTATTCGGTTCGATGTCTTTCTTGCTCACTAGATACTGATAAATGTCTTTCAACGCAGCCATGCTCAAATCTGTCGGCATAAATCGCGTTATTAAAAATCTTCCATCTATCCTCAAACCAAAGTTTGAACATCTATCATTGACAAATTGATAAAGCTTAACGAAGCACTTCTTATAATCCTCAAAAGAACGTCGTTTAGGGTTTGACTTATCGTTTATGTTAAATTCACTAGCATATCTTAAATGAAGCACATCAATATAATCGTTCTCATCCAAGACTTTTGTTGCGCCTACTAAAACATCTGTCCATGAAGATCCAGATTTTAAAGATTTATCAAACATGCTTGTCAGGTAAGCATATATCCTGCAATCGTGCAACATCTCAACCACCACGCCAAGTTCGGTTTCAGATGAGATGCCATCGAGATAATACCGGAATGATACCAACGATGGCAGTTTCAGACTGTGGTCTATGATCGCGCACTTCAGTCGATAGCACAGCGACTCCAATTTATACATGCACAAATCAGATTTCTCGACAATCATGGATTTTTCTTAACACACACATAAGTCGTAGTCTCGTTTACTCGGTTGCAAAGATAACACATTTATCTCAATCACCCGAGAGTAGCATCCTCAACTTAGGCCCGATCAATGTCACTGTGCCGTCGTTTAATAGCTCATGGTGGAACTCATGGGAAAGCGATCCTCTATATGCTGAGTATGAGGCCAAGTGGAGAGAAGCATGCAGACGTTGATTTTTCTGAATTTTTACTCATTATATTTTACCGGCAGGACACCCATCAAAAGGTGTCCTGCCGGGTTTCATTTTTCATTTCAAAAACATGAGTAGTTATTTGATATAACTACTACTATTATAGTAGAATGAGAAAAACGCACACTTTTTGTGCATTATTATCTGTTTTTGAGGGGTATTATATTATAGTAGAATGAGAAAAACGCACAATTTTTGACTATCCCCCGATCTTGTTCACGGTGTTCAAATGTTCAAGCTGTTCATGTTCAATCTTCACCCTGTAAAGCGACGGTGCAAGTCCCTCTTCTAGTATGATTGCCGCAACTACCGTCCGCATCTCAAACAATGGTGATGGCTTTTTTTCGCTCCATGAATAGAAAAATCCCCCACGCCCGCGATGAGCATGAGGGATATAACTTAGGTTTTGATGAAGTTTAATTCCAAGTGCCGCTCAGCAGGTAGTCGATTAGGGCCGTCACGTCGCTGATGTTTACACTGCCGTCCTGGTTGCAGTCGGCACTTGGACTTGCTGTGCCGCTGCCCAGCAACAGGTCGATCAGGGCCGTCACGTCGCTGATGTTCACGCTGCCGTCGCCGTTAACGTCACCACGCGTCGAAGCCGTCATATCTACCCAAACGGTGCCATCCCAGCGCTTGGGCAGCCAGTACTTGTTGCTGGCAGTCGTGATTTGGTCTGCAGTCATCGAGTTGTTCTCGCCATCATTAAAGATAGCACGCAACTCGCCCTTATTGCTTGACGAGCGCGTGGGCAGGCTGTTGACCAGGGTGGTCATGCCCGTGCCGCTGATCTTGTTCTGGTAGCAATAAAGAGCATTCAATGCATTGCAACCCTCCACACTGAGCGAGGTCAGTTGATTGCCATAGCAACTCATCAAAGTCATTGCTGAGCAAGAGGTTACATCTAATGAAGTCAAGGCGTTATTAAAGCACTTGAGTGTGGTCAGCGTCGTATTACCACTAACTCTCAGGTTTGTCAGTTGGCTCTTGTTGGTTACTTCAAGCGTGGTCAACTTGTTGTTGCGGGCCAGCAGTGTCGTGATGTTGGTCATGTTGTTCACGCCAGGCAGACTGGTGATGGCGCAGTCCTCGCAGTCCAGATGGGTGATGGCCTTGCAGTCGGCCAGGCCGGTGATGCTGGCCAGGTTAGCATTACTAAAGCAATAGAGAGCACTCAATGCAGTGCAACCTGTCACGTCAAGCGTGGTCAAGTCATTTGAATTACAATGAAGGACGGTCAGTGTCGTATTACCTCTGACGTTCAAGTTTGTCAGTGTGCTCTTGTAGGTTACTGAGAGCGCGTTCAACTTGTTGTTGCGGGCCAGCAGTGTCGTGATGTTGGACATGTTGTTCACGCCAGGCAGGCTGGTGATGGAGCAGTCCTTGCAGTCCAGATGGGTGATGGCCCTGCAATCGGCCAAGCCCGTGATGGTCGCCAGGTTGGCGTTCTCGTAGCACTTGAGCGATTTCAACGCCGTGCAACCCGTCACATCGAGCGAGATCAAGGCATTCTGGTGACAATAGAGTCTAGTTAGGGCTGTGCAATTCAAGCAGTTGAGCGTGTTAAGGCTCGACTTGTTGATTACCGATAGGAGCGTCAGATTGGGGCAATTGTGGCAGTTGAGCGTCTTGAGATTGGTGCAGTCGTCCACGCTGAGCGAGTAAATGTTGGTGTTATAACACAGGAGCGTCTCGAGGTTAGTGCATCCCGACACATCGAGCGAGGTCAGTTTTGTGCCGGTGTAGCTGTCGGTCGGGGCGCAGTCCAGATAGGTGAGTGAGGTCATGCCCGACACATCGAGCGATGTCATCGGGTTGTTGTAGCAGATCAGTTGCTTCAGGGCAGTGAAGTACTTGATGCCCTGGAGATTGGAAATGCTCTTGCCGCTAACGTTCTCCGTTGTGCAGTTGTTGACATCGGTCTGGGTGATATAGCACTTGGGATAGAGGCCGAGCAAATAGTTGCGGAAATTGGCGTCGGGGAAGTTGGTGGCGTTGATGATGGCCACATAGTCGTCGCTGACATAAACATCCTGATTATAGACCTTGTTACCGCTGGAATCATAGACGGTGCCATTGCTATAATAGGCTCCGTATGGCTCCAAGATGGCCTCATTCCCATAGAGATCCCAGTTTTGACAATAATCAATAACCGGATAACTGGAATTATTGGTGGCCTTGAATCTCACGCTACTGCCTGCTTTAAAATTGAGAAGCAAACGCTTGACGACACTGTTTCCTCCAGACGACAAAACGGCATTCACATTATTAAAATACACATTGTGCCATATATCCACATGGGAGGCCGAGCCATTTTCCTCATCCTCGATAGACGTATTATTGGTGGACGAGATATTGAATGTTCCGGGACCCTGAATAATAAGATCGAAAACATTCCTTGTTGCCAACCAGATACCGTTCTCGTTGACACCGGTGATGTTGACGACAGTGCTTGCCGACGGGGCAGACAGCGTGGTAGTCCTCCTGATGCGGACCACGGCAGCGTCCCGAGCATACAGGTTGCAGGTGCCACTGAATT
>ONIL01000035.1 GCA_900317835.1 uncultured Prevotellaceae bacterium | reverse complement strand
TCAACTGGTTGTTACGGGCCCACAGCGTTTGCAGGTTGTTCATGTTGTTCACGCCGGGCAGTTCGGTGATGGCACAGTCCTCACAGTCCAGATAGGTCAGCGCCTTACAATCGGCAAGGCCAGTGATAGCAGTTAGATTATCATTGTAGTAGCATTTGAGCGTGCTCAATGCCGTGCAGCCAGTTACCTTGAGCGTTGTCAAGTTCTCGCTGTTGCAGATGAGATCGGTCAATTGCGTGTCGCCAGCTACTTGCAGGTTTTTTAGGCTGCCGCTATGACTGGTATAGAGGGAGGTGATTTTGGTATTGCCCGCCAGCAACGTTTCCAGCTTGGTCATGTGCGTAACAGCACTCAAGTCGCTGAACGACGTGTCCTCGACATCCAGCCAGGTCAAATTGGTGCAGTCCGCCAAGCCATAGATACTCGTCAAGTTATAGTTGTTGTAAATCTTGAGAAACTGCAGTGCTGTGCAACCTGTCACGTCAACGCTGGTCAGCGCATCACGCCAGCAGTAGAAGCCCGTCAGGGTGGTGTTGTCCCGTACCCACAGCGTTTTCAGACTGCTGTGATTGTTCACACTGACTGTGGTGAGTTGGTTGCTTTGGAGATACAGCTCTTGCAGCACCGTATTACTTTCCACGTTGATTGACGTCAACTTGTTGTAGCCCAAGTTGAGGTAAATCAGCTTGGTGTTGGCGCTCACATTAATCGAAGTGAGATTGTTGGAGTATAGATCCAACCTTTTCAATTGGGTAAAATACTGCACACCTGTCATGTCGGAAATGCCTTTGGATGACAGATTCAACGTGTCCCGGGCGTTGAGTTGCGCCGTGGTGATGGTGCCGCTGGGATACTGGCCCAGCAGGTAGGTGCGGAAATTCGCGTCAGGGAAGTTGGTGGCGTTGATAACCACATCGGCATGCGCCGCCAGCGATGCTAACAGCACAGCCATGGAAATAAGTAGAAGCTTTCTCATAATATATCATTTTAGGGGTTAATAAAATACGGTTTATTAAAATGTATCTTTGTATTCTGCAAAGATATTAAAAAATCCATAATAACAATAAAAAATAAGAAGATTTTTGCCAGTTTTTTCCTGCCCGATGTGGGGTCATGATTCACGTCGTTGTGTTTTGACAGCCATGCCTGAATGGATATCCAGCGCTTTACATGATGTGCATGTGGGATGATGCGCCTGAGTTCGCTATCATGCTCATCAATGTTAACAGTTTTGCGTCACCCGTATTTTTTCCCACCTATTTAATGATGTCACGAGAGGTGTGTGTTTCTTTGCAGTATTTCAAGCATTTGGGAGGCAGTAAGCCCTGTGACAGGGTGATGCCACTCAGGAGCCAGCTGCACCATAGGAATCAAAAAGAAATCGCGGTTGGCAAGATGAGGATGTGGCACTTGCAGCATGGGCAAGTCAATAACCATGTCATCAATAGCCACAATATCGATATCCACCAGGCGGTCAATATAGCCACCTTTTTCATCTCGATGGGAAGCGCTGCCCATGCGCCGCTCAATAATGTGGATGCGGTCGAGCATTTCGAGTGGAGGGATATCACTGACGATCCTCACACCCACATTCATGAAATGGTTACTGCTCTCAAATCCCCAGGGCTCGCTCTCAACAAGGCTTGAAACGGTGCAGCCACCCCTACCTGCCGACAATGAAACGACGGCGCGATAAAGATTATCGCGCCGGTCGCCTATATTACTACCTATATTCAGGTAATAGATCATGTGTTACAGGGTCTTGTGGACCTCGATTTCCTCAAAGGCTTCGATGATATCCATTTCCTGCAAGTCGTTATAGGACTTGAGGCTCAAGCCGCAGTCATAGCCGCTGGTAACCTCCTTGGCATCATCCTTAAAGCGCTTGAGGGAGGCAAGCTCACCCGTGTGGATAACGATACCGTCGCGAATGACACGCACCTTGCCGCCACGCTTGATCTTGCCCTCGACAACCATGGCACCGGCAATGGTTCCCACCTTGCTGATGTGGTAAACCTGTCGCACCTCGGCACTGCCGATAACCTCTTCCTTGATGTCGGGCTGCAACATACCTTCCATCGCGCTCTTGACCTCCTCGATGGCGTCATAGATGATGGAATACAAGCGGATATCGACACCTTCCTGCTCGGCGGCACGCTTGGCCGAAGCCGACGGGCGCACCTGGAAGCCGACGATATAGGCATCGCTGGCAGCTGCCAGGGTGACGTCGCTCTCGGTAATAGCACCGACGGCCTTGTGGATAACGTTCACCTGCACCTCGGGGGTCGAGAGCTTGATGAGCGAATCGCTCAAGGCCTCGATCGAGCCGTCCACATCACCCTTGACGATGATATTGAGCTCGTGGAACTCACCCAGTGCCCTGCGACGACCGATGTCCTCAAGGCTGACACGGGTCTGGGTGCGACGATTCAGCTCACGCTGCAACTGCTCACGCTTGTTGGCAATCTGGCGGGCTTCCTGGTCGGTATCCATGACATTGAACTTGTCACCGGCAGTGGGTGCACCGTCCAAGCCCAAAATCAACGCGGGGGTCGATGGGCCGCTCTCGGTGATGCGCATGTTGCGCTCGTTAAACATCGCCTTGACCTTGCCGAAGTGGGTTCCGGCCAGCACGATGTCGCCCACACGCAGGGTGCCATTGTCCACCAGCACGGTAGCAATATAGCCACGACCCTTGTCCAGCGAAGACTCGATGATTGAACCAGTGGCCTTGCGGTTGGGATTGGCCTTCAGGTCAAGCATGTCGGCCTCGAGCAAAACTTTCTCCATCAGCTCATTCACGCCAATGCCCTTCTTAGCCGAAATATCCTGACTCTGATACTTGCCGCCCCAATCCTCAACAAGGTAATTCATCTGGGCCAGCTCCTCCTTGATCTTCTCGGGGTTAGCACCCGGCTTGTCAATCTTGTTGATGGCAAAAATGATGGGTACGCCTGCAGCCGATGCGTGGTTCAACGCCTCGACCGTCTGCGGCATGACGCTGTCGTCGGCAGCCACAATCACGATAACAATGTCGGTCACCTTGGCACCGCGGGCACGCATTGCGGTAAACGCCTCGTGACCAGGGGTATCCAGGAAGGTGATGCGGCGGCCGTTGGGCAACTTCACGTTATAGGCACCAATGTGCTGCGTGATACCACCGGCCTCACCTGCGATCACGTTAGAATTGCGGATGTAGTCCAGCAGCGAGGTCTTACCATGGTCGACGTGGCCCATAACGGTAACGACAGGGGGACGCTGAACGAGATCTTCGGGGTTATCGGCTTCCTCGCTGATAGCCTCGACTACCTCAGCACTGGTGTATTCGGTCTTGAAGCCGAACTCATCGGCAACGATGTTGATGGTCTCGGCATCCAGTCGCTGGTTGATGCTCACCATCACGCCCAGGTTCATACAAGTGGCGATAACCTTGTTAATGGGCACATTCATCATGATAGCCAAGTCATTGGCCGTCACAAACTCGGTGAGCTTCAAAATCTTGCTCTGTGCTGCTGCCAGTGCGGCTTCCTCGCGGACCTCCTCGCGATGTTCCTCACGGCGCTCACGGCGACGTGCGGCAGCCTTTTTATTGCTCTTGGCAGTGAGGCGAGCCAGCGTCTCCTTCATCTGGCGCTGAACATCCTCCTCGCTTACCTCGGGACGCAAGGGCTTGCGGTTGGCCTTCTTGTCCTTGCCGCCACGCTTAGCAGCCTGATCATCCTTGTTGCCTCCACGATTCTTGCCCGATTGTGGAGCAGGCTGATTGCTGGCACTCTCAATGTCAATTTTCTCCTTGCCGATGCGTTTGCGCTTGCGCTTGCTGCCACCCTCGGCTTGAGCCTTGGCGATGCGCTCGTTGCGCTTCTCCTCCTTGCTCTTCTTGCGGGGACGGGTCTGCTGGTTGAGCGAGGTCAAGTCCACCTTGCCCACCACCTTGAGTTGCGGGCCACCGACAGTCTCGGAAACGGGCTTGAAGACATCATCGTCCTTATCTTCCTCCTGCTTGGCCTCAGTTGCTTCGACAACAGGCTCGACCACGGGCTCGGCTGCCACAGGCTCGGCCACGGGTTCAGCGGCAGGCTTGGGCTCGGGGGCCTCAACGGTCGGCTCCGCAATGGGAGTCTCGATCTTGGCGGGAACCTCCTCAGGAACTTCAGCAGGTGCCTCAACCTTTTTAGGCTCGGGCTCAAGCTTCTTTTCAGCAGCGGGTTTGGCCACAGGTTTGGGTTTGCTGGCAGCTTCCAGGTCTATCTTGCCCAAGAATGTAGGCTTCTGACCAGGCACGACGGTCTTGATTTCGTGTTCCTTGGCGGCATTGTGCTTGGCTTTCTCCTTCTGCCGCTCATTGGCCATCTTGTCCGACTTGCTCTTGAGGTCCATGTCGGGCTTGAACTCCTTGACAAGCATTTCATAGACATCGTCCTGGATGCGCGCATTGATGCTAGCGTCGATCTCGATGCCTTTCTTGTGCAGGAATTCCTCGATGGTCTGCCTTCCCACGTTTAAATCTGCGATGACTTTACTAATCTTTATCGCCATATAATGTCTTTTATCGGTTCGCTTTCGGCAATATGCTTTCGGCTTCTATATTTTGTGTTGAGAAAATTGATGAATGTTATTGTTTTGGGACGCTTAATCCTCAAACTCGGTTCTGAGGATTGCAAGCAGATTGTCAACAGTGTCCTCCTCAAGGTCGGCGCGGTCGATGAGGTCCTCACGCGGAGTGCGCAATACCGACTTGGCGGTTGCAAGACCCACATTTTTGAGAGCCTCGATTACCCACTCGTCAACCTCGTCCTTGAACTCGTCGAGATAGATATCCTCCTCGCCCTCGGTCTCAACATCACGGTAAACGTCGATGCTATAACCGGTCAAGATGCTGGCCAACTTGATGTTCAGGCCACCCTTACCGATGGCAAGGGAAACCTCCTCGGGACGCAGAAATACCTCGGCATGCTTGTTCTCGTCATCGAGCCTGATAGACGAGATCTTAGCAGGACTCAAGGCACGCTGGATGAGCAGCTGGGGATTGCTGGTGTAGTTGATCACGTCGATGTTCTCGTTGCGCAACTCACGCACGATACCATGGATGCGGGCACCCTTCACGCCGACACAGGCACCAACCGGGTCGATGCGGTCGTCATAGCTCTCAACGGCAATCTTGGCACGTTCACCAGGAATGCGGGCGACGGCACGGATGACAATCAGTCCGTCGTGGATCTCAGGCACCTCCTGCTCAAACAGGCGGCGCAGGAAGTCTTGGCTTGTGCGTGACACGATCACCTTGGGGTTATTGTTGGTGTTGTCAACACGCTCGATGACGGCGCGAACAACATCGCCCTTGCGATAGATGTCGGTAGGAATCTGCTCTTCCTTGGGCAACATCAGCTCATTTTTCTCGTCGTCCAGCAGCAGCACCTCGCGTTTCCACACTTGATATACCTCACCGGCCACCAGCTGGCCCTCAAGGGCCTTAAACTTATTATAGATGGCATCCTTCTGCAAGTCAAGTATTTTGCTGGCTAACGTCTGGCGCAGGTTAAGGATAGCGCGCCTGCCGAACTTGGCGAAGTCAATCTTGCGGGTATGCTCCTCGCCCACCTCACAGTCAGGATCATCATCGGCCTGGGCATCGCTCAGCGAAATCTGCTTGTTGGGATTCTCCACCTCACCGTCATTCACAACCTCCAGATTCTGGTAAATCTCACAGTCGCCCTTGTCAGGGTTCACGATCACGTCAAAGTTATCGTCATTGCCAAACATCTTGGACAACACGCTGCGGAAGGACTCCTCCAGCACGCTGATGAGTGTCGTCTTGTCGATGTCCTTGAGCTCCTTAAACTCGGCAAACTGCTCGGTCATGTTGACCGCTTCTTCTCTTTTAGCCATAATGTCGTTTAAATGATATTTTTTGTATATTTAATGTCACTGTAATTGAAGCGCTCCTGCTCCTCAACCAATTCGGGGCGTTTCTTGCCCTCGAGCTTGCGCTTGACGGTCATTGTCAGCGTGAAGCCCTCGTCGTCGGCATCGGCAAGCACACCCTTGAGCTTACGGCCGTCGCAGGTCAGCACCTCGACCTCACCTCCCACGCTCTTGCGGTACTGGCGAGGCAGCAGCAACGGTGAAGTGATGCCATAGGAACCCACCGTCAATTCGTAGTCCTCACCCGTGTCGCGGTCAAACGCGGCCAGCACGGCATCGTTGACTGCCACACAGTCATCGATGGTGATATCCTCATCACTATCCAGGGCAACGTCAATCACGTTGTCCTTGCTCACCTTGAGGGAGACCAGAAACATCTTGGTGTCCTCTAGGGCCTCGTTAATCACTTGCTCCAGTGCCGTCTTGTCTATCATCGGTTCAAAAAATTATAATAAAAACGAGGAAGCCCGATTGCCCCCTCTCACGAATGCTGGTGCAAAAGTACTATTTTCCCGCCATTCACGCAATATTTAATGTATAAAAGCGCCAATAACCACACAGAATTTTATATTATTTAACACTATTTAACCTGCCAATAACTACGAATTACGCTAATTGCCACGATGTCAAAGTCGTCCAATTAGCGTAATTCGCCATTTATAGGGCCGATTCAGTTGATCAGTACGGCGCCTTTTTAGTGAAGTTTATTGCTTCGGGGTCATGACCACCTCGAGTTTGTTGCCTGCTGTCAACAGCTGACGGGCAAAGGCGGCAATCGATTCGGGTGTCTGAGCCTTTACGATTTCTTCATAGTCGGTATGGTTGTCAATACCACGGTTAGCATATGCGCCGATCACGCTATACCAGTACCCGTTTTCCTTGACCTGGGTCTCGTGGTCCTTGAGCATGGCCTTCTTGAAGTCCTCAAGACTGGAGGCATCAATGTTCTCACACACCTTGATAATCTCATCGTTGATGATTCCCAAAGCCTCATCGGTATATTCGGGCTTAAGAGGCACATAGACCGACACTGAGGTAAAAGGCTTATCGCCCTCGATATAAGAGTAGCCGTAAGCGCTTACAGAATAGGCCGCACCTGCATCTTCACGGATCTTGTCACGGTAAATCCTTTTCATCACCTTGCCAAGCAACTGAGCCTTGATGTTGTTTTCCAGCGTGTAAGGTGTCTGCATGTCATACCATTCCACGCTGATAGTGGTCTTGGGAGTCTCCATCTGATGGTCAAAGTGCTTGATGGTCTGGCCCTCGGGGTGATTGGCGATATTGGCCCAATTGGACTTCGCGCCCTTCTTGGCGGGGAGCGATGCGATATACTGCTCGATGAGCGGACGGATAGTTGCCTCGTCAAATGAGCCGACGAACAGGAAGGTATAACTGGCCGCATTGGCAGTGCGCTCTTTGCCGATTTCCAGGATCCGGTCATAGTCCAGAAGCTTTAAGTCTTCAACGTTAAACGGTTTATTGCGCCAGCTATAGTTATTCTGGATATAGCTGAGCGAATCATTGAACACCTGGTCGGGGTTAAGATCCTTGTTCTTGAGAACCAGGTCGAGGGCGTTGATTAGCGTGTTATAGTTCTTTTCATCCTTTGTGACATCAGTGAACTGGAGATAAAGGAGCTGGAACAGGGTTTCCAGGTCCTTGACATTGCTGGTGCCAGTCACATAATCATCATAAGAATACATATTCTGACTGATGCTTACCCGCTTGCCGGCAAGCGCCTTCTTCAACTCAGTGTTGCTGAAGCCGCCCAACCCGCTGATTTCAATGACGTCGTCAAACATCGAACAATTGGCCCAATCCTTCTCTCCATAGAGCGAACTGCCTCCGCGCTGGTAGGCCATCATGTAAATCTCATCCTGTTTGAAGTCGGTGGGTTTGAGCAGTACGTGAACACCATTGTTCAGCTCCAGCTCCTTGTAGCCCAGCCTCTCGTTGTAACTCTCCTTGACCACTTTTCCCTTCTTGGGCAACTTCGAGATCAGGGGTTCTTGCTTCACGTTGTCGACATAGGGGGTAATGTCGGCCTTCTCGGCGGCAGTGATCGCAGCCATCAGACCATCCTTGGTAGGATAAACGGCACCCTCCTTCTCCTGGTTAAAGTTGAGAACAACCAGATTTTTTCCATCGGTGCTGATGAGTTCGGGCAACAATGCGTTGATGGCTTCAACGGGGACATTGGGGGCAATCATCTTCATGAGTTGGTAATTGTCCTCGATCGAAATCAATGGCTCATTATCCAGGAAGTGACGGTAGCACTGCTGGGTATAATTTCTGTTATGCACCTTGTCACGCTCGTTATACTGACGCTCAAGGTAGCTCATGTAGTCTTCTTGGGCGCGCGCATATTCAGTAGCGGTGAAGCCATACTTGGCTGCACGCAGCGCCTCGACCATACCGGCCTGTGTTGCGGCCTCGATCATTCCCTCCTTGGGAACGACGGCCAGTGAGAAGGCGTCCTTAGTGTTGGCACCCATGTAACTGGAATCATATCCATAAGCCTGGATAAAGGGACAGTCAGGATCCTGCGCCTTCTCCTGGAAACGCTGATTGAGCATCGTGCTCATCATGTATTTCATATAGTTGAAGACAAGGTAGTTCATATCGCCCTTTTCTTCCTTCTCGACGATATCATGCTTGAACATCAGTTGAACAAAGCTGAGCTGCATTTCAACATCCTTGTCAATCGCGATGATGGGCTCCTCGTTGTCGGGAACGGGATAGGACTCAACCTTTGCAGCATCGGCAGCGGGGCCAGGAATGTCCTTAAACATCTCGCGGATCTTGGCCTCGGTGTAATCCACGTCCACGTCACCCACGATGACCAGTGCCTGATTGTCGGGACGATACCACTTGTGGTAGTAGTCTCGCAGCACCTGATAAGGGAAATAGTCAACAACGTCCATCGATCCGATGACGTCGCGCTTAGCATACTTCGAGCCAGGGAACAAGGTTTCCATTTGACGGTTGCGCATGCGTTCCGAAGCGTCACGACCCAGGCGCCACTCCTCGTGGATCACACCGCGCTCCTTGTCGATCTCCTCATCGGTGAGCAACAAGCCGTGGCTCCAGTCCTTGAGCACAAGCAGGCAAGAGTCCAATGCGCTCTGACGTGCGGTGGGGACATTGTCGATGTTATAGACGGTTTCGGTAAAATAGGTATAGGCATTCACGTCTGAGCCAAAGTTAAGGCCTATCCTCTGGATGAAATCCATAATGCCATTGCCCTCACCGTTGAAATTCTCACTGCCATTGAAGGCCATGTGCTCCAGAAAGTGGGCCAGACCGTTCTGGTCATCTTCTTCCTGCATGGCTCCCACACGCTGGGCAATGTAGAAGTTGGCACGGTTTTCAGGGTAATTGTTGTGACGGATGTAATAGGTCAATCCGTTGTCCAATTTGCCGATTCTCACGGCTTGATCCACAGGAAGTGAATAGGACTGCTGGGCGAAGCCCATACTGACGCTGAATGCTGTGACCAAAAGCAGCAAAGCGAACACTAATCTCTTCATCTTCATAATTGTTGGGTTTAATAATTATACTGAGTGTTAATTATGTGATTTCTTATTAAGTAGGAACCATTCTCGCGACTTCTTGCCACAAAAATACACTACATGATGCATCCCATCAAACATTTCATGCCCGAAAATGGCATTTGTCTAATTATTTTACGTTTAATCGTCAAATTTTTTGACAATCTGCTGCCAATAGTGACTTTTTCATGAAGCGAGAGCTGTGTTTTTGTCTTGATAAGCGATGTCGTCAATTTATATAATTAAATTAACTGTTTAATGGTTATTACATATTGAAAATATGTTAAATCATGGTTGAGTAACCTCGCTGTCAACTAATAACTGTAACTTTGTGACAACAACGACAGGCCCATGACGAGAATATGGCAATCTGGCAAGCGAGTGAACTGTGAACTACTGTTTTCATGGTTTGTTTTCTTGTTGTTTTTCTTCTTCTCATGCAAGACCAGTTGGGAGCGCCTTGAGAATTGCGGTTTCTTCAATCCCAGCTACCAGTCATGGGAAATCAGCGAATGGCTCATCAACTATCAGGGCGGTTTTGTCAGGCGCGGCATCATCGGGCAATTGCTATGGACACTGGAGCAGTGGTTTCCCTTTGACATCAGGGTGACCGTCACTGCCTTTTGCATCATCAGCACGATGATTATTCTGTACGTTATTCTACGCATCTTCAGGCGGCAGGGATGGGCATTGCTGATTATTCCCACCGGCTTTTGCCTTGGATTCACCATGTTCAGTACATGGGCGCGCCGGGACCACCTCTCTCTGATGTTGACCTATGGCCTATTCCTGTTGTTCAGGCACGCAATCAACAACCCCAGGAAATGGACGGCGTGGACGGCATTCTATCTTGTGGCCGCTCTACAGCTCCTGATACACGAGGCATCATTTTTTTACACATTTCCCATCTTGATGCTGTACTGTTTTCATTATAGCCGCAGCCGCCAGGAGTCAATCTCAAGCAGTGTCACAACATGCCTGATGCGTTTCCTGCCCGTTTTGCTCGTTATGGCGGCAGTCTGCCTGTTCAAGGGTAATGAGAGTACGGCACAATGCGTCTGGGCATCGTGGGAACCAGTGATCAGCAACTATCAGGCCGACGCGGCAACCATCGGTAATGGCGTGGGTGCATTAGGTTGGGACGCAAGAGTGATTTTCCCTTACCATCTCGTCACATCTCTTGTCGGACAAACCAATCCTTCAGGATGGAGAATTCCTTTGGTCCTGTTCAACCTGTTGGCCGGTTACTTCCTGCTTACCCGACTCAACGCAGTCAACATGGGCGTGTACCGCACACGACAGATGGACCACACCCTCATGAGTGATGTCGCTGTGATTCAATTCATTACCTTGCTGCCCATGTTCACCATCCTGTCATGTGACTGGGGCAGGACACTACCCTACTGGATCATCTCCTCACTCTTCTTCTACCACACGTTCAAGGACGAGCAAGTTGCATTTGCACCACAGTTGACAAGGTTATCAACTGCGGTTCAGCAATTCATCACTGGCAACAGGTTCATGCGCTCACCTTGCACCTACATCTTGCTGGTATTGCTAGCCCCTGTGCCTTCCTACTTTGCGCCTCTTGACCACATCAACACAATCCAACAGCGGATTTGCCTGTGGTTCGCCGATATCATCCACCCTATCGCAACATTGATCTCATGACACCAATACTACAATTACTGCGTCCCCAACAATGGCTCAAGAACCTCTTCGTTTTCCTGCCCTTGTTCTTTGACCGACACCTGTTTGATGTGGAACTGCTGGTTCCCTGCATTCTCGTTTTCGTCGCGTTCTGCTTTGCATCTAGCGGCATTTACTGCTTCAACGACATCCAGGACGCCGAGGCCGACAGGAAGCACCACGAGAAGCGCAACCGGCCCATTGCGAGCGGTGCCGTGAGTGCGAGAACCGGCTATATCGTCATGGCCGTGTGCGTCATTCTGTCACTGGCACTCGTGGCACTCATCGGGCGCAACAGTATGCTGTTCCTCGTTATCGGGGCTTACATTATCCTGAATATCGCCTATTCCTTGAAGTTGAAGCACCTGGCCATTGTCGATGTGTTTATCATTGCAACTGGCTTCGTCCTTCGTGTGCTGGCAGGAGGTCTGGCGACAGACATCCACATCACCCACTGGATAGTGCTGATGACCTTCCTCCTGGCGTTGTTTCTGGCTTTTGCCAAGCGCAGGGACGATGTAGTCATGTTTGAGAGCAGCGGTGTTGAGACGAGAAAGACTGCAAGCCAATACAACCTGCCTTTCCTCAACGAGGCCATCAGCATCGTCGCCAGCATCACGATGGTGTGTTACATCCTGTACACGGTCTCACCCGAGGTTGTTGAGCGCTTCAACAGCCCGTACGTCTATCTCACGTCGCTGTTCGTCCTGGCAGGCATTATCCGTTACCTCCAGATTACCATTGTTGACGTGAAAAACGGCAGTCCCACAAGGGTTCTGCTCCACGATCGCTTCATCCAGGGGTGCATCATCTGCTGGATTGCGAGCTTCGCGCTCATCATCTACCTCTAACGACAATCTGTAATAACCCACCTATGAGAGACCGTCAACTCGATATCTACCGCGCAATTGTAATGATATACATGGTGTGTATCATACACTGCTGCTACTTGCTTGGAGATGCTGGAGAACCGCTTTTGTCCATCATGCTATTCGCGATGCCTTCGGTCTTCTTCATCTCGGGTGCATCATTGTCGGTCAGCAAGTCAAACCGCGGCACATGGGAAACCGTCAAGAACAGATTCAAGAGGGTTGTCGCCCCCTACTACATCTACGCCCTTGTGCTCATCCTCACAGGCATCATCAGTTCATTGGTATTGAATTGGGTCGGGCTTTCACGTCATGCTTTTTTTGACATCACGCAATATGATGGAGAGGACTATTTAAACGTGCTTTTAGCCAAGTACATCCCGCAGTTCTCGTTCATCTGGCACCTGTGGTTCATTCCACCTTATCTCATCCTCAGCTGCACATTCCCCTTACAGGTCAAACTGATGAGGAAAATCAACCACATAGTCTATTTTGCAGTTTGCCTTGTCCTCTTCCTGATTGTTCAGGCATTACCTGACCTGACGTTGTTAAAACAAGTGCTGTGCTTCAATATCTTCATGGTCGCCGGATATCTCTTTTACAAGCAGATGAATACCCGTACACGGGCACTGACAGGATTGATATCACTGGCCATCATCCTGGCCTATATGTTCCTGCTGGGAGGAAACTTCTGCCCGATGCAAGACCACAAGTTCCCGCCCGACTGGGTATATGTGGTGTACAGCCTGTTTGCCATCAGTGCCTTGTCGCTGGTTCTCGGGAACATCACCTTGAAATATAACCTCGTTTTCAAGATTTGGAACGAGCGGGGATATAACATCTACCTTTATCAGAGTGTTGTTTACACTATTGTGAGCATCCTGCGACAAAAGATGCCGCTTGACCTCCCATTACCGGGGCTCAGACTGTTGCTGGATGCTTCCTTGGTGTTCTTGCTGTCAACGGCGCTTTCTTATCTGACTTATCCGTTGGAGCGCTGGGTAATGAAAAAGTTGAGACTCTAAATGTGCAAGGATGGGTATGAAAAGGAATATCGCTGTTTTTGACTTCGACGGGACGCTCACGACCCGCGATTCATTCCTGGCATTCATCAGGTATGCCTGCGGCCCGTGGCGTTACTACATTGGATTTGCGTGGCATGCCCCGATGCTGCTATTAATGCTGGTGGGCATTTATTCCCACAGCAAAGCCAAGCAACGGGTATTCTCTCATTTCTTCAAGGGGTGGAAATACAGCCGTTTTGCTGAATTGGCTCGGGAATTCTCCGATGAAATCGACAAGATGAGGAATGAGCAAACCATCAGCACACTGAAGGAACACGTCACCAACGGCGATACGGTGTATATCGTCTCGGCCAGTTTGCCCGAGTGGATTGGACCTTGGAGTAAGACTCTGGGAATCAAATCTGTACTAGCTACCGAAATCGAGGTCAATGGTGAGGGCATCGTCACAGGACAATTCAAGACAAAAAACTGCTATGGACCCGAGAAAGTCTCGAGGTTACTGCAAGTCGAGCCTCGCAGGGAGGAATATTTCCTATATGCCTATGGCGACAGCTTAGGAGACAAGGAATTGATTGCTTTTGCCGACGAAGGGATCATGGTCAATTCCCAATAAACTGAAAGGATTGGGGCATATCGGAACTTTTTCGTACCTTTGGAGCCTGAAAGAGATATCAAATCATGAACAATAGAGCGAACTGATGAAACCGGCGTTGATATTACTGGCGATACTGGTAGTGGGCGGTGCTATTGTCTGGCTCATCGACCAACTGTTCTACCATCGTAATGAGCCAGAAAAATCCGATGAAACCGAGGATTTACCCGCTAGCCAGGGCTGTACTGATGAGTCATGCGGCATCCGCTCAATCTGCCCCAGCGAACAGATTCTCGCGGGCGAGTGCCGTCAAGAGGTCACCTACTATGATGACGAGGAACTGGACGCCTTTGCCGGACGCGGCGAGGACGGATACACCGACCAGGAAATGGAACTGTGGCGCGACGTGCTCTACACGTTGCGGCCAGCCGACCTGCTGGGTTGGGGACAAAGTATCAAGCACCGCGGGCTGATCATGCCTGCCCCCATCCGCGACGAGTTCCTGGCCCTAGCAGCCCATGTCTAGGCTTCACTGTTCTCTCGCGTTGCCATAATATTGTGAGTTCCCGCTTGCAAAAAGCCGAAATTCATCGGCAAGGCAATAAAACCGCAACCGGCTCGTTTTATAGATACTGAATTACAAATTTGGCCAATTTGAACAGGACACGACGATTCATACCAGTAATGATGCTAGCGATGATGGTCATACTTGCTGCTTGCAGCAACAAGACCAACACCGCGCGTTCACGTTTTTGGCACTCATTCACTACCAAATACAACGTCTATTTCCACGGCAAGACCAACTATGACGAGCAGATGAAGGCCATGATGGATGCCTACGAGGATGACTATTCCCAGCGTCTGTTCATGCACCCCGCCGAGGCACGCTCCAATCCTAAGGCTCCACAGCCCTCGGGCAGTTTTGAGCGCACCATCGAGAAGATGGAGAAGGCTATCGCCCTGCACTCCATCAAGAAGAAACCTAAACGCAAAAGCGGCAAGAACAACGACCCCAAGTACCGCGAATGGCTCGCCCGCGATGAATATAACCCCTATCTGCACAACGCATGGTACTTGATGGCTAAGTCACAGTATATGAAGGGCGACTTTCTTGATGCTGCAGCCACGTTCCGCTATATCGCACGCCACTTCACATGGAAAAACGACCTGGTACAGGAGTGTCAGGTGCGTGAGGCCCTGTGCTATTGTGCCATGGGCTGGCCCAACGAGGCCGACAATGTGTTAACCCACGTCCATCTTGACCAAATCACCAACAAGCGAATTAGGGCACTGGCCAATGCTGCTTTTGCCGACTATCATATCAAAGCTCAAGAGCCCGAACAAGCCATCCCCTACCTGGAACAAGCCGTCAAGGGTTTCAAGGGCAGCGACAAGGTGCGCATGTCGTTCCTGCTTGGTCAGCTCTACGAGGAAATCGGTGACAAACACAATGCTTATTTGGCATACAAGCAGGCCGGTAGCAGCAACAGCTCGACTTACCGCACCAAGTTTAACGCGCGCATCAAGCAGAGCGCCGTCTATGAGGGCGCTAATATCGCCAGCGAGGTCAAGGCCTTGAAGCGCATGACCCGCTATGACCGCAACAAGGAATACCTAGACCAGATTTACTATGCCATCGGCAACCTGTACCTCACGCACGGCGACACCCTCAGCGCCATCGAGAATTACCGACTGGCCGCCGAGAAGAGCACCCGCAACGGTGTGGACAAGGCCATCAGCCAACTCACGCTGGGCGGCATCTACTTCGCCCGACGCCAGTATGACGATGCACAGCCCTGCTATGCCGAAGCTATCCCGCTGGTCAACGAGGACTATCCCAACTACAAGCTGCTCAAGAAGCGTAGCGACGTGCTCGATGAACTTGCGGTTTACTCTCAAAACGTGACTTTGCAGGACTCCCTGCTCATGCTTGCCGCAATGACTCCCGAAGAACAGAAAGCCGTCATTGCCAAGATCATCGAGGATCTCAAGAAAAAAGAGAAAGAGGAGGCCGAGGAGGCTGCTCGCCAAGAATACCTGGCACAGCAAGACGCCAAGGGCAGCCAGCTGGGCGACAACAAGAATGCCCCCTCGACCTACACGATGAATACCGACAACTCATGGTATTTCTACAACACCTCCACCAAAAATGCCGGAAAAACCCAGTTCCAGAAACTGTGGGGCAGCCGCAAACTAGAGGACAACTGGCGACGCAGGAACAAAACCACTTTCTCGTTCGATGACGAGGAAAATGACAGCACGTTGATGGCTCTAGCCGACAGCGTGGTTATCGATGAGAACGGCGACACTGTCAAGGTTGATGTCGAAGCTCTGAAGCGGGCCGAGGACCCGCACTTCGAGGAATACTATCTCAAGCAGATTCCCAAGACCGAGGAGGAAATCCAGTCGGCCCACGAGATCATCCAGGAGGGCCTGTACAACATGGGCATTATTCTCAAGGATAAGATGGAGGACTACAACGCTGCGGCCTACGAGTTCAACCAATTGCTCCATGAATATCCTGACAACACCTACCGCCTGGACGTCTACTACAACATGTACATGATGTTCATGCGCAACGGGCAGGATGCCGATGCTCAGCCTTACCGCGACAGCATCCTCATCAACTTCCCGGAATCCAAGTACGGTATGGTGATGCAGGATCCCAATTATCTGGAGAACCTCAAGAACATGAACCGCGATCAGGAGTCGATGTATGAGGCGGCCTATGCCAACTACCTCGCCGACAACCACCAGGCGGTGCACGAAGCCTATGCCGAGATGATGCGCAAGTATCCTCTGTCCAAAATCATGCCCAAGTTCATGTTCATCGATGCCTTGAGTTACCTCACCGAGAAGGATCACGATAAGTTCAAGGAAACGCTCAAGGACATGCTGCAGCGCTATCCGCAGACCGACATCACACCTGTGGCATCCGAGATTGTAAAACAGCTCAACCAGGGCCGCAGGCTCGAAGGCGGAGGATCCAACATGCGCGGTATGTTGTGGACCACGCGACTGAGCAATGACACTTCGTCTCAAACGCTGGAGCGCACATTCACTCCGTTTGCCGAGGACAACGACAAGCCCCAAGTATTCATCCTGCTCTACCCGATGGATAGCGTGAACGGCAACATGTTGCTCTTTGAGGTGGCACGCCACAACTTCAACGCCTTCAAAGTCAAGGATTATGACATCGAACAGATGAACTTCGGCACACTGGGATTGCTCGTGGTCAAGGGACTTGACAACTTCAAGGAGGCCTCCCACTACCGCACATTGTTCGAACAAGACAACTCCATCAATATCCCGCGACAGGTGCACTACGTCATCATCAGCGTGGACAACTTCAACCTGCTGCTCAACGAGGGCCGCACCTTTGAGGACTACTTCAACTATCTGGAGGAGAAGAACGACAAGGAGCACAGTGACCTTGAGAAGAAAGAGCTCGACGAGGCCGAAAAGAAGGCCATGGAAGAGGCTGAAGCACAGGCCGCCGCCGAGCGCGAGAAGGAACGACTCGAGGCCGAACAGATAGCACGTGAGGAAGCCGAGCTGGCCCGCAAGGATGCTGAGGCAAAAGCCATCGAGGAAGCCGAAGAAAAGGCACGTCTCGAAGCTGAGGCTGCCGAAAAGGCACGTCTCGAAGCCGAGAAACAGGAAATCAAGGCCAGCGACTACCGCAACAAGCCAACCGTCAACGAGACCCAGACGACACTCAGCGATAAGGAGCGCAAAGCTAAAGAGCGTGCCGAGGAAGAGCACCTCAAGCAGCTGGAACGTGAAGCCAAGGCCCGCGAAAAGGCCGAACGCAAGCGTCAGAAGGAAATTGATGACAGCATCAAGAAGGAACAGAAGCACCAGCGCAAGCTGGACCGCATAGCCGAGATTGCCGAGCAAGACTCCATCGAGCAAGCCGAGAAGGAGAAAGAGAAAGAGCGCGACTTCCGCTACAAGTGGCGTGAAGACTCGGCAAAGGCTGCCTACAAGGCTGCCGAACAGGCTAAGAAGGACGCTAAGAAGGCGAAGGAACAGGCCCGCAAGGACAAGGCTAAAGAGCGCAAGGAACTCGCTAAACAGCGTGAGAAGGAGCGCAAAGAAAAAGCCAAGGAGCGCGAACGCGAACGCAAGGAAAAGCAAAAGGAGCGCAAGGAGCAAGCCAAGGCCCGTGAGCAAGAACGCAAGCAGCGCCAGAAGGAGCGCGAGCAGGAACGCCGCGCCAAGGCCGACGAACGCAAGCAACAGGCCAAGGACCGTCAGCAGGACCGTGAGAACCAGTCCAGCCAATCCAAAACGCCCAACAACAAGAACGATTAACAACAACAGTATAATGAGTAAAGAAAGAATTCTATGGGCCGATGATGAGATTGACCTGTTAAAGCCACACATCCTCTTCCTTGAAAACAAGGGCTATGAGGTAGAAACCGTCACCAACGGGCGCGACGCACTCGATGCCCTGGGTAGCCAGATTTTCAACCTGATCATCCTCGACGAGAACATGCCCGGCATCAGCGGACTGGAGGCCTTGCAGCGCATCAAGATCATGCAGCCCAACGTCCCCGTCATCATGATCACCAAGAGCGAGGAGGAAGACATCATGAACCAGGCCATCGGCAGTGAAATCGCCGATTACCTGATCAAGCCGGTCAACCCCATGCAAATCCTGCTGTCTATCAAGAAAAACCTGCACAGCGAGGCTCTTATCGCCGAAAAAGTATCAGGCGATTACCGCCAGGAATTCATGCGCATTGGCCAGATGATCAACTCGGCGCAGACTATCGACGACTGGTATGAACTCTACTCCACCCTCGTCAGATGGGAGTTGACACTTTCCAACACCGACACCCAGATGGACGAGATGCTCAAGATGCAGAAGGTTGAGGCCAACAGCGCCTTTTCCAAGTTCATCAAGCGCAACTACGAGAGCTGGATGAATCAGCCCGAGCACCCGTTGCGCAGCAATGAGCTGTTCAAGACCAAGGTGCTCCCCTTGATCGATAAGGGCGAGAAGGTTTGCTTTGTCGTTATCGACAACTTCAGGCTCGACCAGTGGAAGATGGTCAGCCCGCTCCTTGCTGACTTCTATAATGTCGAGAGCGAGGAACTGTACACGACCATCCTGCCCACGGCCACTCAGTATGCCCGCAATGCCATCTTCTCGGGACTCATGCCCGTGGACATCGAGCGCATGTTCCCCGACCTGTGGGTCGATGAGGAAAGTGAGGAGGGCAAGAACCTGAACGAGGCGCCTCTCATCCAGACGCTGCTCGACCGCTACCGCCGCAAGGTGCATTTCTCTTACACCAAGATGAACGACAGCGCCGCCGGCGAGAAGTTGATGCAGAACTTCGGGATGTTCAAGAATTATGAACTCAATGTGCTGGTGTTCAACTTTGTGGACATGCTGTCACACGCACGCACCGAGTCCAAGATGATACGCGAGCTGGCCAACAGTGATGAAGCCTATCGCTCGGTCACCGTGTCGTGGTTCAAGAACTCCAACGTGCTCGACATCTTCAAGCTGATGGCCGAGAATGGCTACAAGGTGGTGCTCACCACCGATCACGGCACCATCAAGGTGGATCGCCCCATCAACGTCATTGGCGACAAGAACATCAACACCAACCTGCGCTACAAGGTGGGCAAGAGCCTCACCTACAACGGCAAGCAAGTGTTTGAGATCAAGCAACCCAAGCGCGTGGGCCTGCCTGCTCCCAACATCTCGAGCACCTATATCTTTGCGATGAACCGCGATTTCTTCGCCTATCCCAACAACTACAACTACTACGTTTCCTACTACAACGACACGTTCCAGCACGGCGGCATCTCGATGGAAGAGATGCTCGTGCCCATCGTGACGCTGTCACCCAAATAATAAGTTTCACCAAGCCGCGACCATGTCACGGCCAAATAAATACTAAAATATGAAAACCATTGAAATACCGATTCCCAATCTGGAGGCTATCGATGACGCTGCCTACAAGTTCATGACCGAGATGGGCGACCTAACGGTTTATGCCTTCTACGGCGAGATGGGCGCAGGCAAGACGACATTCATCAATGCGCTGTGCCGCCAGCTGGGCGTGGAGAGTGACCCGACCAACTCGCCCTCGTTTGCCATCATCAACGAGTACCGCAGTGACACCACAGCCGAATTGATCTACCACTTCGACTGCTACCGCCTCGAGAAAGAGGAAGAGGCTGTTGACTTGGGCGCCGAGGACTATTTCGATAGCGGAGCGCTGTGCTTCATCGAGTGGCCCGAGCGCATCGAGGACCTGCTGCCCGACGATACCGTGCGCGTTGACATCACCGTGAACGAGGACGACAGCCGCACGCTCAAGATGACGTTCCCCGACCTCGCCTGACACGCCATGCCACACTACCTCAAGGTCAACCAGACAGCGAGTACCAACACCTACCTGTCCCGCCTGGCGGCAACGCTGCCCGGCGGTACGGTCATTTATACCCCTAGCCAAACTGCCGGACGCGGTCAGAAGGGCAACTCCTGGGAGAGTGAGGACGGCAAGAACCTCACATTTTCATTCCTGCTCAAGCGCCCGCCCGTCAAGGCCCGCGACCAGTTCTACTTGAGCGAGGCGGCCGCCCTGGCGGTCATTGAGGCTTTGACGGCCGAAGCTGGCGAGGGTTTCACGGTCAAGTGGCCCAACGATGTGTATTGGCAGGACAAAAAGGTCTGTGGAATGTTGATTGAAAGTTCGCTGGACGGAGCCGGCATCACCCACAGCATCGCGGGCATCGGCATCAACGTCAATCAGGTGCGATTTGTCAGCGATGCGCCCAATCCCGTTTCGCTCATCAACATCACGGGCCATGAGCACGACCTGATGACTCTGCTGAAGCGTGTCTGCTCCCGCATCGAGCAACTGGTGGATTCACTGACCGACAACAACGCCCGTGCCGACCTGCACCGTCGCTACATGGCAGCATTGTACCGTAATGATGGCCAGTTGCATCCCTGGGAAGATGCGGCGGGTCATCACTTGATGGCCAGCGTGGCAGGCATTGCCCCCGACGGCACCCTCACCCTCCAACACGAGGACGGCACCCGCCATGACTACCTCTTCAAAGAAGTCAAACATATTATCGAAGGCATAAGTCTTTAGGTTTTAGGCATTAGCATTCATCCTGAAGACTGAACTGAAGACTAAAAACCAAAAACTGAAAATGAATATCGTCGTTTACTGTAGTGCACAAGACAATTTAGACAATAAGTATCTGCATTTGGCCACCGTGCTGGGTCAGTGGATAGGTGAAAACGGGCACACGTTGATTTATGGCGGTGCCGATCAAGGGCTCATGCATGCCACTGCCCAGGCTGTCCACGAGGCGGGAGGTCGCATTGTGGGCGTTCTCCCGGCAGTGTTTTCTCACCTTTCTGAACCGTTGTGTGACGAGATGGTTGCCACAAGAGACCTGCAAGAACGCAAGCAATACATGATTGAACATGGCGACGTGTTTGTTGTATTACCTGGCGGCATCGGCACCCTCGACGAGTGGATTTCCACCCTCTGTATCATGTGTATTGGCAATAACGATCATCGTCCCATCATTGTCGCTGACCTCGATGGCATGTTCGATTCAATGGTTGCTCAACTTGATGCCTTATTCCACTCCCCCTTTGGACGCGGTAAGGACCTCAACCGCTCAATTGTCGCCCGCACCCCCGACGACCTCCTCACCACCCTCCAATCCCTCAAACAGTGATACCCGCCCAAGAGCTGTTAACAAAATATTAAAATGGAGGAGGGTAAATGTATTCAGAAATATTATATAACTTTGTAACCGAATACTAACCATAAACGAGATATCACATGAAAAAAGTAATCTTAATACTGGCATTGTGCTTGATGGGCGGTGTGGCTCTCCAGGCGCAAACACAGAAAAAACACGAGAAACAAGAGGTAGTGAAGTTGAAAAACGGCCACCGCGTGAGGGGCAAGATTGTGACCTATGCTCCGCTGGACTCGCTGGTCATCCAGGAGGATGACGGCACGCTGCAGACCATCTACTGGGACCGCATCAAGCAGATTACCAAGGAAGACTGGCAGCCGCAGCAGTCGATGGGCAGCGACTTCACCCCCGGCAAAGGGCCGCAGAAAGGCTACCGCGGCTTCTTCGATCTGGAATTCTACAAATCCATTGACGCCCAATCCCGAAATCACTTTGGTTTCAGTACAGCTCATGGCTATCAACTGAAGCCCTATCTGTTTGTAGGTGCCGGTGCTGGAATGAAAATCAGCCACAAGCAGCACTTTAAAGATAATTTTGGGCAAAAAGCTGATTTTTACATGTTCCCTGTGTTTGCCGACATCAGGCTCGACTTGTTAAAGAACAGGTATTCTCCCTATCTGGACTTCCGCGTGGGATACACGCTAGGCAATAAAGCCTATGGAATCATGTTCAATTCCTCGCTGGGATGCCGAGTGGGACTGACCGACAAACTAGCCATGAATATCTCGTTGGGATACAGCATGCAAAGTACCGACATTGTTGTCCGCACCTACGGCGAAAATGCCATCAAGCACTTGGACTACAAACCAGACTATCCGAACTTCCAGAACGACCCCTATCACTGCCTATCCTTCAAACTAGGCGTTGAGTTCTAAAAAACACGAGTTTGCATACATATCAACTACTCCAAATTGATGGATAACACCAGGAGGGTGGCCTTTAAGTAACCTTTAATCAGCGAGCAACTCGAGCCACAAATTCATCGAGGTCAGTAACGTGGAGTTTCTTGGCGATTTGCAGTTTCTTGTTATAGACTGTGCCGATGTTCTTGTAATCCATGCACACCATGATCACCGTGCGCGAGAAACCGCAACAATAGAGCGCCAGCAGGTTCAACTCGCTCTCGTTGAGCGTGCCACCAGCCTCCTCTTGCGCCTTGACGAGCACATTATCGTGCAGCTCGTTGACCAGCGCCTGCAAATGGGACCAGTAGCTGCTGTCGTCGTCCATGCCGGGCACGGTCATCATTTCCCTGAACTTTGCGGCAAATTTATCCCCATCATACTGGTAGGACCACGCCATCAACTGATGCACGGCGTCAATCTGCTGGGTGATGATGGCGCGCAGTTCATCGCTCTGGGCTTTCTGGCTCTCATCGTTCAGTTCCCTGGCGTCAAGCCGAGCCTGCATCTGTTCCAGGCTCGCCAGCGAGCCGTTTAGGTCGGCCTTGAGCATCTCTACCTCGTTTTGCCTCATCTTCAGCTGGTTCTTGTACCGCCACACGAGGAAAGTCAGCGCCAGCAGCCCCAGCGCCAGCAACGCTGCCAGCAGCAAGGCCTCTTTCAGGCGGGACTCATTTTCTATCTGTTTCAGCACCGCCAGCTGGTGGTCATACTTCTTCTCCACTTCCAGTAGCCGATGGTTTAGGCCATTGATGGTCAACGAGTCGGCTATGGCGTGAGCCATTTGCATGTAGTCTTTAGATTTCGCATCATTTTTCCTATACTGGTGCTCCAGATCGGACATCAGCTCAAGGTAAACGATACTGTCCCTGGCGCTCGTGGCGCGGGGAGCCCTGTTCAGGTAGTAAACCGCCGAGTCGGGGCGCCCCAGGTTCAAGTAGGACGTCGCGAGCCGGTAATGGGCACGCGGATGGTCGATGATAGCAGGATCGGCCGCGACGGCTTGCAGCGCATATTTCTTGCTCTTCACATAGTTCTGCTCGCGCAGCAAGTAGTATTCCGAGAGGAGGTATCGATTGGCAAAGGCGTGGTATTGGTCGCCCAGTTCTTGGGCCAGGGCGATAGCGTCCTTCATGCAAATCACCGCCGAATCATGCTTCTCTTCAATATTGCGGTAAATGCCGCCAATGCTCGTTAGGCACACCAGCTCATAATGCTTGTCGCCAAGTGCCCTATACAGGGGTAGCGCCTCGTTATACTTCTCCAGGGCGATGGTGCCAGAGCCGATGACCTGTTCCTGATACAAAACACCTAACCTCAATTTGGCATAGGCGATCATCGAGCTGTCGGTGGCTAACGGCAGCTGTTCAGCCTGATGGTAGCTCTCGACCGCCTGCTCAAGCTGACCTATGTCCTCGTTGACGCAGCCCTGGGCGACAAGCGCCTTCAGGTACTTCAAGTCATCACCCTTATTCCTGTAATAGCAGACAGCCTCGTTAATCGCCGAGTCGCTGGTGCAGGGGACGTAGTTCTTGTACATCGCCATTGACAACAACACGGTATGATAGGCCCGCTCCTGCTTGCTCAATTGGTCGGTTTTCATCTGCAGCAACAGGGGCAAGGCCTCTTTCTCATGCTGGTGATAGACCATCGAGTCGATGCGGGCAAGCTCACTCATCATGGCGCTGTCGTGGTGGCAGCCGCCCATCACAAGGGCAATGAGCGCAGCAAGCGGAATGAAGAAATTTCTAACGTTTATCATTTGATAGAACTGTTTGTGTTTAGATTTCCAGGCTTTCATTGCCAAAACGGTGAAAACCTAACGCAAAAATAACACTTTCCCACCTAATTCTCACGACGATGATAGGAAAATGAGATTTTAATTTTTTAGATGATTGATTTCCAGTCACTTGCATTTGCAAAAATGAGATTGGAATGAGGGGCTTTTTTGACAAATTAGTTATAACTTTGCAAGTGAACTCAAGTGCGATTATTATTAACTAAAACGACATATCATTATGAACACGACAAAAAAACTGATGACAATCTTGCTGGCGCTCCTGTTGTCAGCTACCGCCACGGCCCACGACTTCGAGGTCGATGGCATCTATTACAAGATCAATGGCAACGAGGTCGCTGTGACCTTCAGAGGTTCATATTTTGACACATTTGAAAATGAGTATTCAGGCTCTGTCGTCATCCCGGACACCGTCACCTACAATGGAATCTCCTACCCGGTAACTGCTATCGGTGCCTTTGCGTTCTATGACTGCACTCAACTGACCAGCGTCGTCATCCCCAACTCGGTAACTGGGATCGGCGAATCTGCGTTCGATCGCTGCGGGAGTCTGACCAGCATCGTCATTCCCGACTCGGTAACTTATATCGGTTCCAGGGCGTTCGAGGCCACGGGGCTAACCAGCATAGTCATCCCCAACTCGGTTACTTCTATCGGTCTTAGGGCATTCGGAGGCTGCTCGGGCCTGACCAGCATCGTCATTTCTAACTCGGTAACTACTATCGAGGGTTGGACGTTCGATGGCTGCACAAGACTGACCAGCTTCGTCATCCCCAACTCGGTAACTGAGATCGGAGAATCTGCGTTCAGAGACTGCAGGGGCCTGACCAGCATTGTCATCCCCAACTCGGTAACTGCTATCGGCCCCTGGGCGTTCGCTTGGTGCACTAGGCTGACCAGCATCGACATCTCCAGCTCGGTAACTGAGATCAGTGACTATGCGTTCGATGAATGTACTGGTCTGACCAGCATCGTCATCCCCAACTCGGTAACTGCTATCGGCGACTTTGCGTTCTGTGGCTGCAATAAGTTGACCAACATCGACATCCCTAACTCAGTAACTTCTATCGGTAAAGATGCGTTCTCTGGCTGCACTGGCCTGACCAGCATCGACATCCCCAACTCGGTGACTGCTATCGATGATTGGACGTTTGCTGACTGCACTGGCCTGACCAGCATAGTCATCCCCAACTCGGTAATTACTATCGGTAACGGGGCGTTCTTGAGGTGCACTGGATTGACCAGCGTAGGCATCCCCAACTCGGTAACATCTATCGGTGAATATGCGTTTAAGAACTGCACTGGTCTGACCAGCATCGATATTCCCAACTCGGTAACATCTATCGATAACCGGGCGTTCGAGGACTGCACTGGTCTGACCAGTATCGTCATCCCTAACTCGGTAACTTCTATCGGTAACAGGGCGTTCTTTCACTGCTCGGGCCTGACCAGTATCGTTATCTCTAACTCGGTAACTTCTATCGATGATAGGACGTTCTCTGGCTGCACTGGACTGACCAGCATAGTCATCCCTAACTCGGTAACTGAGATCGGTAAAAATGCGTTCTCTGGCTGCACTGGGCTGACCAGCATCGTCATTTCCAACTCGGTAACTTCTATCGGTTATGGGGCGTTCGAGGACTGCACTGGTCTGACCAGCATCGATATCCCCAACTCGGTCACTCAGATCGGTACCGAGGCGTTCTCTGGCTGCACAGGGCTGGCCAGCATCGTCATTTCCAACTCGGTGACTTCTATCGGTAACGGGGCGTTCTTTAACTGCCCTAGGCTGACCAGCATCGTGGTAGAAAGTGGCAATCCAAAATATGATTCGCGCAACAACTGCAATGCAATTATAGAGACCGCCTCTAATACGTTAATTTTTGGCTGCAAGAACACGATTATCCACTGACCGATATCGACATCCCCAATTCGGTAACTTCTATTGGTTACGGGGCGTTCTACGGCTGCACAGGACTGACCAGCATCGACATCCCCAACTCGGTCACTCAGATCGGTACCGAGGCGTTCTCTGGCTGCACAGGACTGACCAGCATCGATATCCCCAAATCGATGACTTCTATCGGCTATGGGGCGTTCCAGTGCTGCACTGGGCTGACCAGCATCGTCATCCCCAACTCGGTCACTCAGATCGGTACCGAGGCGTTCTCTGGCTGCACAGGACTGACGGATGTGTATTGCTACATTGCTGACCTCTCGAGAGTATCTATCGGGTATTATCAATTCTATTTGGATGATGGTGATTACTCTGGTCGTACGCTCCATGTGTTGCAGGGGACGGCTGATGCTTATCGGACTGATGAGAACTGGTATCCGTATTTCGGACAGATTGTGGAAGATCTAATCATGGGAGACGTGAACGACGACGATTACGAGTACGTACCCTTCGTGCGCGAGGGCGTCAAGTGGGTATACTACTACGACAACCCGTTTAATGTCGAGGTATTAGGTATGGCAGACGGTATCCAATACTATAGTTTTGAACTGAAGGGAGACACAGTGATAGATGGGAAGAGCTATAAACCTGTCCAACTCTCCTATTTGACTTCAACTGGTGAGGAAACCACACAGGACTTCGTGCCAGCATACCTGCGTGAGGAAGACAAAAAGGTATATGCCATCCTACCTGAAGGCAGGTGGTACCCGCAATGCCCTGTCGGACTCGGTTTAGTTGTCAGCAGTAATCCAAATTATTCGGTTGCTGCCGACGAGTTCGTTCTCTATGATTTTAATGATCCAACGAGCCTATATGAAGAATATGAAGGCTTTTTCCCTGATTATACTTACACTGACACTATTGCAGTCGGTACGAATCATCTGTGCAAACGCCACCACTATGTACGGGATTATGGTCCCCAAAACGAGATGTTGATTATCGAGGGTTATGGTTATGTGAGCGGTTATGGAATGCCATTGTACTATTTCCCCACGCTAATCACGGGTATGCAGGTATTTTATCACTTGAGCCATGTCATTGAGAATGGCCGGATTATTTACAAGGGAAACTATTACATCCCTGGTGACGTGAACGGAGACGGTGAGGTCACTATCGCCGATGCCAACAGCGTGATTGATGTCGTCATCATGGGCGGCAACGCTGGCCATACCCGTGCACCCGCTGCCGATTTGGACGACAACGGCGAGGTCAACATCAGTGACTTGAACATCGTCATCGACTTGATCATAAAAGGTAATTAAAATAGCACATCATCATGAGCGCATCGAGGGGGTCACAAACCCCCTCGCGTTATCTATGATAATCGGCATGGCAGAAATATCTCCTTTTTTACCTGCTAAACGAGAGACAAAAATCCTCAAAAATGCAGATTGAGCCAAAAATATTTACTATCTTTGTTGCAATAACATCAATCATCACGTTAAAACAGTAAGATTATGAAAAGAACAGGATTTGTATTGCTGATAATGACATTATTGTGCTGCCTGCCGGCACAGGCCCAGCTTGGCGGCCTGATCAACAAGGGCAAGAAGGCCGTCGATAAGGCTAAGGAAGTCAAGGAGAAAGTGGACGAGGAAATCAAAAAGACCAATGGAGACGTTGATTTCTACTATATGGACGCTCACAGGGGCTTTTATCGCGCGAGGACCAAGAAGATTGTGTTCGATGACCTTCACAAGGAGGGAAAGCGATCGGGCAAAAATGTCATCTATACCATCGAGAAAAACGGCGATGTGACATTTGATGACAGCCGCAAGGTCGGTGAGGTGCTTGACGGAGGCATCGTCAACTGCCACAGTACAGCCCCATACCTCACCCTGGCCGCCAATGGTGATGTGATGATGGATGGCGAGGTCATCGGCCATATTGGCGACGACGGCAATGTGACACTCGAGGGCATGTCGATTGGTAAAGCCCAAGGCATCGACAAGCAGGTGGCCGCCTACATCTACTTCGGTATTCTGTTTGACAAGCAAGGCATTGCCACCGCCAGGGCAAAAATCAATGAGGAGAAACAACGCCTTGAACAGGAGAGAAAACAGGCCGAGGAAGCCAGGTTAAAGGCGGCACAGGAGGCAGAAGCAAAACGCAAGGCCGAAAGCGCCAATCAACCGAAGAGCAATCAGGCCAACGGCAAGAAGTCCAACAACACCACAGCCAAGAAAGTGCAGGAATGGACCATAGAAAAGAACGGCAGCCGGGGCTATGTGGATGCCAATGGCGTGGTCTATAACAGTTCACACAAGAAGATTGGCCAACTGCCGAAAGGCAGCGGTGACATCAAGGACGGCTCGGGCAGCACCATCGGCCGCATCAGCAGCGGTGACATCTACGTCCGTGGCAACAAGGTGTGCACGGTGACCAGCGGCGGCTCGATTTCTGTTCCTGGCTCCAATGCTACTGTCGCCGAGGTACATGCGGGAGGACGCATTGACATGAAACAGAACTCAAAGACGCTCGGCTACTGTGATGCCCGCCCCTATGAATGGGCAGTAGCCATCATCTTCTGCGACATCTTCAGGTTCTAGACCATCATCGATAGAGTCATCATGATTGATGTATGCCATTGCGTCATGCGGGACGGGATGGCACAGTTCTTGCGGCAGGCACAACAATGGACATGATTGCCCGTTAAGATAATAAATAACACAATAATAAATAAGCTGACATGAAAGGAAAAGTTTATACCCGTACCGGCGATGCCGGAATGACGTCGCTGGTGAGCGGCAACCGCGTGAGCAAAGATGACGTACGCGTCGAGGCCTACGGCACCGTCGATGAGTTGAACAGCAACATGGGCGTGCTGCTGCACAACACTAAGCTCGATTACCCCGATATCGTGGCTCTGCTGCGCAAGGCCCAGAACAAACTCTTCAACATCGGCGCCTATCTGGCCGACGACCGTGAGGATGCCACACCCTACGGCTTGACTCAAGAGGATGTCGACGCACTCGAGAAGATGATGGACGAGATGAGCAAGGATCTGCCGCCCATGCGCGGTTTCATCCTGCCTGGTGGCACACGCCTTTCGGCCACCGCCGACCGCTGCCGCACCATCACCCGCCGTGCCGAGCGCCGTGTGGTGACGCTTGCCCGCACCGCCCACGTTGAGCCGCTCGTGCTTGAATACCTGAACCGATTGAGCGATTTCTTCTTTGTTTTTGCAAGATTTAACAACATTCAGAACCAAGTCGAAGAAATTTATTGGGATAAGAATGCTTAGTATTGAAAAATAGTATTACTTTTGCGCAATTTTTAAAACACAGGATTTTTCATAAAAAAGCACAACAAGAAAAACTATGTATTGGACACTTGAACTGGCAACAAAACTCGAGGATGCTCCCTGGCCCGCAACCAAGGCCGAGCTCATCGATTATGCCGTGCGCAGTGGCGCACCTCTCGAAGTGATAGAGAACCTGCAGGAAATCGAGGACGAAGGCGACACCTACGAGTCCATCGAGGACATTTGGCCCGACTACCCGACCAACGACGACGATTTCTTCTTCGATCCTGACGAGTACTAACAATATCACTACAAGAAACGATAACTGCAGTCACCCACCACAACGGGCGACTGCTTTTTTCTTCTGATTCCTCGAAACGGCACAATTTTTGCTGTATTTGCAGATTAAAGTGATTTCCATTACCTTTGCAACTAACAAAAAACGACGATTATGCTATACACCTGTCCCAAATGCGGCAAGAAGATGGACTTGAGCACCGAGGTCCTCATCAACAGCGACTACCAGGTCATCTGTCCACAGTGCTTGAGCAAATTACAGATTGTGGGCGATTTTGCCTATATCCCTGATGATTCCCTCAACCTTGACACAAAGGTCGAGCGGTCACGCACCATCAATTGCCCCAAGTGCGGACACGAGGCAAGCACAGGTGCTCACTTCTGCCCCAACTGCGGCACCAGTTTCGACTCGCCAGCGCGATCCACTACACCCGTCGTCGATGTCACTGAGGACGCGACCATCCTGCCACCCCCATTGCCCAACAGTGACCCGTTATACAATGATGCCGTGCAGTATCTGATGACCTGCTTGTCCATCACGCCGATGATGCTGCGAGACCACTTCCACATCAGCGACGAGCGTGCTGCGCAACTGATTCGCCAACTCGAGGAGGGCGGTATCATAGGGCCCTATAACAACGGTGGTCCCCGTCAGATTCTCATTCCCCATCGCGGTCTGTATGACATCCCCGAGACCATGGGCCAAGGCGATGACCCGCGCACTATACCACCTGTTGGCCGCCCCCGCAGGACAGGATGCATGACATGGTTCGTCCTCTTCATGTTTTTCATCTTCTTACTAAAAGCCTGCGGAATGTGATTCAGCACAAATAATCGGGAACGCAGGGTCGCCATTTGCGACAAAATGATTAACTTTGTGGGTTAAAAATCATTTTGATGCCGACACAATGGGAAAAGACCCGCTAAATACACCGATGATGAAGCAGTTTGTCGCGATGAAGGCCAAGCATCCCGACGCAATACTGCTGTTCCGTGTGGGAGACTTCTATGAGACCTACCTGCAGGATGCGGTGACCGCCAGCGAGATCCTGGGCATTACCTTGACGCGGCGCAGTAATGGAGCCGCGTCAGCGACCGAGATGGCGGGTTTTCCCCATCATGCGCTCGACACTTATCTGCCCAAGCTGGTGCGTGCCGGCAAGCGCGTCGCCATCTGTGACCAGCTGGAAGATCCCAAACTGACCAAGAAACTCGTCAAACGCGGCATCACCGAACTGGTGACGCCTGGCGTGGTCGTGGGCGGCACGATGCTCGACCGCAAGGAGAATAACTTCCTTGCCGCAGTGCATTTTGGGAAAAAGATGCTCGGCGTGGCGTTCCTCGACATCAGCACCGGCGAATTCCTCACCGCCGAGGGTAATGAGGAGTATGTCGATAAACTGCTGGTCAATTTTTCTCCCAAGGAGGTGCTCATCGAGCGCAGCAACCGCCAGCGCTTCACTGCCACCTTCTCGTCGCGCTACCTGACGTTCGAACTCGAGGACTGGGTTTTCACCCTGGAGTCGGCCAATGACCGTCTGTTGAAGCACTTCGAGACACGCAGCCTCAAGGGCTTCGGCATCACAAAAATGGACAACGCTATCATCGCCAGCGGCGCCATTCTCCATTACTTGGATATCACCCAGCACACTCAATTGGGACACATCACCACGCTGTCGCGCATCGAGGCCGAGCGCTACGTGCGCCTCGACAAGTTCACCATCCGCAACCTGGAGCTTGTTGAGCCCATGAATGATGACGGCAAGTCGCTGCTCGACGTCATCGACCGCACCATTTCACCGATGGGTGGGCGCATGATCAGGCGTTGGATTCTTTTCCCCTTGCAGGACGCCAAGGCTATCAACCGCCGCCTGGATGTTATCGAGCACTTCATGCGTGACCCCGAGGGACGCGATCTGGTCAAGGAGCGGCTGGAACTCATCGGCGACCTGGAACGGCTCACATCCAAGGCTGCCGTGGGTCGCATCACCCCACGCGAGCTGGTCCAACTCAAGAATGCCCTGCAGGCTATCGAGCCCATCAAGCAATACTGCCAACAAGCGGCATGCGACGTGCTGAACAACCTGGGCGAACAGTTGAACCCTTGTACTATCATCCGCGACCGCATTGAGCGCGAAATCAACCCTGATGCGCCCAATCAGACCAACCGCGGCAACGTCATCCGTCACGGCGTGGATGATCAACTTGATGAACTGCGCGACATCTCGAGCAGTGGAAAGGACTACCTTGTAGCCATGCAGCGCAGCCTGAGTGACCAGACAGGTATTCCAAGCCTGAAAATAGCCTATAACAACGTGTTCGGCTACTACATCGAGGTGCGCAACACCCACAAGGACAAAGTGCCACCTGAGTGGATACGCAAGCAGACGCTAGTCAATGCCGAGCGTTATGTGACCCAGGAACTCAAGGAATATGAGGAGAAAATTCTGGGCGCCGAGGAGAAGATTCTCATCATCGAGACGCGCCTGTTCAACGAACTGGTCACTGCAGTCACCGAGTATATCCCAGCCATCCAAGGCGACAGCGCCATCATCGCACAACTCGATTGCCTCAATGCCCTGACGCGTGTGGCGATGGAAAACCGTTACAACCGTCCCGTGCTCGACGACAGCCTGGACATTGACATCGCCATGGGCCGGCATCCTGTCATCGAGTGCCAGTTACCCCCAGGCGAGACCTATGTGCCCAACAGCATCCGCCTGAGCAACGACGACCAGCAGATCATGATCATCACCGGTCCCAACATGGCCGGTAAATCGGCCCTGCTGCGACAGACCGCCCTCATCACCCTGATGGCACAAATGGGCAGTTTCGTGCCTGCCGAACAGGCCCGTATCGGCATCGTGGACAAGATTTTCACCCGCGTGGGAGCCAGCGACAATATCTCGCTGGGCGAATCGACCTTCATGGTCGAGATGACCGAGGCCGCTGCCATCCTCAACAACATGAGCCAGCGCAGCCTCATCCTGTTCGACGAGTTGGGCCGCGGCACAAGCACCTATGACGGCATATCCATCGCATGGAGCATCGTCGAGCACATCCACGAGCATGCCGCACGGCCCAAGACGCTCTTTGCCACCCACTATCATGAGTTGAACGAGATGGAGAAGTCGTTCAAGCGCATCGTCAATTATAATGTTTCGGTCAAGGAAATCAACGGCAAGGTCGTGTTTGTGCGCCAGTTGGTCAAGGGTGGCAGTGAGCACAGCTTCGGTATTCATGTCGCTAAACTGGCGGGCATGCCACCAAGCATTGTCAAGCGCGCCGACGAGGTGCTCAAGCAACTCGAGGCCAACAGCCAGGGAGGCAATGCCGTCACCAAGGATCTGGGCGACGTTGCTGCCAACCGCTCAGGCTACCAGTTGTCGATTTTCCAGCTCGATGACCCCGTGCTGAGTCAAATCCGCGACGAGATACTCACCATCGACATCAACAACCTCACGCCCGTCGAGGCCCTGAACAAACTCTATGATATCAAGGGCATCCTCACAGGCAAGAAACAACGATAATTCTAAAAAACTACGAATTACGCGAATTAAACTAATTGGCATCCGCACTCAATTATAACGAATTTGACTAATTGACATGACAATCATCTATCCGGAAGAATCATATAAAATTATTGGTTGCATGATGAGGGTTCATCGTGAATTGGGTTGCGGATTCCTGGAGAAAGTTTATCAGGAAGCATTAGAACGCGAATTCATCGATGAGGGAATTCCTTTCCAAAGAGAAGTCAATTTGAAGATATACTATAAAGGAGTTCCTTTACAGCAAGAGTATATCGCTGATTTTGTGTGCTACGGCAAGATTATTGTCGAATTGAAAGCCATCAGCAAGATGTCAGATGTTGAAAAAGCCCAAGTCATCAATTATCTGAAAGCAACAGGCTATGAGTTGGGAATCCTTGCCAATTTTGGCGAAACCAGTTTAAAAACTGAGCGTTTCTGCAACATCAACAAAAACGCATCTAAGTAACTAACCTACAATTATATGCAATACTCAATTCGCATAATTTGATATAATAAGAACGCGGATGCCATTCGTTTAATTCGTGTAATTCGTAGTTAAAAAAGATATGATATATGAATCGTGTTGATTTTGAAATCATGGCCCCTGTGGGCTCTTGGGAATCGCTATATGCCGCCCACCAGGGTGGTGCCGATGCCATCTACTTTGGCATCGAGGGCTTGAACATGCGATCGCGTTCGAGCGTTAATTTCACCCTTGACGACCTGCGCACTATTGCCGAGTGGTGTCACGAGCACGGCATGAAAAGCTACTTGACAGTCAACACCATCGTCTATGACGAGGACATGGACTACATGCGCCAGATTGTCACTGCCGCTCGCGATGCCCGTGTTAGTGCCATCATCGCCAGCGACATGGCAACCATCCTGTTTGCACGCAGCATCGGCGTGGAAGTGCACATCTCCACCCAGGTCAACGTGAGCAATAGCGAGGCGGTTCGTTACTATAGCGAGTGGGCCGACGTGATGGTCCTCGCACGCGAGCTCAACCTCGATCAGGTGAAGAAAATCAGCGGTTTCATCGAGGAAAATGACGTTCGCGGCCCGCACTGCGAGCGCGTGAGACTGGAAATGTTCTGTCACGGAGCGCTGTGTATGGCGGTGAGCGGCAAGTGTTACATGAGCCTGCACCAGGAGAACACCAGTGCCAATCGCGGGGCCTGCCGCCAGATTTGCCGTCGAGGCTACATTGTCACCGACCGCGAGAATGGCGACGAACTCGCCATCGAGAACAAGTACATCATGTCGCCCAAGGATCTGAAAACCATCCACTTCCTCAACAAGATGGTGGATGCGGGAGTGACCGTCTTTAAGATCGAGGGCCGAGCACGTGGTGCCGAGTATGTGCGCACGGTGGCTGGCTGCTACGACGAGGCCCTGAACGCCATCTGTGACGGCACTTATTCCGAGGAGCGCATCGAGGAGTGGAACGAGAGGCTGGCCAAGGTGTTCAACCGTGGTTTCTGGGACGGCTACTACATGGGCCAACGGTTGGGCGAATGGTCGGCCAAATACGGCTCCAGCGCCACCCGCGTCAAGCACTATGTCGCCAAGGGCATCCGCTATTATAGCAAACTGGGTGTTGCCGAGTTCCTCATGGAAGCGGGCGAGCTGCACGTGGGCGACGAAGCATGGATCATCGGCCCCACTACAGGCGCTATCCCCTTGACGATTGAGGAAATACGCGTCGATCTCAAGCCCGTTGAGAAAACCGTCAAGGGCGAGCATTTCTCAATTGCCGTACCCGAGAAAATCCGCCCCAGCGACAAGCTCTACCTGTGGCTGCAGGTTATCCCCAATCAAGAAAAATCCCGCTTCGACAAGTAAAATCCACAGGGTAATCAAAAACGCGTATGGCCTTGGAACGAAATCGTTCCAAAGCCATACATTCTATTAGGTGGTTTGCGAGTTCGCAGTTATTTCTTCTTCGTCGTCGATTTCTTGGCTGCAGGCCTGCGGACGCGTGCAGGCTTAAGCCGCAGCACTTGGGCGCTGCGGGCGGGCAGATACAGTTTGAGCCAACCCAGATGAGCAGCAGCATACAGGCCATCGTGCTCAGTAAAGTGATTCACAGTGCTATCGATATTACCATAACCGCCATAACGGGCATCATCACTGTCAAACACACCTTGATATTCGCCCTCGGGTGCCAGCATAGGATAGTCCACATGTGATCGGTTGGGACTGAAGTTGAACACGAACACGAGATCTCCACGCATGTAAGCCAGCACTTGGTCATCATCCTTGTCCCAAAGTTTGCGCACCGGCAATTTCTGGAAATTCTTCACACTGCCGATGAGGTGGATCATGTCATTGTCCCAGTTGTTGAGGAACTGGTACTTGAGGTCCTCGCGATCCACAAGATCCCACTGTCGACGGGCATACTTGTAGCTCCATCCATTGCCCTGGCGCGGGAAGTCAATCCATTCAGGATGCCCCCACTCATTGCCCATGAAATTGAGGTAGGCGCCGTTGATGAGCGATGCCGTCACCAGGCGAATCATCTTGTGCAACGCCATGCCACGGTCAACTGTACCATCATGGTCATCAGTCATCATGTGCCAGTACATCTCCTTATCTATCAGGCGGAAGATGATCGTCTTATCACCCACAAGTGCCTGGTCATGGCTTTCGGCATAGGATACTGTCTTCTCGTCGGCGCGGCGGTTGGTAAGTTCCCAGAAGATGGAAGTCGGCTTCCAGTCCTCGTCTTTACGTTCCTTGATGGTCTTGATCCAGTAGTCGGGGATGCCCATCGCCATGCGGTAGTCAAAGCCGATGCCACCGTCCTTGAACTTTCGGGCCAAGCCAGGCATACCGCTCATTTCCTCGGCGATAGTGATAGCATTGGGATTCACGGTATGAATGAGCTCGTTGGCAAGTGTGAGGTAGGTGATGGCATTGGTGTCCTCACCACCATTATAATAGTCGTCATAACTGCCGAAGGCCTGTCCCAAACCATGGCTGTAATACAACATCGACGTCACGCCATCGAAGCGGAAACCGTCAAACCCATACTCCTTCAACCAATACTTGCAGTTGGAGAGCAGGAAATTGAGCACAGCGTTCTTGCCGTAGTCGAAGCACAGGGAATCCCACGCGGGATGCTCGCGCTTGTCGTCACCGTAGAAATACAGGTCACCTGTGCCGTCAAAACGGCCCAGGCCCTCGACCTCGTTCTTCACGGCATGGGAGTGAACGATATCCATGATGACGGCAACTCCTGCCGCATGGGCATCATCGATGAGATGCTTCAATTCCTCAGGAGTGCCGAAACGGGACGAGGCGGCATAAAAGCTGGACACGTGATAACCGAAAGAGCCGTAATAGGGATGCTCTTGGATTGCCATGATCTGGATCGCGTTGTAGCCGTCGGCAATAATGCGGGGCAGCACGTTGACACGGAATTCCTCATAGGTGCCCACGCCCTCACGGTTCTGCGCCATGCCGATGTGGCACTCATAGATGAGCAGCGGTGACGTGTTGGGCACAAAGTCCTTTACCTTGAATTCGTAAGCCTCCTCAGGAGACCAAACCTGAGCCGAGAAGATATAGGTCTTCTCATCCTGAACGACCCGCGTTGCGTAGGCCGGAATGCGCTCACCTTCCCCACCCTGCCAGTGCACGCGCAACTTGTACAGGTCGCCGTGACGCATAGCACGCTGGGGCAGCACAATTTCCCAATTGCCGTTCTCCAGGCGCTTGAGCTTGTAGGGGGCACACTCACGCCAATCGTTGAACTGGCCGACAAGGTAAATCTCGGTGGCATTGGGTGCCCATTCGCGGAATACCCAACCGCCATCACTAGTGCGGTGAAGGCCGTAGTAGTTATAGGCGTTGGCAAACTCAACCAGATTGCCGGTGCCGCCTGTGAGTTCTGCCAACTTGTTCAAGGCATCCTGATGGCGCCCGTTGATGGCATCGCTATAAGGCTCCAGCCACGGGTCATCGTTGATAATCGCAAGATTCTTTTTCTTTCTCATAATGCACAGTTCTTGATTGGTGATTGTGATGAGTACAAAGGTACAAATTTGCTGTCATTCAATGCGCTTTTTGGCATTTTTTTTGCTGCAAGACCTTGAAAACGATTGCAATTTATGAGAAAAAATCATCAGTTTATGAAGGATTATTAAAAAAATTCCTAAATTTGCACTCTTTAGAAGAGAATACTAACAACTAAAATATCATTTATACTATGAGACTCGAAGGAAGACGCGAAAGCGAAAATGTTGAAGATCGCCGTGGTATGAGCACAGGCACCAAAGTGGGCATGGGCGGTATTGGCGGATTGATTATCGCTGGTTTGATTGCCCTGCTGATGGGTGGCGATATCGGCGACGTGATACAACAGGTGGGCGGATCGGCTATCCAGACTGAAAACGGTCATGTGGCAACAGCTGAGGAAGAGGAACTCGCTGTATTTGCCAGCCAGGTGATTGCCAGCACCGAGGATATCTGGGCCCAGATTTTCAAGGAATATGGCATCGGCCAATACCCCCCTCCCAAACTGGTACTTTACACGGGTGCCACTCGGACTGCTTGCGGCCAGGGCCAGGCTGCTATGGGCCCCTTCTATTGCTCGGGTGACCAGAAAGTTTATCTGGACCTGGCTTTCTTCCAGACAATGGACAGGCAACTTGGTGTGCAGGGTGACAACTCCAGCCTTGCCAAGGCCTATGTTATCGCCCACGAGGTGGGTCACCACATCGAGTACTTGATGGGTACACTCGACCAGGCACACCAGCGCATGCAGGCCACCAATCAGACCAACGCCAACAAGTACAGCGTTCGCCTGGAGCTCATGGCCGACTTCTATGCCGGCGTGTGGGCACACTATGAGAATCGCTACTTCAACTCCATCAGCGACAGGGACCTGATGGAGGCTATCGACTGCGCCCAGAAGATCGGTGACGACTACCTGCAGAAGCGTGCACAGGGCTATGCACAGCCCGAGAGCTTCACCCACGGCACCAGCGCCCAGCGCATGAAATGGTTCAAGCTGGGTTACCAGACGGGCGACGTGCGCCGCGCCACCACCTTCCAGGAGAGCGACGCCACCCTGTAATCGAACAGTTTAAAACAAAATACAGTGATGTCCGCCTCTTGTGAGGCGGACATCACTGTATTTTATCGTCCCAAAGCTAATTAAGGACTCACTATTAGCAAGCAAGTTGACCAAATATCAGCCCCTTGGCGAACATCCCTAAACTATTCATGATGAAAATCGGCTAGCCGAGCAGGCCGAAGGTCTGCATGAGGCCAGCGGCCTCAGCTTGAACTAACACCATGGCGCGAGGGCCGAAGGTCCTCGTGGCTTGGTGACAATGACTCTATCCAGCTCGGGCCCCGTAGGGGGCCACTCACAAGAGGCGATGCTCAGTTTTGCACTCTTCTATATTTTATAGTAACTTTGTCATCTCAAAACTGATATATTATGAGTGCAGTAACAGCCATCTATCATATCGTTATCAATACCTATAGGCGCGAGATGACCTTGCCCCTCACTTCGTGCGACCAGTTGTATCGTTACATCGCGCGTGTTGTGCAGAGCTCCCAATCGACACTCTTTGCCATCAATGGCATTGAGAATCACATTCACCTGTTGATTAATCTCCATCCATCGGTGCGTTTATCTGATCTCGTACGAGACATCAAGTTGTCAACAAGCCAGTGGATCAAACAAAATCGCGAGTCTTTTCCACTATTCGCAGGATGGGGGAAAGAGTATGGGGCTTTCACTTATGCACTGCGTGATAAGGAAATGGTGGCCGAATACATCAGGAACCAGCGCACTCATCATCAACGGGAGACCTTTGAAAATGAATATCGTAAACACATACTAAACGCTGGAATTGAGTGGAATGACTATCGTCTGACCTAAGTGGCCCCCTACGGGGCCCATTCCATTCCTAGCCGAAAGACCCCAGGCCACACAAGGTCTTTCGACCTGTGCGCCCTGGGGTTTATGCTAGTCAAGGCTTACAGCCTTGTGCAGACCTCTGGCCTGCTTTCTTAATGGCACTGCTAGTTCTACTCGAACACTTATCGTAATTTGCGGTAGATTCCTGTAAACGTCCTGCCGCTGTCAATACCTAAACGCCGGGCCGAGAAAAAACGCCCGTGTTCACAACGCGAACAGTGCTGCGACTGGACAATGTTGCCTGCAGGAACGCCAGCGGCAATCAGCACGTCACGGTTGGCGGCACGCAGGTCGATATGGGCCTTGCCAGTGGATGCATCCCTCGCCACAATGGTCCCCAGATCAAATCGGGCCTTCTCAAAGGCTTCCACCACTTCGTCTCCCACTTCAAAGCAGTCCTGGCAGATGCTTGGGCCCATCGAGGCCACTATGCGCTCGGCTTGAGCACCCTGACGGCACATTTCCTCGACAACGGCACGGGCGATGCAGCCCACCGTTCCGCGCCATCCCGCATGAGCCACAGCAATGACGCCAGCCGCCTCGTCGGCAAGCACAATCGGCACACAGTCGGCAGTATTCACTCCGATGGCCACACCGCTGAGCGGCGTCACCAGAGCGTCAACGCCCTCGAGCGCAGCCTCTTGTTTCTCGATATCCAGTGAGAGGAAATCCTCATTGATCACTGCCACACGGCACGAGTGCGTCTGCCGTGGCATCACCAGGTCATCCAAGTCGATACCCAGTTGCATGGCCAACGTCAGCCGCGCGTCCAGCACCCGCAGGGCATCATCACCCACATAGTCACACAAGTTCACACCCGAATAGGCGCTCTTGCCCGACACCTCGCCTCGTGTGGTCGAGAATGCCTCAACGTCCACCAGAGGTCTTGCGAAATCCAATTTCTCCAGTTCCATATCCTCAAATGATGTGGCAAAGATACTGAAAGTATCCGATTTCAAAAAACGCCGCCGGGGCGAAAAGCCTCGGCGGACGTTTTTATTGATGAATCCTAATGTGGAGGATTACTCCTGGTCGCTATCCCACCATACGGGGATGGTCCAAGCGTCATCCTGACGGTTCCACATCACTTCGTTACCCTCGCCGTCGGTCATGCGGGCGCCGGGAACCTGAGCACCGATGGCCTGCAGGTTCTTGCTGTTGTAGTTGTACTCGTGTGAGCACTGACGCCAGCGACGATACTGCTTGCCCTCGGGGATAGCCAGCATAGCGGCAGCTACCTTGTAGTGCTGAGCGGGAATTGACCAACCGAAGAAGATGTTCTTGTCGAAGTCATAGCGGCGCATATCGTTCCAGATCTCATAAGAGAACATGAGGGCGATACGCTTCTGAGTGAGGATGTGACCCAGGGTCAGCTCGCTCTGAGTGCCGATACCGTTGTTCAGGAAGTTGTTGATGGCATCATCGGTCATCGGGGTGAATGACGGGCAGTCAGCAAGACTGGGATCCTCAGCAATCCATACTTTCAGCTTCTCGTTCATCAGTTCACAGCTGGCCTTGATACCTGCCTTGTAGGCATTGTAAGCGCCAGCCTTGTCACCCTTCTTGAAGAGGGTCTCGGCCTTGATGAAGCAGCACTCTGCATAGGTGCCGATGTAGGTCGGTGAACTTACGCGGGTATAGAAAGTACCTGACTCAGCAGACTGGAACTGACCACTACCGGCGCGGCAGTACAGGATGCTGGGATTAGCGAAGTAACCCTTACAGTCACTAGTACCCTCGATATAGACGGTATCACCCAGGCGCTCCTCGTTAGCCGAGCTGATGTACCAACTATTAGTGGCAATATTGAACATAGCGCGCAACGGGCCACCCTGGCTAAAGATTTCACTAGCCATGTCAACGCCCAAGGTACGGCGCCAGTTGCCTACCCACTTCACGTCGGTGCGGCTGTTGTCATCCTTGTTGGGGCTGTAAGCCCAAGGCAGGATGTGGTCGGCACGGGGATCCTCGACGCCCTTGCCTGCAAAGTTGGTCAGGTTGTCATAGAGCATCTTGGTAGCCATGTAGCCAGCATTCATACCGCTAACCGAGAACAAGGGCGAGTAGTCAACGGGCTCATCCCAACCCAGGTTGTCGTGGGTTGCGCCGTTGTCGTCGGTGTGGTTAACGATGGTATTGTCGGCGTTGCTCTGCATAGCCTTGTCAAGGCAGCGCAGGATTTCGTCTGCATCATACTTACCATCCTTGTAACTACCGGCACCCTTCTTGTTCAACTTGTTGATCCAGCGGGCCTTCAACATGTAGGCGAGCTTGATCCACTTGTTCAGGTCACCGTGGTTCCACCAGTCACCAGCTGCCAGCGTGGGCAGGTTGGGATCCTGGCTCTGACCCTTCTCGAGGTACTCGATGGCCTTGTCGATGCACTCAAAGCAGCCCAGATAGATGGTCTTGCCCGTGTCATACTCGGGAGTAGCGGGCTCAGCGCCTGCCTGGGTGTAAGGCATCTCACCATGGAGGTCGGTCATGGCCATGAAGCCATAAGCCTTAATCAGGTAGCCAGCACCGGCAAATTGCCAGTTCTCGACAGCCTCAGCCTTAGCGATCATGTCAGGCACGTTGGCATAAGCGCCAACGAACCACCACTGATAAACGGTGGTCACCTGACCATCAACGGGATGCCAATAGGAGGCCTGCATATAGGTACCGCCATTGGTGGCGCTACGGGTCCAGTCACCCATGCCCATGGTGGTGCGCCATGCGCCGAACTGCAAGCCGCTGTTGGTATAGAACTCAATGTGCGCCAAACGCTGGTCATAGGTCGTGGACTCGGCCGAAGGGCTATCGGGGTCAACGTTCACATCAAGCCAGTCGTTGCAAGAGGTCAGCGATAACCGCCAGAACTCCCAGACCGCACAGTATAATTGATTTCAATGATTTCATATTATATCTGTTTTTTTAGTCAGTTAATACTTACTTCACGATGATTTCGCAGATGGAAACGCGGTTCCAGCTCAATTCGTCAAACATTTCGCTGATACCCTGGCCTTCAGCTTTGATGCGGTTGGCAGCGATACCATACTTGTTCACGAGCATATCCCTCACGCTGGCGGCACGGCCGTTAGCGAGCTTGATGTTGTTGTCGGCAGGACCTTCCTTCGAGGCATAACCCTTGATTTCGCAGGTAGCCTCGGGATGGCTCTTCATGTAAGCAGCAACGCGCTCTACATTGGGACGCTGGTCAGCGCCGATACCAGTCTTGTTCACGGGGAAGTGAACAAGCACGTTCATGAACTGCTTGCTGCGATCGATCACCTGGGGTGCGATATTCTTGGCAGCATTCAGGTCGTTCTTGCAGTTGGCCAGAGCGCGGTTGGCAGCAGCGAGGTCGTTCTCGAGCTGAGCGATGCGGGCGTTGCTGGCGTTCTGAGCGTTAGCGAGCTGGTTGCGCAGGTCGTTGATCTGGCCGTTGAGCAGGTCGAGCTCGGCAGTGTTCACGCGAGCGGGAGCTGCGAGATCGGTACCGAACACGAGGTTGATACCCAGTGCATACTGGCGGGTAGCAGGAACGCCGCAGTAGTCGAAGCCTACCGAAGACGAACCACCGACACCAGCACCCGAAGCAGCTACCTCGGGATCACCGTC